>CBDANQ010000059.1:0-170004 GCA_965197725.1 Longimicrobiales bacterium
ATGACCTTCGAGGCCATTCGCCTCGGAGCCAGCGGGAGTCGTCGCGCCGTCGTGACGGTCGAGTTGGGCCGCCTCACCCTCGCGGCCGGTGACACGATGGAGGCCCGACGGCTGCTGTTGGAGGGCCTCGAAAACGCGCCCCGAGCGTCCCAGGCCCGCGCTGCGGTCTCGCTATCGGACATGGGTAGTTCGGACCGGGAACTGACGCTGCGTATCGCGCGGCTTTTGGATCGAGCCGGAGATGGCAGGGCGGGCTCTGCGCGGCTACGACCGTGTGATGGCGATGTCCCGAGAGGAGGGCGTAGAGCCTCCACTACCGATGCGCGTCGAACGGGCGCGGCTCATGGGTACGGTGCGTGGTCGCCAGAAAGCGGCGATTGAAGAGTTCCGCGCGATCCGGGAGGCGGCGGATGACGTGTCCATCGGTGCGCGTAACCTGGAGTTGTGGGCCCAACTGAGGCGTCGCCAGGGCTTGAGCGACCAGGTGAGCACGCTGCGGCGGTGGCTGATCGAGGAATATCCGAGCAGCGGACAGGCCGCCGAGGTCGTGTGGTCTCGTGCCAGCTCTGCGGATACGAGAGGCAGCATCGACTCCGCTCTCGGCCAGTACGCCTTCCTAGCCGAGAACGCCCGCACCCACACGCGGGCCGGCCAGGCTCGGATGCGCTCCGGTCAGATTCATTTGGGACGGTCGAACCTGGCTAGCGCGGTGTCGGTCTACGAGCAATACGTGGTGGACTTCCCACGCGGGCGCAGATGGCAGGAGGCCTCGTATTGGGCCGGACGCGTCCGTCTCGAGTTGGGTGATACAGCCGAGGCGCGGGCGCACATCGATCGCGTCTGGGCCGGTGACCCAGTCTCCTACTATTCGGTAATGGGTGCGGAGCTGCTCGGCGTGGAATACGAGATGGACCTGCCCGACGCGGAGGCACCACCGGCTCCGACCTGGTTGACCGACGGTCTTGCACGGCTGGCTCTGTTCACGGAGGCGAGCCTCGCGCGCGCCGCGAGCGCTGAAATCGCGCGGCTGACCGATCTCGCCCGCAGCTCGCCGCACGACATGCTGAGCCTTGCCGAGGCACTCATCGAGCGTGGCCGCACCATCGACGGGATCAACGCCTCATCCGGGTGGCCTTCCCGTTCCCGTACCGGGAGCTGGTGCGCAGGGAGGCCGAAGAGTGGGGTCTCGACCCGATCGCGATGGCAGCGATCATCCGGCAGGAGTCGGCGTTCAAGGCGGACATCGTCAGTCATGCCGGCGCGGTCGGCCTCATGCAGGTCATGCCGCCGACGGGTGCCGAGCTCGCACGGGCACATGGACCCGACGGTTTTCTTCCGGCGAACCTGACGGCTCCGGAGGTGAGCCTGCACCTCGGTGCCGCGTTCTTCGTGGAGATGAGTGCCCGTTACGACGGCAACCTGCCGCTGGTGCTCTCGGCGTACAACGCCGGCCCGACACGCGCGAACCGTTGGCGGCGGTACCCGGAGGCCTCCGATCCGCTCCGCTTCACAGAGCGGATCCCCCTCGTCGAGACCCGTGGCTACGTCAAGAACGTGCGCCGAAATCTCGGTCTTTATCGCGTGCTCTACGGACAAGACTGATCGCGGCCGGCGACGCCCGAAGTGCGATCTCCGCTTCAGGGCGTCCCTCGAGCGCAGGTCGCTTGCCGCCACGCGGATTACGTCCTAAGGTGGATCACCGCGTGAAGCGCGAACGTCTATTACTCAGTCGGAGGTAGCAGCATGAAGGGGACCGTAAAATGGTTCAACGACTCGAAAGGGTACGGCTTCATCCAACACACGGACGGTGACGACGTATTTGTCCACTTCTCAGAGATCGTCGGTGACGGGTTTCGGACCCTTCACGAAGGCGACGCGGTGGAATTCGAGGTCCGCGACTCGGATAGGGGCCGGCAGGCGACCAACGTGATTCGAGCCTGACGCTCTCTTCCGCATAGGTCCCAAGCGCCCTCGGCCAAAGCCGGGGGCGCTTTTTTGACACCAACACGAGACCCAGACGGCTGTTGAAGATTCCCCCCAAGACCAAGCCTCGCATCTTTCTCATCGATGCGTACGCGCTCATCTACCGAGCGTATTTTGCGTTCATTCAGCGGCCGCTTACCAATGCCGCCGGTGAAAATACGTCGGCGCCCTTCGGGTTCACGCGTTTTCTGCTCGACATCCGGGAGGACTTCGCGCCGGACTACCTCGCCGTCGTCTTCGACGCGGGAGATTCGTTCAGGGCTGAGGAATATCCGGAGTACAAGGCGACGCGAGAGAAGATGCCCGACGACCTGCGCGCCAGCCTCGGCCAGATCCGTGACATCGTGGAGGCGTTCAACGATCCGATCGTCGAGCTCGACGGCTACGAGGCCGACGACGTCATCGGGACGCTTGCGATGCGCGCGAGGAATGCGGGACTCGAGGCCGTGATCGTATCCGGCGACAAGGACTTCTATCAGCTCGTGGGGCCGGACATCCACCTGATGAACCCGGGCAGAGGGGGGTCGACCGGGGTCGCGGCCGACTGGGTCACCGAAGAGAATGCGGATGAGAAGTTCGGCATCCCACCTTCGCAAGTGGTCGACTATCTCGCGTTGGTCGGGGATTCGTCCGACAACATCCCCGGCGCACGGGGAGTGGGTCCAAAGACTGCGTTGGCGTTGCTGCGGCAGCACGGGGATATTGAGGCGCTGATCGCGAACGCAGAGGGATTGAAGCCGCCGCGCGCGTCCAAGTCGCTTCGCGAAAATGCGGAGGTGGTCCGGCTCTCGAAACGGCTCGTCACGATCATGACCGACCTCGACATCGAGTTGAATCTCGAGGCGCTCAAGGTCGGGGAGCCCAACAACGAGGCACTGCGCGACATTTTCGTGGAGCTCGAGTTCAGACCACTCGCCGAACAGTTTGCTGCGCTCGCGCAAGTCAGCGGTGTCGCGCCGGCCGAGCTCGAAAAAGCCAAAGTGACTTACTCGGTGGTGGACGAGGTGTTGGAAGTCTGGAAACTCGTCGATGTGATCCGGGCCGCTGGGCGCGTGGCGATCGCCGCGGAGCCGACCACGGAAGACCCTCTTCGTGGGGAGCTGGTGTCTGTCGGGCTCTCCGTCGAAGGCGGTACGGCGTGGTATCTCCCCTTCGCTCACCAGCAGCCGTTCGAGCTGACATTCGAAGGAGAGACGTCAGCGAGGGTCACAAACCTGCCTAGCCTGGCGACCGTCGAGATGTCCGGGCTCAAGGTGTTACTGGAAGATCCGAAGGTGGCAAAGGTCGGCCACGACCTGAAGCGTACCGCGCTCACGCTCTCGCGTGCGGGAGTAACCCTGGGCGGCATCACATGCGATGCGATGGTGGCGAGCTACGTGCTCGACCCGGGACGGCGAGGTCACGAGCTCGCGGCTCTCTCGGTGGAGATTTTGTCCCACAAGCCGGTCGCGTACGCGGACGTCGTGGGCAGAGGCCGCAAGAGGGTGCCGTTCGCGGAAGCACCCATCGAACGTGCGCGGGAGTTCGTGTGCGAGACGGCGGATCTGTCGTTTCAGCTGGCCGAGCACTTCGACGAGAAGCTGGACGAGCAGGCACTCGGCGACCTCATGGCCGATCTCGAAATGCCGCTCCTGCCGCTCCTGACGCGCATGGAGCTTGCGGGCATCGGCATCGACGAAGACTTCTTCCGCGCCATGCGATCGAAGCTGAAGCGCGAGCTCGATCAGATCCAGGAGGAGATCTTCAAAGTCGCGGGCGGCGACTTCAATCTGAACTCGACGCAGCAACTCCGGCAGGTGTTGTTCGAGAAGCTGGATCTGCCGGTCCTCAAGAAGACCAAGACCGGCCCGTCGACGGATGTGTCGGTGCTGGAGGAGCTGGCAGAGCAGGGTCACGAAGTCCCGAAGCTCATGATGGAGTACCGCGAGCTCGAGAAGCTGAGGTCGACCTACGTGGACGCGCTGCCGCAGCTGGTGAATAGCCGAACCCACCGTATCCACACGAGCTTCAACCAGACCGTAGCCGCCACCGGGCGGCTGTCGTCGAGCGATCCGAATCTACAAAACATCCCCATTCGCACCGATCTTGGACGTGAGATCCGGAAGGGCTTCGTCGCAGCGCCAGGTACTGTTTTCCTCTCGGTCGACTACTCACAAATCGAGTTGCGCGTGATGGCGCACTTCTCGGGAGACGAGGCCTTCGTCACGGCCTTTACCCAGGGCATCGACGTGCACCGGCAGACTGCGTCGGTCGTCTTCGAAATCCCGATTGACGACGTGACCGCGCACATGCGCGGGCAGGCCAAGACCGTGAACTTCGCGACGCTGTACGGTCAGGGACCGTTCTCTCTCGCGCGACAGCTCGGCACCACGCGTGAAGAGGCCAAGGAGTTCATCGCCACGTACTTTGAACGCTTCAGCGGCGTCCGTGACTTCCTCGACGCCCAGGTCGAGATGGCCAGGGAACAGGGGTATGTGGAGACGCTCATGGGGCGGAGGCGATACGTGCCGGAGCTGCGGGCCGGGGACTGGAACGTACGCCAGTTCGGTGAGCGCGTGGCCCAGAATACACCGATCCAGGGCACCGCCGCGGACCTCATGAAAAAGGCAATGATAGACGTGCAGGCCGCGCTGGACGGAGCCGACACAGGAGCTGAGATGCTTCTGCAGGTGCATGATGAGCTGCTTCTCGAGGTGCCGGAAGTCGAGGTCGATTCCGTCCGCGATCTCGTGATCAGCCGCATGGAAGGCGCCGTTGAGCTGAATGTGCCGCTCGTGGCCGAGTGGGGCATCGGTGCCAATTGGTACGAGTGCAAAGGGTAGCAGACCGTGGTAGATCGGGCTGCTAAGGTTGAGATCGTCCCGTTCCGCCATCCGCCCGCCCCGATTCCGCCTCCATCCTTCGGTTGCAGGCAACGCTCGGGGATCGCTCCGAGCAGGTCGAACCAACACCGGAGGGATTCACATGAGCCGGTCCGTGAACAAGATCACTCTCATTGGGAACGTGGGGCGTGATCCGGACATCCAGCAGACCAAGAGCGGCACGAAGGTCGCCCATTTCTCACTCGCCACGAACCGCCGCAAGCCCGCGAACGCCGAGCAGGAGGAGCGCACTGATTGGCACCGGCTGACGCTGTGGAACCGTCAAGCGCAGTTCGCCGAGGACTACGTCCGAGTCGGCGATCGCATCTACGTCGAGGGCCGCCTCGAGTACGACTCGTACGAGCGGGATGGCGTGACGATCCCGACCGCGGAGATCATCGTTCACACGGTGGTCATGCTGTCGTCGAAAGCCGGCGTATCGGACGAGGATCTAGAGGAAGCGGCGTAGCAACCCGTGGCGGGGGGTGGCTGCTACAGCCAGCCGCGGAACCGCGGCACGATCGAGAAGATCAGCTCCCACTTCCCGTCACGGAGGCCGCGTCCCACGTCGAACCGAAGCACGTCCCACCCCAACGCGAGTCCGGCGCCCACGGTGGCACGGAGACCGTCCGAGTCTCTGGCCTGCCATTCGGTCGGAACGACGCGTGCATCGAGGTAGGTAGCTCCCACTCCACCGAAAACGCGCAGGCTCACCCACGGCGATCGCAGCGGAAAACGTTCCTTCTGCCCGCATGAGCCAGAAGCGGTCTCCGACGAAGTCCCGGTAGTGGTAGCCAGGAAGTGTCTCCCGACCACCGAGCAGAAAGAGCGCCTGGACGGGAGCCTCGTCGGTCACCAGCCCGGCGGATGCGTGGAGCTCCGCGTGCCAGCGCTCTTCCCGGTCTTGGAGCGTCCACCGCGCGTTTCCCAGGAGCGTGGCGAACGCGTGAGTTTCGAAACGTGCGCCCGTGGCGGTGAGTGTGCCGGTTCCGTTCGCAGGAAGCCCGACGGGCAGTGTGACCTCGACTGCGCCCAGGATGCCCTCATCGATAGTGCGAACCGGCCGGAGATCCGCGCCCGGCACCTCCGACACGACGTCCTCCGCAGATTCGTGACGTTCCCACCGCAGAGCCACGCTCGGGGTCCCAGCGTCGCGGGAGTTGAATGCGAGGCGTATTCCGCGAGCGAAGAAGGGATCCAAGTAGTCGTTGATGCTGGCTGCGGCAGCGAGTGTGTTCGTGAACCCGGAGGCAGTCCTGGCGGGTCCGAAGTCGCGGATCTGATTCCAGTACACCTCCACCGTCGGTACCACCGGATCTGGCCCGCCCGTCAGTGTCGTTGCGAGCGAGGCCTTGCCGCGTCCTATCGCGTAGCCTGCGGACGCCCTCAGCCGCACGCCGCCGGTAGTCCGCGCGGTCAGGCCGGCCCCAAAATAGTTTCCTTCCGCCCGGTTGTAGCGGGCCGCGCTGGACATCGATCCGAGATACAAGCGTAGCGGACCGAGGCCGCTGAGGTAGCGATCCTGGAATGCCTGTCTGGCCTGTGCTCGGATCTCCTCCATCGTCGGTGACGGCGCGAGGCCGACGTCGTCGAGGTCGTCGAATAGGCCCCCCTCGAACGGGAACGCCTCCAGCTGCTCCTGGGGCAGCGCCGTCACGCGGCGCCCCAGCAGCGCCGGATTAGCGATCTCCGCGTTGAACTCGTAGCGGCCGATCTCGTACCGGCCCCGGATGATGCTACCCGCCATGAAGTCGAGCTCGGGCAGCTCTCGGCGGAGCTCAGCTTCCTGTCGATAGGGGAGCCAGTACTTGCCGTCCCACAGCGAGTTGTCGAGCGAGATCCGAATGTAGTCCAGGTACGGATCGACATAGGACGCAGGTGTGAACGTGAAGTTCATGCGCACAATCGATGACGTCCCGCGATCGAGAAATACCGACCCGATGAGCCCGGGTCGATTGTACTCCTTCGGGCGCACGCGGACTTCGTACACGCGGGTTTGCGCGACAGCGTCCCCATAAGCGATCGAGAGAGAGTCCGCCAACAGGAAGTCGTAGACGCGCTCGGCGTCCGGACCCAGCGGGTGGAGCACCTGCTCGACCTCATCTCCGTCCCCCAGACGGATGAAGTCGCCGAAGTCGTCCTGCACCACGGTGAGGTGATCGAGGTGGTACCTGATGTTCGTTGGTAGCAACCTCTCGTCTCTGCGTCCGACGATCCGCTGGCCGGTCTGGCTCGGTGCCCGCCAGAACACCTCCAGCGCGACCTGGTCCGCCTTCAGGAGCGTACGCTCGTCGGAGTCCGGGCGATCGATGAAGAAGTAGACGTACCCCCTCGCTTGGCCCACGTAGGACCGAAACGCGGCGTCGACCGCCACCGAATGCCTTTCGGCCCGCGCCTGAGCGATCAGCTGGAGCACCCTGGCATCGTTCCAGACCTCGGCACGTTGTGCGGCGGCGGCGCCGTTCCATCCCAGAAGGACGGCCAGGATGTAGCAGAGGAGTCGCGAGAATGGCTGCTTCAAGGACCTTCCCGGTCAGGGGAGGACATGCACGCTTGGTACGCTCGCTCGCCGAGGCCGGTTCCCCAACGCGAAGGGCCCGGTCCCGGAGGACAGGGCCCTTTCGTGGATCTCTTGCCAGACTGGTCTCAGTGGGGCGTCCAGAAGCCCGAGAGCGACTCCCCGTGCGGGCTCTCGCGCAGCTTCTCGAAGGCACGGTTGCGGATCTGGCGGATCCGCTCGCGTGTGACGCCGAGCAAGGATCCGATCTCCTCCAGTGTCCTCTCTTCACCGTCGTCGAGGCCGTAGTAGAGATAGAGGATCTTCCGCTCCCGCTCGGTCAGGTACTGCTCAAACATCGTCTCGAGGAAGTCGCGACGAGCGATCGCTTCGACGTCCTCTTCGATGTCGGACGCCTCGGCACCGGCAAAGCGCTCGCCGAAGCTGGCGCTGTCACGGTCGCTGCGGTCGATGGGGGCGTCGAGACTCAGCTCGGAAGCCGCCACGCGTCGGAGCGCGCGGATGGTGTCGACCGGCTCTTCCATCTCCTTCGCGATCTCCTGATCCGTGGGAGTCCGGCCAAGCAACTGGGTCAGCTGCGTATTCGTGCGCGCGAGCTTCGCCAGGTTCGAGTTCTGGTTGAGCGGGATGCGTACGGACCGCGTCTGCTCCGCCAGCGCCTGGAGGACGGTTTGACGGATCCACCACACGGCGTAGGAAATGAACTTTACGCCCTTGTCGGGATCGAACTTCTTCACCGCCTTGAGAAGGCCCTCGTTGCCGATGCACACGAGCTCGGCCAGGCCAAGGCCCCTCCCCTGGTACTTCTTAACGTAGGAGATGACGAAGCGGAGGTTCGCCGTGACCAGACGCTCGGCGGCTTCCTTATCGCCGACACGCGCCCGACGCGCAAGCTCACGCTCTTCGCGGGGGTCCTGAATGAGAGGGTACTTCTCTACGTCCTGCAGATACTGATCGAACGAATCCAAGCCACGGGAGGAAGAAAACATCCGTTTGTTGCCGTTCCTCGTCTGCGGGTCGATGAGGACCTGACTCTACGATCCCGACCCCAACAACCCGCGTCCTGCTTGGGTTACGGAGGGGTCGGGATCGCTGATCCCAAAAACTTGAGGGTGAAGAAGAAGGTATAAAAGCCTGTTTCCGCGGTAAAGGTTTTTTTCGGGGATGTCGGCCGCCTAGACGAAGATGAACTCTGCCCGGAGGCTTTCGGCGCTGGGGCCGTTCAGCGCGAAGAAGATACACGCACGCGCTTCGTCCGGACGCTCCAGGTCGCCCCTGCGAAAAAAGCCGCTTTCGACTACATCAATGGCGTCCAGGGCACCCAGTTCCACCAACCCAACTCCTTTTCGTCTGCGGAAGACGAAGATCGGAGAGTCCCCCCGGACCACGATCCATCCGGGCACGAAGGGGGGAGCCCCGGGCAGTCGATGCGCGCCGACGGAGCTCCCGCGCAGGCCGCCCCCTGGCGCCATCACGTCCCCTTCGAGTGCGGTGCGGACCCACTTGGGGAGAACTCCTCTGTGTTGGTCCATCGGCGTGCCCCGAGCGTCTGAAAGACGCGTCCAGCGGCGAGCCGAACCGCGAAAATGAAGGCCCGTACTCGAGATGCCCCACCGACCGATCCACCGACGGCAATGCCGAGGCCAACCGCGAGCGCCCAGGTCGGGTGATCGATCACGAGCGCTACGATGCCCAGGACGACGACATCCTCGAGGAGTGATGTCAGTAGCGGATGAGGCGCCCGCGACGACCCGAGCCAGCGCAGGATCGAGGCGCCGGAACGAATCGAGTGCGCCGCAGACGCCAGCGCCCCGGCGATCACGGCGCCGGCCGCGATGAGGAGCGGAGCTTGACCGTCGAGCAGGAGCAACGCGCCGGAGACCGGCCGGATGACCGTGTGGAACGCGTTCCAGACCAAGGTAGCGGTCGGGAAGCGCTCGGCTGCGAACTCCAAGAGGTAGAACCCACCTACCATCACCATGACTCCGAGCGAGTCCAGGTCACCCAGGGCTCCGGGCAACGGCTCGCTCCACCAAGTCGTGGTCGGCATGACCCCGAGGAAGAGCAGCGTGAGGTACAGGTCGATTCCCGCCGCGATCGCGAGCGGAAGCAGAACCAAGATCTCCGGGGGGAGCCCTGCGGGCATGCGGCGTTACCTGCCCAGCTCGGTCACAAGGAAGTCCGGGCCGGTGCGGCTCCGCCGGCTACGCGCTAGCTGGGCGTCCGAGAAGCCAGGACCAATCCCCAGTAGCTCGATCAGCGTAACGCGGAACACGGGACCGTGACTGCTCGTGTCACCCAGGGGCAACGCCAGGTCGATGCGTCCTCCCCTCCTCGACCCGGCGGGTGTCGCGAAGCGGAGCCCGAACCCGACGGTGCCCTTCCATCCCGAGTCGACCCCGTACGGCACATCTCCAGACCACACGCGTCCCGCGTCGGCGAAGAGCGTGAAGCCGAGATCGAGCAGGTCCGGCCACGGCCACCTCGCGAAGATCCGGTCCTCGACCGTGAAGAGCAGGCGGTGGGCACCCGGTGCGTGCTCCTCGCGGAAGCCCCGCACGGCGTCCCTGCCACCCAGGGTCAACTGGAATGGGCCCTCCACCGACCAACCTCCCGAGGCCGAGGCGCGGAGGAAGATGGTCTGCCCAGGAATTCTCTCGGTCCGCAGGTAACTGTAGAGGTCGAACTCCCCGATGACGTCGCGCCACGCGTTGTCTCCATTCCTCAGCCGACGACCCTCCGCCGCGAAGCGGGCGAAGACGAACGAACTGCCCGGGTCGTGCCCCGCGAAGAGGCGCACCCTGCCGAAGAGATCGTCGGGACTCGGGACGCCGTCCAGCGAGAGTAGGCCGATGCTTCGGCCGAGGGTGAGACCCAGGTCGGTGCCGAGCTGCACGTCCAACTCACCGTCCAGGGCGTCCAAGCCACGGGTACGTGCGAAGCGCAGATTTCTCTGCCCGAGCATGAGATTAACGCGGGTGGTGGAGCGGGCTTGGGTCTGACTCGCGACGATGTCGTGGACCGCGGTGGACGCGGCGATCGTGTTTCCGAAGTCATTATCGATCGCGATATCGAGTCCGTCAGGGAACTCCCGGAATTCGATGCGTTCCCGGGTCAGTCCGACTCCGAGCAAGGTCAGATTGCCGGGCCGCCCCAGGCGGCCCGCCACCGAGACCTCGGCCCACTCGTCGCGATAGGGGAGCAACACGTTGGTGAAGTCCGGGTTGTCCGCCGCAGAGTACGTGAACACCTGGTCTCGGCGGTCGTACAGCTGCCGCAAGGCGAAGCGGCCGACTTCGCCCACGAACGGGTAGCTGATCCCCTGCTCCAGAAAGGCCCCGCCGCGGGTCCGGCCCCAACCGAAGTTCGCGTCGGTGCGAGTGCCGAAGAGACGAGGCTCCAGGAGTCTGAACCCCCTGTCGCGCTGCTCGCGCCGCCTGCGCATGAAGACTTCGGCACGTACCCCGCGTCCCAACAGGTTCTCCTCGGTCAGGTTCACGCGGTCCAGCTGCAGCCCTTGATCGAACGAGACGCCCAGGTCGAATTGGGTCGTCCACTCGTCCTGCGTATCGATGACGACGTGATACGTGCCGTCAGGCTGAGCTACCGGATAGACGTCCGC
Source organism: Longimicrobiales bacterium (assembly GCA_965197725.1). GTDB lineage: Bacteria > Gemmatimonadota > Gemmatimonadetes > Longimicrobiales > Gaopeijiaceae > UBA1138. The sequence continues at coordinate 10,985 of CBDANQ010000059.1, forward strand.
CGTCGCGATGAACGGATACGATTCGAGAATCCGGTGTGACTCCTCAAGTATCAGCGGATTGAGGCACTCTCCTTCGCTGAACAGGACTTCGCGCAGGATGAAGCCCTCGCTCGTGTTGATGTGCAGCGCGTTGGCGAGACGGTAGAACCAGCGAAGCGGATCGCCGTCGATGATCTCGTAGATCGATCGGTTATCGACGAAGATGTTCGAGATCCGCCCGGTTTCGCACACCGCAGGGGAATCGATGACCTGGGACAGGGCCTCTTGCGCGACCGACGCGGTGATCGCCGCGCAGCCCAGCACCCCAAGAATGAAGACCGGCAGGGCGGGTGCGGCGGCGCGGCTGCCGGGCTCAGGGCTCGTCGGGATTGGCGCTCGCGGGATCATCGGTTGTTTGCATGGTTTCGCAGGCTCATCTACGCTTCATCGGAGCACCGTCCCGGGAGTATAAGGTAAGCATGCCGAATCGGCGCAAGGAGGCCCTCGATTATCACACACGAGGGCGTCCGGGAAAGATAGAGGTCGTAGCCACGAAATCCGTGGCGACCCAACGCGACCTCGCGCTCGCCTACTCCCCCGGGGTCGCTGAGCCGTGTCGCGAGATCGAGGTGCGTCCTGACGACGTCTTTAAGTACACTGCCCGCGGCAATTTGGTCGCAGTCGTCTCCAACGGCACCGCCGTCCTCGGCCTGGGCAACATCGGCCCGCTTGCCGCCAAGCCGGTCATGGAGGGGAAAGGGGTCCTCTTCAAGCGGTTCGCCGGCATTGACGTCTTCGACATCGAAATTGATTCGGAGGACCCCCAGGAAATCATCCGCTTCTGCGAGCTGTTGGAGCCCACAGTTGGTGGCGTCAACCTCGAAGACATCAAGGCTCCGGAGTGCTTCGTCATCGAGCGCACGCTCAAAGAGACGATGGGCATCCCGGTCTTCCACGACGACCAGCATGGCACAGCGATCATTGCCGGTGCGGCACTCATCAACGCGCTCGAGGTCATCGGCAAGAAAATCGATGGCGTGCGGGTCGTGTTTAGCGGTGCCGGGGCCTCCGCGCTCTCCACGGCCAGTCACATAAGGCGCCTCGGCGTATCCCGGGGAAACATCCTGATCGCGGATTCCGAGGGCGTGATTTACGAGGGTCGCGAAGCGGGGATGAACGAGTACAAGGAACCCTTCGCGATCCGCACGGAGACGCGCACGCTCGATGAAGCGCTGGTGGGGGCGGACGTCTTCATCGGGCTCTCGGTGAAAGGGATCGTGACACCTGAGATGGTCTCGTCCATGGCTAAGGATCCTATCATCTTCGCGCTCGCGAATCCGGATCCTGAGATCCTTCCCACAGAGGTGGCCGCGGTGCGCGACGACGCGATCATGGCGACCGGGCGCTCGGACTATCCGAATCAGGTCAACAATGTGCTCGGCTTCCCGTTCATCTTCCGGGGTGCGCTGGACGTCCGCGCGAGGGGCATCAACGAGGAGATGATGCTTGCCGCCACCAAGGCGCTGGCCGCGTTGGCACGCGAGGAAGTTCCGGACACGGTGCGCGGCGCGTACGACAGCTCGGAGCTCAGCTTCGGGCGCGACTACCTGATCCCCGCGCCTTTCGATCACCGGGTGCTCTTCCACGTCGCGCCCGCGGTTGCCGAAGCCGCCATGAAGAGCGGGGTTTCGCGCATCGAGGTCGATCTCGACGAGTACCGAGATCGGCTCCGGGCCTCACTGGGCCCGGGCCACGAGGTCATGCGCTGGATGACGAACCGCGCCCGCCGGAAGCCGGCCCGGGTCGTGTTCCCCGAGGGTCACAACGACACGATTATCCGGGCTGCTGCGGCGATGGTCGAGGAGGGCGTTTGCCGGCCGGTGCTGCTCGGAAGACCGCCACGTCTTGCTGAGAAGGCCGAAATGCTGGGCGTCAGCCTGGATGGCGTGGAGATCGTCTACGCCGCCGAACTCGAAGAGAGGAGGCTCGAGTTCGCCGAGACGCTCTTCAAGCGCCGCGCCCGCAAAGGCCTGACGCTCGCCGAAGCGGAGTGGAATCTCTTCAAGCCCATTTTTTTTGCGGCCAGCATGGTCGAGGCTGGCGAAGTCGATGCGATGGTGGCCGGCATGGAGGCCAACTATGGCGAGATTCTGCGGCCCGCCCTTCAGGTCGTCGGCCCCGCCGAGGACGCGAGGAGGGCGGCGGGGCTCTACATGCTCGCGTTCCCGAACCGAGAGCTGCTCTTCTTCGCAGACACCACCGTGAACATCGACCCGGACGCGGAGACGTTGAGGGATATCGCCCTTCTGACAGCTTCCTTCGTGCGTGATCTAGGCATCCGGCCGCGGGTCGCCATGGTGAGTTTCTCCAACTTCGGATCCGCCCCGCACGACGAGTCGAAGCGCATGTCGGACGCCGTCGATCTGGTTCGGGCGGCCGACGCCGACCTCGAGATCGATGGGGAGATGCAGGCGGACACAGCGCTCGACGCGATCAAGCTCCGGGACACCTATCCGTTCACGCACCTCGAGGGCCCGGCCAACGTACTCATCTTCTCTCGACTCTCGGCGGCCAACTCAGCTTATAAGCTGCTCGACCGTTTGGGGGGGGCTGACGTCATCGGTCCAGTACTGCTCGGAATGGCCAAGCCCGTGCACATCCTCCAGCGCGGCTGTTCGGTCCAGTCCGTGGTCAATCTGGCTACGGTGGCATCGGTGGACTGGCAGGCCATAAAGAATCAGATTTAGCTCGCCTGTCCGGACGAGCATCGTCCGGGCTGTTTGTTTTGGAGCAGCATTCCGCGAGAGAGTGAACGGTTTGCAACAGCACGGCCTGGACCCGAAGAAGGCGGTCCATTGGAATCTGTCCCCGACGCGTCTCTACGAGGAGTCTTTCGCCCGCGCGGATGGACGCCTTGTGCACATGGGTGCCATCGCGACGGTTACGGCGCCGCACACGGGCCGCTCCCCGAATGATCGCTTCGTGGTACGCGACGAGGTGACCGAGAACGTCGTCGACTGGGGCGACGTCAATGTGCCGATGACGCCCGAGCACTTCGATGCGCTGCGTGCCGACATTGTCGAGCACCTGAACGACTCGGACGTCTTCGTGCGCGACGCGCGAGCTGGCTCGGACGAGACGCACCGCCTGAATATTCGGGTGATCAGCGAGAGCCCGTGGCACTCGCTCTTCGCGTACAACATGTTCCTCCGCCTGTCTCCGGAGGAGCGCGAAGGCTTCGAGCCGCAGTTCACCGTCCTGCATGCCCCGCACTTCAAGGCTGACCCGGTGCGGCACGGTTCGAACTCCGACACCGCGATCGTGGTGAACTTCCGAGCCCATGAGGTTCTCGTAGCCGGCTCGCGCTACGCCGGCGAGATCAAGAAGTCGATCTTCTCTGTGCTCAACCACCTGCTGCCGGAGGCTGGGGTCCTCCCGATGCACTGCTCGGCCAACGTCGGCTCGGGTGGTGACGTCGCTCTCTTCTTCGGTCTGTCAGGCACCGGAAAGACAACGCTGTCCGCCGACGCTTCTCGCGGCTTGATCGGTGACGACGAGCACGGCTGGAGCGACGACGGTGTCTTCAACTTCGAGGGCGGGTGCTACGCGAAGACGATCCGTCTGTCCCCCGAAGGCGAGCCGGAGATCTACCGCGCGACTCAGATGTTTGGGACGATTCTCGAGAACGTCGTGCTCGACGAAGACACGTGTGAGATCGACTTCGACGACGGCTCGATCACCGAAAACACGCGGGCGTCCTACCCGATCGACTACATCCCGAACGCTGTACTGCCCAGCCGTGGCGGACACCCGAGCAACGTCGTCTTCCTGACCGCCGATGCGTTCGGAATCCTACCTCCTATCTCGCGGCTGACGCCCGAGCAGGCGATGTACCACTTCCTTTCCGGATACACGGCGAAAGTCGCGGGCACCGAGCGCGGCGTGACCGAGCCACAAGCGACCTTCAGCGCGTGCTTTGGGGCTCCTTTCCTGCCTCGGCACCCGGGTGTGTACGCCGAGATGCTGGGTGAGAAACTGCGGGAGCACAGCGCCAAAGTGTGGCTCGTGAACACCGGCTGGTCGGGTGGTGGTCACGGCGTGGGGAGCCGCATGAAGCTTTCGCATACCCGGACGATGGTGAACGCCGCGCTCGCGGGTGATCTCGAGGGTGCAGAGTTCGCACCGGATCCGGTCTTCGGTGTCGACGTGCCGATCTCCGTTCCGGGTGTGCTGGCCGAGGTGCTACGTCCGCGCGACACCTGGACCGACGGTGAGGCGTACGACGCTTCCGCTGCTGAGTTGGCGGCGATGTTCAAGGCCAACTTCGAGCAGTTCGCGCATGAGGTACGCGATGAGGTGAGAGCCGCAGGACCGCGGTAGTCAGCCGACTCTGTTGAGCTCGATGGCGTTATCCAATGATCTCGGCTCCAACTTCTGAGTAGAAGGCGCGCGAAAGCTCCTCCGCATTGATCCCCCACCGAGCCCCGTCCTGGAGGAGCTTCCGCACCAACTGTTGGGCCGTCGCGGCCGCTTGGGACACTGTCGCAGGGTTCACGCGCAGGCCTCTCGCGAGCACGCGAACGGAGGGCAGTGAGTCGCCGGGACCTAGGTCACCCGCGGCGACCACGATGCGAACGCGCGCGGGCGGCGGATCTGCAGAAGGTGATCAAGCGGCGAGTGCCGCAGATGGTGTTGCTTGCCGCGGTCGCTGGCTCAGGCCTGTTGGGATTCGTAGGGCTGCTACGAGAGAACGAAAAGTTTGGACAGTATGGTCAGACCGTGTTCGACCTCACCCTGTGGTTCGTGGGCGCCGGGATCGCGGCAGCGACGGTCGTCGCCTGGTTCCATGGTGAGAGGGGCAGGCAGCAGACCAACGTTCTGGAGTGGATTCTGCTCAGCTTGATCGCGGTGGTTTGGCTCACGGGGGAGCCTATTGTTAGCGGCCTTCCAATATTGCACACATGTGGCCATCGAAAATTGCACACTTGGCGCTTTGACCTAGCGGGCGGGAGAGTGGGGATGTAGGCACCACCCCGAGCGATCTTCCGGCCGATCCACTCACTTGGCGCCTCCACCGAGAACGTGGAGGTGCAATGATCGGAAGGGAGAAGCGCGTGCTGCTCCGTCATTACCTCGAGCAGGGGATGAACAAGGCGGTGATCGCCCGGGATCTGGGGGTCAGTCGCCGTACCGTGTACCACTGGATAGAGACCGGTCAACTGGACCGGGAGTTGGACGAAGAGCGTGTCGGGTACGGTCCGAGATGTCTGATGCCGTCGAAGCTGGATCCGTACAAGCCGTTGATCGACACGCGTCTCAAGGAGTACCCGAAGCTCACGGCTGTACGGCTCTTCAAGGAGGTCCGGGCCGCTGGCTACCCGGGCAGTTACAACCAAGTGAAGCGCTATGTACGCAAGGTCCGGCCTCGACCCCCAGAGGAGCCGGTCGTGCGCTTCGAGACGGCGCCTGGGCGTCAGGGCCAGGTGGACTTCGCCCACTTCCGGCTACCGTGGGGCAAGCGTTACGCACTAATCGTCGTGCTGGGCTACTCGAGGCTGCTGTGGGTTCAGTTCTACACCCGGCAGACCATGAAGGCCCTGATGCATGGCCTGGAGTCTTCGTTTTCCTACTTCGGCGGCGTGCCCTCAGAGCTTCTGTTCGACCAAATGAAGGCGGTCGTCATCGAGGACGGTCGATACGACGATGGTGCCCTCGTCGAGAACCCGGAGTTCATGCGCTACGCCTACCACTGGAACTTCAGGATCCGCGCGTGCCGACCCTATCGGGCTCAGACCAAGGGCAAGGTGGAGCGGCCGATCCGCTACCTCAGGGAGAGCTTCTTCTACGGGCGCACCTTCACGTCGGACGACGATCTCAACGCGCAGGCCCTTCATTGGCTTGAGACGGAAGCCAAGGTGCGCAGCCACGGAACGCTGAAGGAGCGGCCCCTCGATCGCTTCGAGCGTGAACGACTGCTCCTCGAGCCCTTGGCGACTCGCCCGTATCACCCCCTCGTCCTGCCTCCGGATCGCTCCTCACCCGGCACGACGTCCTTGCCGGCCATCCACGTCGAGCGACGTCCCCTCACGGCCTATGCCCAGATCGCGGGAGGGGACCGATGAAGGCTGCCGCTCGCTCTCGCCGTGACCGGATCCGAGCCCAGCTCGCCGATCTCAAGATGCCCGGTGCGCTGGAGGCCATCGACGACGTCCTCACCGGGGTCGATGGCGGAGGCGTGACGGCCTCGGAGGCCATCGAGCAACTCCTCGGTGCCCAGATCACGCTGCGCAACAACCGCCGCCTTCAGGCTGCGATGCGCTCGAGCCGGCTACCGGGCCTCAAGACCCTCGACGACTTCGACTTCAGCTTCCAGCCCTCGATCAAGCGCGAGCAGATCGACTCGCTCCACGAGCTCGGCTTCTTGGAGCGTAAGGAGAACGTGATCTTCCTCGGCCCTCCGGGCGTCGGCAAGACGCATCTCGCGATCAGCCTCGCCATTGCCGCGGCTCAGAGCGGGCGCAGAGTCTACTACGGCGCTCTGGCCGACCTCATCACCTCGCTCGAAGAAGCCAAGACCACCGGCCAGCTGGGACGCCGCCTCAAGATCCTCACCTATCCTTCGCTCCTGGTCATCGACGAGATCGGCTACCTGCCGGTCAGCCAGACCGGCGCAATGCTCTTCTTCCAACTCATCAACCGGCGCTATGAGCGCGCATCCACTGTGCTGACCTCCAATAAAGGCTTCGAGGAGTGGGGCCAGATCTTGGGCGACGAGGTCATGGCCGCTGCGCTCATCGATCGCCTGCTGCATCACTGCCATATCGTCAACATCCGCGGCAGCAGCTACCGGATGCGCAAGCACACCGACCTCTCCAAGATCCTCCACTCGCCTCCTGCGGAGTCGAGCCCTTCACCCCCGAAGAGAAAGAGAGCAAGAGCAAAGGAGAAAACGACGAACTAGAGGCTCGTCACCTCCGCCAAGTGTGCAATTTTCGATGGCCAGACCTGTGCAGCTTTCGATGGCCGTTGACAGCGAAAGGAGGCGATGCTGGCTGCGATGGATGACGTGCCTCGGGCCGTTACCCGCGACGTCCCAAGCTCGAGGACCGCTACCGCCGCGGTGAGATCTCCGACTACCCGTTGTTGCCAGGACGCGGGACACAGCCGCTCGGACGTACTGGCTTTCGGAAGCTGTTCGACGCCTACGAGATCGCGTGCGGTGTCAGGCACCAAAAGCGGAGGGGCTGGCACGGTCTTCGTCGGTCGATGTCGGACACGCTCAACGAAGAGACGCAGGACGAGAACGTTCGAGACGCTGCGGGCGGATGGCGCCAGGGCTCGGGCACTCGACAAAGCGTTTACAACGACGGCCAGGACCCCCACCTCATCGCTCGAACCAGGCACGCTGTGCTCGCTGCACGTCATGCCGTATTGGGCACCGATCCAGAGATCGAGTCCCTACGCCAACAGGTGGTGCAACTGGCATGGAGCAGCGATCACCAGTCACTGACGGAAGCGTTGGAAGCCCTACGACGTCCGAAACTGACCCCTCAACTGACCCCCGAAGGAGTAGAGGAAAGTGCCTAACAGAAGCCCCGCCCGACCCGAAGGCCAAGCGGGGCAAAGGTTGGCTGAGCGCGCCCGACAGGATTCGAACCTGTGACCTCATGCTCCGGAGGCATGCGCTCTATCCAACTGAGCTACGGGCGCAAATCTGTCCTTGCGCCAACAATGGCACGGGGTTTTCGCCTGCTCCAATCCATCGCCGCCAAGGGGGTGTGCGACAAAGTGTGCGAGTTGAGCCCGAATCTCACCGCACTTCTCTCAACTGCACAGGCTCCAAGACGACGCGTAAGATAGTCTCGGGGTAGGCCTGCTGGTAGGCGGTCTTGAGGGTCTCTACAGTCTTCCAGCCGCCTGCCTCGGCAGCGTCCACGTCGGGTAGGTGCTTCCGCTCGGTGGCCCATTTGCGGCTGAGGAGGAATCCGGGCACCTTCTTCTGCGACCGGTTCGTGGTCGTCGCTCGGCGGCTGCGCATACACTGTGGCGCCCAGATGTCTTCGGCTTTGTAGCTCTGTGTTGCGCTCATCATAGCCTCCTGAGGGCAGTCCCGGTCTGGCTCACCCACGCGGCTGATTTACGGATTCAGCCAGAAGTTCACCTTGATCATCAGAATATTGTCGGCCGCGACGCGGAAGATGTCCCCGGCATCTCGGCCCAGGTCAAAGGTTCCGACCCAGGGGTTGGTCCCGGCGGACCCATGCCCAATCACCGAATTGATCCGGCTCTGCTGCCCAACGAGGAAGAGCGTGGAGCCCGGCCTCCATTCCCACCGGAGCACCGCGTTGCCTATCAGACTCCGGTAGCTGAAGTCGCGGTCTGCGATTTCGAAGCTTCCTGCGGGTCCGCCCCCATCGGGATCTATACTGGAGTTCCCGGCCGCGTCTCGCGTCACTGTGCCCGTATCGGTGCCGTACTCGAGGAAGTCGAAGGTCCCAGGGGCCCGGAATTCCTTCGACAACCCGTAATCGCCCGCCGATACAAACGGCTCCACATACAACTGCAGAGACAGCGTCGGCGAGAACGTGGCGTTCACGCGCGTCTCCAGCGAGACCGTGGTCCGGTCCAGGTCGGCGAACACGTACCGGCTCCCAAAAGTGGCGCCCGCGAAGGGATCGTCGATTCGCGTCACGTATTGGGCGGTCGAGTAGGACCGAGAGTACGACGGGCCGAAACTGATCTGGAGCGTCTCCCTGAGCCGCGCATTCAGGTTGAGCTGCATCCGGCGGTCCCACCCTCCCACGTCATCGGAGCCCCAAGCGTAGGTGCCCCTCACCACCGCCGCCCGCCGCCCGTCGGAGGTCAGGCTCACCCTCCCGGTGAAGGTACCCGGAGAGCGGGCCATGGGCCCTCCCCGCGTCAGCCGGTCATCGTCCGTCCAGGGGTGGACCTGGACCCTTAAAAACGTGCGCCAATAGTTCAGGAACGTGAGATTGAGATTGACGTTGACGTTCGCGAAGACCCGGTCGCCCGCGGAGTTCCACACTGCGTCCGGGCCACCGCCCACATTCCACGACCGAAGGATCCGGCCCGGGTCAACCTGTTGGTATTGATAATGGGTATCGAAGAGCACACGGTCCGCGTGGGAGTGGAAGCCGAGGTCGTTGGCTTCGAAGCCGGGGCTCACGAACGCCACCCCGTTTCTCATGGTGAACGCGCCTGCCTGCTTGCCGATAAAGCCCATCACGTACAACCCTGACAGCGACGTCGCTGACGGATTCACCTCCAGGTGGTCGGCGTCCGGCCTCTGGTAGTAGCGCGCGGACGACGACTGCGTGTGGGCTATCGCGTCCGCCGATCCCCCCACGCGGCTCCCGGCCACCAGCCCACTGAACATCCACGTGCGGTCCGTCGTTTCGTGCGCGAAGTCGATCCCGCCTGAGTACGCGGACGAGTGCAGACTGCTCTCCAACGTCGTCCCTGGCACATCGCGGTTGACCGCAGTCCCGATAACGCCGAACCGGGTCGCGCCTCCCCGGATCTGACGTCGCAGCCGTCCGACGAAGTGATTGGCGGCGGGCTCGACCGCGAGCTCGCCGGTCTCTCGGTCCACATCGACGTACTTCGCGGCCTCGCTGGCCGTCACGACCTCCAGGAGGCCCAAGGACCAGCCGTCACCGACCCGACCCGTGACCTTGGCGGCTCCCAAGATCGTCGTAGCGTTTGGCATTTCCGAAAAGACCGCTTCCGAGGGAACGGAGCCCCTGGGTGATCTTCCGATCCGCCGCGAGTAGAGTATTTGCGGCGGTCGCCCGACGCTGCCGGTGGGACCCCCTTCGCCGAAGGTGAAGATGTCCGCCCCCTCGACGAAGAACGGGCGCCGCTCGCTGAATCGTGTTTCGAAGGCGGTGAGGTTGATGACTGACGGATCGACCTCCACCTGACCGAAGTCCGGATTGACCGCAGCGTCGAGAGTGACGTTCGAGGCAATCCGGTATTTGAGATCCACACCAGCTCCCCCGAAGTGATCCGCTCCGCTCCGGTAGGGATTGACGAAGGCCACGCCGGCGGGGGCATGGAGCTGCACATACTCCCCCCGAGCAACGGCATACGGCAGGAGCTCCAGCCGCCGCCCGGGCTCGATCCCCCCGATGCCACTGAGGTGCGCGAAGCGAGACACTCCGGCCCGTTCCAGCCGCGGCGTGAACGGGAACGTGGCGTTCTCCTGGTTGCGGTGGATGTTCCGCTCTACCTGGATTCCCCAGACCTGCTGCTCCTCCCGATCGAATCGGAGTTGGCTGAAGGGGATCCGCATCTCCACCACCCACTCCGAGTCCGTGACCGCGGTCGCGAGGTCCCACACAGGATCCCACGACGAGTCGGTGCCCCTCCTCCGATTGCCGGCGACGATCGCATCACCCTTGACGCCCGACGGATTCGTCTCGAAGCGGTAAGCGGTCTCGTGATTGTGATAGCTGTCCAGCAGGAGCACGAACGAATCGGAGTCCTCAAGGCCAGAATCCCGGCGTGCGAGCCGAGACGTAACCGGGCTCCGATCATGGAGGCGAGCACCCACGTAGATGGCGTCGTCGTCGTAGGCGAGTCGTATCTCGGTCCGTTCCGTAGCGGGCTGGCCCTCGAGCGGGGCTGTCTGAAGCAAGTCCGAAATCGGTGCCGCCTGCTGCCAGATCGGATCGTCGAGACGGCCATCGATCGTGATCGCCCCGTGCAACCGGGTCGCGGTCGCCGTCGGCGCTAGCTCGTGACGGTAGCCGGCGACGGAGTCTAGCCCGGGCGTCACCCCTGATCGCTCATCGCCGACCTGCTGGGCAGAGATCACCGGCGCGGTCAAGGCCAGGATGCCAGCCAAGAGAGCACTCACGGGGCCCGACCCAGACGTCGCGAGGGGGGTTGTCATGCGGCCCAAGCTAACACACGCGCCCCCTCATGCGGTCAGGTCGCAATGGCCTGCATGACCAGCCCACAGATCCAGGCCGCATTTAGGTGCCGATCCCGTACCCGAACACCGCCGCCAGCGTTGCGCGGTATCCATCCTAAACCTACCCTACCTCCAAGTCCCTCACACAGGAGTGACCTCGTGAGCGATATGGATCGTCCCGCTGTGGGCCTCAACGGCTCCAGGACGGGCTCGCCGACCCTCCCACCCCCCCCGTGGGAAACCGCAGTCGTCCTCCCGGAGACCCGGTCGAACTGGTCGAGACGCGACTTCATCAAGGGCGTGATCGCCTCCGGGGTGACCGTGTCCGGGGCCTCCTACTTCGGCGCTGGATGCACCGTAGCGCTCCCTGCGCAGACCACCGTGGGCGTGGAGCGGCTGATCTCGTTGAACGTGAACGGTCAGACTCGAAGAGTCGACGTGCTTCCCTCCGAGACGCTGGCCATGACCCTGCGCTACAAGCTCGGACTCACAGGCACGAAGCTCGGCTGCGACCGGGCCGAGTGCGGCGCGTGCACGGTCATGATCGACGGCGTCAACCACTACTCGTGCTCGACGCTGACGCACCGCGTCCGGGACCGTGAAGTAACGACCGTCGAGGGACTCGAGAGCCCGAACGGCGAGCTGCACCCCGTGCAGCAGGCGTTCATCGATGAGCTGGGTCCGCAGTGCGGGTTCTGCACGCCGGGCCAGGTCATGTCGGCCGTGGCGTTGCTGGGGCGCAATCCGAACCCGACTCGGGACGAAGCGCGCAGGGCGATGTCCGGGAATCTGTGCCGCTGCGGAGCCTACAATCACTACCTGAACGGCGTGATGCGCGCGGCGAGGGAGGCGTAACATGGCTGAGCTAATTGGTAAGGACTTCGCTCCTCCGGATATCCGTGGGAAAGTCACGGGCGCGGCGAAGTACTCCGAGGACTTCCGTAGGGACGGGATGCTCTTCTGCAGGCTTCTCGCAAGCCCGATGCCGCACGCGCGCGTGCTGAGCGTCGACGCCACCGAAGCGCTGAGCATGCCGGGAGTCGTCGACATCCTCCTCCCCGACGACGTGCCGGAGCAGCCGGGGGCCAGCACCAACATCCTCACGTACGAGCCGCACTTCGTCGGGGAGCCGATCCTCGCCATCGCGGCCGTGGACGAGACGACCGCCCAGAACGCCATCGAGGCGATCAAGCTCGACCTCGAGCCGCTCGAGTTCGCCACGGACCCACTCGAGAGCCTACGTGCCGGTGGCCCCAACGCCCGCACGGACGGCAACACCGTCGTGCCGCAGGAGGGCCTCCAGGAAGTCAAATGGACCGAAGCGGACTTCGCGGCGGCGGGAGAAGGCCAGCTTCCGATGGGGCAGCCCGGCGGCGAATGGTCATACGGCGACCTCGAGGCCGGTTTCCGAGAAGCCTCGATCATCCTCGACGAGAGCTTCGTCACCGCGGGAACCGCCCACCATTGCATGGAGCCCAGGACGGCGATGGCGTACTGGGAAAACGGGAAGTGCTTTCTGCACGGTTCCTGTCAGAGCCAGAGCATCGCGATACCGGGCATCGCGGACCTCATCGGCATCGAGCCGGAGGACTTGGTCTTCATCGCCGAGTACTGCGGCGGGGGGTTCGGCTCCAAGGGCAGGGGGTATCCGGTCATGGTGATTCCGGCCTACATGTCGCGGAAGGTCGGGCGGCCCGTCCTCATGCGGATCAGCCGAGCGGAGGAATACTTCGTCGGCTCGGCACGGCCCGGCTTCCAGGGCCGCATCAGGATGGGATTCCGCGGGGACGGCAAGCTGACAGCGGTCGACCTCTACATCGTTCAGGAGAGCGGCCCGAACGGGGGCGGTGGCGACTTGCGGAGTGCGGCCAGCGCCGTCTCCCTCGTCTATACGCCTCTCGCCATGCGGTATCGAGGGATCTCGGTGCTTACAAACACCCCCCCGCGCGGTGCCCAGCGTGGTCCAGGACAAAACCAGATCGCGAACGCGGTGGAGCCGCTGATCGATAAGGCGGCGCGGGAGCTCGGAATCGATCAAGTCGCGATCCGTCGCATCAACGCCCCGACGCAGGAGTCGGGTTACGGCGGCGACCGGGGTCCCATTACCAGCGCGTACTTGCGCGAGGCGCTGGACATCGGCGCCCAGCAGTTCGGGTGGGTGGGTAGGCGCGCCCGAAGCGGCGAGCGCAACGGCTCCAAGGTGACCGGAGTCGGTGTAGGACAGGCCTTCCACTCCGCCGGGTCGAGCGGCTACGACGGCCTGGTTCGTATCACGCCCGACGGTCGGCTGCACATCCACTCGGGTGCCGGCAACCTGGGCACGTATTCCTACGCGTCGACGTCGCGGGTAGCCGCGGAGGTTCTCGATTACGATTGGGCGCGATGCGAGATCCATCGTGGCGATTCGAGCCGTGGACTACCGTGGAACAGCTCGCAGGCCGGCAGCAACACGTCCTTCACGCTGTCGCGCACGAACTACGTGGCCGCGATGGACGCGATCCAGAAGCTCAAGGAGATCGCCGCGCTGGAGATCGGGGGCTCGGCCGACGACTACGATATCGCGAACGAGGTCGTCTTCAACCGTGCCAACCCGTCCAGGCGCCTCACGTACGCTCAGGCGGCCAGCAGAGCCATCGAATTGGGCGGCAGATACACCGGACGGGAGCTACCAGAAGAGATCAACGAGATGACCAGGCGCGCCGCCGAGGGACTCGCCGGCACAGGCCTCATGGGGGTCGCCCGGGACAATGCGGAGCAAGGCGGGACCGTCCCCGCGCTGGCGGCGGGATTCATCGAGATCGAGCTCGATGTCGAGACCGGCAAGATCGAGATCATCGATTACCTGGGCGTCGCGGACTGCGGCAAGGTCATGCATCCGCTGGGCCTCGCGAACCAGATTAGAGGCGGCGCGGTGACGGGCTTCGGCATGGCTGCCTTCGAGCGCCATATCTACGACACCCGGTGGGGGCTGCCCGGGTCGGTCGGGCTCCATCAAGCCAAGCCCCCCACGTACCTCGACGTGCCGTCGGAGATGGGCTGGGCCGCCGTCGATGAGGCCGATGCCCAGAACCCGGTCGGTGCAAAGGGGGTCGGCGAGCCACTCATGGGCTGCGCTTCCGCGGCGCTTCTGTGCGCCATCTCGGACGCTCTCGGGGGCCATTACTTCAACCGCTCGCCGGTTGTCGCCGACATGATCATCAACGCCGTCGAGGGACGGTCCCAGTCGCACCGACCACTCCAGGTCAACACACAGTGAGGACGAGCCCATGATGAAGGACATGATGCCGGGCTTCGAGCTGTTCCAGCCCACGGACGTGGAAACGGCGTTGGAGCTACTCGACCGCTATGGCGAGAATGGGTGGAGGCTGGCGGGCGGCTACGACAGCATGGACTGGCTGAAGAACAGGAGCCGGCGCCCTCAAGCGGTGATCGACCTGGAGAGATTGGAAGAACTGAAGGGGATGCGGGAGACCGACGCCGGCGTCGAAATCGGTGCGCTCACGACGCTGACCGAGATCGAGACCAGCGCGCTGATTCGGCAGCGTTTCGGCCTACTGGCCGAGGCGGCGAGCAACGTGGCGAGCCCGCAGATCCGCAACGCCGGCACGATCGGCGGTAATCTTGCACAGGATACGCGCTGCTGGTACTACCGATACGGCGTGAGCTGCTATCGAGCCGGCGGCAACACCTGTTACGCCGCGGCACCCGAGGCGATGAATCGGGAGCACGCCCTCTTCGGCGCGAGTCGTTGTGTGGCGGTGACGCCGTCCGATTGCGCACCTGCCGTCGTCGCGCTGGACGCCGAGATGGTCGTGCGGAACCCGGCGGGCGAGCGTGTCATTCGGGCCCAAGACTTCTTCATGGATCCTTCCGTAGACATCACCCGGATGACCGTGCTGGAGCCCGACGACCTCTTGACCGCGATCCGGCTACCGAATACGTGGTCGGGCGCGAGCTTCTACTTCGAGAAGGTCGCCGATCGGAACGTGTGGGACTTCCCGCTCGTCAACGTGGCCGCCGCGTTCCGGATGGACGGTCAGACGGTCGCCGATGCGCGAATCGTGTGCGGGGCGGTGCAGTGCACGCCACGTCGCGTCGAGGAGGCCGAGCGTCTCGTGCGCGGGCAACCTCGGAGCGAGCAGGTGGCCGAGTCTGCGGCTGCTGTCGCAATCGAGGGGGCTGAGCCGCTCAACTACAACCACTTCAAGGTCCCTCTGATGCGCAATCTGGTGATGCGGGCGATTCGGGGGGTATAGAGGTGTGGTACGACCGGTCGAGCTGATCGGCGACGAGGAGCGACGAGCGCTCGCGGCGATGCCCGACGTCGGGGCGCACGGCAGTCTTAGCGAATCTCCGGCCCGCCCGCCGGTCGTCGGCCACGAAGCGATCACGCGCGGGCATCTCGACGGCGGGCAGGGTCGTCGCGTCCATCACGGCGTCATCCGGGACGAGCCCGTTCAAGTTCAAGATGTAGGCGATTACCGCGTAGGTCTCGTCCTCCGTCAGGACCCCTGGCGTCAGCTGTGGCATCGCCTTTCTGACGTAGTCGTACAGGGTAGTCGCATACGGCCGGTAGTTGCCGACGGCGCGGGCGACCGGCCACTGCTCCCACTCGGCGGTACCGACCAAGCGGTCGTACGGGCCCTCGGTTCCGGTGGCGCCGTGGCACGCGACGCAGTGGGTTAGATAGACCTGCTGACCTTCGCCAACCGTACCGCTACCGGCGGGCAGCCCTTCCCCGTCCGGCTTGACGTCGATGTCCCACAGCGCGACCCGCGCCTCGGACGCATCCGTACCGAAGCCGAACTGGTCCGGGTATCGTATACGTTTCCGTCGGACGACTCGGTGGCCACGGTCAGCGCCTCGGGCCTCGTGACTGCGGTAGGCAAGGGAGCGACGACGAAATGTCTATCGTCCCTCAGTCCTGAATCGCCGGGCGGACCAACGCCCGAATCCGCTGCCTCAACCTACCCGGGTTCGCCGTTCGCCGGCGAACTCTGCCACATCGTGACCACGATCGTCTCGGTACTGGGATCGATCCAGAACTCGGTTCCGGCGCTCCCGTCCCAGCGGTACTCGCCTGTGTGTGCGCCCTCCTCGGCCGCGTCGGGGTCGACGACGATACTCACGTTGGCGAGCGCCCATCCCGAGCCGTCCCGGCGAGTCGCCACGATCGACTCGCTCAATCCGTTCCGGGTCATGCGCGCAACTGTGGACTCACGGAGAATGCGCACACCGTCCAGCGTTCCGCCGCTCAGAAGCATCTGCGCCAAACGCAGGAAGTCCGGCACGGTCGAGACGAGGCCGACGGCTCCCTCGAGCAGCGCAGGCATCTCGGTGAACGGGACCTCCTCGATGCGATGCGGGCTCAGGGGTGCATCTTCGGAGGAAGCGTATACGGCGGCGAACCGGCTGCGCTGCTCGGGCGTGACCCAGAAGCGCGTATCGACCATGCCGAGGGGCTCGAGTACACGCTCCGCGAGGAAGACGTCGAACGGCTGCCCCGACCAGATCTCGACGAGACGTCCCAGCACTGTCGGAGAGGCGCTATAGCGAAAGCGGACGCCTGGATCGTCCCTCAGCGGCACCCGGACGATGTTGTCGACGAACTGAGGAAGCGTGATGGCGCGGGAGCGTACACCGGCTTCCCGGTACTCGCTCGAAGAGCGATGGCTCAGGCCGGCCGTGTGAAGCAGCAGATCCTGGACCGTGATCGGACGAGAGGGAGCGCGGGTCGACCCGTCTTCTTCCAGCACCAGGACCTCGCCGAACCGTGGCAGGAAGTCCGACACCGGGTCGGAGAGATCGAACCGCCCCTCCTCGAGGAGGATCATCGTTGCGACCGCCGTCACGGACTTCGTCATCGAGTAGATACGAAATACAGACCGCTCCGTCATCGGGGCACCCGTCTCGAGGTCCTGAACGCCGACCGACTCCAGGTACGCGAGCCGACCCCGGCGCGCGACGGCGACCACGGCTCCGGCGATCCGCTGTGCAGCGACGAACTCCTCGAGCAGATCGGTCACTTGATCGAGCGGCGGCATGGCGAGACCGGCGGCTGCGGGGGCGACCCGCGGGAGCGGATCCTGGGCGTCGACAGCCGCAGTCGCCATCAAGAGGCTCAGCAAAAGCCATATGCATCGGCTTCCCTTCAGTATCACGCTTTACGCTCCGCTGCTCGGGCACCTCCCGCGAACGTAGGAGCGCCTTGATGGTGTGTCCAACGAGTTGGCTACCATCACGAGCACGCCGCTTGTCCGGGGTGGGGGCGGCCCGTATCGTCCACGCCCCCATTAGCACCGCAGGAGACCCCATCGCTGAAGAGGCTATGGATGGCGCCGTCAGACGCGCCAGCGGTGGTTCGCCCAGCTCCACCTGGGACCACCGCCGCACAGCCTGTGCGCGCTGCCGAACCGGGGCTCGCTGCTCGCGCCGCTGTTCGTCTGGCCAGCCGGGCGGGCTTGAATCCTGGACCGGATCGACGCGCTGCGGTACGAATAGGCACCCAGGCCGACGCCCGCCGCGTTCGCGACGGGCGCCGTCAGGTGAGCGCGCGGAATAAGCCGAGTTCTGTCCCCTTGCGGGGGAGGATCATTCATCTGGGACTGCCGTTACCGACAGCCTCGTGCGGCCTACCCGGAACTCAGGCGGAGCGGGCCACTCCTCGTTCCCTATTTGGCCTTGCTTCAGGTGGGGTTTGCCAGCGACTCGCTGTTACCAGGAGCCCGGTGCGCTCTTACCGCACCCTTTCACCCTTGCCTGTGCCGCTAGGCGGCCATCGGCGGTCTACTCTCTGCTGCACTTTCCGTCGCCTCACGACGCCCGGGCGTTACCCGGCACCTTGCCCTGTGGAGCTCGGACTTTCCTCCGGTAGCCGAAACCACCGGCGATCCTCACTCGCACGCTCAGGGGAATGCTAATGCTCGGCGCTGCCTCAGGTAAGCGCACTGAGAGCGTCGGACGGCGTCCCGGCACGTATCGGAGACCGCCACTAAATGGGTTAGGCCTTCCGATCTTGTACGGCGGCTGATCGACTGCTCTGGCGGGGTCCGTGCGACACAAGCAGGTTGTCTCGACTCAGTTCCCGCAGGCCGGATCCGGACGTATGGCATACCGCTCAGCCGCAGCGCTGCTCGCTCTGCTTCTCCTCCCCCTCGTCGTAGCCGCCCAGAGCGACGGCGAGCCACCGGTGAGATCATAGCCGAGCTCGAGCAGCCCAACGCCCAGGGCGGTCTGCCGATGTCGTATATGCGCGAGGGCAAAGAGTGCGTGTTGGTCTCGGTTCGGCGGGGGCGGGGGACCAGCCGAAATCGTGGCGTTCGCGCTGCCCGACGGGGAACGAAGTGCGAGTGAAGACAGGGGTCACCCTCGGGGTCGGCGCCGCGGTGCTCTTCTGTAGCTGCGCCGATGCCGAGCCCGACGCCCCACCGTCGGAGCCGACGCCGCCTGAGGGCGTGTTCGGTCAAGCGCCTGCGGCGCTGGGGGGGATCCCTTCCGTGATCACGCTCGAGGCCGAAGCGCCGTTCGACAGAAGTGAGGCCCCCGAATTCCTCATGGATCAACTCGGACTGCAGTTTTCGCCGCTGCGCCTCTTGGTGCGAGTGGGCGAGCCGGTCCGCTTCCAGAACAGTGAGTCAATCGCCCACAACGTCCATGTCAGCTCCATGTCCGGCGACTCCACGGTGTTCAACGAGGATACGATGCTCGGCCAGATTGCGAGCTTCGTCTTCGACGAAGAGGGCGGTTACGACGTCAAGTGTGACATGCACCCCGGCATGACCGCATTCATTTTCGTGACGTCGGCTCCGTATGCGGTCTTCGCCGAACAGGATGGCGCGTTCCACGTTTCGGGGGTTCCCGCCGGCGAGTATACGCTGAAGGTGTGGAGCGTCGATGAGGCCGCGCGCAGCGAACAAACGATCGTGACGGCAGAGGGGAAGGGCACCGAGGTCACCCGATCGTCATCCTCTTCGAGATGACCGACAACTACCGGATCATCCTCCCCCCATGTTGGCCGTAGTGCTGGCGCAGCTCGTCGCTTCCCGCCTCCACCCGGACTCCATCTACTCCATCAGACGGGCGGCTTGGCCTCTGAAATGCCTGTGGTGACTCGGAATGAAAGTCACTTCGCGCGTGTGGCTCAGTTGGACGTCATCGGTTACTCCCCGGCCGCGACCGCCTGAAACGCCCGGTCGGCCGCTTGTCGCAGAGTCGCGCGCTCGACGTCTCCGTGCACGGTCGAGACGAAGCCAGCCTCGAAGGGCGACGCCGCGAGGTAGACCCCGTTTTCCAGCATGACCTGGTAGAAGCGCGCGAACAGCGACCGGTCCAGCCCGGCCGCGGAGTCCCAGTCGGTGACCGGGTCCTCCGTGAGGAAGTAGCCGAACATGGCGCCGAGGCTCGACACGGAGACGGGGAGACCGGCTTCGCGTGCCGAGGTTCGTAGGACGTCGGCGGTCGCTTCGGTGGACGCCTCGAGCCGCGACCATGCGTCGGGCTCGTCGAGCTCTCGGAGCGTTGAGAGACCCGCCTGCATCGCCAGCGGATTCCCGGACAGCGTGCCCGCTTGATAGACCGGACCCGCGGGCGCCACCAGATCCATGATCTCGGCACGGCCACCGAACGCGCCGACGGGGAGTCCCCCTCCAATCACCTTCCCCAGCGTCGTCATGTCCGGCGTGATGCCGAACCGGCCCTGAGCACCACCCGGACCCACTCGGAAGCCGGTCATCACCTCGTCGAACACCAGTAGAGCCCGGTGCTCCGAGGTCAGCGCGCGCAGCGCCTCCAGGAAGCCTTCCTTTGGAAGCACGAGCCCCATGTTGCCCGCCACCGGCTCGACGATGACCGCGGCGACCTCACCCTGGAACGCCTCGAGGATGGCGCCGACCGAGTGCACGTCGTTGTAGCGCGCCACCAGGGTGTCTGCGACCGTCGCCTCGGGCACACCGGGGGAGTCGGGCAAGCCGAGCGTCGCCACCCCGGAACCGGCCTCGACCAGCAGCATGTCGGCATGCCCGTGATAGCAACCAGCGAACTTCACGATCTTTTTTCGCTCCGTGAACGCGCGGGCCACACGCAGCGCGCTCATCACCGCTTCTGTGCCCGAGTTCACCATGCGGACCTTCTCGACTGCGGGCATCGCGGCGCAGATCCGCTCGGCGAGCTCGACCTCGGCGGGGCAAGGAGCGCCGAAGCTGGTGCCTCCGCGCAGCGTCACGGTCAGGTCCGCCACGACGCCCGCGTGCGCGTGTCCGAGAATCAGCGCGCCCCATGACATGACGTGATCGACGTACTGATGGCCGTCCACGTCCACCAGGTAGGCGCCCTCGCCATGATCGATGAAGCGTGGATCACGGCCCACGGCCCGGAACGCGCGGACCGGCGAGTTTACGCCCCCGGGAATGCGCTGCAGAGCCCGATCGAAGAGTCTTCGAGAACGTTCCGAGTCCATCGCCGGCACCTCATTAATGGCCTGCAGCGATCATCCGTTACAGGCCACTACACGTAGTCCATGAGTCCAAGAGCGGCCTGCTCGGCGCTGCGAATGGTGTCTGGGATCCCGACGCCACCGTACGAACAACCCGCCAAGAACAAGCCCGGAAGTGTCGCGACTCGATCCTGGATCGTCCGCACCCGCGCGAGATGCCCGACCGTGTAGCCCGGCATACTGTTCTCCCAGCGGAAGACACGCCACCACTGGGGTGAAGCCTCGAGCCCGACGGCGTCTCGAAGCTCGTCGGTGAGGATGGTGAGCAGTCGCTCTTCCCCCTCCGGTCCGGCCGCTGGCAAGTGGGGTTCGCGGACGAAGCCGCGCAGCAGAACCCGACCGTCCGGGGCACGTCCGCCGAACTTCCGGGACGACCAGGTCACGCCCGCAACCTTCCGTCCTTCGGACAGCGGGTTCAGGTAACCGTGCCCCTCCAGCGGGCGAGGGAAGTCCCCCGCGTCGTACGCCGCCGTCACGACGCTCGTCGACGTGAAGGGAATCTCGCCGAGTGCCGCTGAGAGGTCCGTCTCCTCGGCCAGGAGGCGCGCGCTCAGTGGCGCAGGAGTCGTGACGACGACTGCGTCGGCAACGAGCGGAGATCGGCCCTGTAGGTCGAGCGTCCAGCCGTCGGGGGAGTGTCGGACCGCCTCAACGCTCACGCCGCGTAGTACTTCGAGACGCCCCGTGGCGTCGCCATCGGAGTTCGCTCCGGTGTGCCCGTCGAGATGCCGCTCGACTCCCTCGAGCGACGCCTGAAGCGCCTCAATGAGTCGGCCCATCCCGACCCGCAGGGACAAAAACGGGGCGCCGGGGCGGAGGCTGCCGATCGACTCGGCCCGCTCGCGTGCTTGGGCCCTCAGCCCGCGCGTCACGCTTCCCGACTCTCGCTCAGCTTGCACGAGCACTGGGAACGTCGCCGCAATGCTCAACTCCTCGGGGCTGCTCCCGTGCAATCCTCCGAGCAAAGGCTGCAACAGCCTCTCGTAGAGCTCGGAGCCGAATCGGCGGCGCACGAAGGACGCCACGGTCTCGTCACCGTCGGACGTTCGCCTGGGGATCCAGGGCTCCATCGCGACGCGGGCGCAGCCTAGAGGGCTGAGAATCCCCGAGGTCCACAGCGGGCCGAGCTTGGTGGGGACGAGACCCGTGAGCCCGTCGGGAAACGGCACGAGGGCCCCTGCCCTGCGAACGAAGGCGCGCGGCCAGCCCGGCTCGCTTCCGACGAGCTCATCAGCTAGGCCCAGCTCTTCGGCCAGGGCGCGGGCCCACGGCTTGCGAGCCAGGAAACTGTCGGCGGCGGCCTCCACGATGAAGCCGTCGAAGGACTCGGTGAGGATCTTCCCCCCGAGCCGGTCGTCTCGCTCGAGCAGGACGACGCGCGCGTTCAAGGGAGCGGTATCGACGGGCTCCGCTTCCGGGCCAGTCCCGGGCAGGCCAGTCCCGGGCAGGCGAGCCCCGGGATTCAGCAGTCGGTGCACGACGGTGAGGCCCGCGAGACCGCCGCCGACCACCGCTACGATCGGGGCGTGCGGGGCCTCGGGAGGGGACACGCTGGCAGGCCGATCAGCCGACGGCCGCGCCGTTCCAGGAACGCAAAGTCTCCAGAACCACGGAGATACTGTCGACGGGAGTCGTCGGATTCACGCCGTGCCCGAGGTTGAAGACATGCCCCGGGCGCCCGTTCGCGCAAGTCAGGATCTGCTGCACGCGCTCGCGGATGAAGTCGTGCGGCCCGTAGAGCACTGTGGGATCGAGATTCCCCTGCACGCCTTTGCCCTCACCGACCCTCGCCCACCCTTCGTCGAGCGGAACGCGCCAGTCGAGCCCGATGACGTCGCCGCCGGCCTCGCGGATGTCCTCGAGAAGCTCGCCCGTGCCGACCCCGAAGTGGATCGTGGGGCGGTCGAGGTCGCTCAACGCCTCGAAGATGGCCGCGCTGTGCGGCTTGATGTAGCGGCGGTAGTCCTCCGGACCGAGAGAGCCGACCCAACTGTCGAAGAGTTGCAGCACCTGGGCGCCGGCGTCGGCCTGCGCGGTCAGGTATGCGATCGTCAGCGTGACGAGCTTCTCCATGAGCGCGCGGAACGTCTCCGGCTCGTCGTACATGAAGCTCTTCGTCTTGATGAAGTCCCGCGTTGGGCCTCCCTCGATCAGATAGCTGGCCAGCGTGAACGGAGCTCCCGCGAAGCCGATCAACGCGGTGTCCGCCGGAAGCTCTGCGCGCACCATACCGAGCGCCGCGAGCGTAGGCGCGAGAGCCTCGCGAGGATCGATCGGCCGGAGCGCCGTCACGTCCTCGGCGGTGCGTATCGGATTCGCGATCGACGGGCCCACATCGGGCACGAATGTCAAATCTATCCCCATGGAGACGAGCGGCAGGAGGATATCCGCAAAGATGATGGCTCCGTCCATGCCGAAGCGACGGATCGGCTGAAGCGTGACTTCGGAGGTCAACTCGGGGTCGGCGCAGATCTCGAGCAGCGTGTGCTTCTCGCGCACCGCCCGGTACTCGGGCAGGAAGCGTCCCGCCTGCCTCATGAACCACGCCGGCGTGCAGTCGACGGGCCGCCGCCTACACGCGGCGACGAGGCGAGGTTCACTCACGGCCAGAGCTCGGTCGGCTGATCGGCGGGAACGTGCGTAGCTACGTGCACGGGGGCGTCCAGGAGCGTATACGGCCGGGCCGCCGTCGCGCGAAGTTCGCGCACGAGCTCGGAGAACCGGGGCAGATCGTCGGACTCGTAGACCACCACGAACTCGTGGTCTTGCAGACCCGTGGAGTAGAGGAGCAACTGGGAGATGCCCGCATAGCTCCTCCCGATCCTGATGTGCTCGTTCATCATCGCCTGACGGCCGGGTTGGTGGATCAGATACCACTCGGCCGTCTTGGAAAACGGATACGCGATGAGGTACGGCAGGATGTCGGAGCCGAACGGGTCGATGCGCCCGGCCTCCCGAGCGCCGCGGTACTGGGTTGCGCGCGTGAAGCCCCACAGCACGTCGACCATGCTCACGTACCGCCGGAACGGGCGCAATGCACTCGAATAAGCATTGAAGAAATTGTGGGGGTTGGAGTTCCCCTTCATGCGTACGGCGCACCAGAGGATGAAGTCCGTACCGACGCGTGTGGGGGAAGTCCGATAGTGCCGGACGCCTTCCGCCACGCCGGACGTGGTCTCGGCCCACGCGACCTGCAGGTCCGCGCGCTCCTCCTCACTCAGGCGCCAGTATTCGTCGGTGAGCGTGAAGACACCGAAATGGTTGAGTGAGCTCTCGAGCTCGTCGTTTACGGTGTCGTCTTCCGTAGCCACTGGGCTACCTCCTCCGCATGGTAGGTGATCACGAGGTCGGCCCCTGCTCTCTTCATGCCCAACAGGGACTCCGTCACTACGGCCTTCTCATCGAGCCAACCCGCGAGGGCCCCCGCCTTGAGCATGGCATACTCACCGCTGACGTTGTATGCGACGAGCGGCAGGGACGGGAACGAGTCCCGGAGTGAGCGCACGATGTCGAGGTACGCGAGCGCGGGCTTGACCATGAGGAAGTCGGCACCCTGCTCGACGTCCAGCCTCGCCTCGCGCAGTGCCTCGCGCGCGTTGGCCGGATCCATCTGGTGCGAGCGACGATCCCCGAACGCGGGCGCGCCGTCCGCGGCGTCCCGAAACGGTCCGTAGAACGACGACGCGTACTTCACGGCGTACGACATGATCGGGATCTCGCCGAAACCCGACCCGTCGAGCGCCT
This sequence comes from Longimicrobiales bacterium, assembly GCA_965197725.1. Lineage (GTDB taxonomy): Bacteria > Gemmatimonadota > Gemmatimonadetes > Longimicrobiales > Gaopeijiaceae > UBA1138. The sequence continues at coordinate 35,137 of CBDANQ010000059.1, forward strand.
TACGGATCGCGCCGACCATGCCGTCCATCATGCCTGAGGGCGCCACGACGTCGGCACCGCTCTGTGCTTGTGACACGGCGATCCGAGCCAGGGCGTCGAGCGTCGGCTCGGTATCGATCGAGTTGTCGTCCCGCAGGAGGCCGCAGTGCCCGTGATCGGTGTACTCACACAGGCACGTGTCCGCGATGATGACCAGGTCGGGGCACCGTTCGCGAATCGCGCGGGCGGCGCGTTGGACGATGCCGTCCTCGGCCCAACTCTGGCTGCCCAAAGGGTCTTTGTGCTTCGGGATCCCGAACAGAACCACTGCCCGGATTCCGAGACCCGCTGCGTGTTCGGCGTAGGCGGCGGATTCCTCGACCGACCGTCGGAACACGCCCGGCATGGAGGAGATCTCAGCCACGCCGCCGCCTTCCTCGACGAAGAGCGGCAGGATCAGGTCCTCGACGACCAGGCGCGTCTCGCGGACGAGGGCCCGTAGGGCGGCAGTGCGACGCAAACGCTGTGGGCGCTGGCTCGTGTACCGGGGGGAGTCTGGGCTCATGGTGCGGTCGATGAGGTGTGACGGACCCAACCTTCGTACGTACTCAGCGCGTCCACCAGCCCCCGAGAAGTCGACTCGCTCGCCTCGACGTCCACACGCACGCCGAGCTCTCGGGCGGCGTTGCTCGTGACCGGACCGACGCTCGCGACGACAGCCTCTTCAATGACGTGCGCGCGGGCCACACCGAGAGCCTCGACCAGCCCTCGGATCGTCGACGGGCTCGTGAAGGTGATTGCGTCGACGCCTTCGTCCAGCGCCTCGAGACCAGCCTCGGTCACCGCCTGCGGCCGAGTGCGATAAGCAGCGACCGAATCGACTCCAGCGCCCACGTCCCGGAGCAGGCCGGGCAGCGTGTCGTCGGCCAGGTCGGAGCGGGGTAGCAGAATCCGGACCCCGTCCACATCGCCCAAAGACTCCGGGATCTGGTCGCCCCGATGGTCACTGGGCATCGCAGCCACCGTCAGCCCCGCGTCGCTCAGTACCGCTCGCGTCGCCGGCCCCACGGCAGCCAGTCGCAGGTTGGCGACACGCCCCAGGTCCAGCCCCAGCGTGGTGGTGCGCTGCAAGACCGACCGAGCCGCGTTTGCGCTGGTGAACACCAGCCAGTCGTACTGCGCGGCTGAGCGCAACGCACGGTCGAGCGGCTCGAAGCTGGACGGCGGAGCGATGGCGACCGTGGGTACGAGGATGGGCACCGCGCCCGCCGCCTCCAGAAGCCCGCATATCTCGGCGGACTGGGCAGCGGGTCGCGTCACCACGATCCGGCGCGACTCGAGCGCGTTCATGCGAGCAGCTCCCGAGCACCCAGGCTGAGCGCCTCCTCCGCCAATGCGCGCCCCAACTCGAGCGGGTCCCCGCCGACGGACGATACGCGAATGCTCTCGCCACTGTGCAACGCTCCGACGAAACCGTGCAGCTCCAGCGGCGCTCCCTCGACGTGCCGAGCCAGGGCGCCAACCGGGAGCGAACAGCCACCCCCCAGCACGGATAAGAAGGCCCGCTCCGCATCCACCTCAGCGCGCACGGCCGCCTCGTCGATCAGCGCGAGTAGGGCCCGCGCCTCGTGGTCGTCCTCCCGACACTGGACCGCGAGCGCACCCTGTCCGGGAGCGGGCAAGAACCTCTCGATGGGCAGGAGCTCCCTCACGTGCTCGGTGAGCCCCAACCGGTTCAGGCCGGCGGCGGCGAGCACGACCGCATCGAGCGGGCCGTCGACGGCCTTCGAGACGCGCGTCTCCACATTGCCACGCACCGGCTCGACCACGAGGTCGTCTCTGAACGCAAGGATCTGCGCGCGCCGGCGGGGGCTCGAGGTCCCGACCTTGGCGCCGCTCGGCAACGAAGCCAGCCCACCCTCACGGGCAGATACGAGCGCGTCGCGCGGGTCGTCCCGGCTCAGGATGGCGGCGGTCACGATGCCGGTGTTGTCCCGGATGGGAAGATCCTTCAGCGAGTGGACCGCGACCGCGACCCGTCCCTCGAGGAGAGCGCGGTCGATCTCGGACGAGAACGCAGCGCCACCCAGATCGGACAGCACCGCGCCCACTTCGCGATCTCCGAGCGTGAAGAGCGGTAAGGCGCGGGCGTGGAGGCTCGGGGACGCTTCGTTCAGCCGTTGGGAGACGTGATCGGTCTGCCAGAGGGCAAGTGCGGACGAACGCGTTCCGAGCAGGAGTTCTCCTCGGAAAGTCTTTGGCATGCTGAGTCGGATTAGATCAGTCTTCTAGGTCTCTTCGTCGAGAGCGAAGAGCTGTCGCACAACCTTGGAATACTCGTGGAAATGACCGTCGGCCGATGCCGATCGCAACCGCAGCGACGGTTCGTGCAGGAGCTTGCGCACCAAAGCGCCACTGAAGTGCTCGATGCGGCTCCGGGTTTCAGGATCGATGCCCTCGAATTCGCCGAACAGGCGTGCAATCTCGCTCTCCCGCAGCCCTTCGGCCCGCTGCCAGAATGCCGCGAGCACGGGCTGAACGCGCCCGATCGCCCGCGCTTGATCGTACTGGACGACCTCCTGCTCGACGATGGCCTCGGCCAGTCCGACCTCTTGGTGCCGTCCCTCGAGGTTGGCGTCACTCACGGCCCGTAAGTCGTCGAGCCCGAAGAGTCGCACGCTTTCGAGCTCGCCCACCGCCGGCTCGACATCGCGAGGCACAGCCAGGTCGACGATGATGAGCGGCCGGTCCGTCGCGCGTCCTGCGATGGCCTGCGCCACGAGGTCACGGGTCAAGATCGGCTCCATCGAGCTGGTGGTCGCGAGCACCACGTCGCTGTCCGGCAGCAGTGTGGAGAGTTCTCCCAGCCGGGCCGCGCTGCCGCCGAAGTCGTCGGCCAACGCACCCGCGTGTCCGGCGCTACGGTTCGCGACCGTCAGCACGGCGCCGCCGGCCTTCTCGATCGAAGCGCACGCGAGTCGTCCGACTTTGCCTGCGCCGACGACCAGGACGCTCTTGCCCTCGAGGGAATCCAGCTCGCGCTCGGCGAGCTCGATCGCCACCGAGCTGAGGCTGATGCGTCCCCGACCGATGCCGGTTTCTGTCCTGGCGCGCCCGCTCGCTCGTCGCGCCGCCTCGGCCATCGCGATCAACGCGACGTTCCACCCTTCCGCATCGACGGTCCGCGCGAATCCACGCGACACCTGACCCGCGATCTCGTGCTCCCCGACCACGAGCGAGTCGAGTCCGGCGGCGACTTTGCACAGATGACGCACGGCGTCGGAACCGCGATGCACGTAGACGAACGCCTCGGGATCCAAGTCCACGCAGTCCGCGGCCTTCAGGAATATCTCCGCACCGATCGAATGAATCATTTCTTCGACCGCATCGGCGCCCACAGCCAGATAAAACTCCACCCGATTGCACGTGCTCACGACGGCCATGTTGGACGGCCTGAGGCAGATGGCGCCATCGCCCGCGTGGACCTCGGAGCCGTCCATCGCCTGCTGCACGATCGTCACGGCGGCTTCCAGGAACTCCATGGGCGCGACCCGTAGGCTCGTTCCCACGCACAGTTCGATGAGCGCCGGCTCATGGTCGTCACGGTGCGGGGTGAGGCCTTCCAGCCCTCCCACTTTAGGAGATACTGAGTCTACGGCGCCGTCTCCGGCCAAACGTGGGCGCTCGGTCATGATGCGGCGGTCAGGGACGTGAGTGGCGCGTTTGTGTTGGTGCCCAGCGCGTCGATGACGAGATCCGCCAGCACACCACCCATGTCCGGATGATCGTGCGGGGTCGCGACGCGGTGAAATCCCATGCCCAGCTTCTCTACGGACACCCGAAACTTCAGGTCGAGTTCGTCCAGCGTCTCCGACTGCTCGTGGATGAAGCTCAGCGGGACGACCACGACGTGTTCGGCTTCAATCGTCGGCATCATTTTCGCATTCGAAGGCTCGGTCCATTCGATGGCCCGGTTCGTGTGGTTCTGGTATCCGAGCTCGTACCCATCCACGCCGACGGCGTCCGCGATCAGGCGGCACGACTCCTCCACGTGCTCCTGATACTGGCTCCCTTCCTCCAGATAGGAGATCGGAGTGCCATGAGCCGAGAAGTAGAGGCACACGCCCGGGTCGTGAGCGTCGAGACCGCGCTCGGTCATCAGCGTTCGGATGCCGTGGGCTCGGAGCTCCACGTACTTGGGGTTACGGTGCCAACCCCCGACGAACACAGTCTCCACAAGCCAGGAAAGCTCGTCGAGCTCCTCGCGCACCGTGTCCAGCGCGGCCACCGTCGTGGTCGGCCCGCTGACGGGGTACAGGGGAAGCGCCACCAGTTGCTTGACTCCGCTCTCGCGGCACCGCTGCAGCGCATCCGAGATGGTGGGGGTCGTGAACTGAGTTCCGACGAAGACGTGGGCAGAGTGACCGCGTTCCTTCAGCGCCGCCTCGAGGGCCTCGCCGTGAGCGTGCGCATGGGCGTTCATCGGGGAGCCGCCGATCTCCTCGTACGCCTCCATGAGTCCAGGTGCGCGAGCCTCGGCGAGCTGCCGTGCTCGCTCGGCGCCGGAACCAGGTTCCAATCTGCGGTTCGCGAGGAAAATGCGTTCCAGGAAATCGATCACAAGCTCGGGGTCCGAGCCCTCAGGCTCGCCAAATGCGAGCAAGACGACGCCAAGCCGGCTCACGTATCCGCCCGCCTGTCGATGCTCCAGGTCATGGATGCGCCATTCACGGTGTGAAGGGGAGCGCGTGGAATGGAGAGTGACATTTCCTAGTGTCGAAGCCGGAGGGTCCCTACCGATTTCCGCCGCACGGTCTATTCCGCAACATCGACGGTAGAGCCATAGCAGGCCAGGGACAATTCGTACATCTACCCATGCGCGCGATCCGCAATTTCTCCCATTCCCTCGGGGGTCCCGTGCGCGGGGAGCGGAAATAGGCTCCCTACGTGGGCATCTGCCAGCAGTGCCTTAAGAATCGGCGATCGGCGCGTTGCGGCGTCGCGATGTCCTCGAAGAAGCCCTCGAGGTAGCGCATGCTGCGGTTCCTATCACCGTCTTCCAGGTACGGGAAGTCGCGGTAGAGGGCCATGATGTCGGTCTCGGCCGCGCGGAACCGCTCCAGGATTGGCTCCGGATCGAGACTGCTGCGACACCAGCCCCGGTACAGGCGATCCTGAACTCTCTTGATGCCGAGCGAGGGATCGGGGACCGAGTACGGCGCTTCCACAATCCCTGAGAAGTCGAGGTCGTAGGGGACGGGCAGCGCGACGCCACCGATGCCGAGCACTTCGACGTTGTGCCCCGCCACTTCGGACCAGTCCGTGTTCCCGATCATGTACTGGAAGATCGCCATGGTCTGGGTGGTGGTCGGCTCGAAGACGCCGTGCGGAAGGTTCTTGCCCTCCGGGATGTCGAAGACCTCGAAACCCATGCCGACCCGCGCGGCAAGCGCGGCGGCGTCTTCGATGAAGAAAGCGAGGCGCGTGAACGGGTCGTCGTCACCGCTCTCGTCGACGTACGTGATGCGCGCAAGACGCACGTCGAAGGACGTCGCGGTGATCATGGCGAAGGTGCGGTACGCGAGGTACTCGTTCAGGACCAGCTGCTCGTACGAGTCCCGGTTCGAACGGCACGGGTTCACGATTTTTAGCTTGTCCTGCCCCTCGAACTCGGTGCCCTCGGTCTGCTTCTTCTTGAGGTTCAGCCTGAGCGGCGGGAAGGGGCAGTTCCGCTTCTCGAGGCGGAAGCGACCGCGCGTACGAAGCTGTGCCTCGATCGTGACGTCTCCGCCGGCTTCGGTGGTCACTGTGACGGTGGCCGGACGCTCCGGTGACTCGCGCCGGTCGTCTTTCAGCAGCGAAAAGTCCGCGGTGAGCGTGAGCTCGATCGCTTCGTCCGACGCAAAGAGCGGCGCGGGCTCGGCCTGCTGCGCGAAGGCAGGAAGCGCAATGGCGAGCGCCATTGTCGCCAGAAGTGTCGTTCTCATCATCCCCCACAATCTATCGTCAACCTCACCACCCCACACCATCCGTCTCTGTGCGCCGTACGGCTGTCCGACCGGCCGAGCTGCTCGAGCGCGCCCACGCGTCGGCTTCACCCGGAAAACCGAAGTCGTTGTCCACGACGCCGATGACCCGAGCGCGCACGCCCTGGACCTCGAGACTGACGTCCGAGAGGTCTCGCCCTGCGAGCTCAATCTGCCAGAAGCCGTGTGACGCTCTCCCCTCCGACGAGGGTCTGCTGCGATAGCGACGAGGCTCGTCCCCGCGCTGCGTGTGACGTGGATCGACCCCTTCAAGGTCCTCAAGGCCGAGTAGCGCAGACGCCGGGGGAAGCGGGACATCAGGGGTGTGAGGTATCTTTGCACATGACCGCTCTCCTGCGCCTGTCGCTCGTCATGATCCTCGCCGGGTGCGCCGTGAACCCGGCCACCGGTCGTCGGGAGTTCTCCCTCATCAGCGAGAGTCGGGAAATCGAGATGGGCCGAGAGGCGGACGCAGACATCTCCGCCTCGCTCGGACTGGTCGATGACCCCGCGCTCCAGAGCTACGTCTCCGACATCGGGCACCGTCTGGCCGCGGTCTCCGAGCGCCCGCACCTCCCGTGGTCTTTCAAGGTCGTCGACGATCCACTCGTCAACGCATTCGCGCTGCCCGGGGGATTCATTTTCGTGACGCGTGGCATCCTCGCCAACTTCGAGTCAGAGGCGGAGCTGGCAGGCGTACTCGGGCACGAGATCGGTCACGTCACCGCGAAACACTCGGTATCCCAGATGAGTCGGCAGCAGCTCCAACAGATCGGGCTGGGTGTCGGCATGATCTTCTCGTCCAGGGTCCGTCGCTTCGGTGACGTTCTGGGCGTGGGCCTCCAGCTCATGAACCTCCGATACTCACGGGGGAACGAGTCCGAGTCCGACGAACTGGGCGTGCGCTACATGACCCGGACCGCCTACGACGCCGAGTCGATGATCGGAGTCTTCCAGATGCTCGCGGCGGTGTCCGGTGGCGAGGGGGAACGGATTCCGCAGTGGCAGCTCACGCACCCCTACCCCGAGAACCGCGAGACCGACATTCGTGAGTTGATCGCCGCATCGGGGAGTGCGGCCCGGGGCACGGTCGGCCGAGGCGAGTACCTGGATCGTCTCGGCGGCCTCGTCTACGGGCCGAACCCGCGGGAGGGGTACTTCATCGGCGACCGTTTTGTGCACCCTGACCTCGAGTTCGACGTGACGTTCCCGGAGGGCTGGACAGCGGTGAACGAACGCTCGTACGTGGCAGCGTTGAGTCCCGCGGAGGACGCAGCGGTGATCCTTCGGCTCGCGGAGGGCGCCACCGATCCGCGCGCCGCCCTACGCTCCTTTCTCGCCCAAGACGGCGTCTCTGGCCGCGCCGCGCGCAACGATGAGAGGGACGGGATCTCGGTCAGCCGCGCTATTTTCACCGCCAACTCCGCCGACGGCGCGCTGCGTGGCGAGGTGGGGTTCATTGGTCTCGACGGGCGCGTATATCAACTGCTGGGGTTTGCCAACGACGTCACCTGGCGGCAGTACTCGGGCGTGGTGGCGGCACCTCTCTCGAGCTTTACTCGACTCACGGACCCACGGACACTCGAGGTGCAGCCGTGGACCCTAGAAATAGTCGCGCTGCCTGAGGATATGTCGGTTCGAGACTTCCACGGCCGGAATCCCGGTTCGGTCTCCGTCGAGGAGCTCGCGAGGTTGAATAGTCTAGCGCCGGACGCCGTAGTGCCTGCGGGCACGCGCCTCAAGCGTGTCGTAGGCACAACCCTCCCGGGCCAACCAGATGTCGCACGAAGAGCGCCTTGCGGCGACCTTCGACGCGACATGGTCACAGCACTGGAGGAGGCCGGGGTCCCTACGCGCTCGGAGGGTCCATCGCGAGCATCGCATACGGGGAACCAATAGCTACACTCGGCATCGACGTCGTCGCGTCAGTCAATTCCGAGAAACTTGGTGTCCTTCTGTAGGCGCTTTCCGCCCGGCGATTTCTATCTGGATGTCGACGCGGCGGATGCTGCCATGCGTCAAGGCGCTCAGTTCAACATCATCCATCCCACGTCCGGGCTGAAGATCGACGTCTTCCCGGACAAGAAGGACGAGGTCGCCAGGAGCCAGATCGAGCGCGGCCGTCGCCTCCCTGCTCTGCCGGGCCCCACGGCTGTCTTCTCCTCGGCCGAGGAGCTGATCGTGAAGAAGCTCCAGTATTACCGACTCGGTGGCTCCGACAAGCATCTGCGAGACGTGCGTGCGATGCTCGATATCTCCGGAAGGGAAATCGACTTGGAGCGTATTGGTGAATGGGTCGACCGGCTCGATCTTTCCGAGGAATGGAGCTTGGTGCCGGGTATCCCATCATCCCATCTCCATGACTGACCTCGAAAGCACGTGACCGCCGTTTCGAGAGCGGTACCCATCCTCACAACCGGAGGCTCCATGGCAGCTGCCCGACGGCGGCGCTCCGCAAGAGCTCGGGCTACGCCGACGCCGACCTCGCGGCAGGTGCTCTATCTACCCCTAGCGCTGACGCTCGGCCTGCTGGGGCTGTCGCTCCTGCCACGTGTGCAGGGCAACCTTCGTCTCGCGTGGTCGTTCTGGGGTACGGCCGGAGCGCTCCTGATCTGGCAGACCGCGCTCTTCCTGCGACTCCGGGGTGCTTCCGCCGGCCGGTCGCTCCAGAACGTGCTCCGGCCACAGCACTACGTGCAGGCGGTGGTCCAGATCGCGGTGTTCGCCTACTGGGGATGGTACTGGCGACCCGTCTACGACTTCGCCTTGCTCCTGGCCGCGCAGCTCGTGTTCGCCTACGTCTTCGACATGCTGCTCGCGTGGTCGCGGCGCGAGACGTACGTGCTCGGCTTCGGTCCGTTCCCGATAATCTTCAGCATCAACCTCTTCCTGTGGTTCAGGGACGACTGGTTCTACCTACAGTTCCTGATGATCGGGGTCGGCTTCCTCGGGAAGGAGCTCGTGCGCTGGCACCGCGCAGGCCGGAAGGTGCACATCTTCAACCCGTCCGCCTTCGCGCTCGGGCTCTTCTCGCTCGTGCTGATCACTACGGGCACCACCGATCTCACGTGGGGACAGGAGATCGCCTCGACGTTGACGCTCGCGCCGCTGATTTACCTGTACCTGTTCCTGCTGGGCCTGATCGTGATGTACTTCTTCTCGATCACGCTCGTCGCCGGTTCCGCCGCGGTCGTGCTGTTCGGACTGAGCGCACTGTACGCGTCTCTGACGGGGGTCCCCTACTTCCTCGACTCCGACATCCCCGCCGCGGTCTTCCTCGGCCTCCATCTCCTGATAACCGACCCGTCCACCTCGCCGCGGACATCACCTGGGAAGCTCCTCTTCGGAGGTTTGTACGGAGCGGGTGTGTTCGGCCTCTACATGGTCCTGGGGGCCGCCGGGGCGCCAACGTTCTACGACAAACTCCTGGCCGTGCCGCTTCTGAACCTGAGCGTTCGCGGGATCGACAGTGTGGTTGACCTCGCCCGGGAAAGCCCCGCGCTCGCCCGCTGGCAACTTAAATGGGCTCCCCTGCGCGCCAACCTAGCCCACATGGCCGCCTGGATCGTGTTCTTCGGAGCGATGACCGCGATGGGCAAGGCCGACGGAAAGCACACGGGTGACAGCCTGCCGTTCTGGGAGCAGGCGTGCGTGCAAGGCCGCTCCAACGCTTGCACTCGGTTGATCCAGCTGCAGACCACGTATTGCGGCGACAACTCGGCATGGGCGTGCAACGAGCTCGGCATACACTTCACGCAGGGGGAAATCGTGGCCTCCGATTCCGAGCTGGCGCGCGGCTACCTCGCGCGAGCCTGCGAACTCCGGTTCCAGGCCGCATGCGTCAATCTGTTGGACCCGGGTGGCTTCAACCGCACCGACCCCCGGCTCCTCGATCTCAGACTGCTGCTGCGAGAGGCGGGCCAGAACCTTATGGAGATGTCTGAGCCGGAGTTGTACACCCGCGCGTGTGATCACGACTGGGCCTTCGCGTGCAGTCGATGAAAGGCGCGGTTCCGCTCGCCTTCTTAGCGATCGTCGCCTCCGTGTGGATCGCGCTTCGACTCTCGCCGGGCCCGCCTGCGCGGGCCGCGAGGGAGGCACCGCCCCCTGCCGTTCTCGGCGAGGTCGCCGGCTTTCGAGCGGACGCATGGTTTCTCCCCGACGAGGAGCTGCTCGGCTTCGTGGAGATTCCGGCCGGGGTGTTTCTGATGGGTAGCGACCCGAGCGTCGATCCGCGCGCTTTCGGCATCGAGCGGTGGTCCAGCGCGAGGCCGCAGGGGACCGTGGACCTACCGGCCTTCTACATGGGGCGGTACGAGGTCACGGTCGCTCAGCTCAGTGCGTTCGTCGAGGCCACGGCATACACCATAGACCCGCAGGCGCTTCAGGCGCCTCCCGATCATCCTGCGAAATCCGTCTCCTGGCCCGATGCGCTCGCATACGCTCGCTGGCTCGACGCGACGCTCCGGGACTCGTCGGCGACACCGCCACGACTTGCGGCGCTGCTCCGCGACGGCTGGCGGATCACCTTGCCGACGGAGGCCGAGTGGGAGAAAGCCGCGCGGGGCGCCGACGGCCGAGTGTATCCGTGGGGGAACGAGCCCAGGCGGGACCGCGCCAACTACGGCGGAAGAAGCACCACGCCGGTGGGCAGCTACGAATGCCCGGAGTGCGCCTTCGACCTCTCCGACATGGCCGGAAACGTCTGGGAGTGGACTCGGAGCCCCTATCAGCCCTACCCATACGACGCGACGGACGACGGCGACGGCCTCGAGGCGGAGGCGCTGTGGGTGATGCGCGGCGGCTCGTTCGGGGACCCCGAGGGCTTCGTCCGCGCTGCCAACCGCGGGCGTGCCGATCCAGGGGCTCGACGGCCGTTCATCGGGTTTCGCGTATCAATCTCTCGGTAGCCGTAGCCTTCTCCGCCCACGCCTCTGACGCCCCGTCGGTCGACTTCACGGCGACGATGATACTCCCGGCCGCGAGATGTTGGTCGAGCGGACCCGGCCTCCCGCCCAGGCGCGGGAGTCGGCACTCGTAGAACACGGTCGCCACGGTGCACAGGATCGCTCCCAGTGCGAGGCCTTCGAAAGTGATGATGCCGGCCGTCGGCAGAGGGACGATGGGCATGCCCCCGGTCGGCAAGGGGTACGCCTGCGACGTGAGACTCGTCAGCAGGAATGCTGCGGTCCCACCCAGCACCGCCCCGACAACCGCCATGAGCGGAACCCGCGAGCGGACCTCGAGCCCCACTGGACACACTTCGTGAACGAGGGGGATCGAGCTACGCACCTCGATCTCGCTGGCGGTGACGCCGGCCTCGGCGAGCTGTTCGAGCGCGTCCTGCGCGTCGGAGGCGGAATCGAAGGCCGCGTGAAGCCAGCTCATCTAGACCTCCTCGCCTACGGGCTGAGCGCTCGCTGGAACGGGACTCGCGATGTGATCGCCTTCGCGAACCTCCCAGATGGAGACGATGGGAGCGAACTGTACGAACAGGAAGTAGAGCATCATGAACATGCCAAAGGAGCCGACGAGAATCCCTATTTCCACCCAACTGGGCTGATACGTGCCGAGGGTGAAGTCGAGGTGCGGCATGCGAAGGGTCCCCACCACGATGAGGAAGCGCTCGATCCACATTCCGACGAGAACGCCCAGGCCAACGATCGCGGTGGCCACCGGTCGCCTCCCCCAGCGGAACGACAGCACTCCTAGGGGCACGACGATGTTGACAAAAAGCATCCCCCAGAAGATCGGGGCGTACTCGCCCGATACCCGCTCCCAGAAGACGGCCATCTCGGACGGCTCGCTGCCGTACCACACGGTCAAATGCTCCGCGAAGGTGAAGTATCCCCATATGACAGTAAAGCTGACGAAGAGCAGACCGAGATTGTTGAACGCTTCGTCGCTCAGATACTCCTGAAGCCCCAGGCCGCGCCGCAGCACGTACATCGCGACCATCAGCACCGCGATCCCGGAATAGATGGCGCCGACCACGAAATAGGGACCGAAGATCGTGCTGTGCCACATCGGCTGAAGCGTCATGGCAAAATCCCACGACACCACCGTGTGGACGGACACGGCAACCGGGATGATGATTACCGCCATCACCTTGATCCCGGCCTCGAGCGAGTGCCACTGCTGGGTACTACCTCGCCAGCCCATCGCCAACAGGCGAAAGAGGCGAGCCTTGAGGCTCGCCGGGGTCTCAGCGAGGGCGCGATCGCGCAGGATCGCCATGTCCGGCAGCAGAGGCAGAAGAAGGTAGAGCACACTCCCGGTCAGATACGTGCCGATCGCCATCATGTCCCAAAGCAGCGGCGAGCGGAAATTGGGCCACAGGCCACGCGAATTGGGGAATGGGATCATGAACCAAAAGAGCCAAGGGCGGCCCAAATGGATCAGTGGGAAGAGACCACCGATCGACAGCGCGAAGACGGTGATGGCCTCGGCGCTGCGCGTCACGGGCCGCCGCCATTCGGCGGAGGTGACGCGCAGGATTGCCGAAATCAGCGTCCCGGCGTGGCTGATGCCGATCCAAAAGACGAAGTTGGTAATGTAGAAGCCCCAGAACACGGGACGGTTGATGCCCGCGACCCCGATGTCGTTCTTGATCTGGTAGCCCCAGGAGAAGAAGAGCAGGCCCGTGATCGCTCCGGTCACGAGACTGCCCGCGATCAGTCCAGGCCGAATGCCGCTGAGCGGCCGTAAGAGAGCCTCTTCCTTGGACGCGCCGGCCGGTCTCCCCACTCTACTCCCCACCCCTCAGGTAGAACACCGAGGGGTGAGTGCCCAGGTCCTCCAGTAGCTGTGAGGCGCGCTCGCTCGTCGCGAGCCGGGTTACGCGGCTCTCCGGATCTGCCAGATCACCGAAGACGATCGCCTGCGCTGGGCAAGACTGCGCACAGGCTGTGTTGACTTCGCCGTCCCGCACCTCTCGGTCCTCGTCCTTCGCGATGTCTTGCGCGTCCTGGATCCGCTGCACGCAGAAGGTGCACTTCTCCATCACCCCTGCCGGGCGCACGCTGACATCGGGATTGAGCTGCCGTTCGAGCGGTTCCGGCCACTCCCCACCGTGCCAATTGAAGACGCGCACTGTGTAGGGGCAGTTGTTGGCACAGTACCGAGTACCGATGCAGCGGCTGTACACCATCGCGTTGAGCCCCTCGGGCGTCCGATAGGTCGCGTAAACTGGACAGACCGGTTCGCAGGGCGCCGCCGCGCAGTGCTGGCAGAGCACAGGAGTGAAACGAACCTTCACGTCCGGGAAGGTGCCCTCGTAGTGTCGCTCGATGCGCAGCCAGTGCATCGAGCGTCCCTTGAGGGCTTCGTCCTCGCCCACGGTCTGGATGTTGTTCTCCGCGTGACACGCCACGACACAGGCTCCACAGCCGGTGCAGCGGTCGGTGTCGATGGCCATTCCCCAGCGAGTCATCCGACGTCCTCCCCGCCAGCGTCTTGCGGCGCCCAGCCCACCGGAATTCTCTCACCCACACCCCGGTCGCTGTAGCTCCGACCCGAGCGCGCCATCTCACCGGGTCCGAGCCGCTCGATGCGGACCCGCGTCGCCGCCCACGCCGGTGCCGACGTGTCCTCGACCTGGAGCCGTCCCACCAAGTCAAGCGGGTTGGCCCCACGGCCCCGGGCGTATCGACCGTACTCGCGATGCCCCAGCCCCAGCGGCATGCCGATGACCCCTGGCCGGACCGCGGGGTCGACGACGGCTTGCACCTCGAGGGACCCCGAGGGCGAGTCGATGCGGAGGTGGTCTCCGTCGCGCACGCCGAGCTGTTCCGCATCCGCCGGGGACAGCTCAGCCCAGCTGTTCCACATGACGGTAGACATCGGATCGGGGAGCTCCTGGAGCCAGGGCCGGTTCGCTCCTCGCCCCGCGGCGGTCTTCAACGACTCGAAGGGAAGGAGCAAATAGGGGTACTGGGCGGCGGCGCCCTCGAAGCGGCTCAGCCCCGGCTCCGGGGCTGTACCGGTCGGGCCCGGAGGCGCCACCTGTGGCGCTCCGTCGCCGAAGATGCCCCCGCGCGCCAAGGCCTCGGAGTAGTAGTCGGATGCGTCTGAGCCGCCCGCGCCGGGCAGACGATCGAGATCTTCCTCGATCCGTGTGCGCACGAGATTCTCGAGGCTCGACCACGGGAAACTGCTGGCAACCGGCTCGCCCAGCGCGGTGGCGAGGGCAAGGATCACGTCGGCTGGATGGTTCCCGCTGCCGAGGGGATCGATCACGGCTCGACTCAGGCCGAGCACTGGCAAGCCCACCGAGGCCGCCGGCTCCACTGCATTGAAACGCTCCAGCTCGGTGTTCAACGGCAGAACCAGGTCGGCGTGGAGCGTCGTGTCGTCGCGGAAGCTGCTCAGAGCGACGATGGTCTCGACGTCGGCCAGAGCCTGGTCCAGTCCCCAGCTCGCCGGAAGCGTGTGCAGAGGATCGGCGTCGACTACGAGCAAGAGCTGCACGGGCGAGCCCGACTCGCCGCGGAGTCGTGCCGCGAGCTCCGCCACCGAGGCCGGTCCGGACTCCGGTCCCGAGTCCGAAGGAGCGATGCCTCTCGCCAGTTCCAGGTCCCTCGGCGCGAACACGCCTCCGGGACGGCCCAGATTGTCGAGCAGGAGGTTGAGCCCGAGCGCCGCGACCACGTTGGTGAGCCCGTTGCTGTGGGCGGCCGCCGAACCGCCGGCCACGACCACGCGGTTCTCTGCCGCGCCCAGCTCCTGGGTGATGCGGCGAATCCTCTCTGCGGGTACATCGCAAAGCTCAGCGGCTTCATCGAGATTCGGCGGGTCATCGGGGAAGAGCCGGCCGTACCGGCTCCGTGCCGCCCCGCCAACCACGCCTTCGGACAACAGAACGCCGGCCATGGCTCGCGCCAGGACCCCCTCGGTGCCTGGGCGCACCGCGAGCCACTCGTCGGCGTTCGCGGCGGTCAGCGACATGCGCGCCTCCACCTGGACGAGCTTGCCCCTGCGGCCCAAACGGCCCCGCCGCATCTCGGCAACCGCCCTGGTGTAGTGGACCGGACTGCGCCAGCGGTCGAGGATGGGCGAGCCGATGGACACGACATAGTCCGAGCGCCCCACGTCGAAGTAGGGGATGTCGTCGACGCCCAGGCTGATCTGCGCTGCCCGGCGCTCCGCCTCAAGCTCGGGAGCTTCGAGAAAAGCCGGTGATGGCGAACCCAACGCGGCAGCGAAACGACGCAACAGGGCACCTGTGAGACCGGAACGATCGGCGCCCACGAAAGCGAGTCGGTCCGCCGGCGTGCCGGCAATCGCGTCCACGGCCCCGGCCAGTCCCTCCTCCCACGAGAAGCCCTCGAAGCTCCCCTGCCGGCGATCCCCGACGCGTCGCTGAGGGTTCAAGATGCGATCGGGGTTATAGACCTCTTGCAGGAGGGAATGGCCCAGCGCGCACACACCTCCCCGGTTCACTGGATGATCCGGGTTGCCTTCGATTTTCTTGGCGTTTCCGTCGACGACCCGGACCTGGATCCCGCACCCGGCCGAGCATTGCTGACACACCGAAGGATGCCATACGCTCTCGCCCTGGAGCACGCCGGGACGCCGGGGCACTTGCGCCATGAACTGCTCGTCCTGACCCCGGCAGGCCTGGAGCAGTGATACGCCGGCTCCCAGAGCCGATGTCTTCAGAAAATCTCGTCTGCGCAACCCTTCCCCCTAGTCGTACTCGTAGTGATACTCGGTTGATACTCGACTCGGTGTTGGCGATACTCGGGCCTTGGTCGCCCGCCGCGGTGCTCAGTGGTGACAGGTGAGGCAATCTATGCTTGCGTCGTTCTCCCTGTGGCACGACACGCACCAGCCCATGTCCGCTGTGTTAATCACCCGCTGGGCCACCGTCATCTGGCTGACGTCGCCGTGACACGTGGCGCATTCGACCTCGGCTCGAATGTGCGGTTTGTGCTTGAAATGGATCATCGCGGACGCCGGCATCACGTTCACTTTACGCCACAGCAACGGCTCACCGGTCTCGAGGTGCTCCATGAACTTCAGTACCTCCGGATGGTCCGGTATGGCGCGGCGGCGGTGACAGACGGCGCAGGACGAAATCGCGGGCAGGCCGGCTTGCGCCTGGGTCTCAACGCCCTGGTGGCAACGCGTACAGGCTATGTCGTTCTCGCTGTGTGTCCGATGATTGAACGCGATCGGTTGCGCCGGCGGTGGCGGCGGCGGGTCGGAGCAGCCAGCCAGAAACGCCGTCGCGACGGCGAGGCCGAGGCAGCAGAGTCGAGGACGCATCCGGGCGGAGTTGATCTAGCGCCTGACGGATCTGAGGAACGCGCCGCCACCTGACACGACCGCTCCATATACGTTGCCCGCTGCGTCGACGGCCACCCCTTCTGGATTCGAGCCATCGGGATAAGGCAGGTCATTGATCGGGTCTGACACCTGAGCGACGGCTTCTCCTAGGGGTGCCGCAGCCGCCAGAAAGCGCCCCACCGCAAGGGTCGACCTCACTCGTTTCACGACCGTCACGACGCTCCGCACCTGTTGCAGGCTTCCTCTCTCCTGACCCGGATGGGGAGACTAGATGGTGTGGGGAGGCCGGGCAAGGGAAGCTGCGCAACGAGTAGGTCGGGCTTCGATGCGAGCGCCTCGCTTTCCGCCTGGCCGGTCAGCGGGGCAGGTGCGACGGCCAGTAGCAGCCCGATCGCGAGGACCGGGCCGACGAGCACGGGACGGAGTCGGGGCGTAGAGGGCTCTACCACCCTCCCGTCACCACCATCGGATCGGACGTCAAGAAGAATTGATACCGCCGAAGTGTGTTTCGGATGATCCTTCCATCTTCTCCAGGGTCAGGTTCCGGACGCTTCCGGCCTCAATGAGCGCACCTGCTTGCCCGCGCGCCAGATCTCCTCGTCGGCGAGCTCGGCCAACTCTTTCTCCAACCCCTCTCGGTAGTCGTCCGCGCTGCACGTCTCGATCACGATCCGGGCCTCGTCTCCTGAGCTGACACTCTGATACAGCTCATCGAAGAGTGGAGCTACGGCGTCTCTGAACCGATGGCGCCAGTCGAGCGCCCCACGCTGGGCTGTCGTCGAGCAGTTCGCGTACATCCAGTCCATGCCGTTCTCGGCCACCAGGGGCATGAGGCTCTGAGTGAGCTCCTCGACCGTTTCGTTGAAAGCCTCGGATGGCGAGTGCCCGTTTTTTCGCAGGCAGTTGAACTGAGCCTCGAACACACCGGCGATCGCGCCCATCAGGACGCCGCGTTCGCCCGTCAGATCGGAGAGGACCTCCTTACGGAAGTCGGTCTTGAACAAGTACCCGGAGCCGACCCCGATGCCGAGCGAGACGACCCGGTCCTTCGCTCGACCGGTCGCGTCCTGGAAAATGGCGTAGCTCGAGTTGAGTCCTTTTCCCTGAAGGAAAAACCGACGCAGTGAAGTTCCCGAACCCTTCGGCGCGATCAGGACGACGTCGATGCCCTCGGGGGGGATGACCCCCGTGTCTTCCTTGAAGGTGATCGCGAAGCCGTGGGAGAAGTACAGGCACTTTCCGGGCGTCAGGTGGGACCGGATCGTACTCCACTGCGCGATCTGACCAGCGTCGGACAGCAAGTACTGAATGATGTCGCCCCTCCTGGCTGCCTCATCGATCTCGAAGAGGTTGTCCCCATCGACCCAACCGTCCGCCACGGCCTTGTCCCAGCTCCTCGTGCCCCGCCTTTGGCCGACGATCACGTCGAAGCCGTTGTCCTTCAGGTTCAGAGCCTGTCCCGGTCCCTGAACGCCATATCCGAGCACCGCGATGGTCTCACTCGCGAGGCACTCGCGGGCTCGGTCCAACGGCCACTCGTCTCGAGTGATCACGTTCTCCAACTCGTCGCCAAACTGAATCTGTGCCATGTCTCCTGTGCCTCTGTGTGCTCGAGTCGCCTGTGCCTCTGTGTGCTCGAGTCGCCGGACGTGGGCGTTGGGTTGATGCGGAAACTAGTCCCGTGCGGGGGCGCCGAAAATCGGTGAGCCCCGGGCCACCGCAATGGCGCCACTCCGCGCCACGGACTCGATCTCGGCCAAGCGCGCCAGGTCCTTCATAAAGCGGTCGATCTCGGGCCCACTCCCGATCAGCTCCAAGGTGCCATGCCCCTCGTCGTAAGCAAGGACATGCCCGCCAAATTCCTCCAGCATCGCCGCCAGCCACGCTCGCGAATTGTCGGGCGTACGCACCTTGAGCAGGGCGAGCTCGCGCTCAATATGGTCTACGCCCGTCATGTCCGCGATGCTCACGACGTCTACCAGCTTGCCGAGCTGGTTGAAGATCTGACGGATGACGTCGTCCGAGCCCAACGTGACCAGAGTCAGTCGCGAAACCGCCACGTCGTCCGTGGGCGCGACGTTCAGGCTCTCGATGTTGAAGCCACGGGACGAAAAGAGGTTGGCGACACGGGACAGCGCCCCGGCGTGATTCTCGAGCAGAATGGAGATGATGTGTCGCATTTGGAAAGTTGGGCTCGGAAGCGTAGCTATTGCAATGGGCCTGGTCCTCGTGGAGTTTGCACCCCTCATGAATATCAAGGATCCAACGCAGCCAGACCGGACACATCTGCTTGCCGGCCGGATCATGAGCGGTGCAGAGATTCTCGTGCAAGTGCTGGCCGACGAGGGTGTCGCTACCGTGTTCGGCTACAGTGGCGGCGCGATTCTGCCCACCTACGACGCCGTCTTCCGGTACAACGAGGAGCACGCCGAAGGCGACGTCGAGCCCATGCCCCTCGTCGTCCCGGCCAACGAGCAAGGTGCCGGGTTCATGGCCGCCGGCTATGCGCGCGCAAGCGGGGGCGTCGGCGCGGTGATCGTGACCTCGGGTCCGGGGGCGACGAACTGCGTCACCCCGGTCCGGGACTGCATGGCGGACTCTATCCCCATCGTGGTCATTTGCGGGCAGGTGCCGACGGCATCGATCGGGACGGACGCCTTCCAGGAAGCACCCGTGGTGGCCATCATGGGCGCCGTCGCGAAACACGTGCTTCTGGTGACGGACGCGGAGCAGCTCGAAGCCACCGTGCGCACGGCCTTCGAGATCGCCCGTACGGGACGGCCGGGACCGGTGGTCGTGGACGTTCCCAAAGACTTGCAGAACTGGGAGGGGGCCTTTCGCGGTGAAGGCCGACTGGAGATCCCCGGCTACCGGCAGCGACTGGACGTCATCCAAGCCAACACCCTGAGCGAAGACCGTTGTGCGGAGTTCTTCGCGATGCTCGCGGAGAGTAGGCGACCGCTGATCTACGCCGGTGGGGGAGTCATCAAAGCGAACGCGAGTTCGGGACTTCGCGCCCTGGCCGAGACCTTCGAGATCCCCGTCGTCACCACGCTCATGGGGCTGGGCTGCATGGATACCACCCGGCCGCTCTCCCTCCACATGCTGGGCATGCACGGGACCGCGTATGCAAACTACGCTACGGACGACTGCGATCTACTGATCGCGATGGGCGCTCGCTTCGACGACCGTGTGGCGGGCGTCCCGACACACTTCGCGGCCAATGCGCGCCGCGTCCTCCACTTCGACATCGATCCCTCGGAGATCAGCAAGGTCAAGAATGCCGACTGGCACTACGTGGGGTGCTTGCGGGAGGCTCTCGATTCTCTCGTCGCCCATGGCTCTGGGACGGGGTTTTCGGGAGACTTCTCCGAGTGGCACGCCGAGATCGCCAACCTCAAGTCCACGTACGCTCTGAACTACGACCGCGAGAGCGAGCTCGTCCAGCCCCACTACGTGCTCGAGACCATGAACCGCATCACCAAGGGCGAGGCGATCGTCTCGACCGGCGTGGGCCAGCATCAGATGTGGGCTGCACAGTACTGCGACTTCCGGGAGCCGCGCCTGTGGCTCACCTCGGGCAGCATGGGCACGATGGGCTTCGGTCTGCCGGCGGCGATCGGCGCACAGTTCGCGTGCCCGGACAAGCTCGTCATCGTCGTGGACGGTGACGGCAGCATGCGCATGAACCTCGGCGAGCTGGAGACCGTGACGACCTATGATCTGCCGATCAAGGTCATGGTGCTGAACAACTACGGCGACGGCATGGTCATGCAGTGGCAGCGGCTCTTCTTCAAGGGACGGCTGTCGGGGAGTGACAAGTCCCTGCGCAAGAAGGACTTCGTGAAGACCGCCGAAGCCGACGGGTTCCAGTACGCCAGGCGGTTGGATCGCAAGGAGGACGTCCTCCGAATGCTGGAGGAATTCCTGAGCTTCGACGGCCCCGCATTCCTGGAGGTGATCATCGACCCGGGGGCCGGCGTATACCCCATGGTGGGGCCGGGTCTCTCCTATCGCGACATGATCACCGGCGACTTCATTCCCGACCGGTACGATGTGGAGGAGCCCGAAGAGCCCGACGCCTCAGAGATGTTCTGACGGGTCTGCGGGCGACCCCTCACCTGGACTCAGGAGACCGACCAGCTTGTGCAGGTGAGGGCCTGCGTCCCGAGGAGATGCGCAGCGAGGGAGGCACATAATGCCTGCCGCACCGAGCTGCCAAGGGGTCGCCAGGAGGAACTTCTCGAGGGCCGCGGCGTTGCTCCCGGTCGATTCGTCAGGCGTTGATGGGGCCGAGAAAACCACTCCGAGAGCCTCGACGCCACCTGAGGTCGCCACGGCGATGCTGAGAAGCACGGAATTCAATACTCCGAGCTGGTCTGGGGCGACGATCAATACCGGCGCGGACAGTTCGATCGCCAGATCGAGTGAAGTCTTGCTCCAAGTCAGCGGCGACAGGAGTCCGCCCGCACCCTCGATCAGCACGATGTCCGCGGACGAGGACTCGATACGCTTCAGCCAATTCGACCAATCGAGAATCCTTCCCTCCGCATCGGCCGCAACCGGTGGCGCAACTGGTTTCGACAGGATCGTCAACGCTTCCCGCGGCCCGACCTGACGGGTTGCGGCGGCGATCACGAAACCGTCCCGCGAATCTGGCGGAACCGTGTCCGCCCCTGACTCCACGGGCTTGATCGCGGTCACCGTAATGAGCCTCTCGGACAACGCCAGCCCGAGAGCGGCCGTGACGAATGTCTTGCCGACTCCAGTACCCGAGCCCGCGACCACGAGTCTCAACCGAACTCGACCTCCAGGCCGTGCGCTAGTGCCGCAGCGATCTGAGTGATCTCGGGAAGCGTTACGGAAAGCGGTGGCATGAGCACAACCACATCACCGAGAGGTCTTAGGAAAACGCCCTCATCCCGAGCATGCCGACACACCCGAAATCCGCGGCGTTCCCCGACCGGGAAGGGGGATCGGGTTTCATGATCTTCGACGAGCTCGACGCCCACAGCTAGTCCATATTGCCGTATGTCTCCAACGCGGCTGTGCGACCGAAGTGACTCCAGCTCATCGGTGAGATGGGCGATCTTGGCTGGGAGACCTTCCAGGATGCCGTCGCTCTCGAAGATATCCAAGGTCGCGAGCGCCGCGACACAGCCGAGCGCATTCCCCGTGTAGGTGTGTCCGTGGAAAAAAGTGCGGCCGTCCTCCGGCGCCCCGAGGAACGCGCTGAAAATCGCTTCCGTGGCGAGGGTCGCCGCAAGCGGCAGGTAGCCACCCGTCAACGCTTTCGCCATACAGAGAAGGTCCGGTGTCACACCTTCCCTCTCTGAGGCGAAGAAGCGACCGGAACGCCCCATGCCCATGGCGACCTCATCGAAAACCAAGAGTACGTCGTGCTCCTGGGTCAACTGACGTACTCGACGCAGGTAGCCCTCAGGGTACGGGATCATGCCTCCGGCACCCTGCATGCCCGGCTCCAAGATCACCGCGATCAAGTGGTCCGACTTCTCCAAGAAGATTCTCTCGAATTCAGCCAGATGATCCGTGTCGGGATCACGGTACACGTAGGGTGAAGGCGCCCGAACGACGTCGAAGAGCAGCGGGCGAAACCTGGCGTGGAACAGATCGATGCCCCCGACGGACACCGCACCGACGGTGTCCCCGTTGTAGCCGTTTCTAAGCGCCATGAAGCGATTACGACCGGTCCGCCCACTTTGTTGGCAGAACTGATGGGCCATCTTGATGGCGATTTCGGTGGCCGTCGATCCATTGTCCGAAAAGAAAACTCGCGTCAGGCCGGAAGGTGCGAGGTCGACCAGGCGCTTTGCCAGAACCACTCCGGGACCGGAAGCGTTACCCAGGAAAGTGGCGTGGGCGATCCGGTCCAATTGGTCCCGTATCGCTTGGTCGATCTCATGCCGCCGATGGCCGAACGGGCTGCACCAAATCGAAGCCACGGCGTCCAGATACCGGTTGCCGTCCACGTCGATCAGATAGTGCCCGTCCCCTTCGACTACCATGAGAGGTTGGTCCTGTCGATACGTCGAGTGTGGCGTGAACGGGTGCCAGACGTGCGCGTCATCCCACGCGATCAGCGTGTCCTTGTCGGGAAGCTCCATCGTTCCTAGTCGGAGGTCGGAGTTTGAGGGACCACGGCGGGCTCGAAGCCAGCCTCGGCAATCATCCGCAAATCCTCGGATGACTTGGCGCCGGGCGTGGTCAAATAGCCTTCGGTGAACATCGAATTCGCGGCGAACAGCGCGAGCGACTGCATGGACCTAAGCGTGGCCTCACGTCCACCAGCGACCCTGAGGTCAACCTCCGGAAGCACGAACCGAAACATGGACAAGGCGCGCAAGCACGCCACCGGGCTCATGCGGGGCTTTGAGCCGAGGGGAGTTCCGGGCCTCGGATCAAGGAAGTTGAGAGGAACTGACTCGACCTCGAGCTCTCGAAGAAGAAGTGCCAGATCGACCCAGTCCGCCACGTCCTCACCCATCCCGAGGATTCCACCGCAGCATGCCTCCAAGCCGGCCGCTCTGGCCAGCTTCACGGTACTGACCCTGTCTTGGATCGAATGGGTCGTAACGATCTCGGGAAAGTGGCGCGGTGAGGTCTCGAGATTGTGGTTGTACCGATCGACGCCAGCCTGCTTCAGCTCGCCGGCCTGTCCATCGGCTAGCAGCCCCAAGGACGCACAGAGTCTGAGACCCGGCATCTCACCCTTGATCTGTCGGGAGGCCTCGCAGATGGTCTGAAGCTCCCTGGCAGACGGTCCGCGTGTGCTGGTCACCATGCAATAGGTCACGGCCCCGGAAGCCAGGGCGCCACGTGCGCCCGAAATAAGATCTTCTACCGTCTTGATCGGGTAACGCTGCGCATCGCCCTCGTACCGTGTGGATTGACTGCAAAACTTGCAGTCCTCCGGGCAGAGGCCGCTCTTCGCGTTCTGAAGAACGTGCAGGTTCACCGATCGGCCATGAAATCGGCGCCGTATCTTGAACGCGGCACTCAAGAGCGTGAGGACCTCCACATCCGGGCTGGACGCCAGATCCATCGCCTCTTCTCGACTTATCGCAGAACCTGAGATGACCTCCTCAGCCATCCCATCGTAGTCTATCGAGTTCATCGAGCTCCTTGTTTTCTCGGGGTGGGAGGTACTCGCGGTAGGATCCTGGACAGGGCCAGGAGAAGACCCTCTAGATCAGCGTCCGTGTGGACTGCGCTCACGGTGATTCTCAGTCTCGCCGTGCCCCGAGGGACCGTCGGTGGCCGAATCGCGCCCACCAGGTATCCGGCGGCCAGGAGTTCATTCGCGATCGCGCTCGTCCGCTTCAAGTCTCCTATGACGAGCGGCAAGATATGTCCGGGTATGTCCGTAGGAAGTGGCACCCCAATCTCTCGGAGCCCTTCACTGAGATACTTAGCGTTGGCCCACAGCGCATCGCGACGCCACTCTTCACGTCTGGCAACGTCGAGCGCGGCAGTCACACCGGCTGCCAAGGCCGGAGGCGTGCCCGTCGTGAATATGAACGACCGCGCGCGGTTGAGCAGGAAGCGCCTAAGATCCTCGCTGCCCGCGACGAACGCTCCAGAGACGCCAAGCGCTTTGCCCAAGGTGCCAATGGTGACATGCACCATGCCGTGCACGCCGCAACGATCAGCCGAGCCTGACCCGTCTCGGCCCAGCACCGCGGTACCGTGAGCGTCGTCGACATAGCTCAGGGCTTGGTGGCGATCGCAAAGCGAGACGAGCTCCCGCAATGGAAAGACATCCCCGTCCATCGAGTATACGCCCTCCACCACCACGAGTCGCCCGTCGTATTTCCTCTGGTCTTCGATGAGCAGACGCTCCAGCGTCACCAGATCGCCGTGGGGAAACACGCGAGTCTCGGCGCGCGACAGCCGACACCCGTCGATGATCGACGCGTGATTGAGGGCGTCTGAGTAGATGACGTCGCGCGGCCCCGCGAGGGCCGGCAAAGCCCCCACATTCGCGGCATAGCCCGAGCTGAACAGGAGGGCCGCATCCACTCCCTTCAAGGCGGCAAGTTCCCGCTCAACCGCCTCATGAAGCACGTGGTTCCCGGATATGGACCGCGAAGCCGCCGCCCCGACACCGACACACTCTAGCGAGTCTACGACCGCGGCGGTGACGTCCGGATGGCTAGCGAGACCAAGGTAATCGTTCGACGAGAAGTCGACGACGCGCTGACCACCCAGCAGAATCCCCGCCCCTTCCCGCCCCTCGATCACCCTCAGGGAGCGAAGGAGACCCGCATGCTCTAGATTGTCCAGTGTTCGTTCGATGCCCTCCAGAGTGAGCCTGGTTCTCACCATTCCATAGCAGCCCCGGTTCGGTGGTCACGATCTACACCTAGGGGGGCCTACTCCATTCTCCGCGCTTGGATCCCGAAGACGAGTCCCGCCCCGCTCAGGGCGCGCTAGGAGGCTCCAACACAGAACCGGACGCACGGCGTCCATGCCGACCCGCACGCTGTCCGGGCGCAGGCGTGGCGTCCCCGAGATCCGCCACGGAGATCCGCTCCTGAAGCGTCTCTAGCTGGCGAAGCACTAGATCGACCCGCCCCTCTTCCATCGCGACGGAATTGGGAGCCACCGTCCAGAAGCCACCCACCGCGGCCGACCAGTCGTTCAGGATCTCGCGAGCGAGTACCGAACCCGTCCCCTTCAGGTGGCGCTCGATCAACGCCTTCAGCAGTTCGATCTCTCCAGCCTCGCTGGTCCGTTCCAAGATCACGAACTCTCGGTTCACACTGGTCGGGAAGTCGCCGCGCGGGTCCAGCACGAAGGCCAGGCCGCCGGACATACCGGCGCCGAAGTTACGGCCGGCCTCACCCAGGACGACCACCACCCCTGCCGTCATGTACTCACACCCATGCTCACCGACACCTTCCACCACCGCCACGCCACCCGAGTTCCGCACCGCGAAGCGTTCGCCGGCGCGACCCGCGATGAAGAGGCTCCCACCCGTCGCGCCATAGAGGACCGTGTTCCCGACGAGGGTGGCGTCGGCCCCTTGGAACTCCGCTCTGGCCGGCAGCCCGATGGCGATCTCGCCCCCGCTCATCCCCTTGGCGACGTAGTCGTTGGCCTCGCCCACCAGGCGGAGACGCACACCGTTCACGAGCCAGGCGCCGAACGACTGTCCGGCGGAACCGCTGAAGTTCAGATCGAGCGTGCCCTCCGGCAGACCCGCGTCGCCGTGGACGCCGGCAATGCGCACCGAGATGCGCCCGCCCACTGTACGGTCCGTGTTCTCGATCCCGTACGATCCCCGGAAGGGCGTGCCGTCCTCGAGCGCGCTTCCGAGCTGCTCGATGATGTGGTCGTCCAGCGGAGCGCCGGGGCGATCATTGCGATCCTGAACACAATGCAGAGGCGCTCCCGCCGCCGGCGTGATGAGCTTCGACAGGTCGGCGCCCCTCCACCGATGATCCTCGTCTGCGGGAATCTGTCGGAGGAGGTCCGCGTGACCCATGAGGTCCTCCAGCCGCTCGTAGCCCAACTCGGCCAGGATCTCGCGCACTTCCTCAGCGACATGAGTGAGAAAGTTGATGAGCATTTCGGGCGTGCCGAAGTACTTCTTGCGGAGCTCCTCAGCCTGCGTGGCGATCCCCACCGGGCAGGTGTTGATATGGCACTGTCGCGCCATCTTGCACCCGATGGCCATCAACGCACTCGTGCCAAAGCCAAACACATCCGCCCCCAGGAGGGCGGCCATGACGACGTCGCGCCCGGTGTGGAGTCCACCGTCGACGGCCAGGGTCACGCGCCCCCGGAGTCCATTCATGACCAAGGTCTGTTGCGTTTCCGCCAAGCCGACCTCCCAGGGGCTCCCCGCGTACTTGACCGACGACAGTGGCGAGGCGCCCGTACCACCGTCCGCGCCACTGATCTGGATCGTATCTGCGTACGCCTTGGCTACGCCCGCGGCGATGGTCCCGACACCCTCTGACGCGACCAACTTCACGCCGACCTTCGCCTTTAGGTTGGCGGTCTTGAGGTCGTAGATCAGCTGAGCCAAATCCTCGATCGAGTAGATGTCGTGGTGCGGAGGCGGAGAGATCAAAGGCGTTCCCGGGAGCACGTGCCGGAGGCTCGCGATGTACGGGGTGACCTTGTGGCCCGGGAGCTGGCCGCCCTCTCCCGGCTTGGAGCCCTGCGCCATCTTGATATCGAGCTGGCGTGCCCCGGCCAAATACGCTGGAGTCACTCCGAAGCGACCCGATGCGACCTGCTTGATGTGCGAGTTCGCATCCCGCATATCGCCATCAGGCGCATAGCGGCGGGGGTCCTCACCTCCCTCGCCGGTGTTGGCGAGGCCTCCGATCCGGTTCATGGCGCGAGCCACGTCCTCGTGGGCCTCACTACTCAGCGCACCCAACGACATCGCGCCCGTCTGGAATCGGCGAAGCACCTGATCTACCGACTCCACTCGCTCTATATCGATCGGCCCGTGGTCCGTCGCGAACTCCAGGAGGTCGCGCAAGGCCGCTGGCGGGCGGGAGTGAACGAGCTCGGAGTACGCGCGGTACTCCTCCCGGCCACCCCCCTGGACGACCGCGTGTAACGCTCTCCAGACCGGCGGCTCGTTGGCGTGATAGTCGCTGTCGCGGCGGTACTTGTACCAGCCACCGCGCTCCAGGGCCTCCCCAGCGAACGCCCGCTCATGGCGCTCGCCCACGTCCTCGGCGATCTCGCGAAATCCGATGCCGCCAATACGGGACGTGGTGCCTGGGAAGGAGCGCTGGATCACCTCGTCGCCGAGCCCCAGCGCCTCGAAGATCTGAGCTCCATGGTACGACGACACGGCGGAGATACCCATCTTGGACATCACCTTGAGGACGCCGGCCTCGGCAGCCAGGAGGTAGACCCGGACCGCCTCCTCAGGGTCGCTCTCCCCGAGCTTTCCAGCGTCGGCGAGACCACCCACCGTCTCCAGGGCGAGATACGGGTAGATCGCCGAAGCGCCGAAGCCGATTAGCGCGGCCAGGTGGTGCACGTCGCGCGCGTCGCCCGCCTCGGCCAGAATGCTGGCGCGCATGCGCCGGCCGGTCCGGATCAGGTGGTGGTGCACGCTGGAAACCGCGAGCAACATCGGGATCGGCGCTCGCAGCTCATCCACCAGACGATCACTGATGACGAGCACGCTGTGCCCCTCGTCCACAGCCGATGCCGCAGCCTGGCACAGTTCGTCTAGCGCGCGCGTGAGTCCGTCACAACCCTCCGCTACCGGGAAGCTGGCCGACAAGTCGGCGAAGCTGAACCGCTCGGGGGGCGTGCGCCGCAAAGACGCCCACTCCGCGGCGGAGAGTACAGGGCTTCTAAGGTGCAGCAGCTGAGCCGCCTCCGGCCTCTCCTCGAGGATCGAATGACGCACGCCGAGATAAGTGTGGAGCGACATGACGACCCGCTCCCGGAGCGAGTCGATCGGTGGGTTCGTCACCTGCGCGAAACGCTGCCGGAAATAGGTGTAGAGCGACCGCTGTGCGTCGTTCAGGGCCGAAGGCGGCGTATCGTCACCCATGGAGCCGACGGGCTCCTTGCCGTCTCGCGCCATCGGCGTGAGCACGTCCCTGACCTCTTCCCGCGTATACCCGTGCAGCACCTGCATTTTCGGGACGTCGGACGTCAGGACGACGTTGGCTCGGCTTTCGCGGTCAACCGGCGCGTGATCGAGGTGCTGGAGGTTGCCCTGGACCCAGCGGCCATAAGGCCGGGCCATCGAGAGCCTCAGCTTGATGTCGCGGTTGCGCAGGAACCGACGCTCTGCCGTGTCCACGGCGATCATCTCTCCGGGCCCCACGCGTCCGGATTCGACGATCTCCTTGAGCGGCAGTCCGAGAAGCCCCACCTCCGAGCTCATCACTACGAGGCGGTCCGACGTGACTTGGTAACGGGCGGGACGCAGACCGTTGCGATCCATCGCGGCGGCCACGACCACTCCGTCCGTAAACGCAGTCGCCGCGGGCCCGTCCCACGGCTCCATGAGGCAAGCGTGATATTCGTAAAAAGCACGCAGCTGGGGATCCATGTCGGGCATGTTCTCCCACGCCTCGGGAACCAGCATCGCCATCGCGTGCAGCACATCACGCCCCGACGTCGTGAGCAGCTCCAGAGCCTCGTCCAAAGAGGCGGTGTCGGAGCCGATCGGCTCGATGACCGGAATCAGGTCCTGCAGCTTCTCTCCCCAGACGGGGGACGTGAGCTCAGGCTCTCGCGCGGACATCCAGTTGCGGTTCCCGAGAAGCGTATTGATCTCACCGTTGTGCGCGATGAATCGGAACGGCTGAGCGAGCTTCCAATTCGGTAGCGTGTTGGTGGCAAAGCGCTGGTGAAAGAGCGCCAGAGCGGAATGGGTGCGCACGTCCGCGAGGTCCGGGAAGAAACTCCGGAGCTGGGGAGCGACCATCAGGCCCTTATAGACGACCGTCCGGGCCGACATCGATACGATGTACGCGTCGACTTCGTGCTCGCGATACGCGGCTTCGGCCCTCCTGCGCGCAAGGTAGAGTACCCGTTCGAACTCGATGCTCGACAGGTCCGGCGCTTTAGCGAGAAGGAGTTGCTCGATTCCAGGAAGCGACTTCAGTGCCAGACCGCCGAGCATCGAAGGGTCGACGGGCACGGTCCGCCATCCCAGCACGTCGAGACCGCTACGCTGCGCGGCTGCTTCCAGGAGCTTACGGGCTCGGGGACGGGCGCTGGTCTCATTGGGAAGGAAGACCATCGCCACGCCGAGGCGGTCGAGCTCGTTGGACCTTAGACCCCAATGCGCGGCGTCCTCCGCCAGCAGCTCGTGGGGAATCTGGATGGTGAGGCCGGCACCATCGCCGGATGCTGCGTCCGCCGAAACGGCACCCCGATGCGTGAGACCGACGAGCGCCCGTACCGCCAACTCGACTACCCGGTGACTCGCCTCGCCGTCGATGCTGGCGACGAACCCCGTGCCGCAGCCGTCGTGCTCGAAGGCCGGGTTATAGAGTGGTGGTAGATCGCCTTGGCGCGTCACCCTTCCCACCCGGTCGGGGCGGATCGGTGTACGCCCCCGACGGCTCCCCTCGCGGGAAAGCCGCAGTTCGTACACCAGGTCTTTGGACGCAAAACGGTCATCGGACTCCCATATTTCGTGTTCTGACGCCCGGGGAACACCGGGCGTAACGCAGCCAATCCTCAAAAGCGGCCTGTACCGGATTTCGGCGGCGGCCATGCCTGAGGAGGCGGGTAGCTGCTCAGAACAGTGGAGCATCATAAGCTACAGGACCCTATTACGCAAGGGATCCTTGCAGCCTATGCGCTGAACACGCTCCAGCGCGGCTCAGCGATTGCCGCGATAACTCCTCAGCGCGGCGAGCTCAGCTCCGTGAGTCCCGGACTCATCCGCCGCTACGCGGCCGACTTGCCCAACCGCGTCCCGCGGCGTAGCTTGCCGGTCGGTTCGGTAACAATTTTCTTCACGCTGTAGGGGAGTAGGGATGATGCCTAAGCGCAAACTGATCTTGGCGCTAGCGTTCGTAGTCTCAATCACGGCCCTCGCTTGCGCCGCAGACGCGCTCGACGACTTGGCCATGAACCAGGACGGGATGGTCCCGACCTTCGAGGTCGATCCGTTCTGGCCGAAGCCACTACCCAACCAATGGATCATGGGCGCGACGATTGGGGTGGACGTCGATTCCCGGGATCACATCTGGCTCGTCCACCGGAACACCGACGACCAGTACGCGCTAAGGACGGAGCTCGGCTCGGCACAAGAGCCCCCGCTGAGCGAGTGCTGCAATCCCGCGCCTCCGGTGCTCGAGTTCGACCAGGACGGCATTCTGGTTGGCTCCTGGGGAGGCCCGACGGATACGGGTGAGTACGAGTGGCCGACGTCCAACCACGGCCTCACCGTGGACCACAACGACAACGTCTGGATCGGCGGCAACGGCAGAACGGACTCGCACGTAGTGAAGTTCTCCCGCGATGGCAAGTTCCTCGCGCAGTACGGTCGAGCTAACGCGCGCGCGGACGGGGATGGCTTTGCCGAGGACAGCCACGACCGGAACAACTTCGGCCGGGTAGCCAAGATCTTCGTCGATCCCGTGGCCAACGAGGCGTATCTCGGAGACGGGTACATCAACCGGCGGGTGGCGGTTCTCGACGCCAGCACCGGTGAGCTGAAGCGCTACTGGGGCGCCTACGGCGATCCTCCCGACCAAAGCGAGATTCCGGACCGCTACGTGCCGGGCGAGACCCCGCCGAAGGAGTTTCGGCCACCCGTGCACTGTGCGGAGCTCTCGAACGATCGACTCGTGTACGTGTGTGATCGCCCGTCGAACCGGATCTCCGTATTCCAGACGGATGGCACCTTCGTGGAGGAGCATATCATCAACCCCGCGACCATGAATCAGGGGTCGGTCTGGGATCTCGACTTCTCCCCCGACGAAGATCAGACGTTCATGTACCTCGCCGATGGCCAGAACATGTTTGTGTCCGTCCTCCGGCGAGAGACGATGGAGGTCCTGTACCGCTTCGGCGACGGCGGTCGGCAGCCCGGGCTGTTCTTCGCGGTGCACTCCCTCACAGTGGACTCCTCGGGCAACATCTACACGACGGAGACCTACGAGGGTAAGCGCATCCAGAAGTTCACATACATGGGCATGGGTTCGGTCCCATCGGGATATGACGTGATTTGGCCGGCGGACAAGCGGCGAGGGGGCTGACGCTAGCCGAAACCCCAACCGAGGGGGCCCCACCCATCAGGGTGGGGCCCCTTCCTTTTGCGCGAAGCGGCCTACCCACATCTGCGTGAGGCAGCTACCGCGAAGGCAGCTTGAAGACGTAGAGCGCGTTGCAGGAGTCGGGGTGGTGAACCGCCGGCGAAACCGCACGTACAACGTTGCACAGCAAGGAAGGAGAATATAGATGAGCGCGATTCTGCTCATGGCCACAGGGCTCGGGGCGTTCACGTTAGGCTACCTCTTGTACTCGCGCTTCATCTCTGAGCGAGTCTTCCAGCTGAGTGCGGACTTCCGGACGCCCGCCCACGCCCAGGAGGACGGGGTGGACTTCGTGCCCACCAACCGGTGGGTCCTGTGGGGACACCACTTCACCTCCGTGGCAGGCGCCGCGCCAATCGTGGGCCCCGCCATCGCGGTGGTATGGGGTTGGCTGCCCGCCTTTCTCTGGGTCACCCTAGGCACGGTGTTCTTCGCGGGAATCCACGACGCGGGAGCCCTGTGGGCCAGCGTGCGCAACAAAGGCAGATCCATAGGGGCTCTGACCGAGGCGGTGGTCGGGCAGAGGGCCCGCGCGCTCTTCATGATCGTCATCTTCCTGCTGCTCCTGATGGTGAACGCCGTGTTCGCCATCATCATCGCCGGGCTCTTCGTGAGCTTCCCGAGCAGCGTAGTCCCGGCCTGGTTCGTGATCGGCGTCGCGATCTTCATCGGCTACCTACTGTACCGCAAGGGCGTCCCGCTCCTGTGGCCCTCCATCATCGGCGTGGCGCTCCTGTACGGATCGATGTTCGTGGGCGTCGCGGTGCCGTTGAGCCTTCCGGAGACCATGGTCGGCCTGGATGCACCGGGCATGTGGGTCATTCTCCTGTTCGCGTACGCGGCCGTCGCATCGCTGCTCCCGGTCTGGCTTCTCCTGCAGCCCCGCGACTACATCAATGGACTCCAGCTCTTCATCGGACTCGGCATCTTCTTCCTTGCGGTTCTGTTCGCGAACCCCACCGTGGTGGCCCCGGCCTTCAACACGTCACTTCCGGACGACGTGCCGCCGATGATCCCGCTGCTCTTCGTGACGATCGCCTGCGGAGCGATCTCCGGCTTCCATGGGCTAGTCTCGTCGGGGACCACTTCGAAGCAGATCGACAACGAGAAGGACGTACGCTTCGTGGGCTTCCTGGGCACGGTGGGTGAGGGCTCCCTGGCGCTGGCGGCGATCATTGCCTGCACCGCGGGCTTTGCTACGCAGGGGGACTGGCAGACCTATTACACGTCGTTCGCGTCCGGTGGACTGCCGGCGTTCGTGCAAGGCGGCGGGGGCATCCTCGCTACTGGGCTCGGGCTACCCGTCGCGTTCGGCGAGACGCTGTTGGCCGTAATGGCGATCCTCTTCGCCGCCACGACCATGGACACCGGGGTCAGGCTGCAGCGCTATGTCGTCCAGGAGTGGGGGACGATCTACGACGTCCCGGCACTCACCGGGAGGGGGCTATCGACGCTCCTGGCCGTGGGCAGCTGCCTGGTCCTGGCCTTCGGAGCGGGGGGCGGAGCTGGGACAGGCGGCCTCGTCATCTGGCCCTTGTTCGGCACGACCAATCAACTCCTGGCCGGACTCACGCTGCTCGTACTGAGCGTCTTCCTTCTCAAGAAGGGCCGGCCTACGGTCTATACGCTTGTACCGATGGTCTTCATCCTAGGCATGACGGTGCTCGCGCTGCTCTGGCAGCTCCGGGATTTCTGGGGGCAAGGCAGCTACTTCCTCGTCGCCCTCGACGTAGTGATCCTCGGGACCACGATCTGGGTGGCCCTGGAGTCTCTTGCCGCGCTGCAGAAGGCGCGTAGCGGCCCTAAGGAGGAGGAAGCAGAGGATTCGGCGGACGCCCTGACGCGCGCCGAGTGAACCCCGGCGTGCTCGCGCGGTAGAAACGAGTTATGCAAAAGGCGGAATCGAGCGCTCGGCCGAGCGTCATTCTGATCCGGGAATGGGAAATGCAAATGTCCTCTTCCGGGTGCTGTGGCCGGTTGGAGGGGGACTTCCTAACGCAAAGGGGAGAACGGTGCTTTCCCGAGCGGCGCGCAAGTATGGAGGCGATGGGCCCTCTGTACCGAGACCTGCGCTCGCGCTACGGCGACAAGCTTGAGATCAACGTGGTGGATCCGCGCAACCTCATTTCCGTCATGATCCTCTTGGTGCGAGACGCCCGCGCCCACGGGGTCGGCATTCCGGACGCGCTTCGCACCCTGTTCCGCCTCAAGGTGAATACCGTTGTCGTGAACGGGCGCCTCCTGGCCCGGGGGCAGTGGCCCGAACCCGCTGAGGTGTATGCCGTGCTGGGGGATCCACCAGCCGCCTGGGAGGAAGCCGCCGGTGGGATTGCGTGACCGGCTAGCGCGGGCTGGAGAGCTCGTCCGAGAGTTCTACGAGGTGCGCCACCGTGGGGCGCTCGCGCGGGAGCGCCGAGAAGAGGACGACCTCTTCATGCTCCTGGTCTTCTCGGAGATGATGGGAATCGCAAACCCGTCGAGCTACTACACGCTGGAGCTGCTGCCCCTCTTGTACGAGGGCTTTCATGAGTGGCACATCCGCATGGGCATGGATCACTCGCCCCTCGAGCACTTTCGCTGCTGCTAGAGAGCGGTATCGCATGCAGTCCGTCAGGACGCCCACCGGTCCATGACCCCTCTTGATCTGAAGGGCCGCTCGATCCTCTTCGTGGGCGGCAAGGGCGGAGTGGGAAAGAGCACCACGGCAGGGGCGCTCGCCGTAGGCATGGCCGAAGCGGGAGCACGCGTCCTCCTGGTCTCCACAGACCCCGCCCACTCCCTGGGCGACCTGTTCGGGACGTCGATCGGCGACCGAGAGCGCGAGATCCTCCCCGGGCTCGACGCGCTGGAGATCGACCCGGAAGCGGAGGTGGAGAGCTACCTCGCTCGCGTGAAGGCGACGATGAGGCAGTACGTGCAACCTGCCATGTACTCCGAGATCGAGCGTCAAATCGAGCTGACCCGCCACTCGCCCGGCGCGGAGGATGCCGCGCTGATGGACCGGGTGACGGCACTGATGGACGAGGGGCCGAAGAGCCACGATCGCGTCATCTTCGACACGGCACCCACGGGCCACACGCTTCGTCTGCTCGCGCTCCCGGAGATCATGGCTGCGTGGACCGAGGGGTT
The DNA here is from genome assembly GCA_965197725.1 of Longimicrobiales bacterium. Taxonomy (GTDB): domain Bacteria; phylum Gemmatimonadota; class Gemmatimonadetes; order Longimicrobiales; family Gaopeijiaceae; genus UBA1138. The sequence continues at coordinate 69,350 of CBDANQ010000059.1, forward strand.
GCTCCGGAGCCGCGACCGGTCCGATTCTCTGGGCAAGGCGGTGGACCGGCTCCAGCGTCGCAAGGCATCCACCGGCCACGACATGTCCTGGTTCGACGACGTCGAAGAGGCCCCCGGGGACGAGCGCACTCGGAAGATCCGCGAGGTCCTGTTGGAGCGCCGGCGCCGGTTCTCCCGGGCCAGACGGCTTCTGCTGGACCCCAAGGTGACTGCCTTCGTGCTCGTCCTCATCCCAGAGAAGCTCCCCATTCTCGAGAGCGAGAAGACGCTCGAGGTCCTCCACAACCACAAAGTCCCGGTGTCCGGAGTGGTGGTGAACCGGGTACTGCCCGACGCACCCCTGGGTGACTTCCTGGAGAGCCGGCGCGCACAGGAAGCCGAATACCTGGAGCGCGTGGACCGGAGTTTCGCCAAGCTCCCCCGCGTGAGGGTGCCGCTGCGGTCTAGCGATGTGGTAGGAATGGCGGCGATCCGGGAGGTGGGGGCGTATCTCCTCTCCCCGTCGAGCCCTTAAGGTACGAATGTCCGTCCCTGCACCGGCGTCTCCCGACCCTGAGCAGTGGGTCGGGTATGATGGGGACCGCACGGTCGACGAGATGGTCCACCTGTGGGTGGACGTCGCGTACCTCGAGCTGGAGGAGCTGTTCCGGCCGATGTGACGTGTGAGAGGCGTGCCCCGGTCTGGTTGCCCCGCGTGTGCGAGGACGGGCTGAGAAGAGACGGGGGGAGGAGTCGTCGAGGCAGGCGGGGACCGGAAGCGTCTCGAGGCCAACACATCTGTGCCAATGCGGAAACTTCTAGCTGGGCGGGAAGCAGCACCCAGCGAGTTCATCACGGACGGCGACCGGGCTGCAGCTGCGCTTAGCTTAGCTCGGGAGCCAGGCAAAGCGAACCTGGGCCAGATAGTTCGACCGGTCCTGATCCGTGAAATTGAAGCGCGTGACACGCTCGTATCCGAGTCGGACGGACGTGCGCAGGTCCGAGCCGGCGTGCTCGCGCGTCCAGTCGACGATGGCCCTGAGGCGGATCTCGTCGGGGTTGTCGGCCGTTCGTCGCCGGGGGATCTTGCCTTTTGGCATGGCCCAATCATCCCCGCTGTATCGCTCCCACGCGCCGGCAACGCTCACGACATCGAGCCGATCTCGCCAATCCAAGCCACCCTGCCACGATGTGGCGAGAGGACCGATCGCATACCCGATCAGACGTCCGCCGACGGTAAGGCCGTCGCGGAGCTGGTGATGAGTATGCGCGCGCATGCGCGCGGTGTGACCCTCGAGCCAAAGGTCGAGACGTCCCCTGCGGCCCCGCCCCACAGCCTTCATTCCGAGGGTCCAGGCGGCGTCGCCCCAGAAGGACTGAGTGTGACCGATTATTGTCACGTCCAGGTCGGTCGAGAGTCCCTCGAGGTAGAACTCCAGACCTTTGCCAGGCAACGTGACGCGTACGTCGCCCATAACGACCTTGTCCGAAATCTCCTCACCCTGAGGCCTGATGAGAAAGACGTCGAAGATTCGGTCCTTCACCGTTGCACGGGGGGCGCCTTCGCCTCCCTGGTTGTTCAGCAGGCTCAGGCCTATTTCCACGGACCGGCTGGGGCGTAGGCTCGCCTCGAAGACGATCAGTTTGCCGTGCCGTATCAGACGGTCGCCGCCTCTAGGTCTGCGATCCAAGCGGCTCCAGTGACGGACCCTAGGACTCCAAGAACCCAAGGAAGTCGTGCCGCGCGTTCGTGAGACACCCGCACCATGTCGAGTCCGCGAGCGTTGTGAGAGAGCAAGGGTCCGGCCAACCGGCCGTGACCGCTGGCGACGTGGTTCCGACCCACCTCTAAAGCCATTCCAGCGAATACACCACGGACGTAGGCGTCAAGAAGTGTCGAGCCTTCGCCGCTGGACGTCCCGGTAGGGCGAGAATGCCACACGCGTGGTCGAACCTGGAGTGCCACTCGTGGAATGAGCTGAATATCGGCGGTCGCCTCACCCGCCCCCGTCCAGCCGTCGGCGAGGACACGACCCTGATTGCGCTCCAGCAGCGGGTTCAGGTCGCCTTCGATGAGGCCCTCGTCGTAGCTAACCCGGATTGGCCGGGCCGGACTGTCTGCCGACGTCAGATCGAACGCCGCGGACCTTGCCGAGAAACCGGCGTCGGCGCGGCCGCACACATCGTCCGTCGCTTCGCACAGTAAGGATATCTCCTGCGCGAAGCGCGCCTCGAGACGGCTGAGCGCCTCGTAAAAGCGAGCTCGGCCTTCGTCGGAGCCATCCAATGCAGTGCGAGCATGTGCAGCGAAACGCGCAAAGGCCATGCGAGAATACGGACGCTGAGCCATCAAGGGCACCTCGACCAGGCCGACGGCGAAGAGCGCGTCGAGGTCTGCGTAAGCCGGGTCGAGGTTGGGGACGTAAGGGGAGCTCTGGGCCGTGGCGTCCGCCGGGCTCAGGATCGCCACACCGAGCAGTAGCACGAGAACGTTGTGGGCCCCGCGTACCGAGGAGACGACCCGAGCCCGGTGCTCTCTAGAATCCCGTCGCGAGACCTGGACTTGCGCGCCGATGTGCCCGTCTCCTTCCGCTTGGTCGTCGAGGAGGGTCACCTCCGGGATCCGGCCGGCGAAAACCGCCGCTCATCCCACAGCCGATCTACGAGGCCGGCGACCACCCGGACTCGATGGCGCAAGGCCTCAATGACCGCCGGGCTTCGGGCCGATATGTCGGTCCGCTCTCCGGGATCCGCAACCAGATCGTAGAGCGCCCACCGTTCCGCCGCCTGAGACTCAATGTACTTGAAGCGACCCTGCCGCACGCCTTTCAAGCGAAGGTGGAATGGATTCGAGAGATATACGGAACGGCCCGTAACGACCCGGCGGAGGGATGTACCGACCGCGTGATTCCGGCCGGTCAGGCCCACGATGTCCATCAAGGTCGGGAAGAGGTCCACCTGGCTCCCCACGGCGTCGATGCGAATCGGCCCGTGCACACGCCCGGGAGCCCATATGAGAAGCGGCACCCGGAACGACTCCTCATAGAGGTGGCGAACGGGCATGAAGTTCTCGTCGTGCTCGCCCATCGGCACCCCCGTGTCGCCAAGTACCACCAACACGGTGCGCTCCGAAAGCCCGGCAGCGTCCAAGAGCGCGATAAAGTGGCCCAGCGCCTGGTCCGAGTACGAGAGCGTACCCAGGAAGTCGCCGTCCTCTCCGTCGGGACGGGCGCGAGGGCCAGTCGGCTCGAACCCCTCGGGTAGTTGCCAGGGATGGTGGTTCGAGATCGTGAACGCGGTAACGAACCCCGTGCCGCCCTCCTCGTCGTGGGCGGCAAGCCAAACCGCGATGTCTTCCATGAGCCATGGGTCGTCGACGCCCCAGCTACCGCGGGTCGCCTCCGGATACCGTCTGGCCATCTCCTCGCCGCCCCTGATTGTCGGGAACCCGTGCACCCCGAAGAACTCGGTCTGAAGCTCGAAATCGAGTGGACCATTGTGAAAGTAAGCGACCTGATAGCCGGCTGTACCCAACACGTCCTGAATTCCTATCAGGGGGTATCCCACGTCGTCGCTCTGCACGGCACGGGGGGTTCCAACCCCGAACCGCTTGCGCATGAGAAGGCCGAGGTTGAAGGCCGCCGCGTGGATCAACATCCGTTTTCGAATCTCCTCCTGGCCCCGTATGTGGACGCGACGCAGCCCTCCGGTCACAAGCAAGTGCGCAAACCCCCGCTCCACCTTCTCGCCGCGCTGGCGCAGCAGCCGCATCCCCCGGTTGCCGCGGATCCGGCGGCGGTTGTCGTAGGTCGGCGTCTGCGCGTCCCGGTTGTTCTTCCATTTCCGGCGCCCGCGGTTGGGCTCGCTCACATAGCTGCGCAGCTCCCGCTCCTTCACGCCCGTCATGGTCTTGTTCGAGTGGTAGCCTTTGTCGGCCACCACTTCCTCGGGCTCTACCTGCACTACTTCCAGCTGCCGCTCTGCCTCGTCCAGCGTGTTGGGCAGCGACGCCACATCTCCCCCGTCCATCGTCTGCACCGTCACCGCCACAAGCGCACCGGTCTCCATGTCGACCGCCTGCTCCAACTTGTGCGCCAGGCGCGTCCTGCCGTCCTTCATCTTCGTGATCCGCGCCTCCGGGTCGTGCGGATGCACCCAGTCCTTGTTCGAGCCCTTCTTCGGACGCTTCCGGTCCAGCGTCGTCAGATCCTTGCGCGTCGGCGTCTCGATCCCCGACGCCCGGGCCACCTGCTCCAGCCATTCATCGTAGCCCAACCCGTCGTCGCGCCGCACGATCGTGCGCATCGCCGCATTCGCCTCCAGCGTCGTCGAGTCGACGCCCAGCGTCTTGCCGCTCAGCAACCCCGACCCCTTCAGCAGCTCCAGCACCCGCCCGAACACCGCCGCGTGCGCTTCCACGCTCAGGCGCTTGCGCGTCTTCGACAGGGTCGAATGCTCCGGCGGGTTCTTCGCCCACCCGTATCCCAGAAACTCACGCAACGACAACGAGTCCCCACACCGCCAGGCAATGCCCCGCTCCGAGCCGATCCCTTCCAGGTAGCCCACCATCATCATTCGGAAATACACCCCGGGAGCAATCCCCGGCCGACCCCGATTGTCCGCGTAGAACTCACGGCATGCCTCTTCCGCGAACTCGTCAAACCCGCTTTTCGCCAGAAGCTCGTTCAAGGCCCGGTAGAACGGGTTGTCCAAGGCCCGAATCTCGCTCGCCACCACGAACATCTCGCCCTGCCGAGCCTCGGGCCGCTTGCCTACCGCCATCGCCGTCCTCGCTGCAAAAACCCTCGTGTCCTCCTGATTTAACACAACAGCGATGACCGGACTTTATCCACGGTCTGCTAGCGTTTCGTGCCAAAGCTCGAGCGTGTAGCTCCCCGGCGGGATCCCGGAGATCCGGACGAAGCCGAGCTCGTCGGAAACCGCGTGAAAGGGGTGGACATCAACTCGAATGTAGGCTCGCATCCAGCCATGGACATCACACAACACCGCGATTATCCCCGGACGCCGGAATACTCGGGAGACGGTCATTCCCTCCGCCGGCAGAGCTACGTTGGACCTGAGGGGACCGTAGTAATGAGTGGTATGCATGACCGGGTCACTGTTCCTCGCCACGATCGTGTCCCCTACCCTCGCTACGGCCACGTGCGGAAGGAACTGACATTCGCGGTTGTCGATTACGAGCCTTTGCGGGGGTCCCGCAGCAACCGCAACCGCGGGGACGTCGAGCAATGCCGCGATCACATGCTGGACGCCTCGGGTCTCCGCCGACACCAACAAGTCATCGAGGCTGTGTTCGAGACCGCATGCCTCTGGGTCCGTCGTATTCCGTACACGTGTTGATGCTGGCAACGACTTACCTGCGAGACGCACGAAACCCTCCAATGCACCCGTCGGGCTCACCTGAGTTTGTTCGGGCTCGGCTGAGGAACCACGCTGCGCGGGCTGGCCATCACCACACGCGGCTAGAGGAATGAAGAGCATGAGAAACAGACACGCTCTGTTCCGGCGCACGCTCACTCCCACCGTCAAGAGACTCAATTCGTCGACTGTAGCGCGTCAGTGGACGTAGGGAGCTGTCGCATGTGATTATTCCCTGCCCTGATAGGCGGTACGAACTCCTCAACCCAGTCGCAGGGCAGCGCGGGTGACCGACGAGTCGCAACCAACACCGCTGGCCGGTGGTTCAGTGGCGTATCACCACCATCATATGGTGCACTCCGGAGCCATGCACCAGCTTCCATAGCGGTAGTTGACGACTGAATCGCCCCGGGTTTACCGGGGACCCGGTTTTCGTGAGTGTCACCAGCGATTCACCGCCCTCTCGGGGCCACGAGGACCATGCCGTCGGACGCTTTTAACCCTTTACGCCTCCGGAGACGGGAGTTAGCTTTTTAAGCTTGTTCGTAAAAGGCCGCCTCAGTTGCCTGGGGGCGGCTCTTTTCCGCATCTGGGAGGTCGTGCGGAGAGGTCGGCCGGGCGCCCCGACGGGACGGTTCGGGTGCGAGAGCCGGTGGGGTACCGAAGCGGTCAAACGGGGCAGACTGTAAATCTGCTGGCATAGCCTTCGGAGGTTCGAATCCTCCCCCCACCACTTCGTGACTCGCTGGCAGATGAAAAACGGAGGGGAGGCGCTGCGGGAGTAGCTCAGTTGGCTAGAGCATCAGCCTTCCAAGCTGAGGGTCGCGGGTTCGAGTCCCGTCTCCCGCTTGCAGCGAAGCGGTTGCTGTGAAGAATCGATGCGCTCTGGTAGCTCAGGGGTAGAGCGCGTCCTTGGTAAGGACGAGGTCGCGGGTTCAAATCCCGCCCAGAGCTTGCTGCCGTACTCGGTAGCACAAAAGACACGACCCGATTCAGAGAGACAGCGATGGGCAAGGCGACATTTGAGCGAACGAAGCCACACGTAAACGTGGGTACGATCGGCCACGTTGATCACGGTAAGACGACGCTGACGGCTGCGATCACGCTGGCTCAGGCGAAGAGGTTCGGCGGAGACGCGATAGCGTTCGATGAGATCGACAAGGCCCCCGAAGAGCGAGAGCGGGGGATCACGATCGCGACGGCCCACGTGGAGTACGAGACGGCGAACCGTCACTACGCGCACGTGGACTGCCCGGGCCACGCGGACTACGTGAAGAACATGATCACGGGAGCGGCGCAGATGGACGGCGCGATCGTGGTGGTGAGCGCAGCGGACGGGCCGATGCCACAGACGCGGGAGCATATTCTTCTGGCGCGTCAGGTGAACGTTCCCTACATCGTCGTGTTCATGAACAAGGTGGACATGGTGGACGATGAGGAGCTGCTGGAGCTGGTGGAGCTGGAGGTTCGCGAGCTCCTGAGTGAGTACAAGTTCCCGGGCGACGACATTCCGGTGGTGATGGGATCAGCGCTGGAGGCTCTGGAGGCAGGCGGCGAGGGTGAGGCGGCGAATTGCATTCAGGAGTTGATGGATGCGATCGACTCCTATATCCCGGAACCGGAGCGCGACGTCGACAAGCCGTTCCTGATGCCAGTGGAGGACGTGTTCAGCATCACGGGGCGGGGGACGGTGGCGACGGGTCGAATCGAGCGCGGGATCGTGAAGAAGGGCGAGGAAGTGGAGTTGGTGGGGATGACGGATGAGAGCCGGAAGACGGTGGTGACCGGGGTGGAGATGTTCCGGAAGCTACTGGACGAGGGCAGGGCGGGAGACAACGCGGGACTTTTGCTGAGGGGCGTGGGCAAGGACGAGATCGAGCGAGGGCAGGTACTGGCGGAGCCGGGCTCGATCACGCCGCACACGAAGTTCAAGGCGGAGGTCTACGTTCTGACGAAGGAAGAGGGAGGCCGTCACACGCCGTTCTTCAACGGCTACCGACCACAGTTCTACTTCCGCACGACGGACGTAACGGGCGCGGCGCAGCTACCAGAGGGTGTGGAGATGGTGATGCCGGGCGACAACGTCCAGATGGCAGTGGAGTTGATCATGCCGATCGCGATGGATGCGGAGCTACGGTTCGCGATCCGTGAGGGTGGTCGGACGGTCGGCGCTGGTGTCGTCACGGAGATTATCGAGTAAGGGGTTATAGCTTAGGGTTTCGACGAGAAACGGGTTCCTCTCCGCGAAAGGGCTAGCGCAACATCGCTGCGAGGAACCCGTTCCCCGACGAACCCTGGACATATCAGGAAACAGTGGCAACAGGCCGCTCGGGTCGGGTTACCTGCCGGTCGTGGGGGACTCCGGCTCCACCGCAATGCGGATGAGTCGGGGCACGGGGAACACGAGTTTGTATGAAGACCAAGACGGTGGTGCAACCACCGTGCAGAAGAGAGAGGCAGGCGGAATAAGTAAGAAGACGGGATACACTAGCGGCCGAACGGCTGAGCAAGAGCGGGGGACGGGACCACGGTCCCCCTTCACAAGAGCAAAAGAAAAGAGATGCGCGACAAAGTGATCCTTGCCTGCCAGGAGTGTAAGGAGAGGAACTACAACAAGACGAAGAACAAGCGTCTTCATCCCGAGCGCATTGAGCACCGGAAGTACTGCCCGCGATGCCGGACGCACACGCAGCACAAGGAAACGAAGTAGCGATGGCTGTTGTCGAGAAAATCAAGGAAACGAAGACCTTCGTCGGGGAGTGTTGGATCGAGCTCCAGAAGGTGACGTGGCCTGACGCGGATCAGCTCAAGAGTGCGACGATCGTGGTCGTGGCCTTCACCATCGTGGTCTCGCTCATCATCTGGATGATGGACAAGTTCTCTGGTTGGGTTGTGGAGATGATCATGGGGATTTTCGGAGCCTGATGGCTGAGGCTGCGGCGGATACGCGCTGGTACGCGATCCAGACCTATTCCGGGCACGAGAACAAGGTCCAGCGGCTCGTTGAGCGGCGGATCGAGGATGAGCCGGGCGAGGGGGACGCGCAGGAGATCCGCGAGGTTCTGGTCCCGACGCAGGAAGTGACCGAGATCCGCAACGGGAAGCGTGTGACCGTCACGAAGCGACTTTACCCCGGCTATGTGCTGGTCGAGATGGTTTTGAACGAACGGACCCAGTACGTGATCAACAACATCCAGGGCGTGATCAAGTTCGTAGGGCAGGGGCGTGCACCTCAGCCGCTACGCGAAGAAGAGATCAACAAGATTCTCGGCGTCGAGGTCACGGCCGAGACTGAAGACCGCGAGGAGATCCTCTTCCACGTGGACCAGGTCGTCGAAGTCACGCAGGGGCCGTTCACCGACTTCAGTGGAACGGTTCAGGAGGTGTACGCCGACAAGGGGAAGGTCAAGGTCGAGATATCGCTGTTCGGTCGGCCAACCTCCGTCGAGCTCGATTACACGGATCTGAAGGGTTATTAGACGATGGCGAGAAAAGTCATTGGCTTCATCAAGCTTCATGTGCCGGGTGGCCAAGCCAACCCGGCGCCACCGGTCGGTCCCGCTTTGGGCCAACACGGTGTCAACATCATGGAGTTCTGCAAGCAGTTCAACGCCAAGACCCAGGACAAGCAGGGCATCACGATCCCTGTGGAGATCACTGTTTACGCGGACCGGTCCTTCTCGTTCATCACCAAGACGCCGCCGGCGTCGGTGTTGATCTTGCGCGCGATCGGTCTGCCTAAGGGCTCTGGTGAGCCCAATCGCGAGAAGGTCGGGAATATCTCCCGGGCGCAGCTCGAAGAGATTGCGTCGACCAAGATGGAAGACCTCAATGCCAACGACATGGACACCGCCGTGCGGATGATCGCCGGCACGGCCAGATCGATGGGTGTGGAAGTGGAGGGGTAGCAGGCACCGACCCCGCCCAGACCACCGGCTGTGAGCCGTCACACGGTGGGAGGGTTCACGAACGGCTCGTAAAAGATGGCTACAACAGGCAAACGTTACGTTTCCGCGCGCTCCGGCGTCCCGGTGGGCGTCAAGTTCGCTCCCGACGAGGCGGTCAAGCTCGTCAAGGAGCTCGCGTTCGCGAGGTTCGACGAAACCGTCGAAGTCGCGACCCGACTCGGGGTCGACCCTCGGCAGGCGGACCAACTCGTGCGCGGCACCGTCGTTCTCCCTCACGGGACCGGCAAGGCCGTGCGCGTTCTTGTCATCGCCGAGGGTGAGAAGGAGACTGAGGCAGCAGAGGCCGGCGCGGACTATGTGGGTGTCGAGTACCTCGAGAAGATCCAAAGTGGATGGCTGGATTTCGAAGTCTGCGTGGCGACCCCGGACCTCATGGGCAAGGTCGGCCCGCTGGGCCGGGTGCTCGGTCCTCGTGGCTTGATGCCGACCCCCAAGGCAGGAACGGTGACGTTCGATGTCGGTCGCGCCGTCGGGGAGATCAAGGCGGGTAAGATCGAGTTCAGGGTCGACAAGACCGGAAACGTACACGCGCCGATCGGGAAGGTGTCGTTCTCGGAAGATCAGTTGAGGGACAACCTGGGCGCCTTCATGGACCAGATCGTGCGTTCGAGGCCCTCCGCAGCCAAGGGCACGTACCTCAGGAGCGTGACGGTCTCCAGTACCATGGGACCGGGCGTGGCCATCGACCCGAACCTGTACCGTAAGGGGGCCTGATGGACCGCGCGACGAAAGAGGGTTTCGTCTCGGATCTCCGTGACCGCATCAGCAGGGCGCCAGTGGTCTACCTGACGGACTTCACGGGGCTCGACGTGAAAGCGATGACGCTGCTGCGTCGGTCCATCAAGGCGTCGGGTGCCGAGTACCTCGTCGTCAAGAACCGTCTCGCCAAGCGAGCCTTCGCGGAGACGGGGCTTCCGGACATCTCGGAGAGTCTCGAGGGGCCGACGGGGATGGTGTTCGGGTACGAGGACGCGGTGGCGCCTGCCAAGGCGCTCAGCGACTTCGCGAAGGCCCACGACAAGAAGCCGGTGTTCAAGGTCGGGATCATGGACAACGAGATCCTGCGCGCTGAGCAGGTGGACGCGATCGCGAAGCTGCCGTCGCGGGACGTGCTCTATTCGATGCTTGCCGGCGTGTTGGAGGCCCCGATGGCTGCTCTTGCGAGCGCGCTCGAGGCCAAGCTTCAGGAGACGGCCGGACTCATCGATGCCCTCAGAGAAGAGCGCGAGAAGACACGCTGAGCGGCCGGATCCCGGGCACCAGGGGGACGCGGGCGTGTCCCGGTAACAAAAAGGTCAACCCAATCGCCGGCAGATAGCCGGGTGAATCAGGAGGAAGCAGGAACCATGGCGACGAATCACGAAGAGCTGCTCGAGACCATCGGCAACATGACCGTTCTCGAGCTGTCGGAGTTCGTTGACGCATTCAAGGACAAGTTCAACGTCACGGCGATGGCGGCTCCGGTTGCGATGCCGGCCGCGGCCGGTCCGGGGGCTGACGCTGCCGCCGAGGAGAGGGACGAATTCGACGTCGTTCTCGAGGGAGTCGGCGACAAGAAGATCCAGGTTATCAAGGTCGTGCGCGAGCTCACCAGCCTCGGTCTCAAGGAGGCGAAGGAGCTCGTAGATGGTGCTCCGGGCACGATCAAAGAAGGTGCGACCAAGCAGGAGGCCGAGGAGATGAGAGCCAGGCTCGAGGACGTCGGCGCCGCAGTCGCGCTCAAGTAGAGCGCTGGGTTTGCAGCCTGCCTCAGGGCAGCGAACGCGAACCTGACGACTGCGCCCGCGCCGCCGCGTGGGTCGCAAGTGATCGCGTGACAACATGGGATAGCCAAACGCAACGCTGCTCACCCGTTGTCAGGGTGAGCCGTTAAGGGGGACGTACGTTGGAACTGCGCAAAGACAACCGCCCGATCCTGGATTTTGCCAAGCTCGGTCGTGTCATGCCGATGCCGAACTTGCTGGACGTTCAGCTCCGCTCGTTCGAGCAACTCGTCGATCCCGACATCAATCCCGACGAGCAGTGGGATTTCGGGCTCGACCGTGTCTTTTCTGAGATCTTTCCGATCTCGGATGTGAACGACTACTTCACGCTCGAGTTCGTCAGTGCGGCGCTGGGCGAGCCGAAGTACTCCGTCGAGGAGTGCATCGAGCGTGACATGACGTATGCGGCGCCGCTCAAGGCCACGCTCCGCCTCATCGTCTGGGAGCAGCCGGAACAAGACGAAGAGGAGAGGAAGAAGCGGCGGAAGAGGAAGAAGAAGGAGCCGCCCCCGGCGGACCGTCGGCCGGTCGACATCATCGAGAAGGAGGTCTATCTCGGCGACCTGCCGCTCCTGACCGAGCTCGGCACGTTCATCGTCAACGGCGCCGAGCGCGTCGTGGTGAGCCAATTGCACCGGTCTCCGGGCGTGGTGTTCGAGGAGAGCATCCACCCGAATGGTACGAAGCTCTACAGCTCTCGGATCATCCCGTTCCGCGGATCATGGGTCGAGTTCACGCTCGACATCAATGACATCTGCTACGTCCACATCGACAAGAAGAAGAAGTTCCCGGCGACCGCCCTATTGAGGGCGCTAGGCTACGGAACCGACGCGGAGATCTTCCGCCTCTTTTACGACGTGAGCCAGGTCAAGCTCACCGGGAAGAACGCGACCACGCTCGAGGAGCTCGAGGGCAAGGTCGTTGCCGAGGAGTTCGTCGATCCGGAGACCGGCGAGATCCTCATCGAGAACGGCGAGGAGATCGCTGAAGAGGTCAAAGAGATCCTCGAGCGTCTGGGCACGAAGAAGCTCAAGATCTATACGACGGATCGGCAGACGCCTCGGGGCGACAGCCCCATGATCAAGAACACGATCAAGAAGGACCCGACCGAGAGTGAGGAAGACGCGCTGCACGCGATCTACTCGCTGCTCCGACCGGGTGAGGCGCCGAACGTCGACACGGCTCGTGCCGCGCTCGAGAGGGTCTTCTTCAGCCCGAAGCGCTACGACCTCGGCCGCGTTGGCCGGTACAAGATCAACCAACGGCTGGGCGTGGACATCCCTCCCACACAGACCGTGCTCACCAAAGACGATTTCATCTCCATCGTTCGCCATCTCATCGAGCTCAACGAGGGACGCGGTTACACGGATGACATCGATCATCTCGGCAACCGCCGGGTGCGTACCGTCGGTGAGCTCATCGCCAACCAGTTCTCCGTCGGCTTGAGCCGCATGGCGCGCCTCGTGAAGGAGCGCATGTCGATCAATACCGACCCAGAGAAGGTGAATATCGACGACCTGGTCAACGCGCGGACCGTGTCGGCCGTGATCCAGGCCTTCTTCGGGTCGTCGCAGCTCAGCCAGTTCATGGACCAGACCAATCCTCTCGCCGAGATGACGCACAAGCGTCGGCTGTCTGCGCTCGGTCCGGGTGGTCTGACGCGTGAGCGCGCGGGCTTCGAAGTCCGTGACGTGCACTATTCCCACTATGGGCGCATGTGCCCGATCGAGACGCCGGAGGGTCCGAACATCGGGCTCATCACGTCGCTCACGACCTACTCGCGGATCAACGATCTCGGCTTTGTCGAGACGCCGTACAGGGTGGTGAACAAGGGCAAGGTCACGAGCAAGATCGAGTGGCTTTCCGCCAACGAAGAGGAAGATGCCCGCATCGCCCAGGCCAACGCGCCGCTCAGCGACAAGGGAAACTTCTTGAAGGAGTTCGTCCTCTGCCGTGAGAAGGGTGACTTTCCGCTGCTCCGCCCCAGCGACATCGACTACATGGACGTCTCGCCGGACCAGCTGGTCTCGGTCGCTGCGGCGTTGATTCCGTTCCTGGAGCACGACGACGCGAACCGGGCGCTGATGGGCTCGAACATGCAACGCCAGGCGGTGCCGCTCCTCTTCACCGACGCGCCGTACGTGGGCACCGGTCTCGAGGCGAAAGTGGCATCGGACTCCGGTGCTGTGATCACCGCGCGCCGGGGAGGCAACGTCGTGCACGTCACCGCCGACGAAATCCTGGTCGACACCGGCTCGATAAAGACCGGCGAGACGGACCAGCCGCTCGCGAGGCTCGTGCGATTCGACCGGTACCGCCTCAAGAAGTTCTGGCGGACCAACCAGGACACCGCGATCAACCAGCGTCCGCTGGTGTCGATCGGCGAGACCGTCGAGCCTGGCGACATCATCGCGGACGGTCCGAGCACCGATGCCGGCGAGCTCGCTTTGGGCCGCAATGTGCTCGTCGCGTTCATGCCCTGGTACGGTTCGAACTTCGAGGATGCGATCGTCATCAGTGAAAAGCTGGTGAAGGACGACGTCTTCACCTCGATCCATATCCAAGAGCTCGAACTGCACGTCCGGGACACCAAGCGCGGAATGGAAGAGATCACGCGCGAACTCCCGAACGTCGCCGAGGAGAGCCTCGTTGATCTCGACGAGCGCGGCATCGTGCGGATTGGGGCGAGGGTCAAGGCTGGCGACATCCTGTGCGGCAAGATCACGCCGAAGGGCGGGACCGAGCTCTCTCCGGAGGAGAAGCTGCTCACCGCGATCTTCGGTGAAAAAGCCAAGGACGTGAAGGACTCGTCGCTGCGCGTGCCTCCGGGAATCACGGGCACGATCATCGACGTGAAAATGTTCTCTCGCCGGATCGACGATCCGCTGCTCGAGAAGGAGCACGGCGCCAAGATCGGTGACTTGCGCACCTTGGAGCGTGAGGAGATCCAGCGCATCTCCGACGTGCGTGACGAGGAGCTACGCGGCATCCTCAATCGCCAGACCGTAAGCCTGATGCTCAAGAAGGGCACGGTCGAGCCGCTCTTGAAAGAGGGCACGAAGTTCACGAAGGAGAGCATCGAGGAGATCAACTTCAGAAAGGTCGATCTCGCGACGTTCAAGCTTCAGAACAAGGATGCCAGCGAGAGGATCCGGCGGCTCGTGGGTGAGGCCCAGGGCCGCATCCAGCGGGTCAAGGAGAAGACCGAGGAGCAGATCGACAAGGTCTTCCAGCCGGATGAGCTTCCGCCGGGCGTCGTTCAGCTCGTGAAAGTCCATGTCGGAGAGAAGAGGAAGATCTCCGTCGGCGACAAGATGGCCGGACGCCACGGGAACAAGGGCATCATCGCCAGGATCGTGCCCGAAGAGGAGATGCCGTTCCTCCCGGATGGGACCCCGGTCGAGATCGTTCTCAACCCGCTGGGCGTGCCGTCACGCATGAACGTCGGGCAGATTCTGGAGACTCACCTCGGATGGGCCGGCAGGGTACTCGGCTTCGAGTCCAAGACTCCGGTATTCCAGGGAGCCACCGAGAACGAAGTCGGCGCGCTTCTCAAGCTTGCCGGAATGAAATGGGTCACGAATGCTCTGCACGTCGAGGCCCAACCGCCGGTCACCGAGGACGGGATCGAACAGCTAGTGGCCGTTGCCAACTTGCTTCCCGTCGTCATGGCTGGCGGCGATGAGGGCAACGGCAACGGCACGCACCGGGTGGGGCACACCCATGGTATCGGCCAGTCCCTCGACGCTTACCTGTCGCTCGAGCTGAGCAAGAAACAGCAGAAGTTCATCGACGACCTCGTAGGGTTCCTGGTCACCGCCGCCGAGGAGATCTCGGCGCGGGCGGACGACAAGATGGCGAAGCTCTTCCCGGCGATTCAGAAGCTCAAGGGCCGCTCGAACATCAAGTCTGGTCTCGACGACGCGGTCGTCGAGCTCATGGAGTACGCGGAGATCTTGCCCAACGGAAAGATTCGGCTCCGAGATGGCCGGAGCGGTCGCCCCTTCGACTTTCCGGTCACCGTTGGCTCGGTGTACATGCTCAAGCTCAGCCACCTCGTGGATGACAAGATCCACGCGCGCTCGATCGGACCGTATTCGTTGGTTACACAGCAGCCGCTCGCCGGGAAGGCACAATTCGGCGGGCAGCGCTTCGGTGAGATGGAGGTGTGGGCGCTCGAGGCGTACGGTGCGGCGCACACGCTACAGGAGATCCTGACCGTCAAGTCGGACGACGTGCAGGGTCGCTCGAAGGTCTACGAGGCCCTCGTGAAGGGAGACAACATGCCGAAGCCGGGAATTCCGGAGTCGTTCAACGTACTCGTGAAAGAACTTCAGGCCCTCGGCCTGAGCGTAACGCTCGGGGAGGAAGCGTAATGATCGATTTCCCTAGGACCCGCGATCAGAGCGGATCGGACTTCGAGTTCATTCGGGTCAGGCTCGCCTCTCCCGAGGAGATCCGGGGCTGGTCGTTCGGCGAGGTGGTGAAGCCCGAGACGATCAACTACCGCTCGTTCAAGCCGGAGCGCGACGGTCTGTTCTGCGAGCGCATTTTCGGGCCCGTAAAGGACTGGGAGTGCCACTGCGGGAAGTTCAAGCGCATCCGCTTCCGGGGTCATGTATGCGACCGGTGCGGTGTCGAAGTGACGCTCTCCAAGGTGCGGCGCGAGCGCATGGGCCACATTGAGCTCGCGGTACCGGTAGCGCACATCTGGTTCTTCAAGACACTCCCGAGTCAGCTCGGATACCTGCTCGGTATGACGCTGCGCGACCTCGAGAAGGTCATTTACTATGCGGCGTACGTCGTCACGCATCCCGGAAAGCAGGAAGTGGAGTTCCAGGATCTGCTCGACGAGGACGAGTACTACGACCTGCGCGTGAAAGCGCGGGAAGAGAACGACGAGCAGTTCAAGGCCGAGATCGGCGCGGAGGCAGCGCGTACACTGCTCAAGCTGCTCGATACGCAGGACAGGAAGATCAAGGATCGGAATGCCGATGGCCGCGGGCTCGACCGGCTCGCCGGGTGGCTCCGCTACGAGATCGTGCACGAAACGTCCCAGCACCGGAAGAAGAAGAAGCTCAAACGGCTCAAGGTGGTGGACGCGCTGCGCAACTCGGGTGACACCGCCGACACGCGGAACCGTCCGGAGTGGATGATCCTGGACGTGGTTCCGGTCATTCCGCCTGATCTTCGTCCGCTCGTACCGCTGGACGGTGGTCGCTTCGCAACCTCCGACTTGAACGACCTGTACCGGCGGGTCATCAACAGGAACAACCGGCTCAAGAAACTCATAGACATGAAAGCTCCGGAGGTCATCCTCCGCAACGAGAAGCGCATGCTGCAGGAGGCTGTCGACGCACTCTTCGACAACGGTCGCCGATCGAAGGCGATCCGGGGTCGCGGCAAGCGTCCGCTCAAGTCGCTCAGCGACATGCTGAAGGGCAAGCAGGGCCGGTTCAGGCAGAACCTGCTCGGCAAGCGCGTGGACTACTCCGGCCGTTCGGTCATCGTAGTCGGGCCCGAGCTCAAGCTGCACCAGTGTGGCTTGCCGAAGGCGATGGCGGTCGAGCTGTTCAAGCCGTTCATCATCCACGAGCTCGAGAAGCGCGGTGAGGCCGAGACGGTCAAGCGCGCCAAGAAGATCGTGGAGCGCGCGGACCCGCAGGTGTACGAGGTCCTCGAGGACATCATCAAGGACCACCCAGTTCTGCTGAACCGTGCGCCGACGCTGCACCGCTTGGGTATCCAGGCTTTCGAGCCCGTGCTCGTCGAGGGCAAGGCGATCCGTATCCACCCGCTGGTGTGCGCGGCGTTCAACGCGGACTTCGACGGAGACCAGATGGCGGTACACCTGCCGCTGTCGTATGAGGCCCAGCTCGAGGCGCGCGTGCTCATGCTTGCGTCCAACAACATCCTGCTGCCGTCGAACGGTCGTCCCGTCGTGGCGCCGACGCAGGACATGGTCATTGGAGCGCACTACCTGACGAACCCCGGGCTCGAGATCACGGATCTGGAGCGCGTGGTGAACGACTCGAAGGGGCCGAAGGCACGACGGGAGGCCGCGAACGCCAAGTTGGACAAAATCTACAAGGGCGCGCCCCACCTCTCCACATATGGAGAGATCGAGATGGCGCTCGCGCACGAGAAGATGACGTTCCAGAGCCCGCTCTACTACTGGGTCGGAGAGCAGCACGGCGAGGAGAATGGATACTGGGTGCGAACGGCTGCGGGTCGCGTGCTCTTCAATTCGATCATCCCCGACGGTCTCGGTTTCATAAACCGCACTTTCGGAAAGAAGGAGCTCGGGGACCTGGTCTTCGACTGCTTCGACAAGATCGGTCTCTCCGAGACTCCGGAATTCCTGGACAACCTCAAGGACTTCGGTTTCCGCTATGCCACCTTGGGCGGTGTAAGCGTCGGTATCGACGACCTAGAGGTGCCTCACGAAAAGGCGGAGATCCTCCATGAGGCGGATGAGCAGGTGACGCGCTTCCAGAAGGCGTACGCCAGCGGCTTCATCTCGAACGGCGAGCGGTACAACAAGGTCATCGACACGTGGACCCACGCGAACAACGACGTGGCGGACGCGATGGTCCGTCACCTCGAGCGGTCCAAGGGCGGCTTCAACCCTGTGTACATGATGATGACCTCCGGCGCCCGGGGTAACCGGGACCAGATGCGTCAGCTCGCCGGCATGCGGGGGCTGATGGCCAAACCACAGAAGAAGCTCACGGGTGGTATCGGCGAGATCATCGAGAGCCCGATCAAGTCGAATTTCCGCGAAGGCCTGTCGGTGGTGGAGTACTTCATCTCCACCCACGGCGCCCGGAAGGGTCTGGCCGATACCGCGCTCAAGACCGCGGACGCGGGCTATCTCACGCGCCGCCTGGTCGACGTCGCTCAGGATGTGACGGTCATGACCGACGATTGCGGGACCATTCTCGGCCTGGAGATGACCGCGCTGAAGGAAGGTGAGGACATCATCGAGCCGCTCGCGGACCGCATCGTCGGAAACGTGGCGCTCGAGGATGTCTACGACCCGATCGATGGTGAGCTTCTGGTCGAGGGGGGAGCGCTCATTCTCGAGGACACGGCCGATGCCATCGAGGACGCGGGTCTCCAGATGGTGAAGATTCGTTCTGTGCTCACCTGTGAGGCGAAGCGCGGTACGTGCAAGATGTGCTACGGGCGCAACCTCGCGACGATGCAGATGGTCGACACCGGTGAGGCGGTAGGTATTCTCGCGGCGCAGTCGATCGGTGAGCCGGGCACGCAGCTCACGCTGCGGACGTTCCACATCGGTGGTACGGCATCCCGCATCGCAGCGCAGACGCAGCGCAAGTCGAAGATCAAAGGCATCGTGGGCCTCGAGCGTGTCACCACGGTCGTGACGCCCGACCGCGAGCGGATCATTACTTCTCGGGAAGGACAGATCCTTCTCAAGACCGGGGACGGTGCTGTCCGGAGCCGCCTCTCCGTTCCCTACGGCGCGACGCTGGCCGTGGTGGAGGCGCAAGAGATCGAGGGTGGGGATCTGCTCTTCAGCTGGGATCCGTACTCGGAGCCGATCGTCGCAGACTCGGCCGGTGTCATCAAGTTCGTCGACATCGTCGACGAGCAGACGATGCGCGAGGAGTTGGACGAGTCCACGGGTCGGCGCCAGATGACGATCATCGAGGATCGCGAGAAGAAGCTCCACCCGACCATTCAGATCCGTAAGGACACCACGAAGCGGGAGAAGCTTCGCGAGTTCATCATCCCGGTCGGTGCGCAGCTCACTGTCCACGATGGAGACGAGATCAAGAAGGGTGACACCGTCGCCAAGATCAGCCGCGAGGTCTACAAGACACGCGACATCACGGGTGGTCTGCCCCGCGTCGCCGAGCTCTTCGAGGCCAGGCGACCGAAAGATCCGGCGGTCATCACCGAGATCGACGGTGAGATCAGCTTCGGCGACATCAAGCGCGGCAAGCGTGAGGTCCACGTCACGCCGGAAACCGGTGAGCTGAGGACGTATCCTGTTCCAGTCGGCAAGCACATGCGAGTGCACGAGGGCGACCGTGTCCGGGCGGGTGACCGTCTGAGCGAGGGGCCGATCAATCCGCACGACATCCTGCGCATCAAGGGGCCGCGGGCCGTTCAGGAGTACCTGCTGAACGAGATCCAGGAGGTGTACAGGCTCCAGGGCGTCAAGATCAACGACAAGCACATCGGCGTCATCGTTCGTCAGATGCTCCAGAAGGTGCGCGTCACCGATGCGGGCGAGACCCAGCTGCTCGAGGGCGAGAACGTCGACCGGGTGGAGTTCCGCACCGTGAACCAGAAAGCGATCGAGGAGGGCACGAAACCGGCCCGTTCCGAGCCGCTTCTGCTCGGGATCACCAAGGCGAGCCTCACGACAGAGTCGTTCATCTCGGCGGCCTCGTTCCAGGAGACCACCAGGGTGCTCACGGACGCCGCGGTACGCGGTGCGCTCGACGATCTCTCCGGTCTCAAGGAGAACATCATCATTGGTCACCTGATCCCGGCCGGTACGGGTGCGCACCGCTATCAGGCGGTGGAGTTCATGGTCGAGCAGGCGTTCTACGACGAGGAGATCATCCCGTTGGGCGAGCCCGGGGAGCTGGTGGCTGGGCTGGGGGTGGGCGAGGAGTTCGATTAGACGGGTCCCGGGCGGGCCGCTGGTCTCCGTGATCATGCCCTGCCGAAACGGAATGCCCTTCGTGGGTCACGCCGTTGAGCGCGTCCTGGCTCAGAAAGCGCCCCTGGAACTTCTGTTCGTGAATGTGGGCTCCACCGACGGCAGCCTGCAGGAGGTCTCTTCGATCGACGACGATCGAATCCGAGTGATCGAGGCACCGGCCGGCACGGCTCCCGGGCGTGCGCGCAACCTCGCGGCCCGGCAGGCCCATGGTGACGTACTGGCCTTCGCGGACGCCGACGATCTCTGGCGGCCGGACAAGCTCGAGCGCCAACTGCGCCTCAGGTCGGAATCCGGCGCGGCGCTCGTATACAGCGACTGCCGGGTGATCGACGGTGCCGGCCGGTTGCTCGGGGCCTACCTCAGCCGTCATCGTCCGACGGAGGGGACCGTCACGGACCGGCTCCTCGAGGAGAACTTCGTCCCGCTCTCGACGGTTCTCGTGGACCGCACGGCGTTCGAGGGTGTGGGCGGGTTCCATGAGGGCTTCCGTGTAGCGTGCGACTACCTGTTCGCGATTCGTCTCTCGCTTCGCGCCGCCTTCGCCCTCGATCCAGAGACTCTGGTGGACTACAGAATCCACGACCGAAATCTGACAGCGGACTTCCGGCGCACTTATGCCGAGAATGTCCGTGTCTTCGACCTGTTGCTGGCGGACGACGTGGCGAGCTTCGGGGCCGCGTGCCTCCGGAGGGGTCGCAGCCTCGTCCTCTGGCGCTGGGCCATCCGGGAGGGGATGGCTGGGCCGGCGGCATGGACTGAGGCCGGGCAGCGAGCCGGCGAGGCGCTCCGGTCGGTCGGCCCCGCGACGGGCGTCGCCACGCTTGCCTCTGCGGTCCGCGGCGGCCTGCGCGGCCTTCCGCTCCGCATCCGGATGGCTCGCGCCCGAGGAAACACCAGGTGAAGAAGGTTCGCTTCAGCGTCGATGGCGCCGTTGTGGAGGTCGAGATCGACGATCCGGCGGAGGCTGAACGCGTCGCCGCGCTCTTCCCGACGTACGTCGTGGAGCTGGAGGACTCCGAACCGCAGGCTTTGATTTCGGTGCAGACCGATGCGGATGGCGGCACGGTTCGCTCCGGCGACCGTATTCAGCGGTATGAATGGAAGAGCGACCTGCTCTCCGGCGTCGAGTTCGAGGCGAACCAGCGTCTGCTTGCCACCCAGGCGGGGTACGTGCACTTGCACGCGTCGGGCGCGGTGGTGGACGGAAGTGCCGTTATCGCCGTCGGGCAGTCCGGTTCTGGCAAGTCCAACATGGCGATGGCGTGGCACCGGGCGGGCTACCGTTTGCTTGGGGACGACGCCGTCCTGCTCGGGAACGACGGCAAGGTGCGAAGTTTTGCGCGGCTGATAAAACTGGACGTGGACCGCGCCAGTGCCTTCGGGGTCGAGGTCGAGCGCACTCTGGCGTTCGACTCGACCTCTGCCGAGATCTGGTATGATCCGTCCGATGGTGCGGGTTGGGCGACAGACTTGGTCCCACTTCGGACCGTGGCGTGGGTCCGTTGGCGGCCAGGGTCGCGGCTGAGGGTACGCCGCCTGGAGCCGGCGGAGTCACTCAATCGGATGATTAGCGAGCTCTTCAAGACCGGGCTCGGGCCCGCGGAAGCCATGCCGGCTCTCGCGCGCGTGGCTTCCGAGGCAGAACTGTTGGAGGTCGAGTTCGAGGACGCCGTGGAAGCGGCAGCCGTCTTGGCCTGTGTCGCTTCCGTCTCTAGCAGTCCGTGGAAGAAATAGGTTCCCAGCGGATGATGGGTGGGAGAGAAGGCAGACACGAGCTCGGTATACGGGGCATCCTGAGTCGAATGCTCGGCTCGCGCATGCCGCCGGCCTCGGAGGGAGAGCGGGTGTACGGGCTGCTCTGGGACGAGACGCTCCTGGAGGCGCGCGCCGACGTGGGGCGGTTGCTCGGCACTCATGAGATCCCCTACCTCATGTACAAAGGTGGGGCGCTGTTGGGTGAGCAGTACCGGACCGGTGACGTACTGATGGTCGATCTGGACGTGCTGGTTCCGCTCGTTGCGTGCGAACGGGCGGCGGCGGCCTTCGAGGCCGAGGGTTGGCGAAAGAAGGACCCGGTGGGCGGCCCGGCGCTGCCAGGCGCACCCGGCGCTGTCTTCGCCCGCCCGTTCGCCGACGGGGCGTTCAGCGCTCTGGATGTGGACGTACACTGGCGAGTCGCCCCGGTCGACCGGCTATTCCCCTGGCGTGGTGAGCCAATTCCAGAGGAGGTCTGGCGATCCGCCGTGCGTGCGGGTTCCGCGCCGGTCCCGCGCACGGGGCACCACGCCGCCATGCTCGTGCACCACCTGGTGCGACACGACTTCCTCCACTTCCGCAGCGTGTTCGATCTGGTTCAGCTGTGGCCGGCGCTGCTCGCTCCCGAGGAGAGTGCTGCTTTCGCCTCCCTCGCGGCCAGCTTCGGAGTATCTCGCGCGGCCGGCTGGCTGTGTCGGGCACTCGAGGTCGACCTCCGACTCGAAGCGCTTGGCTCGCAGGCGCCACGGTCTCCTTCCGCGCGCGCTCCGAGCAGCCTCCGCTCCGTGCTATCGCTCGTAGGTCTGGCGCTCGATGCATCGAACCGCGACCTCGAGGCCATGACGTTCTCGCGGGGGCTCCGGCGCCTGAGGACGGTGGATCGTCCGCTACGTGCGTCGCGCACGCTCTTGATGGACGCGCTGGCTCCGCCGGATGAGTATCTTCGATGGCGATGGCCCGGTACGCGGGCCCCGGTACGGCGACTCAACCACCTGGGTCGGTTGCTCGGACGGCTGATCGAAGACGACCTGACTTCCCCCCTCCCGGACGATGCCCCGGAGATTTGATGAGCGCGACGCCCAAGGCCAGAGAGGACGTGGTGTTCCGACCCCTTGCGGACGAGTGGGTCCTGTTCGACCCCCGCCGTCATCTGCTGCACGTGCTCAACCTCACCGCGGCTTTGGTCTGGACCCACTGCGACGGGGAGACCTCGCTGGAGGCGCTCGTCGAGGAAGTGGAGTCCGCGTTCACGGATCCGCCACCACGCAGCGACCTCGTCCGAGACGTGGACGAGGCTCTGCAGCGCTTCCGTAACGAGGAGCTCTTTCTGTGAGCCTCGGCCACTACGTGAGCATGCTCGGAGACCGTCGCCGCATCGAGGGCTTCCAGCAGGGCCTGGCTAGTGCAGTCCATCCGGGCGACAACGTGCTGGACGTGGGCACCGGGCTGGGGACCTATGCGTTCTTCGCTGCCCAGGCGGGCGCGGGGCACGTATGGGCGGTGGACCGCGATCCCGTGATCCATGCGGCTGCCATGGTGTGCAAGGCCAACGGCTTCGACGACCGCATCACGTTCTTGCGGGGCGAGATATCTGAGGTCGAGCTTCCGGAGCCGGCCGACCTGGTGGTCTTCGAGGACTTTCCGATCCGCCTGTTCGACGACCGGACATGGTGCCTCGTGCGGGACGTCCTGGGCAAGCACCTTCGGCCGGGTGGGCGCGTCTTTCCAACACGGATGCGCCTGAACCTCGGCTTGGCGGCCGGTCCCGAGCCCGAGGCATTGGTGGCGCTCGGCGAGGAGGACGCGGTCTGGGGGCAGACGCTTCTGCCGGTATCTCCTCCGCTAAAGGTTCCCGCGCGGGGACAGGTGCGGGCCAGTGTGCGCCCGGAGCCCCTTCCCGACGGGGCTCCTGGGTGGCTCTCGTGGGCCGTCGAGTATGGAGTCGAGGCGCGCAACGGACACGAGTTCGCGGCAGAACCCTCTTCACTTGAGGACCTCTACGGCGATATCTTGGGTATGAAGGCCGCCGAGACCCTCCCCTCGAGGGAGATCGTGCCATGACCGATCAGAGCCGTAAAGAGTTCTTGAAGAAGCTCGCACAGGGGAGCATCTACGCCGCTCCCGTCGTGTCGACGCTGCTGGCTCCTCGCCCGGCGAGCGGAGGGGGGCCGGGCTCCCCGATGATGATGATGGGCATGGGCGGCATGGGTATGGGCATGGGCGGCATGGGCATGGGCGGCATGGGCATGGGCGGCATGGGCATGGGCATGCCCCAGCAGCGGAATCTGCCGGATGCACCCTGGTTCAAGCCTCGTCCCGGTCGCTGAGGGCCGCGGCCTCGGGGCCGCGAAGCTCACTACGATATAGGCCTCCGGAGGGCCGCTGTCGCTAACGGACCACTACCCCGAACCCGTTGACACCCCCAGTACCCCCCTTACCTTTCTATGCTCTAGTCGGACCAGCGATTCGCAACGACAGCGAAGAGCCAAATACGACGCGCCGACAGGCGCGTTTTTTTCACGATCAGAGGGCAAATGCCGACGATCAACCAGCTCGTGAGGAAGGGCCGCAAGGCTGTGCACAAGAAGAACAAAGCGCCGGCCCTTCAGCAGAACCCGCAGAAGCGCGGTGTCTGCACTCGCGTGTATACGACGACTCCGAAGAAGCCGAACTCGGCGCTTCGGAAAGTTGCTCGTGTGCGGCTCACGAGCGGGTACGAGGTCACCGCGTACATCGGGGGTGAGGGACACAACCTCCAGGAGCACTCGATCGTGCTCATCCGTGGCGGCCGGGTGAAGGACCTTCCGGGTGTTCGGTACCACATCATCCGTGGTACGCTGGATACGTCAGGGGTCGGCGATCGTCGCCAGGGACGCTCCAAATACGGGGCCAAACGGCCCAAATAAGGCAAGAATAGATGAGCCGTCGTTCCCGGGCTGAAAAGAGGGAGACGCCTCCCGATCCGCGCTTCGAGTCGCGCACCGTCACCAAGTTCATCAACAACTTGATGCTGGGCGGCAAGAAGTCGGTCGCCGAGAAGATCTTCTACGACGCGGTCGAGATTCTCGAGCAGCGAACCGGTCAGCCGGGGGTGCAGGTGTTCGAGCAGGCGCTGACCAACGCCAAACCGGCGCTCGAGGTGAAGAGCCGCCGCGTCGGTGGCGCGACGTACCAGGTGCCGATCGAGGTTCGACCGGAGCGCCGCGCCGCGTTGGCGACGCGCTGGCTGATTTCATACGCGCGCGGCCGTTCGGAAAAGAGTATGTCCGAGCGGCTCGCCGCGGAGCTTCTCGCCGCGAGCCGCGGTGAGGGCACGACGATCAAGAAGAAGGACGACACGCACCGGATGGCTGAGGCGAACAAGGCGTTCGCGCACTACCGCTGGTAGCGATCGACGAATAGGACCGCGCCGCCGGCATGGGGTGTAAAGACAACTTGGGACGCGATGGCCCTCGTTCTTCGGGAACCGGGGCCCTCTCCGATCAAAGGAGCGCGGACGACTGTGGGCCCTCAGGGGCCGCAGCTGCAGGAGCCGCGCTCCTTTTTTACGCCCCATGACGCAACGACGGACGGAATGCACAGGGACAGAGAAGGACTTAGATAGATGCCCAGGAAGACGCCACTGCCGCAGCTCCGCAACATCGGCATCATGGCGCACATCGATGCCGGTAAGACCACGACCACCGAGCGCATCCTGTTCTACACGGGACGCGTGCATCGCGTGGGCGAGGTGCACGATGGTGCTGCGACCATGGACTGGATGGAGCAGGAGCAGGAGCGGGGGATCACGATTACCTCCGCAGCCACGACGGCTCATTGGCTGCGCAACGATACTGACTACCGAATTAACATTATCGACACTCCCGGTCACGTGGATTTCACGGCCGAGGTCGAACGGTCGCTGCGCGTTCTCGACGCTGCGGTGGCCGTTTTTTGCGCGGTGGGTGGTGTGGAGCCGCAGTCCGAGACGGTTTGGCGCCAGGCGGACCGTTACACGGTGCCGCGCATCGCTTTCGTCAACAAGATGGACCGCGTCGGCGCTGACTTCATGAACGTCGTCCGCATGATGAGCGAGCGGCTGGGTGCGAACGCGCATCCGGTGCAGTACCCGCTCGGCGAGGGTGAGCTCTTTACGGGGGTCGTCGACATCGTCGAGCGGAAGGCGATCATCTACGAAGACGAGATGGGCTCGAAGTTCTCCGAAGGTCAAGTGCCCGATGGACTCAAGGACCAGGTCGAGGAGCTCCGGCACACACTTCTCGAGGCCGCGATCGAGCACGACGACGAGCTCATCGAGAAGTACCTGGCGGGTGAGAAGCTGTCGACCGATGAGTTCCGCCACGCGATCCGCGCGGCGACCATCAAGGGCGTTCTCTTCCCCGTCTTCTGCGGTTCGGCCTTCAAGAACAAAGGCGTACAAACCCTGCTCGACGGCGTAATCGACTATCTGCCGTCGCCGGTGGACGTCCCTGCCATTCAGGGTCACCTGCCGCACCATGATGAGACCTTCGAAAGCCGTGAGGCGAGCGACGACGCACCCTTCGCGGCTTTGGCGTTTAAGATCGCGACCGACCCCTACGTCGGTAAGCTGACATTTTTCCGCGTCTATTCGGGTTCGCTTCCCTCCGGCAGCTACGTGTACAACGCCACGAAAGATCGGCGCGAGCGCGTGGGCCG
Source organism: Longimicrobiales bacterium (assembly GCA_965197725.1). GTDB lineage: Bacteria > Gemmatimonadota > Gemmatimonadetes > Longimicrobiales > Gaopeijiaceae > UBA1138. Next base: position 95,575 of record CBDANQ010000059.1, read on the forward strand.
CATTCTGCAGATGCACGCCAACAAGCGTGAGGAGCGGGACGAAGTGTTCGCGGGTGACATCGCCGCGGCGATCGGCCTAAAACAGGTGAAGACCGGCGACACTCTGTGCATCGAAACCCACCCGATCATCCTAGAGGCGATGAGCTTCCCGGAGCCGGTGATCGCGGTCGCGATCGAGCCGAAAACGAGGGCCGACCAGGACAAGCTCACGAACGGGCTGGTCAAGCTCGCCGACGAGGATCCGACGTTCCGCGTTTTCACCGATCCGGAGACGAACCAGACGATCATCTCGGGCATGGGTGAGCTCCACCTCGAGATCATCGTTGATCGTCTCAAGCGTGAGTTTGGTGTGGAGGCCAACATCGGCCGTCCGCAGGTAGCGTACCGCGAGACGATCCGCAACCGTGCCGAGAAAGTGGAAGGCAGGTTCGTCCGCCAGACCGGTGGGCGCGGTCAATACGGTCATGTGGTCATCAACCTCGAGCCCGGGGCGCCCGGTTCGGGCTTCATTTTCGAGGACAAGATCCGCGGTGGCGCGATCCCGCGAGAGTACATCGGTTCCGTCGAGGCGGGAATCCGTGCCGCCCTCGACTCGGGTGTACTCGCTGGTTATCCGGTCATCGACGTAAAGGTCGAGCTCATTGACGGGTCGTACCACGATGTCGACTCCAGCGAGATGGCGTTCAAGATTGCCGGCTCGATGGCACTCAAGGCGGGCATCAAGAAGGCCAAGCCGATCCTGCTCGAGCCGATCATGGATGTCGAAGTCGTGACTCCGGCCGACTACATGGGAGATATCATCGGAGACCTGTCGGCCCGTCGGGGCAAGGTCGGCGGTATGACCGAGCGTGCGGGCGCGCGCGTCATCGGCGCTTCCGTGCCGCTCGGTGAGATGTTCGGATATTCGACCACGCTCCGCTCGATGAGCCAGGGGCGGGCCGTCTACACGATGCAGTTCGCGCACTACGACGAGGTTCCGAAGTCGAAAGCCGAGGAGATCATGGCGGCCAACGGCGGCGGAGCCGACTGAGCTAAGAAACCAACCTCAGCCTACCGAGCGAGAGAGAGAGACAGCGATGGGCAAGGCGACATTTGAGCGAACGAAGCCACACGTAAACGTGGGTACGATCGGCCACGTTGATCACGGTAAGACGACGCTGACGGCTGCGATCACGCTGGCTCAGGCGAAGAGGTTCGGCGGAGACGCGATAGCGTTCGATGAGATCGACAAGGCCCCCGAAGAGCGAGAGCGGGGGATCACGATCGCGACGGCCCACGTGGAGTACGAGACGGCGAACCGTCACTACGCGCACGTGGACTGCCCGGGCCACGCGGACTACGTGAAGAACATGATCACGGGAGCGGCGCAGATGGACGGCGCGATCGTGGTGGTGAGCGCAGCGGACGGGCCGATGCCACAGACGCGGGAGCATATTCTTCTGGCGCGTCAGGTGAACGTTCCCTACATCGTCGTGTTCATGAACAAGGTGGACATGGTGGACGATGAGGAGCTGCTGGAGCTGGTGGAGCTGGAGGTTCGCGAGCTCCTGAGTGAGTACAAGTTCCCGGGCGACGACATTCCGGTGGTGATGGGATCAGCGCTGGAGGCTCTGGAGGCAGGCGGCGAGGGTGAGGCGGCGAATTGCATTCAGGAGTTGATGGATGCGATCGACTCCTATATCCCGGAACCGGAGCGCGACGTCGACAAGCCGTTCCTGATGCCAGTGGAGGACGTGTTCAGCATCACGGGGCGGGGGACGGTGGCGACGGGTCGAATCGAGCGCGGGATCGTGAAGAAGGGCGAGGAAGTGGAGTTGGTGGGGATGACGGATGAGAGCCGGAAGACGGTGGTGACCGGGGTGGAGATGTTCCGGAAGCTACTGGACGAGGGCAGGGCGGGAGACAACGCGGGACTTTTGCTGAGGGGCGTGGGCAAGGACGAGATCGAGCGAGGGCAGGTACTGGCGGAGCCGGGCTCGATCACGCCGCACACGAAGTTCAAGGCGGAGGTCTACGTTCTGACGAAGGAAGAGGGAGGCCGTCACACGCCGTTCTTCAACGGCTACCGACCACAGTTCTACTTCCGCACGACGGACGTAACGGGCGCGGCGCAGCTACCAGAGGGTGTGGAGATGGTGATGCCGGGCGACAACGTCCAGATGGCAGTGGAGTTGATCATGCCGATCGCGATGGATGCGGAGCTACGGTTCGCGATCCGTGAGGGTGGTCGGACGGTCGGCGCTGGTGTCGTCACGGAGATTATCGAGTAAGGGGTTATAGCTTAGGGTTTCGACGAGAAACGGGTTCCTCTCCGCGAAAGGGCTAGCGCAAGTCGGGGCACGGGGAACACGAGTTTGTATGAAGACCAAGACGGTGGTGCAACCACCGTGCAGAAGAGAGAGGCAGGCGGAATAAGTAAGAAGACGGGATACACTAGCGGCCGAACGGCTGAGCAAGAGCGGGGGACGGGCCTGCGGTCCCCCCACCACAAGAGACGCGAATGGCTGAGAGAATCAGAATCAGACTTAAGGCGTTCGACCACTGGGTGGTCGATCAGACCGCGGCCGACATTGTTCGGACGGCGCAGAAGACGGGCGCGACGGTGCGGGGGCCTATCCCGTTGCCTACGCGGCGTGAGCGCTGGACCGTGCTTCGCTCGCCGCACATCGACAAGAAGAGTCGTGAGCAGTTCGAGCTGCGTACGCACAAGCGACTCATCGACATCGTTGATAGCCGCCCACAGACGATCGACGCGTTGACCAAGCTGGATTTGCCGGCAGGGGTCGACGTGGAGATCAAGGTCGACTGACGGAGGACTCTGGATGCCCGGATTGATCGGAAAAAAGATCGGTATGACGCGGATCTTCGATGACGAAGGGGTGCAGATACCCGTAACCGTCATTGAAGCCGGTCCGTGTGCCGTCGTTCAGGTGAAGTCAGAGGAGACGGATGGCTACCGTGCCATCCAGCTCGGCTTCGGTGCCCAGAAGGCCAAGCGTGCTTCGAACGCCGAAGTGGGACACGCGGCCAGGGCGGGCCTCGAGGCCGCGCCACGGCTCATGCGTGAGTTCGCCGCGGACAACGGTGAGGAATACGAGGTGGGCCAACAGCTCACCGTTGAGGTTTTTGAGGCCGGTGACCGCGTCAAGGTCACAGGCCGGTCGAAGGGCCGCGGATTCCAGGGCGTGGTGAAGCGCCATGGTTTCGCCGGGCGTCCGGCTTCGCACGGACACTCCCAGTCCCGCACCCCAGGCTCCATGGGCCCGGGTACGGACCCGTCCCGCGTCATCAAGGGCAAGAAGTTACCCGGACGTATGGGTGGGACCCGCACGACCATCCGGAACCTTCAGGTCGTCCGCGTCGATGGTGAGCGGAACCTGATTTTCGTGAAGGGCGGCGTTCCGGGCGCCCGCAATGGCTACGTTCTGATCTCGAAGTGAGTGCCATGTACAAGGCGCGTTATTACAAAGCTGACGGCAAGAAGGGGAGGGCTCGGGCGTTGCCCGACACCCTCTTCGACGGCGTCGTGAATGAGGGCGTCATGCACCAGGCGGTGAGGACGCACCTCTCGAACCAGCGACAGGGGACGGCAGCAGCCAAGGGGCGTTCCGACGTCGCGGGTGGCGGCCGCAAACCCTGGCGTCAGAAAGGCACGGGTCGCGCCCGAGCGGGAACCATCCGGTCGCCCATCTGGGCGGGGGGTGGCGTTGCGTTTCCACCCATCCCCCACTCCTGGCGTCAGCGTCTGCCCAAGAAGGTGAAGGCGCTCGCGCGGCGCTCGGCGCTCAATGACCGGGCTGAGCACGACAGGGTCGTCCTCGCGGACTTGCCCGTCATGGAGGCTCCCAAGACTCGTGATCTCGTGAGTTTCCTGGACACGATCACGGCAGAGGGGAAGGTGCTCGTGCTGACCGATGGCAAGAACGAAAACCTGTACCTGTCAGCTCGCAATCTCTCGGACGTGTCGGTCGTGCAGTTCGGTGGCGAGTCCGTATACGACGTGCTCTGGGCGTACACGGTCGTCATCGAACGCTCGGCGCTCGACGAGAAGGCTGACGCCCCGGCCAAGGCAGAGGAGGCCGAGGCGGAGCCTGCGGTCGAGGAGCCAGCCGAAGTGGAGACGGAGGAAGACGACGATGCGTGACGCTTACGACATCATCTACGCGCCCGTGATCACCGAAAAGACCAGCGAGCAGATGGAGACCGACACCGTCTACACGTTCATCGTGAACAAGGACGCCAACAAGATCGAGATCGGGCAAGCCGTCGAGCGGATCTGGGACGTGACCGTGAGGGACGTCCGTACGATGCGCTATGCCGGCAAGGTACGCCGGTCCCAAATGGGGCGCATGGCCCGGACCCATACCCCGGGTCGTCGCGCGTCTTTCAAGAAGGCCGTCGTCCAGCTCGCCGAGGGCGACCACATCGAGCTCTACGAGGCCGGCTGATCATGGGAATCAAGAAATTCAAGCCGGTCACGCCCGGCCAGCGAACCCGGTCGGTTCTCGACAATGAGGTGCTGACTCGCAAGGGGCCGGAGAAGTCGCTCACCGAATCGCTGAGTTCCAGCGGTGGACGCAACCATCACGGTCACGTGACGGTTCGACGCCGGGGTGGGGGCCACAAGCGGAAGTACCGGATCGTCGACTTCAAGCGGAACAAGCTCGACGTGCCGGGCATCGTGAAGCATATCGAGTACGACCCGAACCGCTCGGCCAACATCGCACTGATCTTCTACGAGGACGGCGAGAAGCGGTACATCCTCCATCCGAAGGGACTCGACGTCGGCGACACGATCATGTCGGGTCCCAACGCGGACGTCCGCATCGGTTCGGCGATGCCACTCGCACTCGTGCCTCTCGGCACGACGGTGCACAACATCGAGCTCAAGCCGGGCAAGGGTGGTCAGCTGGCGCGCTCGGCGGGGGCTTCGGTCCAGGTCGTGGCGAAGGATGGAGACTTCGTGACGTTGCGACTGCCTTCGACGGAAATGCGCCGGTTTCGCAAGGAGTGCATGGCTACCATCGGAGAGGTCGGCAACTCGGACCATGAGTTGACCGTGATCGGCAAGGCAGGTGCAAACCGTTGGCGGGGCAAGCGTCCGAAGGTGCGCGGTGTCGCCATGAACCCGGTCGATCACCCTCTGGGTGGCGGTGAGGGCCGGGCATCGGGTGGGCGGCCTCCGGTCTCGCCGTGGGGCAAGGCCGAGGGCAAGAAGACACGCAACAAGAAAAAAGACTCCACCAAGTACATCGTGCGCGGCCGCAAGCGCGGCAAAGCCACGCAATGACCAGGGGCTGACCAACCATGCCGCGTAGCATAAAGAAGGGTCCGTTCATCAGTGACAAACTTCTTCTCCAGATCGAGATCATGAACTCTCGTAATGAGAAGAAGGTCATCAAGACATGGTCCCGTGCCTCGACGATCTCTCCGGATTTCGTGGGTCACACGGTGGCCGTGCACAACGGCAACAAGTTCATCCCCGTGTACATCACGGAGAACATGGTCGGACACAAACTCGGTGAGTTCGCGCCAACCCGCCTATTCCGCGGGCACAGTGGCAGGCTGGCCGACAAACGGTCTGGACGGTCGGCCCTATGAAAGCTCGAGCAGTCGCGCGGTACGTCCGCATGAGCCCCCGAAAGGTCCGGCTCGTCGTGGACCAGATCCGGGGTAAGTCGGTGAACGAGGCATACGCCATTCTTCAGTTCTCGAAAAAGAGCGCTGCCGAGCCCGTCGGTAAGACTCTTCGCTCGGCGGTGGCGAACGCACAGGACAGATCACAAGACGAAGGCGGACTTCTCGATGTGGACGACTTGGTCGTTCAGGAAGCCTTCGTAGACGAGGGCCCGACGCTTCGCCGCTGGCGCGCGCGCGCGCAGGGGCGAGCAGCGCCGATCCGTAAGCGCACGAGCCACGTCACCGTGGTCGTCGACACAAGGGACGCCTGAGGATATGGGACAGAAGACACACCCCGTCGGGTTCCGGCTCGGGATCGTCAAGGACTGGACGTCCCGCTGGTACGCCGAGCGCGATTTCCCGCGCCTCCTCAAGGAGGACGAGACGATCCGCAACTACCTTCGTCGGCGCCTGGCTCATGCCGCGCTTGCGCTGGTCGAGATCGAGCGCAAGCCGAGCAAGATCGTCGTCACGCTGCACACCGCCCGTCCGGGCGTGGTGATCGGTAAGCGGGGCGCCGAAGTCGACAAACTGCGCGACGAGCTCGCGATGCTCACCAGCGCCGAGATCTCCGTGAACGTCGAGGAGATCAAGCGGCCGGAGGTGAGCGCGTATCTGGTGGCCGAGAACGTCGCCCACCAGTTGCGTCAGCGCATCTCCTTCCGGCGCGCGATGAAGCGTGCGGTGCAGTCCGCGATCCGTGCCGGGGCCGAGGGCATCAAGATCCAGTGCGCAGGCCGTCTGGGTGGCGCCGAGATCGCGCGCACGGAGGGATACAACGAGGGCCGGGTGCCGCTGCATACGCTGCGCGCGGACATCGACTACGCCCAGGTTCCTGCGTTTACGACGTACGGCGTCGTTGGGGTGAAGTGCTGGATCTTCCAGGGCGAGGTCGTCGAGGAGCGGCGTGGCCGCACCTACTCGACCGGTGTCTGAGAGAGGATATAGACGATGCTAGCTCCAAAACGAGTGCGGCGACGGAAGACCCACAAGGGTCGCATGCGCGGAGTGGCGCGCCGGGGAAGCAAGATCTCCTTCGGGGAGTACGGCCTGCAGGCGCTAGAGCCGACTTGGATCACTAACCGACAGATCGAAGCGGCCCGTGTCGCCATGACCCGTCACATCAAGCGTGGTGGCAAGGTCTGGATTCGGATCTTCCCGGACAAGCCGATCACTTCAAAGCCCGCCGAGACCCGCATGGGGAAGGGCAAGGGCAACCCCGAGGGTTGGGTCGCGGTGGTCAAGCCGGGCCGGATCATGTTCGAGCTCGAGGGCGTGGACGAAGAGGTGGCAGAGCAGGCGATGCGTCTGGCCGCTGCGAAGCTGCCGATCAAATGCCGCTTCGTCGTCCGCGACCGCCAGTTCTAGGAGAGAATGATGAAGGCCGAGGACATCCGCGATTGGGATGACACTGAGATCGAAGCCCGGCTCAAAGAGCTTAGGGAAGAGCAGTTCAAGTTGCGTTTCCAGCGCTCGATGATGGAGCTCGAGAACGCTGGGCTGCCGAGGCAGATCAAGCGCGATATCGCGCGCCTGAAGACCGTGCGTCGCGAGCGAGAGCTCGCGCCGAACTCCGCTGAGAACGCGCGAGCCAGGAAGCCATGAGCGAGAACGAGATCGAACAGGTCGAGGCCGAGACCCCGGACACGGAGGTCGTCGAAGCTCCCGCCGCCGCGGAAGCCGAGGTAACGGGCGCGCGCAACCAGCGCAAAGTGCGCACGGGCGTGGTTGTGAGCGATGGGGGTGACAAGACCGTGACCGTCGTGGTCGAGCGTCGATTCGCCCACCCGTTGTACGGAAAGGGCGTGAAGCGCACCAAGAAGTATCGGGCGCACGACGAGAAGAACGAGTACCACGTTGGCGACTCTGTGCGGATCGTGGAGACCCGCCCACTGTCCAAGACCAAGCGTTGGCGTGTCACCGGTTTGGCCGAGCGCCAGGCTTAAGCGAACGTCAGAGGAATCGAGAGATGATTCAGCAGGAGTCGATCCTCCGGATCGCCGACAACACGGGCGCAAAGTCGGCACTCTGTATCAGGGTGCTGGGCGGTTCGGGACGCCGGTATGCGGGGGTGGGCGATGTCATCGTCGCGACCGTGAAAGACGCCATCCCCAACGCGGGTATCAAGAAGGGTGAGGTCGTGCGAGCCGTGGTCGTGCGCACCGCCAAGGAGACGCGCTGTCGGGACGGGACGTACATCCGGTTCGAGGACAACGCGGCGGTGATCATCACGCCGCAGGGTGAGCCCCGCGGCACCCGGATCTTCGGGCCCGTTGGCCGCGAGCTACGCGAGAGAAAGTACATGAAGATCGTTTCCCTGGCGCCTGAGGTACTGTGATGGCCGGGACCAAGTATCAGATCATGAAGGGCGACCGTGTCCGAGTGATTCGCGGCAACGACCGCGACCTCGAGGGTGCGGTGCTCGAAGTCCTGAAAGAGAAAGCGCGAGTGCGTGTCGAAGGCGTAAACATTCGCAAGCGGCACACGCGCCCGACCGAGGCGAACCCCGACGGTGGCATCATCACCTTCGCGGCGCCGATCCACGTTTCGAACGTGATGCTCGTCGATCCGACGACCGAAGACGCTAGCCGCATACGCACGCGCGTCGAAGAGGACGGAACCAAGGAGCGGATTGCCGTGAAGACCGGCAATCCGATTCCCAAACCGCAATGACGATGGTACCACGACTCAAGATTCATTATGCCGACTACGTGAGACCCAAGCTCCAAGAGGAGTTCGGCTACACGAATTCGCACCAAATCCCGAAGGTCGTGAAGGTCGTGATCAACGTGGGTGCCGGTGAAGTGGCCAAAGACCAAAAGCTGCTCGATAGCATCATGGCCGAGCTGAGCGTGATCTCCGGCCAAAAGCCCCTGATGAACCGAGCCCGGCGCTCGATCTCGAACTTCCAACTGCGGGAGGGCATGCCGATCGGCGCTTCCGTGACGCTGCGCGGCGAAAAGATGTGGTTCTTTCTCGACCGCCTGATCAGCACCGTGATTCCACGTGTCCGCGACTTCCGGGGGCTCAAAACGCGCTCCTTCGACGGTCGGGGGAACTACACGATGGGCGTGAAGGAGCAGATCATCTTCCCCGAGATCAACTACGAAAAAGTTCGTAAGATTCACGGGATGGACATCACGGTGGTCACGTCCACCGACAAGGATGACGAGGGTCTTGCCCTGCTGCGTGAGTTGGGCTTCCCGTTCCGCGGCGCGGTGCCGGTGCAAGTCGGCGCGACCGCCTAGGAGAGAGCGTTTCGAATGGCCAGAAAGGCGCTCATCGAGAAGTCCAAGCGCAAGCCGAAGTTCGGTGTGCGGCAGCGGAACCGCTGTCAGCGTTGCGGGAGGCCGCGTGCGTTCCTGCGGAAGTTTGGAATCTGCCGGATCTGTTTCCGGGAGATGTCGCTCAGGGGCGAGATCCCTGGTGTGCGCAAGTCGAGCTGGTAGGAGGAACTAGACAGTCATGATGACCGACCCCATCGCGGACATGCTCACCCGCATCCGAAACGCCGGCCAGGCGGCCCACAAGTGGGTGGACATGCCCGTGTCCGCGAAGAAGATCGAGATCGCACGGCTCCTGCAGGAGAGCCATTTCGTGCACGCCCACAAGGTGCTTGCGGACGGACGCTTCGGTGTGCTCCGGGTCTACCTGAAGTACTACGAGGGCAAGCCGATCATCCGTCACATCGAGCGTGTCTCACGTCCCGGCCAGCGCACATACGTCGGCAAGGATGAGATTCCCCGGGTACGGAACGGTCTCGGCATGGCAATCCTGTCGACCTCGGCCGGTATGCTCTCCGACCGCAACGCCCGTGCGCAGGGCGTCGGTGGCGAGTTGATGGCCGTGGTCTGGTAAGCGGCGAGCGAGAGAGAAACGATGTCTCGTGTCGGAAAGGTGCCTGTCGTGCTCCCCAAGGGAGTCGAAGTCAAGCAGGCCAACGGCACGCTCAGCGTGAAGGGTCCGAAGGGCTCCTTAGAGCTCAACGCACACCCGGACATGAACGTTGTCATCGACGGGGGGGAGGTCCGCGTAGAGCGGCCATCCGACGAGAAGGAGCACCGCGCGTTGCACGGGCTGACCCGCTCGCTGATCGCGAACATGGTGACCGGCGTGACCGACGGTTTCGCCAAGACGCTGGAGATCGTCGGCGTAGGCTACCGCGCGAACGTCAGCAGGAAGGGCGTGACCCTGAACCTCGGGTTCAGCCACACCATCGAGTACAGGCCGGTAGACGGTATTAGTATCGAGTGCCCGAACCAGACGACGATCGTCGTCTCCGGCATCGACAAGCAGAAGGTCGGCCAGGCAGCAGCGGAGATCCGCGCGTTTCGGCCGCCGGAGCCCTACAAGGGCAAGGGAATCCGGTATCAGGGCGAACAAGTTCGGCGTAAGGCCGGTAAGACCGCCGGGGTATAGCGATGACGATGATCAAACAGAGCAAGCTCAAGAAGAGCCGTTCGCTTCAGCGGATGCGACGCCACTTCCGGGTTCGGAACAAGGTGCGCGGCACCGCGGAGCGTCCACGCCTCGTTGTCTTTCGCTCGTTAAAAAATGTCGAGGCTCAGGTCATCGACGACGACACCGGCCGCACGCTCATCGGGCTTTCGACCCTCAACCCCGAGTTGAAAGACTTCGCGGCCGAGGGTCAGAACCGCCGGGTAGAGCACGCCTACGCGGCCGGGAAGCTGCTCGGTGAGCGCGCGAAGGCCCAGGGAATCGACACCGTGGTCTTCGATCGCGGTGGATACAAGTACCACGGCCGGGTGAAAGCCTTCGCCGACGGCGCACGAGAGGGAGGTCTGGAGTTCTGATGGCTGGAGGAGAACAGAAGAAAAAGAAGAAGCAGGGGCGCGGTCGGGAGACCGATCTCGTCGAGAACGTCATCTTCATCAACCGCGTCGCCAAGGTCGTGAAGGGTGGACGGCGGTTCTCGTTCTCGGCCCTTGTGTCCGTGGGTGATCAGAAGGGGAACGTCGGCATCGCGCTGGCCAAAGCGAACGAGGTCGCCGAAGCGATTCGGAAGTCTTTCGAGCAGGCCCGCAAGAACATGGTGAAGGTGCCGATCCGGAATGGAACGCTTCCCCACGACATCGTGGGTCGGTGGGGCGCCGGCCGCGTGTTGCTCCGCCCCGCCGCCCCCGGTACCGGTGTGGTCGCAGGTGGTCCCGTGCGCGCCGTGCTCGAGGCAGCGGGTGTGAAGGATGTGCTCACGAAGAGTCTGGGTACGAACAACCCGATCAACGTCGTGCGCGCTACCATGAACGGCCTGACGGAGCTCGTCACCGCCGAGCGAGCGGCCGAAGAGCGCGGCGTGACGGTGGAAGCATTGGGAGTGCATAGTGGCTAAGAGGAAGAAGCCCAAGATGATCAAGATCACCCAGACGCGGAGCGGAATCGGCCGACTCACCAAGCACCGCCGCACGCTTCGGGCGCTGGGAATAAAGCGTCACCAGCAGAGCGTGATCCATGAGGATAGCGCGGCCATTAGGGGGATGATCAACCAAGTCTCCTATATGGTGGACGTGGCTGAAGTAGAGGGCTGACCGCTGAAATCGGCGCTGAACGTCGTTAGGCTCCGGTCGTCGACCTGCGAAGTAGCGTTGCTACTCCTCGGTACGCCGATCCTCGCCTGCCTAGTTTAGCATCCAATTTGAGCGGTCTTGGTAACAACTAACGAGAGTTTGTGACATGGCAGAACTACACGATCTGAGCCCCCCCGCCGGCTCCCGCCGCAAAGGCAAGCGCGTCGGTCGCGGACCAGGCTCCGGCCTGGGTAAGACCGCGGGGCGGGGACAGGACGGTCAGAAGTCGCGCTCGGGCGGACGCATCCGCCGGGACTTCGAGGGTGGCCAGATGCCGCTCATGCGCCGGGTTCCGAAGCGCGGCTTCAAGAACATCAACCGCGTCGAGTATCAAGTGGTCAACGTGCGGGACCTGGGCCGGTGTGACGGTGACGTGGGCCCGGACGAGCTCAAGGCGGCCGGGCTCATCCCGTCGCTTCGCAAGCCCGTGAAGATTCTCGGGGAAGGCGATATGGAGAAATCGCTTGATGTGAGCGCACACAGGTTCAGCAAGAGCGCTCAGGAGAAGATCGAGGCGGCAGGGGGATCGGTGACGGTCATGGGCGCCACGGCCGAGGACGCTTCGTAGCATGTCGAATCCCGTACAAAACCTCTTCCGGGTTCCGGAACTCAAAGAGAAGGTCCTCTTCACCTTGTTCATCCTGCTCATCTACCGAGCGGGATCGCACATCACGGTGCCGAGCCTGGACGTGGGCGCACTTCGTGAGCAGTTCGGTCAACTCCAGGGGACCTTCTTCGGCATCTACGACATGTTCGTGGGTGGAGGGCTGTCTCGCGCCACTATCCTGGCGCTGGGCATCATGCCCTACATCTCCGCGAGCATCATGTTTCAACTGCTCGCCGCGGTCTTCCCAACGATCGAAAAGCTGCAAAAGGAAGGTGAGGAGGGCCGTAAGAAGCTGACCCAGTGGACGCGTTATACCACGATCGGGTTGTCGGCCGCCCAGGCCTACGGGTACGCGTCGTTCCTGCAGGCGATTCCCGGCGCGGTCAGCACGCCCGGCGTGCTGTTCACGTTCACGACGGTCATCACGCTCACCGTGGGCGCTATCTTCGTCATGTGGCTCGGTGAGCAGATCACGGAGCACGGCATCGGCAACGGCATGTCGCTCATGATCTTCTTCTCGATCATCCAGGGGTTCCCGGCCGCGGTCGTGCGCACCTACGAGTCGTTCCGGCTCGGTGAGCTCGGGGCGTTCGATATGGCTGCGCTGCTCTTCGTGGTGGTCGGCGTCACCGCGGCGGTGGTCGCGATGACCATGGCGGCCCGCAAGATCCCGGTTCAGATCCCACGCAAGGTCGTCGGCCGCGGCCGAATCCGAGAGGGCCAGAAGAGCTTCATTCCGCTGCGCATCAACTCCGCGGGCGTCATGCCGATCATCTTTGCGCAGTCGTTCATCGTCGTACCCGGCACCGCCGCCGCGTTCATCGACGTCCCGCTGCTCAACACCATCAACGAGATCTTCCAGCCGCAGGGCTGGCCCTACTACATCACGTATGGCCTCCTGATCGTGTTCTTCACGTACTTCTACACGGCGATCATTTTCAACCCGATCGACCTCGCAGAGAACCTGAAGAAGCAGGGTGGTTTCATCCCGGGTGTAAAACCGGGAGCGCGCACGGCGGAATACATCGACCGCGTTCTGACACGTGTGACCCTACCCGGCTCGATCTATCTGGCTATCGTAGCGCTCGTGCCGTTCTGGATCTTCGACTTCTTCCAGATCAACACCTTTTTCTTCGGTGGCACGAGTCTGCTGATCGTCGTGGGCGTGGGTTTGGACACCGTGCAGCAGGCGCAACAGCTGCTCATGCTCCGTCACTATGACGGTTTCATGAAGAAGGGTCGCGTGAAGATGCGGGGCCGCTCGCGGTACATGTAGGTGTCGACGGTCGTCATCCTTCTCGGTCCGCCGGGTGTCGGAAAAGGCTCGCAGGCCGTGCGTCTCGCTGCTGCGATCGGTGGCGAGCACATCTCTACGGGAGATCTGCTTCGCGCGGCCCGCCGTGACGGCACCGAGCTCGGCCAGCAGGCTCAGGGCTATATGGATGCCGGAGAGCTCGTTCCCGACGCGCTGATCCTGGACCTCGTTCGCGACCACCTAGGGGGCGTGGCGAGCGAGGCGAGCCTCCTGTTCGACGGCTTCCCACGCACGACCGCTCAGGCGGACGGACTCGATGCGGTGCTGTCCGATGTGGGTCGGCAGGTCGACCGGATCGTGCTCCTGGAGGCTTCCGACGAGACGCTTCTCAAGCGGCTGAGCGGGCGGCGGAGCTGCATGGACTGTGGGGCGATCTTCAACGTCCACTTGAACGCCTCGGAGATCGATGGGATCTGCGACCGCTGCAGCGGTCCGCTCATCCACAGGATCGATGACGAGCCGGATACGGTGCTCCATCGCCTGAAGGTGTATCAAGAGCAAACGGCACCGCTCGTGGCCCACTACGAAGCGCGTGACGCAGGCCTGGTTCGGGTCCAGGCCGAACGGGGTATGGAGGACGTGCACGCGGACGTGCGAACCGCTGTTGGCGTGTGAGTCGCGATGATCCATCTACGGACCCCCGAGGAGATGAACGCGGTCGGTCGCGGCGGCGCGATCATCGCCGGACTGCTCAGCGAGCTCCACGAGCGAGTTGTTCCGGGCGTCTCGACCCAGGACCTCGACAGCGTCTGCGATGAGTACATTGTCTCACACCACGGTGCCGTGCCGGCATTCAAGGGCCTGTATGGATTCCCTGGAAGCGTGTGCACCTCGGTGAACGAGGAGGTCGTTCACGGCATTCCGAGTGCGAAGCGCGTGCTGCGCGAGGGCGACGTCATTTCAGTCGACGTAGGTGTGAAGGTCGACGGATGGTGCTCCGATTCGGCTTGGACATTTCGCGTCGGCGAGGTGAGCGACGAGGTGCAGCGATTGCTAGACGTGACCGAGCGGTCCCTGTGGGCCGCGATCGAGGCTTCCATCTCCGGGAATCACGTGGGGGACATCGGTGCGGCGGTCATGCGTACTGTGGACGGAACGAGCTTCGGCATCATCAGGGACCTCGTGGGACACGGCGTGGGACGCGACGTGCACGAGGAGCCCCAGGTGCCTAACCACGGACGGGGCGGACACGGTCCGTTGCTGAGGGAGGGGATGGTTTTGGCCATCGAGCCGATGCTCTCGGCGGGTTCACCGAACATCAGAACCCTCGATGACGGATGGACGGTCGTTACCGCCGACCGAACGACGTCGGCACACTTCGAGCATACCGTCGGAATCACCGCGGACGGCCCAAGGGTTCTGACTGTGTCCGGAGCCCCGGTTCATGCGGGTTCTGGCACCCCGAATGGCGCTTGAAGCCGCACCAGCGCTTGGTTACATTATAAAGCTCTGCAACAAACGAACGTGGAGATGTTGAGTGGAGATGTTGAAGTGAAGGTTCGAAGCAGCGTAAAGCCGATCTGCGAGCACTGCAAAGTGATCCGCCGGAAGGGTGTCGTGCGCGTTATTTGCTCGCGGGATCCTAAGCATAAACAGCGCCAAGGATGATGAGCGACGTGAAATCGCGAGAAAAGAGGCAAAGCGTAGAACGTGGCACGTATCGCCGGCGTTGACCTTCCGCGTGGGAAGAGAATCGAAGTCGCCCTGACGTACATCTACGGGATCGGCGCGATGCGCGCGAAGGAGATCATCCGGGAGTGTGGCGTCGACGCGGACCGGCGCACCCAGGACCTCGACGACGATGATGTGAACCGCCTCCGTCGGCAGATCGAGGGGAACTACAAGGTCGAGGGCACGCTGCGCACCGAGACCTCCATGAACATCAAGCGTCTCATGGACATCGGTTGCTACCGGGGACTCCGGCACCGGCGCGGTTTACCCGTGAGGGGTCAGCGGACGCATACCAACGCGCGCACGCACAAGGGCTCCAAAGATCCATAGCGGGAAAGAAAAAGCCGCCGAAGAAGTAAGCGGCCCGACAGGCTCGCTGAGCCGGCGTATCACTCGATGCGGCGTCACCCGAGGCACCAACTAACGTGGCAAATCCAAAGACCCGTACCAAGCGCTCGAAGAAGGTCGTAGAAGCTGAAGGTGTCGCTCACATCAAAGCGACCTTCAACAACACGATCATCACAATCGCCGACAACCAAGGGAACGTCATCGTGTGGGCCAGCGCCGGAAAGGCCGGCTTCAAGGGCTCCAAGAAGTCGACCCCGTTTGCTGCCACCGTAGCTGCCGAACAGGTGGGACGTGAGGCCGTCGGCATGGGCGTGAAGCGCCTCGACGTGCGTGTCCAGGGCCCCGGCTCCGGCCGTGAGTCCGCAATCCAGGCGCTCGCCGCCGTGGGTCTCCAGATCAAGTCCATCCAAGACGTGACGCCGCTGCCGCACAACGGGTGTCGGCCGCCGAAGAAGCGTCGCGTCTAGTCGTGTCCGAGAGGGAATACCACTAGGCCATGGCTCGTAATACCGGTCCGATTTGTAAGCTTTGCCGCCGAGAAGGCCAGAAGCTCTTCTTGAAGGGGCAGAAGTGTTACACCGAAAAGTGCCCCGTCGAGCGGCGCCAGTACCCGCCGGGTCAGCACGGCCCCGCGCAGGCTCGCCGACGCAAGCAGTCCGACTACGCTGTTCAGCTCCGAGAGAAGCAGAAGGTGAAGCGGATCTATGGGCTGCATGAGAAGCAGTTCCGCGCGCTCTTCGAGCGCGCTGCTCATGTCCCGGGCATCACCGGCGCGAACCTCATCGTTTCGCTCGAGACGCGCCTCGACAACATCGTCTTCCGCATGGGCTTCGCGGTCAGTCGTAGCGCGGCACGGCAGCTCGTGCGGCACCGTCATGTAGAGGTGAACGGCCGCATCGTCGACGTCCCGAGCTTCCACGTGAAGGCGGGCGACGAGATCGCGGTGAAGGCCAAGTCGAAAGACATCGTGCCCGTGCAGGGGGCTCTCGAGGCGCGGACGCGTCCGGCGCTGGCAGATTGGCTCGCGCTCGACGAGAGGGCGCGTGTGGGCCGCTTGGTTCGCGAACCGACCCGCGCGGACATCCCGCTGGCGGCGTGGGAACAGCTCATCGTCGAGCTCTACTCGAAATGACCCGATCGCGGGGATTCGTTCGGCGGATCCTGGCGTCCTAGGCTAAGCAGGAGGCAACGTGGAATTAGATCTCACCGGACTGGTACTCCCCGAGCGCATCGAGAGCATCGGGGATCCGGGCGACACCCGTAATGCCCGCTTCGTGATCGAGCCGCTCGAGCGCGGCTTCGGCCATACGCTGGGCAACTCCATGCGTCGTGTACTGCTGTCGTCACTGCGCGGTTCAGCGGTGTGGGGCTTCCGCCTCGACAGCGTGGTACATGAGCACCAGACGCTCGCAGGCGTGGTCGAAGACGTTCATCAGGTCATCCAGAACCTGAAGGCGCTCGCCGTCACGCTGGACGACGACGTCGACGATGCGGTTCTCCACATCCGCGTCAGTAAGACGGGTCCCGTCACGGCTAGTGACATTCAGCCAACGGCCGGAGCGACGATCATGGAGCCGGATCACCATCTGTTCACGCTCCAGGAGAAGCGCGAGGTCAACCTGGAGATGCACGTGAACAAGGGTCGCGGCTTCGTGCTCGCGGATGCGCACCCCATTCCGCGGGGCGCCCCAGTGGACCTCGTACGTATCGACTCGATCTACAACCCGGTCCGCCGCGCGAACTTCACGGTCGAGGAGACCCGCGTGGGTCAGCGCACCGATTTCGATCGTCTGACCCTTCATATCGAGACCGATGGCTCGGTCGATCCGGAGCGTGCGGTGGCGTACGCCGCCGAGCTCGTTCGCAAGCACCTCGAGTACATGCTCTACTTCGGTGAGGGTGGCATTCCCGAGGTCGCGCCTCCCGGAGCGGTCGCGGTTTCCGATCGCCTGCAGAACCTGTTCGAGCGGCCCATCGAGGATCTTGCGGAACTGTCCGTGCGCTCGCGAAACTCGCTGCAGAAGGAGAACATCCAGACGCTGGGTGATCTCGTGCAGCGCTCGGAGGACGACATGTTGCAGATCGAAAACTTCGGCAAGAAATCGCTCAAGGAGATCTCCGACTTCTTGGAGGAGCATACGCTCCGCTTTGGCATGCAGCTCGAGGAGGGCGAGGACGGACGCCTTTTCTTCGTGGAGGAGGAAGCCGAGGCCGCAGCGGCCGGGGAGCAGTAGCCGTGCGGCATCGCAAGAAGGGGAGGAAGCTCTCCCGTACCCCAAGCCACAAGAGGGCGACCATGCGCAACATGGCCACGTCGCTGTTTCGTCACGAGAGAATCGAGACGACCACAGCCAAGGCCAAGGAACTCCGTCCGTACGCCGAGCGTCTCATCACGCTCGCGCGCCGTGGGGACCTGCATGCACGTCGCCTTGCCGCGACTAAGATCCAAGATCGTGAAGTACTAGGGAAGCTGTTCGGCGATATCGCTCCGCGTTTCGC
Organism: Longimicrobiales bacterium; assembly: GCA_965197725.1. GTDB lineage: Bacteria > Gemmatimonadota > Gemmatimonadetes > Longimicrobiales > Gaopeijiaceae > UBA1138. Next base: position 113,279 of record CBDANQ010000059.1, read on the forward strand.
GGAGCATCCGGGTGGCTATACACGCATCCTGAAGCTGGGCCATCGGAAGGGTGACGCGGCGGAGATGTCGCTCATCGAGCTCGTCAGCTAGTTTGTCGAGTGTTTCCGGCGGACAAACTCAAACTGGACAGGATTTCGGACATGCTGGACAACGCTTCCCGACGCGGCGCTGCCGAGCTGAGCACTCTACTGATGTTCATGGCGTTCGCGGCCATCGGTGGTTTCATGTTTTGGCTCATGGGTGAGTCGGACGCGCAGCGCGAGCTCCGACTCGTGGAAGACACCACCGAGGTCGCCACCGACGATCTCGGTACGGCGACCACGGTCGCCGCGGTGGACCTTCAGACGGATCCCACGCCGTTCGAGGGTCAGAACATCCGCATAGCGGGGCTTAGCGTGGCGGGCACGCTCGGGTCACAGGGCTTCTGGCTTCAACTGCCCAACCGCAATCCGTTCCTCGTCTCGATGTCTGAGCAGGTGATGGCCGAGGGGCTGGATCTTTCAGTGGGCAGGCCCGCCACGGTGATCGGCGTCGTGTACGCGGTGGGTGACTCAGCTCTGACCGCCTGGGCTGAGGCGGGGACGATCAGCGAGGGCGACCGGCTCGCGGCCGAGTTCGCCACCCACTTCGTGGAAGCGAATCAGGTCGTGGTCGCGGCCGGGTCCGGCGGCGACGGCAACGCGCCTGGCGACGGTAACTAGAGGTTCTGTTTATCAGTGGGTGGATGCATCGCCGCCCCGGCTGGGGAAAATCAAGGAAGCTTCAGATGGCTAGAGTTTGCTACGTGTGTAACAAAGGCCCGGCAACGGGCAACAACGTGAGTCACGCGCACAACAAAACGCGGCGCCGCTGGCTTCCGAACCTTCAGACGTTCAAGATCGTCGACGAGAAGGGCGTGCGCCGTCGCGTGCGGGTGTGCACGCGGTGCATCTCGGCGGGGAAGGTTACGAAGGCTCCGGCGGTGGTGGGGGGGTAGGGGGGCTACTGGCGGTTGCTGCTTGGTTGTGAGAGAGCCTCCCTGGTAGGTTGCTGGGGAGGCTCTTGGTTTGCCCCTCGACTACGGGTGCTATCAGCTCTTCGGGAGAGGCAGTGCCAGAAGGGTGCGTACTCCGAGAAACGCACGCGTTCCATCCCTGCGGCGGCCAGCATGTCGGCGATCTCCACCTTTTTGAAGCGCTGCTCGAGGGGGGTGCCGAACCGATCCAAGGCATCGTTGCGGATGATGCGGAGGCTCTTGTTACGGTAATAGCCGAGCGGGAGTCGCGCGGCAAGCGGGGCGTTGACCTTGGCGACCATGCGTGCCACCGACACCAAGGGTAGGTAGACACTCATCGCCAACACGTCGGCTGCGCATCGCTTTGCCGGGGCTGGCAGTCCCGAAACGAAGCGCCTGACGAGGTCTGTAACGGCGAACATGGCTCTGTATCCGGCGCCGCGGTTGTCGAGCGAGTAGTAGAGGTAGAGGAGAAGGTGGCCGCCCGGTCGGATCTTTCGTGTCAGAGCGCGTAGGGCTCCGGCCGTATCGGGAACGTGATGAAGGACGCCGAGGCAGATCACCACGTCGAACGTCTCATCGTGGAACGGGATGATATCGATCGCGGCCTGTGTAAACCGGACATTCGACAGGCCTCGATGTTGGTCTGCGGCGACGAAGACTGCGCTGCTAGGGTCGATCGCCTCCACCCGCCCGACACGCGGTGCCAAGAATCGACTCCAGCGGCCGGAGCCACAACCGGCGTCGAGTACCGTGGTCTCCCGGGTGAGAAGTTCCGGCGGCACTACGTCGAAGTACTCCTTGCCGGCGCCCTCGATCTCGTCGTCGCTGAACTCGCGGAACTTGCTCCACTCGGCACCGAAAGAAGCCACAGTGCTCGGGTCCACGTTCGTCGCCCCCGTGAAGCAGGCGACCGTGACCCCGCCCGCTTCATGGACACGGTCGGGCTCGGTCGAGTATGCGATCACTCCTCGAGCCAAAACGGCGGCATGTCTGGTCCTCCGTGCCAACTGGTTCCGCCCAGCGTTCACTGTCCGCACCGATGTCCAGCATCCCTACAGTAGCCGGGACGTCATGCGGCACAAGCTGGTCCGTACCGTCAGGCTTCCCTAACCGTCGCCACGGTCGACTCGATCCCGGGTCGGTAGCAGGGCTGAGCGTGGCGAGCACGCGAGCCCCACTTGTCCGAAAGATTCTGAAGCTCAACAGTTCTAACTTGATGGCATTGCCGAACAACCGCACAAGAAACCGTTTTCAGTCCGCGAGCGATCGAAGGAGATGATTAAAGGCCCGGTTTTCAATCCGCTTCTTTGACCTGACCCCCTGAAACGAGACCAGGTGCAATGTTAGGATCGAGCTGGTCTGAAGCTTTTCAGCGAGGAGGTCAGGATGGGAAGGAAGCGACACACTCCGGAGCAGATCATCACTGCACTGCGGGAGGCAGAGGTCGGTCTGGCCCGCGGCAAATCCGTGAAGCTGATCAGCCGGGAGCTCGGCATCACCGAGCAGACGTACTACCGGTGGAGGCGGGAGTACGGCGGGATGAAGGTGAGCCAGGCACGGCGCCTGAAGGAGCTCGAGCGCGAGAACGGGCGCCTGAAGCGAGCAGTGGCGGACTTGACACTGGACAAGCTGATCCTGGAGGAAGCAGCCGAGGGAAACTTCTGAGCCCCGAGCGCCGACGACGTTGTGTGGTGCGTGTACGTCAGCAGCTCGGGGCGTCGGAGAGGAGAGCGTGCCGGGTGCTCGGGCAGCCACGCACGACCCAGCGCCGGGCGAGGAAAGTGGCGAGTGACGAGGGGGCGCTCCGAGGTGATATCGTGCGACTCGCGAGTCGATTTCGGCCGCTACGGCTACCGACGCGTCACGGACATGCTCCGCATCGAGGGCTGGGGGGTGAACCACAAGCGGGTGGAGCGGATCTGGAGGCAGGAGGGGCTGAAGGTCCCGCAGCGGCAGCCGAAGCGAGGTCGGCTGTGGCTCAACGACGGATCGTGCATCCGGCTGAGGCCGCTGTATCGGGGCCACGTCTGGTCGTACGACTTCGTGGCCTCGAGGACGCACGACGGGCGTGCGCTGAAGCTGCTGACAGTGCTGGACGAGCACACGAGGGAGTGCCTGGCGATCGTGGTGGCTCGCAAGATCCGCTCGCACGACGTGCTCGAGGTGCTGGCCGATCTGTTCGTCCGACACGGGCCTCCCGAGTATCTGAGGTCGGACAACGGAGCGGAGTTCACCGCGAAGCTCGTGCGGCGGTGGTGGGGGCGCGTGGGCGTCGAGACGCTCTTTATCGAGCCGGGCAGCCCGTGGGAGAACGGCTACAACGAGAGCTTCAACGGCAAGCTCAGGGACGAGCTGTTGAACGGGGAGATCTTCTACTCGTTGGCGGAGGCGGCCGTGCTGGTCGAGCAATGGAGGCGCGAGTACAATACCGTCCGACCCCACAGCGCCTGCGGCGGCTTTCCCCCGGCCCCTGAGGCGATTAAGCCGTCGCCCTGGTTCTTGAGGATGCCCGTCCTTCACGGCCCTCCACAGGTGCTGGGACTAACATAGGATGTGGTACCCGCTCTTGGGGGCAGGTCAAAGCATGCGGGGTCGGCGCTCGCGGGCGCCGCTGTTTGCTTTGTGTGCCTATGGTGTGCCGGGATCTTGATGGTCTCGGTCACGGCGCTGTCCTAGTCTAGCGATTCAAAAGTCTCATTGCACGACGGCGTCCTGTTCCAATACTCGATCGACCGGTCAAGCAGCTTCTCGGTAGTAATGGCTGGCATGTGCGGCAACCGCTCCGGCGCGGGCCCAATCCCACACTCCTTCAGAAGCCGCCGAACCGTCGATCGCGAAACCCTGTGGCCCAGCTTCGACAATTCACCAACGATCCGCGTGTAGCCCCAGCTCTCGTTCTCGCTCGCCATGCGTGCCGTGAGCGAGCGGATCTCGGCAGCTACCGGTGGCCGACCGGGGCCACGAAGGGCGCTTCCGTCAAATTTCCGTGCGCTCAACTCCCTGTGCCATCGCAGAATCGTGTCCGGCGTCACGACACAGTCGAGATCCCTCAGCGCACTTCGCCCGAGTGCCCTCCCCTTCCTGGCGAGCCTCCTCCGCTGATCATCCGTGAACCGCAACCGTTTCTTGCCGTGCAGTTCACGCAGCACGCGGTTCTCTTCCGTCAGGTATGCACTAATGATTCGCTGCTGTTCGTTCATCCGACCAACAAGCGTCACCAGCAGCATCTGCCAAGGCGCGTTCAACGTCCCTCAACTCATCAGGTCCAAAAAAAGTTCAATGTCGACCGAGAATGACATGGCAGAGGTCAACCTAACCCCCTGTAAACTCATCGTTTAACGATCGGCTGAGTTTTGGAACAGGACGGGGTTAAACGCTCAACCTACCGCCGACGATCACCACGCCTTCCACGAAGACGCAAAGCCAGGGGATGTGAGGTTTCAATTTCCCATTCCGCTGGCGAAGCTCGCGAGGCGCGCCATCAACTACAGCCCCCGTAGCCACAAAATCACGAACGCGCCGTAGAAGAGCGACGTGGCCACCAGGCACGCTCGCCGCCACGTTGGCGGCCGCAGGGCCTCGGGCAACAGTCGCGTATTGATGTAGAGCAGGTGCAGGGACGACACCACGAAGACAATGCCCGCCATGTTCGCGCCCAACTGAAGGAGCACGATCGGCTGAGCGAGCCGTAGAGCGGTGATGCCCCAGAGCGTGATCGCGACCAGCACGCTGTAGTAGACCACCCTGACGTCGCCACCCCTCCAAGCACGGACGCGCCTGCTCCCCGTCCAGAGTAGGTCCGTAACAGCCCGTGTCATGCCGTCGAGGACATCGAGCTGCGTCTTGAACAACACCCAGACGGCCAACAGCGCGATGACGCCACCGTAGGCCGCCCCGGCCCGGGTTGCCATGGCGTCCGCCAGGGCGGCCGCCACCGACAGCCCTCGGATGTCGGTTCCGAACTCGATGAACGTGACGTAGAGCAGCGCAGGAAGCAGCATTCCGAGTATCGAGCCGACGAAGTATATGCCCCACTGGTCGGCCCTCACGATGCGCCACCAACCGCGCCACCGCTGCATCGCCTCGGGAGTTACGGCGAAGGTGTATCCCGTATGGGCGAGCTCGACCTTCTTCCCGCCGACTACGGCCGGGATGTAGCCCACGAGGCTGCCCATGCCGTACCCCTTGTCCCGGGCCCAGTTGGACAGCGTGAGGTTCGTGACGCCGCCGGCACCGGAATAGGCCGCGAACGCTCCGATCAGGAAGTAGTCTGCACCGCTCGGCATCAGGCGGAAGCTCGTGGTGGCCGGGTCGTAGCCGACCAGTCCGGTGACCCCTGCGATCCACGTGTCGGGCGATACGAACATCACGGCCAGCACGAAGAAGCTGCCCAGGATGATCGCGACGAGGATCCAGTTCAGAATCTCGAGCGTGCGCTCGATACGTCTCCCGAACAGAAGGATCGCGACGCACACGACGAACGTGCCTACCCCGAGCCAGTACACCACGCTCGCGTGCTCCGGCCCCGCCAGATCCCGGGCGAAGAGGAAGAAGACCGCGCCCGCCGCGGCCCCGGCCCAGCCGGGCCACCCGAGCTGGAGAAAGTAGAGGCCGGCGTAGAACCACCCCCAGAAGGGGGCCGACGGCTTCGTGCGCATGAAGCCGATGCACACGGGCTCTCCGGTCGCGATCGTCCACCGCATCAGCTCGGTGTTCAGGACGGTCTGCAGGAAGGCCGCGACCAGCGTCACCCAGAGAAGGGTCAGGCCGTACTGCACGAACGCGGCCGGTCCGAGCAGGAACTCGCCACTCCCGATGGACGAACCCAGGACGATGACGCCCGGGCCTACCACCCCCATCCAGGCCAGGCCCTTCGGGCGAGGCGGGGCGGGAAGCTCCCCCTCCTGCCAGGGGTCGAGTCCCGAGCGGGCCTCGAGGGGGATCGAGACTTCAGTACCCCCGCTGTAGGTCGACCACGTTCAACATCCTCTCGCCCAGAACATACCGGCGGAGGTTCTCGCGGCAGGACCTCGAGGCCGAAGATGCCCGAGAACCCCAGCGTTTCCTGGTCGTCGTGAACTGGTTCGAGGAGCTTCGGCAGCGGATGGGCAATTGAGCAGTGCCGTGACGGGTGATCTCCTCACCTCACGAAGATCTCCATGATCTCCACCGGCACGGAGCTGCTGTTGTGGAACCCGTGTTGAGTGCCTGCCTCCATGAAATAGGGGTGCCAGGGTTGCACGTCCACGGACTGCCCTCCGTCCAGGTTCAGCTCCATCGGGCCCGAGATCGGAACGAACAAATGGAATTGGACCCCCGTGTGCGCGTGTATCACGCGTGTACCGCTGGGGTCCACGACGACGCGCAGGGCACGAACCTCAGGTTGATTGCGAAGCACGGCATTGCTGATTCCCACGTTGCCTTCGCTCGAGAGCGGGCGTAGTGGCGAGGAGCGATCGCCGATGATCGGCGGTGTCTGTGCCACCGGGGCCACGTCGGTTGGATTACCTAGCCGTCGAAGCACATCGCTCGCCTCGGCCTCGGCAATGATAGTCGCAGCATCCTCGGGAAGGAGATATCTCTCCGCAACCAGCTTCTCTGCCGCCGCCCGCACCGCAGCCATATATCCCGCATGATTCTTGTAACGCTCCTCGAGCGACAGGCGCGGATCGCCGGTTGCGAGCCGTTCCGCACGGGTCTTCGGGAACGGACTGATAATGCCTCGGTTGTCGCAGAAGCCGCCCTCCGAGTAGCCCGCCGCCCTTTCGTTGAAACCGGTATAGGTGGCGGTCGGCGCCAGCAACAGGTTGGACCGAATGCCTCCCAGATCGTTACCGTCGGCGTCTACCTGCGGGACCAGGATCGGATACTCGCGAGAGATCCGGCGCGGCGGGTTTTCCGTGATGATGCCGGACACATCCTCGTGCCGGAAGTGGGGCCCGAAATCCAGGAGCTCGAACCGATTCACGAGCCCGGTATAGGTGATGCCCGGAATCGCCGGCCAGTCGACCTGCCCGAACGGCGAGTCGACCTGCGGAGAAACGAGCGTCCCATCGCGCAGCGTGGGCGTTTTGCTTGGGGGCGGCAGAATATTCTGCGTCACCCACTTGTGAAGCGCGTCGAAAGCGGCTCGCTGTGCATACCGCGAGTCATTGGGATTACCCGGGTACTTGCACTGCGGCGGCCCGCCACCGCTCCCGTGGGGCGTGCCCGCGACGAAGTACATGCGGACGTTCTCGGGCAACGGTAGATCCTTGGTCGCCAGTGCATCCGTCATGCTGGCGGACATCCGATGGTTGTAGAACTCGGATGACGTGAAGGTCGACACGATTTTCGGGCAGGTATCCGACTTCATGCAGCGCGCGAGAATCCCACCCGTGCGACCCGTCAGAGGGTCGAATGTTGGCATCCAGGAAAGCGGGGCCTGATAACGCGGAAATAGATGCTGCGTGTGCTCGAACGGGGCGCGGCCCGGCTGCCCAAACCGCACGCTGAGCGGCTGTACGCCGGCCGCTTTCCTCACATGCGCGCCGTCCGCCACCCGTCGTCCGTTTAGGTCCTCGTTGAAACCCAGGTGGATGAACGCCCGCAGGGCGGCCCCGGTTTGTGACGACCCCCAGATCTCGACGTTCTGGATCTGCCCGGCGAGCGGGTTCCGCGTGCCGGAGCCATCCGCCGCCTCCCGCCGGAAGAACGCGAGGAGGTCGCGAATCGCGGCGTATCCCAGCCCGAGTACGGTCGGGTTCTTGGCCGTGTAGATCAGCTCGTAGATGTGGTTGGTATCGAAACCGTCCTTCGGACAGATCATCGTGGTGCTGGGACGGCCGGGGAAGGGTACGTCTCTGCAGTCGGCGAACGCCCAGTCGGAATTTGGGATGAGTTGCCGCGCGTCGCCCTCACGGACTCGCTTGGTTAGCGTCGCAGTAGTGTTGTCCAGACTCACGGTCTCGTAGGGCCTTGTTCCCCTGGTGTAGGGCGCCTCGCTCAACGGAAGAGACTTGGCTGGCTCAGACTGAACGTACTCGGTTCGCACCTCGCCCGTGATTTCCGAGCCGTCGGGGTTTCTTGCCACCGGAACGTCGATGCTCAGCCGCCCATTGGTGCGCAGTATGTCGCCTTGCCAGGCGCTCCATAGAATGGCAAACCCCCTCTTCTCGAGGAACCCATCGCCCGGGCCGGTCGGCTCGTTGCGGCCCTCAACGCCGATGTTCCATTGGCCTTTGTTGCCCCGGTTGATCACGTTGTGGACGAGCGTGTGGTTGCCCTTGCTCATATCGACCGGTTTGATCAAGTAAAAATCCGTCACATACTCGACCCGCCCGCGCGCGTTCTTCGGCGCGAGCTCGATGTCCTGGATTCCGGCGTTCAGCGGATGCGAGGGGTCCACCTCGCCAAACGCGCGGCCTACCAGCTTTTCGTATTGGCCGACGTCGCCCAGTCTCTGCCCACCGTAGGTCGGAGACTCCACTCGATCGATCACGATCCGTGTAATCTGTGCCACCGCAACGACTGGCATCGCGAACAGAGCGGCCACTATCCAACAGATCAGTTTTGCTCGAATCGTTCGCATCGGATTGCCTCCTAAAGTAGTGTCCGGTTACGCGATCGGTGTCTCCTCGCAAATCATAGTAGGACATGATTCCTGCACCACAACCCAGAGAGCAACACGCCTGGGCACGCAGGATCAGGGCAACGAGGGTTGAGGGTGTGTACAGCGCCTGTCGGCCCGCCGGGTGTGGACCGAAGCGTACGAAACGGCCTATGAAACCTGGGAAAACAGCCCTTCAGTGACTCGCCTATGATCATTATTATGTTACCTTGAACCCCGAAGAGAACCCGCTCCCCTTTGGAAATGCCATCCCTAGGACGGCGGGTCCGCCGGCTGTGTCGCACTGGGATGCTGCGATTGCCGAGTGTCAGAATACCTGGTAGTATGCGCCTTCAGAGGCTATCCACCGGGCTCGAACACTACGTGGAACAAACGCAGAATGGGGAACTCGGCAGCAAGGGGAGCCCGATCGCCGTGACGAAGGTGTCCCCGGCTCAGTTGAAGGTGGTGACTCCGAGGCTTTCGTGATTAACCTGCCATCTTCATTTCGGCAACCGGCTCGCGGTCATCGAGGTGAGCTTTGAGCATCCAGAGTTGGTCGAAGCCGACGATGCGTCGGTAGTTCTTCTCGGTCTCGACGAAGGAGGCAGCGGCCCATCTCAGTGCCATCGCTCCGTTCTTCCAGTTCGTCACCCTATAGGTCTTCTGCCTCACGCCTGCGTGGGTGCTGTCGATCAGGTTCGTGGTGCCGAGGCACTTCCTCAGCCGAGGCGGTAGCCCAAGCCGGTTGATTGTGAACATCTCACCCAGCCCCTCCCTCAGGCTCGCTGCGGCCGACGGCTGATCTCGTTCAAGCCACCGCGCGAGCTGCTCGAGTTTCTGCACGCCGTCCCTCGCATCGAGCTTCCATGCTGCGCGGATCGCGGCCTTCACCTGCGGGTGCTGATCCTTCGGTAGGTGAGCGAGCACGTTTCTGAGCTTGTGATTTCGGCATCTCTGGACCGAGTGGCCCGCGCCGAACACCTGAACAATCGCCTTCCGTAACGCCTTCGAGCCATCGATCACGAACAGGCGTCGACGCTCGGGGTCCAGACCCCGCTCGACCAGATCCTGCAGCAGGGCCGTCGTCACTTCGGTGTTCTCACTCGCTCCCTGCCGCATCCCCAGCACGTGCTTCTTGCCGTCCGTGTCCACGCCCACAGCCGCAAGTACATGGTGCGCACCGAGTTGGATACCGTCCAGGTAGATCACCAACAGATCCCATGCGTCCAGCCGCCGCTCCATCAGCTCCTTCAGCACGCGCTCCGACGCTTCGATCGTCTCGCGGCTCACCGACGACTTGCTCACCCCCACCGTGTCGGCCATCTCGCCGATCACCTGGCCGTATTTCCGGGTGCTCACACCTGCCATCAGGATCTCCAACATTCGGTCCGCCATGGCGCCCGGCCTGCGCATCGCCTCGTACGCTGGCACCTCGACCTCGCCGCCCTGGCCGCCAGTCCGCTCACGCAGCCGAGGCCGCTGGATACGGACCTTTCGGTCCGACAGGTAGACCTGACCGCCCTGGCGGCCGTACCAGACCGTCGCCCCCTCCTCGCGTGCCTTGCCCGATTGCTTCGGGCCCGCCACACCTTCGGCGCTCATCTCGAGTACCGCCTCGATCGTCGCTCGGCCCATCACCTGGACGACTTCGTCGATCGCGAGCTCCGTGTGCTCTACGAGCTCGACCATCGGCAGCAGGAACTGGCCTTCTCGCTTCACGAACTCAGCCATCGCACGCCTGTCCGTGTCACTCGCTACTTCGTACGTTCTCTTCATCGTGGTGGCTCCGTTTTTGGGTTTTTAGCGCACCCGATCCTATCGGATCGGGCACCCTCGGAGCCACCACTTTTCTTTTCCCTCTTCAGGGACCTTCAACTACGGCTGGGTCAGCTTCGACGTGACCACGTAGCCCCATTCGACCACTTAGACCTATCTGAATCGCGAAACCCTGCTCTCAGAATGCCGGGAGACACCGTGGAAGCGAAAAGGGCAACGACTTAGGAGGCGGGGGCCAATGGAAGAGAAACAAAGAGGCGGGGCCAAGCAAACAGAAACGCGTGCAGGATCCGAAGGCCCATGCCGGCGCCGTCGCAACGGCCAACTTGGTGGCGGTTTGGGCGAGACTATTCGATCGCAATCCAGGGGCGGTCGCAGTCATCCATTCCCAGATCGATGAGCGAATGAAGGGAAGAAGGCTCCCCGCGGGTGACGGGGAGCTATTGGCTCTGATCGCCGAGCTCCTGCCGGCTCTTCAGGAGTCCGAGGAAGTCCAAAAGGCACTTAAGAAGCTGGATTCTGACTATCATGTGCTCGCCGGCACCGACCCAGGGTCGCTGGAACGACGTCCGGAGGAGGAGAGGATCGTCGGCGACCCCCAGTTCCATCGCGTTGGTGCGGCCATCGCAATAGGTGGTACGGCGGGGGTGGTGCTCATGCTAGCGCTCGGCGGCTACCTTCTGTACAGGGAGTTCAAGGAATCCTACGGTGACTCGGGCTGACCCCTCGCTATCGCATCTCCACTGCGGGGCGGAGGTACCGAACCGCCTCATCGCTGAAACGTAGCGGCAGTTTGGAGTAGTACGTCGTGTCACCCACGCGACGCGAATACTCGATACTGAAGTGTCCGGCGAGACGATAGTCACGAATCCGACCTTCCAGAACGTCGCGTTGGCGATTCGGTGAAAGCAGTTTCGTCGTGGTCACGATCGAGTCGGCGGGAAGATCGACGATCTCGAGGGTAGGTCCGGCCTCCCTGAAGCACGGGTCGACGACGCAAATCGGAACCATCGTCTCGAGACCATAGAGCCGGCAGAACCACAGAGCGTCCTCGATGGTTCGGTCGCGTGGCCGCTCCGGGCCTCGGGGCGAAAGGACCACATCGACATCTGACGTCTCGCGGTTGGCTTCAAGCCGCGATCCGACCAGCCAGATCCTGAAACCCGCAAGCTCACGTGCCTCTCGAAACTTCTCGAGCATCTGCCGCACAGCGGTGTCGGTAACTGCGGTGGCACCGCGCGCGCGGGGCCCGAACAAGATCTGGTTCATCCGGCGAATCTCCAGCGTCATCGGGACGCCGTCGACAACGGAGTCCATATTCATCCGGAGAGAGCACCGGGGCCCGCCAGCCACCGTTGACAGGCAATCAATGCCTCGGCTAGCTTCGAACTGTGGTATTGAGGCGGCCAGCGCGTCGTTCTCAAAGTTCGGGGTGCGGGCTGATCTCCCGCCCCCCGCTTTTTTTTGCCCATGGCTCATCGCCTTCCCTCACCGCACCTCACATCGATCTCGGCAGACGACCCCAGATCGTGTCGAAATCAGCGAGGAAAAGGCCGGCCAATTTGGGGTTCTCCCTGACGAGAATGCGCTGCTCGGAATGTCGGGCGGTCGCATCCACGGACATGTTTGACCTGCCCCCAAGAGCGGGTACCACATCCTATGTTAGTCCCAGCACCTGTGGAGGGCCGTGAAGGACGGGCATCCTCAAGAACCAGGGCGACGGCTTAATCGCCTCAGGGGCCGGGGGAAAGCCGCCGCAGGCGCTGTGGGGTCGGACGGTATTGTACTCGCGCCTCCATTGCTCGACCAGCACGGCCGCCTCCGCCAACGAGTAGAAGATCTCCCCGTTCAACAGCTCGTCCCTGAGCTTGCCGTTGAAGCTCTCGTTGTAGCCGTTCTCCCACGGGCTGCCCGGCTCGATAAAGAGCGTCTCGACGCCCACGCGCCCCAACCACCGCCGCACGAGCTTCGCGCTGAACTCCGCTCCGTTGTCCGACCTCAGATACTCGGGAGGCCCGTGTCGGACGAACAGATCGGCCAGCACCTCGAGCACGTCGTGCGAGCGGATCTTGCGAGCCACCACGATCGCCAGGCACTCCCTCGTGTGCTCGTCCAGCACTGTCAGCAGCTTCAGCGCACGCCCGTCGTGCGTCCTCGAGGCCACGAAGTCGTACGACCAGACGTGGCCCCGATACAGCGGCCTCAGCCGGATGCACGATCCGTCGTTGAGCCACAGCCGACCTCGCTTCGGCTGCCGCTGCGGGACCTTCAGCCCCTCCTGCCTCCAGATCCGCTCCACCCGCTTGTGGTGCACCCCCCAGCCCTCGATGCGGAGCATGTCCGTGACGCGTCGGTAGCCGTAGCGGCCGAATCGACTCGCGAGTCGCACGATATCACCTCGGAGCGCCCCCTCGTCACTCGCCACTTTCCTCGCCCGGCGCTGGGTCGTGCGTGGCTGCCCGAGCACCCGGCACGCTCTCCTCTCCGACGCCCCGAGCTGCTGACGTACACGCACCACACAACGTCGTCGGCGCTCGGGGCTCAGAAGTTTCCCTCGGCTGCTTCCTCCAGGATCAGCTTGTCCAGTGTCAAGTCCGCCACTGCTCGCTTCAGGCGCCCGTTCTCGCGCTCGAGCTCCTTCAGGCGCCGTGCCTGGCTCACCTTCATCCCGCCGTACTCCCGCCTCCACCGGTAGTACGTCTGCTCGGTGATGCCGAGCTCCCGGCTGATCAGCTTCACGGATTTGCCGCGGGCCAGACCGACCTCTGCCTCCCGCAGTGCAGTGATGATCTGCTCCGGAGTGGGTCGCTTCCTTCCCATCCTGACCTCCTCGCTGAAAAGCTTCAGACCAGCTCGATCCTAACATTGCACCTGGTCTCGTTTCAGCGGGTCAGGTCATCGGCGGTCCTCCCACTCACGTCGCTGCGCAGGACGTTTCACCACTCCTCGTTGGTGAGCGAGTACGTGCCCGCACTCTCGAAGGTGCCACGCACGATGGCCTCGTGCGCACGATTGACGCGACCGAGTTGGGGCTCCAGATCGGCCAGGACGGGGGCGAACTGCTTCTTCTCCCGCTCACGTCACTCGAAACGCTCGAAGTGCACGGACGGACAAGTGCAGTGTGGAAGGGTGCCCGCATCGGAGCCTTGGTCGGCGGAGGTCTGGGAGCGATAGTCGCGGGGGTAATCATCGGTGAGGGTTGTGAAATCTCAACCAATTTCAGCACGGGTCAGCTCAGTTTTCCACATGACGAATCGTGCGAGGGCGAGGAGGTGGTCGTCCTTGTCGTCGGAGCCGCGATAGTGGCCCTCGCCTTTGGGGTCGTCGGTGCGGTCGTCGGGGCTCCGTTCAGGACCGACAAGTGGGAAGAGCTGCCCCTGTCACCCCGACCGGACGTGCGGCTGAGGCGAAGCGGGCGACTTTGAATGGTCCGTATCGCTCGCTGTTGGGCACTAGCACCGGGGATCTCGAAGTGAATAAGCCTGCCACACTACACCGCTACCGCCCGATGGTCCTCCTGATGCTGGTACTGCATCTCGCTGGATGTCACTCATGGCGCACCACGACGATCAGTCCAGCACAGCTCATTGCTGACGAGCAGCCGTCCACTGTGCGGGTCACGCTGACGGACGGCACGCAGGTGCGCCTGGATGGTCCGACTATCCGCAACGACTCCATCGTCGGAACAGCAGCGGTCCGTTCACCGGTGGTGATCTCTGATGTCAGCACCCTCGAAGTCCGGCACTTCAGTGTAGGGAAAACAATTGGGGCGTCTTTTGGGGGTTGGTGGGCATTGCCGTTGCCGCTGCCGCGATCTGCCTCACATATGACGATTGCGGGCCCCAAAATTGAAGGCTCAGATCCCCTGGCTTCGCGTCTTCGTTGAAGGCGTGGTGATCGGCCAGCCTCCCACGCGTACCCGGCCTCTTCTGCCTGAGGAACATCGCGTCCGCTCTAGGTAGCGCGTGTAAGCTGCACTTTTGTCCGGCCCTGTGGTGTGGGAGCGAGCCGGAGACCTTCCCAAGCGCCGCAGGCGCGCCAGCCCTCACGTGGAGGGGGACATATGGGACCCGTGGGGCGTGCATTGATACCGATCCCGCCCCGGTTTCGCTTGACTGCCCCCCGAGCTTGCGGATGAGTACCGGAAAGAGGAAGAAGCGGTAGCCTGCCGGGCCTGACACCACATCGGCCCGCCCTCGCGGAGATTGCCTCCGCACGCTCGCACCACTAAAGGACTGTTAATTAGGACGGCTTCCATTCGAGAGTCGGCCCTACCGGCGTGTGCCTTCGAGCCCGCCGCGCTCGCCTCCCCCGGTCTTCTACCCCACCCACTTTGAAGGAGGAAGACCTATGAGTACGCCCGCGACGTTTATCGACTGGCTCCAGGAGACGCTCGACGCCGATCAGCTTGCCGACTTGGCGCGCTACGGAGCCGACACCGGCTGGCCCGGCCTGACCTACACGACGGACTGCGTGGAACTGTACGACCGCCACGCTGACGAAATCCGCGAGGCCCTGAACGAGGACACTGAGTCGTTCGGGTATGATTGCCCGGATGCGTTCGTGGCCACCTTCAACCGCTCCGACATGCTTTGGACCGAGGACGGGAGGAAGAACCTCCTCGTCTGGTACCTGGCGGAGAGAACGGCAAGGGAGATCACTGACGCCTCTAGGACGCCCTGAAGGGCCACGAGAGGCCCACGAGCCCGCAACACCCTTCCCCCCCCCGGCGAGAACGCCGAGGGCTTTTCAATCCCATTCGAGACGCAGGGAGATAGAGAGATGAGCCGATCAAAGAAGCTGCCGAAGGTCCTGAGCCAGGAGGAGCAGGCCTCCTCCTGCGCACCGTCCAGATAGGTTTCAGGGAATCCCATAAGACAAGTGAAGTGGTTGTTAGGACATTACTTATGTTATACTGCCGTGTCAGGACGTTCGCCTTGTTCCACTACTGAAAGGGTGATCACCGGGGTGATCGCGAAAGGGTGATCAGATGGGCCGACACGGCAAGAAGCTCACCGCCGCCTTCGTGCGAAGCGTCCATAAACCGGGCCTGTACTGGGACGAGCACGGACTCGTGCTCCGGGTCAAGCCGTCCGGATACAAGCAGTGGATCCAGCGGTTGTTCATCCACGGCAAGCGCCGGGAGTTGGGGCTCGGTCCCGTGCGGCTCGTCACGCTGGCCGAGGCCCGGGACGCGGCGCTGGCCAACCGCAAGGTGGCCCGTGCGGGTGGCGACCCCCGGGCGAAACAGCGTAGCGGCTTCCGTTCCAGCTTTCGCGACTGGGCGGCCGAGCGCACGGACGCGCCGCACGCGGTCATGGAGGCGGCGTTGGCGCACGCGGTCCGCAACAGGGTGGAGGCGGCCTACGCCCGCTCGGACCTGTTCGAGCGGCGGCGCGTGCTGATGGAGCAGTGGGCGCCCCTTCGATCCCCCAGCTTCCCGTGCCGCTGCCGGGGCAGCGGTCGCGCGGCCGGTGCGGCCCCCCGAAACCCGCCGCCGGTGCGCCGATGGCTGACCCACCGCACCGCCATGGTCGCCGCTCGCGCCACGTCGGCCGAGCTCGCCAGCGGGCGGGCCAAGGCCGTGGCCATCGATAGCCGCATGATTGAGATGGCCGCGATCTTGCTGTTCACCGGGATTGGGACGAAGTCCGCCAACCTGTAAGAGGCCGCGGGCGATATCGCCGACGTTGGACTGCCGGCGCCCGCACCGCTCGTGCGACGTGCCCGTCACCGTCAGCCAATTGAAGGCGCGGCTGCGGGTCACCTCGATGTCACGCCGGACGGCGAGGAGCCGGCCAAGCGTATGGGCCGAAGCCGGGGAGGCCCCGACCGACCGGCAGCCCGGCCCTCGACGCCTGGCATGAGGGAAGTTCGCTGGGCAGAGGTGGTGGGATCCGAACCGGCGGTTTAACGTTAGTGATGCGCGGCTGTCCACGCCGGTGGATAGACCGTCACCCCACGACACATGACAGAAAAGAAGGAGTCGGTCTCATGCGAAAGCGCATCGTTTTTTCCGTCGCGGCGCTGATCGCCGTTCTTGCGACGCCGGGATGCAAAGAAAGTCCAACCACACCAAGTCCAACCACACCAAGTCCAACCACACCAAGTACAACCACACCGCCGGAATTCGAGCCCGGGCCGCTGGGTGCGGTCACTTTGGAGGCAGGCGAGGCCGTGCGGATCCGCATGCTGCTTTCGGTCACGGTCACGCCGTCGCTGGGGGCCGTGTCCCGGCACGGGGCCGAGTTCGCCGTCGAGGACATGGGTCCCGTTCACGGGCGTCAGGTCGACCTGGGCGATCCGGTTGACACCAGTTGTTCGCCGGAAGGCGGCCGCGAAGGTGCGCTTGGAATCATCGGGGACCCGCAGGTGGCCGGCGTCATCGGAACAATCTGCTCGGCCGCGGCCGTGGCGGCGTCGCCCGTCATCAGCGACGCGGGCTTGGTCATGATTTCGCCGGGCAACACCTCGCCGCGGCTCACCTCCGACCTGGCCGGCAACGCGAACCCCGACTATCACGCCGGTTACTTTCGCGTGTCGTCCAACGACCTCCACCAGGCACGCGCCCTCTCGGACTTCGTCTACAACCAGCTGGAGCTGCGGAGCGTGGCCACCGTTCACGACGGCGACCCCTACACGTCCGCCCTCGTGGCGGCGTTCGCCGACGCGTTTTCGGCCCTCGGGGGCAAAGTGCCGGCCCGGGCAGAAATCGAGAAGGGTGACACCGACATGACGGAGGTTCTGGAGCAGTTCGCGGTCGCCGGCCCGGACGCCATCTTCTTCCCGCTGTTCATCACGGAGGGATCCGCCTTTGCCGCGCAGGCCCGGGCCTTACACGGGCTTGAAGGGACGACCCTGATTTCAGCGGCCGGGCTGCTGGTCTCCGCGTTCCTGGAAACGCCGCAGTCGGAGGGGATCTACTTCGCGGGGCCGGAATCGGACTTTCGCTCAAACGTCAACGAGGTGACAGGACGGAGCGGGGAGCAGGTTCTCGCCGCGTTCGAGGCCAGGCACGGCGGGTTCCCCGAGTCACCCTATTGGGCGCACGCCTACGATGCGACCAGCATCCTCCTCTCGGCCATCGAGGCCGTTGCCGTGGAGGACGGTGACAGGCTGCACATAGACCGGGCGGCACTGCGCGAGCAGGTGGGGGCAACCGCTATGAGCGGCCTGCTCGGGACGCTATCCTGCGACCGGTTCGGCGACTGCGGCACGGGACGGATGAACATCTACCACCACACGGACAGGAGCGTCACCGACGTTTCCAAGCTGCCGGTGGTCTACGTATACAGCCCCTGAGCCGGTAGGCGGGCCGGTTTCCGGTCACCCGGAACTTGAAGTTCTTGTCGGGGCAGACCTTGGGCAGCGAACTCAGCTTGAGCCGGTAGTTTTCGGGCGCCAGTTCAAGCTCCAGGTGTTCGGGGGTTTTGGGGGGATTCCGCAACCCGAAGCGTAAAGGGTGATCACAGGGGTGACGGAGGACGTTTTATGGAATACGTAACGTACAGTATATCATAGATTTACAGCTTATATGACGGCGGACTGGGCCGCTATTACTGTCACAGTTCAACACGCGGTACGCGAGCCCGATGAGGAATCTGCTCATGTGTCGCCTCATGCTGGAGGCGGGTCTCCGCGTCGGGGAGGTCGTGGCGCTCAGGCCCAAGCATTTGGACATGACGACCTGCCGTTTGCTAGTCAGGAAAGGCAAGGGTGCGAAGGACCGAGTTCTGTGGATTCGTGACGAGTTGCGGGACCTAATCGGCGAGTGGCTCGGGAGGCGGCCTGAGTCGCTGTGGCTCTTTCCGACCCGAAAGGGAGGGCAGGTCTCCACCCGCTACATGCGCGAGATGGTGAAGAGGATGGCTCGGCGGGCGCGTGTCGCGGAGTGGGAGCGTCTCGCCCCGCATAGCCTGCGGCACACGTTCGCGACGGATCTCTCCCGAGAGACAACCAACCTTAGGCTCGTCCAGAAGGCCCTCGGTCACGCCGACCTGAGCAGCACGATGGTCTATACGCACGTCCACTACGGGGAGCTGGAAGTGGCTCTGAGGAGAGCATCGTGAGCGCCCCCGAAAACTCGGTCAGCGGCGGCCATTGATAGCGATTTAGCTGCGATGTAGCACCGATTTAGCAGCCGTACTCCTACATAGTATACGCGTATATATACGCGCGTATATAGGGCTCTTGGGGGCTCTCGGTCCTCTCGGGACCCGCTCTTGACACCACGGGCCTCCAGAGAGGGTTAGGCTCCTCCTGAAATCACCAGCCGGTCTTTTGACGCTCGCGCCCGGACGGCGCGGACGGCATGGACGGCAGATTCCAGGAGTCTCGCAGATGCCACTCTGTAGGACGAAGATTCTCGAAGGGAGGGCACGCCTAGCAGACCGTGGATAAAGTCCGGTCATCGCTGTTGTGTTAAATCAGGAGGACACGAGGGTTTTTGCAGCGAGGACGGCGATGGCGGTAGGCAAGCGGCCCGAGGCTCGGCAGGGCGAGATGTTCGTGGTGGCGAGCGAGATTCGGGCCTTGGACAACCCGTTCTACTGGGCCTTGAACGAGCTTCTGGCGAAAAGCGGGTTTGACGAGTTCGCGGAAGAGGCATGCCGTGAGTGCTACGCGGACAATCGGGGTCGGCCGGGGATTGCTCCCGGGGTGTATTTCCGAATGATGATGGTGGGCTACCTGGAAGGGATCGGCTCGGAGCGGGGCATTGCCTGGCGGTGTGGGGACTCGTTGTCGTTGCGTGAGTTTCTGGGATACGGGTGGGCGAAGAACCCGCCGGAGCATTCGACCCTGTCGAAGACGCGCAAGCGCCTGAGCGTGGAAGCGCACGCGGCGGTGTTCGGGCGGGTGCTGGAGCTGCTGAAGGGGTCGGGGTTGCTGAGCGGCAAGACGCTGGGCGTCGACTCGACGACGCTGGAGGCGAATGCGGCGATGCGCACGATCGTGCGGCGCGACGACGGGTTGGGCTACGATGAATGGCTGGAGCAGGTGGCCCGGGCGTCGGGGATCGAGACGCCGACGCGCAAGGATCTGACGACGCTGGACCGGAAGCGTCCGAAGAAGGGCTCGAACAAGGACTGGGTGCATCCGCACGACCCGGAGGCGCGGATCACGAAGATGAAGGACGGCAGGACGCGCCTGGCGCACAAGTTGGAGCAGGCGGTCGACATGGAGACCGGTGCGCTTGTGGCGGTGACGGTGCAGACGATGGACGGGGGAGATGTGGCGTCGCTGCCCAACACGCTGGACGAGGCAGAGCGGCAGCTGGAAGTAGTGCAGGTAGAGCCCGAGGAAGTGGTGGCCGACAAAGGCTACCACTCGAACAAGACCATGACGGGCGTGAAGGAGCGGGAGCTGCGCAGCTATGTGAGCGAGCCCAACCGCGGGCGCCGGAAATGGAAGAACAACCGGGACGCGCAGACGCCGACCTACGACAACCGCCGCCGGATCCGCGGCAACCGGGGGATGCGGCTGCTGCGCCAGCGCGGCGAGAAGGTGGAGCGGGGGTTTGCGCACTTGCTTGTGACCGGAGGGCTGCGTCGCGTCCACATACGGGGCCAGGAGGAGATTCGAAAACGGATGTTGATCCACGCGGCGGCCTTCAACCTCGGCCTTCTCATGCGCAAGCGGTTCGGGGTTGGAACCCCCCGTGCGTTACAGGGCCTCGCTACCGTACAAGCTGCGCTCGCAACTCAGGTTACAACCCGCGTCTCGCGCTTTTTCCGCCGTATTCGGCGCTATTTCGCCTTCCTTGGGCCGAATATCGCCTCGTCAGACCCCAAAACCCGCTTCTTGCACAACAACACAGCCCCCGCGTGTCTGCCTTCTCTCCCACCCATCATCCGCTGGGAACCTATTTCTTCCACGGACTGCTAGGTGCAGCGCTCAGCGACCCGTTCTGCTGCCTCGAAGATAAGGCGCCCCCGGTACGGGGCTGGTTCACTTTCCTAGCTCGGGATCTTCCGCTCGCCACATTCCAAACACTTATCAGGCCCCCGGAGTCAAGAGCGCGCATGTCCCCCGGCGCGTCGCGGAGCGGCGCGTAATGAAGTGAGCGTCGGTCGTCGAGTCCTCTGACTTGGTTTCCGTCAACAGGTGCGAGCACTTCCGAGCTCTGCACCAAACACTTATCGAGGTTCAACCGCCGGGTGCCCTTCGAGGCGAGCTCGAAGGAGCGGCGGAGCAGGAGCCTGCTGTGGGCTCCTACGACCTAGAAATTCATCTGTGCCCTCGTGCCGTCCGACTCCATTCAAGGTGAGCAGGCTCGGGCCGTGAGGCGCCGGACCAGTTAGCTCCGGGCTCGGGTGAGGGGCAGAGTCCTGAGTTAGACCGCCTTCGATGTGTGGGGAGCGGGAGGAGGCGTCCAATCAAGCGAGGCGGCTGTCAGGCATCCGGTGCCCGCTCGAGTTAGAAATCGGGGCTCGCGACCTCCCCTCCCCGTCAGGTGCGTGTATAGAAGCGTTCGGTGTGGAATGCCTCCCCGTTCTTGAGCATGAAGTAGGTGGCGCGACCGATGCGAGCCGCGAGGATGCTGAGCGCCTTGCCCTTGCCGTGGCGGCGCGCGAGCCTCTTGAGATGGCCCTGGGCCGCGGACGTTGTCGCGTAGGAAGAGGACGGCAGCCTCGCTGAACGCCCACTTGAGGTGTGCGTTACCGATCTTGGCTCCTCCGCTGCCGACCCGCTTGCCTGCACTGCGGTGCTCGGGCTTGGCGAGTCGACAGTAGGAGCTGAAGCGCTGCACTGTGCTGAAGCGAGCGATGTCGTGGATCTCATAGAGCAGCGTGAGCGCCAGGATCCGACCGATGCCGGGGATGGTTCGGAGCCGCTCCAGCGTGTCGGAGTCGTGGACACGGGCTTCTTCTTCGACCGTACGCTCGAGTTCTCGGATCACGGGGTCGTAGCGATCGGCCAGGGCGAGGTCCGCCTCAATGGTCCTCTGGATCATGGGATCGTCGAACGCCTGGGCCAGTCCCTCTCGGTTCTTCTTGTAGAGGAGCTGACCCGGGGGCCGAGGCAGGTTGTACTGATGAAAGGTGTTGCGGACGTGGGCGAGGAGCTCGCCGCGCTTGCGCACGAAGTAGAGTCGGCGCCGGAGCACATCGCGCGTGGCTCGCATCTGGGGAGGATAGACGTAGGCCACCGGGAACGCACCACCACGCAGCAAGACCGCCGTCTTGTGCGAGTCGATGTGGTCGTTCTTGGCCTTGGCCCCGTGGATCGCCTTCATGTAGAGCGCATGGCCGAGCACGAAGTGGATCTGCTCACGAGCACATAGATCGGCGAGCCAGTACCAGCAGAAGATGCACTCGCTGCCCACCACGAGGTCCAAACGGTAGGGCTCGAGGGCGCGAAGCAGTGCCTCGCGCTCACAGCGTAGCCTCTTGTGCAGTCGTATCTTGCCCTGGCCGTCCAGAACGCAGAGGTAGAGCGTGCGAGCGTGAAGGTCGATGCCACAGTAGTATCGATGCTGGCCGGTGTAGAAGCGCATGGTTCCCCTCCTGGGTTGGATGGATCGAGCGTCGCGCTCTGATCATTCCGTCCTCTCTGTGAG
The DNA here is from genome assembly GCA_965197725.1 of Longimicrobiales bacterium. Taxonomy (GTDB): domain Bacteria; phylum Gemmatimonadota; class Gemmatimonadetes; order Longimicrobiales; family Gaopeijiaceae; genus UBA1138. Next base: position 135,204 of record CBDANQ010000059.1, read on the forward strand.
AGGTCCAGGAGGGGGCCTGCATGAGTATCAAGCGATTTGGTGCGCATCTCCACGTGGGCCCCGAAGCCGGACTATCAAAAACATCAGCCAGCCGCTGCCGACTCGTTGGGGATGTCGAGGCCGGCCTCACGAAGAAGGTTGAAATACGTGGCGAAGAACGTACGGTCCGTATTTGGCCAAACTCGCTCGAAGAACTCAGGGGAGAAATCCGGCTGCATCTCTAACAATGTGCTCACTGCCGCCCGCGCTTCTTCGAATCTCCCCTGCCCGGACAACGCCGCGGCCAAATTCGCGTAGGCCCAAAAGCTGGCTCTCGGGTGATGTGACGCTAGCCGAGCACATTCCTCGGCCTGTTGAAACCGCCCCAACACGCTGAGGACCCCAGCTCGAACGGCCTGGAACACCGGAAGATACGGGTCGTGCGGGCTTAGTTGCTCGGCCAACTCAAACTCAGGTACGGCTGCTTCCGGACGGCCCATGAACGCGAGACACAACGCAAGGCCGTAGTGCGCGAGCGCAAAGCTGGGCTTGGGGTCAGCACCGGTCCATTCTGGTCGGCACTATTTGCGGACTGTGTCCTCCTCCTGATCGTCATTACTTATCGTTGTCTCCCGAACTGCTCCGGTCCGCATCCCCCCTCGCCCCGATTCGGAGGACGAAGCCGACCACCAAGCGGAAGTACCGCACAGGTTCGCCCCGGTCTTTCGCAGGCGCGTCGAGCACTGGGCACCGGCGCACGATCCGCCACCCGTGGTGCGGGTGGACGGCCCTTCCTCCACAAGTGGCCGTGTGACCGGCCTTCGGCGAGCCCTACAGCCGTCTCGATACCCAGACGACGCGACCTACGACACGGATCTCGTCGGCGGGGCGTTCGTAGCTGTCGTACTCGGCGTTGGCAGACTTGAGCACGACTCTGGGTGGAGCGGGACTACGGCAGTGCGTCAACGTGTGACTGGAGGGCTTCCCGCAGAGCGCCGAGGCGCTCTATAGCCCACGCTCGGAGGTCCGGCCAGCGGTCACGCTCCTCGACACCAATGTCGTCCTGATAGTAGCTGGCTATCCGGCTCGCCCGACGTGACTCCAGGCGCTCCCATTCTAGATTCTCGCCGAACTGGTCTTCGATCTCTTCGCGCCGCCCCGTCAAGGCATCAAAGCGCCGAGTTGCTTGGTCCTGATCGTCGGCATCCACATAAAGCTCGATGCGGAATCTCCTCGGAAGGCAAAAGCCCGCTGAGTAGGACAAGCCAGTCAGCGCGTCGAATAACTCAGCGTCAAGGTGCCGCCACTCGTCCGGATTCTGGAGGTGGGCAGTGTGCCTTCCGTCACCGGCGGGTCCAGCGTTGGGATGCAGGTACCAAGCGACACCGAGACGCTTCGTTCCTCGGATCGCCCTCAGGAGTGCGTACTTCACGAAATCTCCCACGTCTCCGACGTAACGAAGGAAGAGCTCGTAGGTGCGGATCTCCAGAGCGCAATTTCCGATGAGCAGCCGACGCCGTATGGGCGCAACACTCGGCGTGCGGCAATCCAAGGACGGTCGTTTCCGTGATGCTTGGCTTGGAGTTTCTAGTCCCGACGGCGTGCCGGTCTTTGCCGCGCGCATGTGCCGCAGGTTGGCCACGCAGTAGAATGTGGGAGGTTAGAGTCGCATCTTCAGTTGACGACTTCGCGAACGGGGAAGAGTTTCACGATGGTACCGGCCTTCTTCGGACCCGACGGCCGATCTCAATCCCGCGCGGTCTGAGAACAGGAAGTAGATGTGCTGAGTGCTGAAGTGCCCATCCGCGAAGGACAGGTCCTCACCGGAACCCTGTTCAGTGAGCCCATGCAGGTGGAGACGGTTCGCGCCAACGGTCCCGGCGTTTGGGTGGCAGGCCTTGTGGGCCAGCGTTCAGAGCGGTTCCGGCGAGTCACACTCACCTCGGCTGACATTGCGAAGCTAAGCATCGCCGACTCTGCTCTATCCTACGATGGCGATGGGCGGCTACTGCGGATCGGCCTCCAGGCCTATTCGCTGGGCATTGCCTGGGAGTTCGATCCCTATTTCGGACTTTCCATCTCTCGTGTGGACCCGCTGCCGCACCAGCTTGAAGCCGTCTACGAACACCTTCTGAAGCTGCCCAGCGTGCGTTTCCTGCTTGCGGACGATGCGGGTGCAGGCAAGACCATCATGGCAGGCCTCCTCGTCCGTGAACTGAAGCTGCGGGGCCTTATTGAACGGGTGCTCGTGGTCTGTCCCGCGAACCTGTCGTTTCAGTGGCAGCGGGAGCTGAAGGAAAAATTCGACGAGAAGTTCGTCGTGCTGAAGGGCAGCGACATCCGCGATCAGTTCGGGGTCAACCAGTGGATGGAGCAGAAACAGATCATCACGTCGCTCGACCTCGCCAAGCGCACGGAGATCTTGCCTGGCGTACAGCAGGTACACTGGGATCTGGTGATCGTCGACGAGGCACACCGCATGTCGGCACGTGACGAGAGCCATAAGAGCCAGCGCTACAGGCTTGGGGAAATGCTGCGCGACAGCACCGATCACTTGCTGCTGTTGACCGCCACCCCGCACAAGGGCGACCCAGAGAACTTCACGCTGTTCCTGCAGCTGCTTGACCGGGACGCCTACGCCGATGTGAAGTCGATCCACGAAGCCATGGATCGGAGGCGGGCACCCTTCTACCTGCGACGCACCAAGGAGGCGATGGTCTATTTTCCGGAGCGCCAAGCTGACGGCGTGTGGACCGCAAGGCCGATATTCACCAAGCGCATCGCTCGTACAGCTGCCTTCGCCATCGATGGTCCGGAGTTCGAACTCTACCAGAAGATCACCCGGTTCGTGAAACGACAGAGCGCCCGTGCCGCAGCGGACGGCGACAATCCACGGGCCCGGGCGGTCGGTTTCTTGATGTCGCTATATCAGCGGCGCCTGGCTTCAAGTACCTACGCCATGCGGCGGTCGCTAGAAAACCGAGCAAGGCGACTGAAGGAGGGTCTCAAGCGCGCTCAGGAGCTGGTGCGGACGGCGCCGCCGGACCTACCCGACTGGGAAGAGCTCGAGGAGTTCGAGGAAGCCGAGCGTGAGCGCCTGGAGCGAATGCTGGAAGCGGTCACGCTAGCCGGCAATGCGGACCAGGTACGTGAGGAGGTGGCCGAACTGCTAGAGCTGGCCGAAGAGGCGAAAGCCGTCGAGGGCTCGGCCAAGGAGGCGAAACTCGGACATCTTCGCGAGATCATGCGGGATGAGGGATTCTTCGACCGCCCGGACCAGCGACTGCTGCTCTTCACCGAGTTCAAGGATACCCTCGACCATTTGATGGAGCAGTTGAAGGCGTGGGGCTTCAGCGTGGGCTGCATCCACGGCAGCATGAAGCCTGGCTCACGCGACGAACCGGGGAGCCGGATCTACACGGAACAGCAGTTCCGCGAAGGTGCCATCCAGGTGCTAGTAGCGACCGAGGCGGCCGGTGAAGGCATCAACCTTCAGTGCTGTCACATCCTGTTCAACTACGACATCCCATGGAATCCGAATCGGCTCGAACAGCGCATGGGCCGCATCCACCGCTACGGACAACAGCACGACTGCCTGATCTTCAACTTCGTTGCGACCAACACGATCGAGGGGCGGGTGCTGCAACGCCTCCTGGACAAACTCCAGGAGATCCGCGATGCCCTCGATGACGATGCAGTGTTCAACGTCGTGGGCGAGATCTTGCCCTCCGCTCACCTGGAGCGTGTGCTGCGGGACTATTACGCAGGCAAGCTAGGTGACGCCGACCTCGAGGAGCGGCTACTCGAGGATGTGGATGAGGGTCATTTCCGAGCCATTTGTCAGACAGCGCTGGATCGACGCCGACCTGGCTGGTCCGATGGCGCATGCGAAAGCCCTGGATGTGGACGCCCAGGGTGTTCTGCGCGACATCCACCGCCGCGTGGGCACGACTATCCTATTCGAGTCCTCCGGAGGACAAGTAGACAAGGTGGCTCATTGGCCCGAACTGCGCTTCGCGCTTGGTGAGCCAGAGGTTGATACCACCACCATCGACAACGCTGCGGCAGCCCTGGAGACATCCGGGTTCTTCATTCGCAAGGTCGGGACGGACGGCTACTGCATCCACCACCAGGCGACATTGAAGAAGGTCGTCAGCGACAGGCGTGCTTCGCTGGACGAAGAAACGGAGATCAAGCCGGCAGTCCGCAAGCTCGTCGAGAGCGAGTTCAAGCGTGGTGCAACCCTGCCCGTCGTCGTCTTCCCGGAGGACAGTGCCGCAGTCCAGGACTCGCCGCGCCTCGCGTTGATCGTCGTCGACCCGGAGACGGAATGGAAGGACGGCGACCAGGTAGTCGAGCGGATCGGCGAATGGACGAAGGAACGGGGCAAGTCCCCACGGCTCTACCCTGGCTCGTTGGTCTGGTGCGCCAGGAAACCAGGACGGGAACTTCGCGAGAAGGTTGAGTTGTGGCTTGCTTGGCAGCGTGTGGCGCGCGAGGTGGCGGAGGGTGTCCTAGGTGCCGAGTTCGACCGTGCTGACCGTGTCGAAGTCCAGCTCAAGGTCAGCGACGCGGAGGAAGCTTCCAAGGACGCAGTGTGGGCCAGCTATCGCTTCGTGGCACTGTCCGATTCAGAGGCGCAGTACGGTCTCAAACGCATCGACCTCGGCGCTGGCCACGCTAGCGCGAGCGAAACACTCTGTGGCCGTGTCATCGGAGCGTTGAAATCCGAGGCCCTGCTGAACGAGAGCGTAGGCGCCGGTTACATTGACCGTCACTGGCCGCCCACGTTCCAGAGCACCGGGGCATGGCCGCTCACGAGCTTGCGACAGAGCTTCCTCGACGGCTCGCTAACACGGTTGATCGACCCTGATGCGATCCTCCGTAGGCAGATCACAGCGTTCGTGGAGAACGGAGACTTCGGCTTGGCATCCGGTGCCGAGAACGATGGCACCTACAGTCGGCTGTGGTATGCCGAGCTGATCCGCCAAGAAGAGGTCGCCTTTGAATCGGGTGTCTTCCTGTTGACTAAGGCCAGAGCCGAAGAACTCAAGACCATGCCTGCAGGGGATGAGCACCCACAACCCGGACCCCCACCAGGCCCGGGCCCGGAACCCGAGCCTGAACCGAAACCTGATCCAGAGCCAACTCCGGTTGCTGAGAAGACAATCCTTCGCCTTGCCGGTACCGTGCCCCCCGAACTCTGGAACCGGCTCGGAACCAAAGTCTTGCCTAAGCTCCGGTCGGGAGACGACCTCAGGGTAGGCGTCGAGTTCTCCGTGAGTGTCAGCTCGCAGTTTGCACGGAACATGGAGACCGAGCTGCAGCAGACTCTGGACGAGCTCGGGCTGAGCAACACGATCCGCGTTCAAAGGTTGTAGTGACGAGGAGCTTACGAAGGGCGCTTGAACCAGTCCCGATTTACTGGACAAGAGCGCGGCTTAATCATGCCGCCTTACGGGTGAGCTCCTCGCGGACCTGGAACGGAGTCCGGTATCCATGGCGCCCTGGGAGCCACCCGCGGTTGTAGCTATCGATACGCGCAAGCGACCGGAACGCCGAATTGATCGCTGAGAGCCTGTAGCCCCTTGTTTAGCAATGGAAGCGTCGGATCCGGACCGGCGGGGACGTGATCAAACGGCGGCGCCGTCGAATTGTCGTTGAGCTGGTGAGAAAGACCTAGACCCGCGGAGCCAGGCGATCCCTAAACTACGGAATTCGAGGTCCTGCACGAACGAACCAGCGTAAGGAAGACCCGGCGTGTCGGCTTGTCGCGAGCGAGGCCGGCCGCACGTTTCGCGCGCTCCTACGGGAGCTAGAGCGAGGCCGGGCGATCCTCGGAGGCTGGGCCGGGGCCTCCGGGCCGGAGGCCCCGGACGCCGGGGTTTCTGAAGAGGCCGCCCGCATTGAGCGGGCGATCCTTCATGGCGACGAGCGGGCACTCGGGGAGTACGGCGCGGTCTGCAGGCCGCCAAGAAGCGAAGCGTCGTGCTGAGGAAGCGCGCGCGCCAAGGGCCGACGGCAACGGTGCGCCTCTCCGGGCGCACTTCCGATTACCCGCTATGTGTCATCCTCAGCCCGCACTCTTCTCTTAGAGCGTAGGGTAAAGACAGATGCACCAGCGCCCTGCGTCGGCGCTCGGGGCTCAGAAGTTTCCCTTGGCCGCTTCCTCCAGGATCAGCTTGTCCAGTGTCAAGTCCGCCACTGCTCGCTTCAGGCGCCCGTTCTCGCGCTCGAGCTCCTTCAGGCGCCGTGCCTGGCTCACCTTCATCCCGCCGTACTCCCGCCTCCACCGGTAGTACGTCTGCTCGGTGATGCCCAGCTACCGGCTGATCAGCTTTCACGGATTTGCCGCGGGCCAGACCCACCTCTGCCTCCCGCAGTGCAGTGATGATCTGCTCCGGAGTGTGTCGCTTCCTTCCCATCCTGACCTCCTCGCTGAAAAACTTCAGACCAGGTCGATCCTAACATTGCACCTGGTCTCGTTTCAGGGGGTCAGGTCATTAGCCGGGAGTGACCCCGGAGTGACCCCCCGGCGGATGGTGACATGGGCGCGCACACGGAAATGGGCGCCGTTTACCGATGAACACGCTGCAACAGCCAGCGTGAGGAACTCAACTCAAGGCGGGTTGCTGACGTGGGATCTGATACGACCCGGGAGTCCCGCCATTTGGTGGCGTTTTTCCGCTGTTTCAGTACGGTGGAGTCAGATATCGTCGAACGGCAAGTGCGGCAGATCGTGCAGTCCTAGTTTAACTTAGACGATTCTTGCCGTGATTCACATCATCTGTACTCTGCCGGTCAGCCAGACCGGCGCCATGCTCTTCTTCCCACTCATCAACCGGCGCTATGAGCGCGCATCCACTGTGCTGACCTCCAATAAAGGCTTCGAGGAGTGGGGCCAGATCTTGGGCGACGAGGTCATGGCCGCTGCGCTCATCGATCGCCTGCTGCATCCCTGCCATATCGTCAACATCCGCGGCAGCAGCTACCGGATGCGCAAGCACACCGACCTCTCCAAGATCCTCCACTCGCCTCCTGCGGAGTCGAGCCCTTCACCCCCGAAGAGAAAGAGAGCAAGAGCAAAGGAGAAAACGACGAACTAGAGGCTCGTCACCTCCGCCAAGTGTGCAATTTTCGATGGCCAGACCTGTGCAGCTTTCGATGGCCGTTGACAATCTTTGCCGGGAAGGACGGCGCGTGTAGATCGCGCCACACGTGTCAGACGTGGCTCAGGCGAGCGAAGGCATGTTGGCTGGCTAAGGTGCCGGAGGCGGAACGAGAGGGGCTCAGTGAGCGTCTCAGGGGCGTCGGGTTCCACGCCGAGAAACGATCCGGTGTGAGGAATCCACAGTTCCGGCGGCTGTCGCCAGGAGTACAGGAGGCGATCAGCGGCACACGATACGATACGCTACGAGGCGTGTACGACGAGATTGGACCGGAGGACATCCGAGCAGAATTGAGGGCGGTGTCCGGTGGTCCTGACAGCAGTAATTGACAGCAGAGGTGATCGTGAACAGGAAACACGAAACCCCCACCGCACCGAAGTGCAACGGGGGCAACGATCCGTACCAGTGGGCCTGGGAAGATTTGAACTTCCGACCTCACGCTTATCAGGCGTGCGCTCTAACCAACTGAGCTACAGGCCCCGAGGCCAGAAAAGCTAATGACCACGGGTACTCTCCTCAACCGCGCTCTTCTCCTCTCCCTCCTCCGGGGGGCCCTGGTGCATGGCTCCGGGCTTCGCCACATGATTGTGGTGATAGGCCCCCGACCCGGAGTCACCACCGATGAAGTACCCGAAGCGTAGCCAGTACAAGTACGCGAAGTCCCGGTATCGAGTTCGCAATTGGGCTGAGTACGAGGGGGGCCTGCGGAGACGAGGCGACCTTACTGTCTGGCTTTCCAATGATGCCCTCGACTCCTGGCGAGCGCCGCCCAGCGGCAAACCCAGCGGCCAGCGCCACCCGCATCGTGTGCGTGGGTCGCTCAGGTCCTGCACACGGCGAGCTCCATCAGCGCGCGAATCGCCGCGCCGGCAACCGCTGCAGCGAAGTCATAGTCCAAGGTCTCGGGAGTGTCCTCGGGTTGGTGGTAGTGGCCATTCCGGAAGTTGGCGGTGTCGGTGATCATCACGGCCGGGTATCCCTGGGACCAGAAGGGGGCGTGGTCGCTGCGATAGAAGTCGGGGATCAGCCGGGCGACCCCGGAGACCTCCACCGGCACGAAGGGGAGGTTCACTTCCCGGGCGGCTCGGGCGATGGCATCCTGCAGATGCACGGCGTCGGGGCGCCCGACAGACGCGATGAAGTCGCCGCGCCGGCCGCGGGCTTCGACCCATCGCATGGCGTCCGGGAACACAAGCGAGAAGCCCCGCGGGAAGCGCTGGCTCTGTGGTTGGCGGCGACACAGGCCGATCATCTCAAGGGCCAGCACCCCGCCGATATCCCGCCCGTCGCGTCGCGCCGCCTGGGCCATGGCGCGGCTCCCCAGCCGCGATCCGGCGCGCAGGGACTGCCACTCCTCCAGATCCCAGGCCACTAGCTCCACGCTCTCCTCGAAGCGGCACTCCGAGAGCAGCGCCGCCGCCTCCAGCACGGCGGCCACCGCGATGCCGTTGTCGTCGGCGCCCGGGGAGCCCACCACCGTGTCGTAGTGGGCTCCGAGGATCCAGGTCCGGCCAGGGCGGCGTTCGCCGCTGCGCGTGGCCACGATATTCGCGCCGCGGCCGTAGGGTCCAAGCACGGGCTCACGGCGAACCTCGAATCCGGCCGCCCCGAGGCGCTCCTCGATGTACGCGGCAGTGGCCGCGTGGTGACCCGGGGAGGTGCGGATGTGACGCTCCCCCACGAACTTCTCCAGGTGCTCCCGGAGGCGATCCGGAAAGGAGGTTGGGGGCGCTGGCGTTGCCAAATCCATGGGCTATACTCGCTCGCTCCGTGCAGGCGCGCTGAAGGCAACGTATGGACCTATCAATCAAGTTCTCGCTCGTCGTACCTTGCTACAACTCTAGCAGTCCGTGGAAGAAATAGGTTCCCAGCGGATGATGGGTGGGAGAGAAGGCAGACACGCGGGGGCTGTGTTGTTGTGCAAGAAGCGGGTTTTGGGGTCTGACGAGGCGATATTCGGCCCAAGGAAGGCGAAATAGCGCCGAATACGGCGGAAAAAGCGCGAGACGCGGGTTGTAACCTGAGTTGCGAGCGCAGCTTGTACGGTAGCGAGGCCCTGTAACGCACGGGGGGTTCCAACCCCGAACCGCTTGCGCATGAGAAGGGCCGAGGTTGAAGGCCGCCGCGTGGATCAACATCCGTTTTCGAATCTCCTCCTGGCCCCGTATGTGGACGCGACGCAGCCCTCCGGTCACAAGCAAGTGCGCAAACCCCCGCTCCACCTTCTCGCCGCGCTGGCGCAGCAGCCGCATCCCCCGGTTGCCGCGGATCCGGCGGCGGTTGTCGTAGGTCGGCGTCTGCGCGTCCCGGTTGTTCTTCCATTTCCGGCGCCCGCGGTTGGGCTCGCTCACATAGCTGCGCAGCTCCCGCTCCTTCACGCCCGTCATGGTCTTGTTCGAGTGGTAGCCTTTGTCGGCCACCACTTCCTCGGGCTCTACCTGCACTACTTCCAGCTGCCGCTCTGCCTCGTCCAGCGTGTTGGGCAGCGACGCCACATCTCCCCCGTCCATCGTCTGCACCGTCACCGCCACAAGCGCACCGGTCTCCATGTCGACCGCCTGCTCCAACTTGTGCGCCAGGCGCGTCCTGCCGTCCTTCATCTTCGTGATCCGCGCCTCCGGGTCGTGCGGATGCACCCAGTCCTTGTTCGAGCCCTTCTTCGGACGCTTCCGGTCCAGCGTCGTCAGATCCTTGCGCGTCGGCGTCTCGATCCCCGACGCCCGGGCCACCTGCTCCAGCCATTCATCGTAGCCCAACCCGTCGTCGCGCCGCACGATCGTGCGCATCGCCGCATTCGCCTCCAGCGTCGTCGAGTCGACGCCCAGCGTCTTGCCGCTCAGCAACCCCGACCCCTTCAGCAGCTCCAGCACCCGCCCGAACACCGCCGCGTGCGCTTCCACGCTCAGGCGCTTGCGCGTCTTCGACAGGGTCGAATGCTCCGGCGGGTTCTTCGCCCACCCGTATCCCAGAAACTCACGCAACGACAACGAGTCCCCACACCGCCAGGCAATGCCCCGCTCCGAGCCGATCCCTTCCAGGTAGCCCACCATCATCATTCGGAAATACACCCCGGGAGCAATCCCCGGCCGACCCCGATTGTCCGCGTAGAACTCACGGCATGCCTCTTCCGCGAACTCGTCAAACCCGCTTTTCGCCAGAAGCTCGTTCAAGGCCCGGTAGAACGGGTTGTCCAAGGCCCGAATCTCGCTCGCCACCACGAACATCTCGCCCTGCCGAGCCTCGGGCCGCTTGCCTACCGCCATCGCCGTCCTCGCTGCAAAAACCCTCGTGTCCTCCTGATTTAACACAACAGCGATGACCGGACTTTATCCACGGTCTGCTAGGAGCCCACGCTCGAGAGTTCCCTCTCCCTCAGAGCCAGCGCTCTCAAAAAAGCCCCTTCGCCACAGTCCAGAGAGAGATCTGCTTGCCGCCATCGGTCGTCTGTAGCCGAGCGGTGGCGTAGGTGTGGCGGAACTTGGTGAGTCGAGGCATCTCCATCCCTGCCTCAGCAACCATTGTCCCGAGAGATTTCCGCAGATCGGTGATCATCTCGCCCGTTTGGGTGGGCCACCTCCTTATTTATTGTTGAGTATCAGGGGTTCCAGATTAGGCCGATCCAAGGCATCAACTCTTGGTCGTTGTTGTTCCAGGTGGCAGCCGCAGAAAGGCTTAGGTTGTCGCGTAGGGCACGGGTATAGGTTATGCCTGGGAGCTCGTTTGGGGGCTCATCTAGAAAGTCGAGCATGTGAAAGCTCAGCTGTAGATCGCCGAAACTCATCCATATACCACCAAACTGTCCTTGGAAAACGCCCTCGAGGTTTTCTACCCCGTCGTTTTCTGTCTTCCAGTCTTGAACCGGTCCCGGTTTCCTGGACAAGTGGGCGGCGTAATCAGGCCGCCATGCGGGTGAGCTGCTCGCGGACCTCGGCCGGGGTCTTGTGGCCGTGCCGCTCGATGAGCCAACCGCGGTTGTAACGCTCGATGAAACCTCCGATCACCGTCCTCGCCTCCTCCAGGCTCTCAAAGTCGTGCAGGTAGAGGCACTCTTCCTTCAACGTCCTGATGAACCGCTCGATCACGCCGTTGCACTCGGGCTCGCCGACGTAGGAGGCCGTCGAGCGGATGCCGAGCCAGGCGAGTTCGCCCTGGAACTGGTGTGCGGTGTACTGGGGACCCCAGTCGTGTCGTAGCCCGAGGCCGAGCGCGATCTTCGGAGCGTAGCCGTCCATGTAGGTCCTCACACCCTGACGGATCGGCTCGAGCGCCGCCCACCGGTCACCCTTCTTCGCGACGTGCCAGCCGACGACATCGCTCACGCAGTGGTCGACGGCCCCGAAGAACCAGCACCAGCCGTCGGCCTTCGTATAGAATCTGGTCGCATCCGTGCCCCACAGCTCGTTGGGCGTGTCCGTCGTGATTCGGCCGCTGTGGCTGCGGTCGCCCCGGGGATGCCTTCCCTTACGCACCGGCGCCAGGAGTCGGTTCTCTCGCATGAGCCTCAGCACCCTGTTCTTGCCCACCCAGATCCCCTTGGGCCGCAGCCGTACCCTCACCTTCCGGTGCCCCTCGCCGAGGAAGTCGCTCTCCTCGAGTACCTGCCGGATCTCTTCCACCAAGGCCTCGTCGCTCAGCTCCGTTTTGGGGCCCCGCTTCTTCGGCTCCCTCGACTCATCGTTGCCTCGCTCCTCAGCCTGGTAGACCGTCGAGCGAGCGATGCTCCAGACCTCGCAGATCATCGTCAGCGGGTAGCGCCGTCCCGTCGCCGGACTCATTCGCTGCCGCGCTTCAAGAGCTTCTTCAGGTCGTCCCCGTAGCCCCTTTTTTCGAGGAGCTCGCTCGCGAGCTCCATCCGCATCGTCACCTCGCCCAGCTTTGCCCGGGTCCGGATCAGCTCACGTTCCCCGGGATCGCGGCTACGGCGTTTCAGACCTTGCTGACCTCCCTCCAGGAACACGCGCCGCCATTCCTCGAGCTCCGCAGGCGAGACCTGGACCTCACGGCTCACTTCGCCCAGGTCCTCCCCGCGTAGCAGTCGCAGCACCACCTCCGTCTTCTGCCCCGCGCTCCAACGCTTGGGCAGCTCCGCCCTTCCTTCACGACCTTCGGTCGCTTTCGACTCCCCAGGCTTGGGAGACATCAAAACACCCCCTCTCTCTGGACCCCATCGTCGCTGCCAATCTACTGTCCAGAGAAATCGGGGGCGCTAAAGTCTCTGGGTTCTCCCCAGAAAAAGAAGCCCGGCCAGTATATGGCACCAAGGCGAATGTTTTGCGACAGGCGACCATTTGTCGCGAGTAATGGGGCGACAAAAGGAGCGTTTTGTAACAGTCCCGCAGTAGCCCCTATTGTAAAGGCAAGGTCGTCGTCGCCAAAGTATTGTCCGTAGATAAAGCGTTGCTGCTCTCTTTCGAGAGTAGCTTCTACCATCCGCCCGTTTTTGTTTCTGATCCTAATGGTGCCAGAAGTGCCACTGGTGATTGGACTTGAACCACGAGACAAGATTGTTTGTTGGATTTGCCACCCGCCCTGTGCTTGTGTGGCACTAGGCACGAAGACAAAGGCCGAGGCAAAGAGAAAAAAGATCTTTTTCATCCTCTCCTTTTAGTTTTTATCTTCGTCTCGATGACACATAACGGTTCAACGGTGCGCTCGCGACCGGTGCTCGGCCCGTTTTCTGCATGTCCATGCATCGAACGGGACAGCGCCGCTCCGCTCGATGGGCTTCGTGAGCGTGATCATCGCGTCGGGGATCTTCGCGTTGGGCTGCCGCTGGTGCTGCTATAGGGGGGCTGGCTTGATGGAGCTGTCATCCTACCGCATACTGACCGCAATATCTCCCCAAGCTGGCGGGCGAGTATGAGCGAAGACTGCTCGTTCTTTTCAGGGCTAAGGCCCAGGAAGGCCCACCAGACTGGGGCAGCGTACGTAGTAGCTGCACTTGCGCTCTGGCGGGCTGTGGACTTCGCTTGCGGTCGCCGCCGTGTGATCCTCGGCAGATGGAGGGCACCAGATGGGCGACCCCGGCGGCCCGAGCATGAATCCTAGCAGCGAGCCTCGCGGCGTCGATGCAGGCAACGGTTGGGCTTGGCTGCGGGATGCGTTCGGCTGACCTGCCCCCAAGAGCGGGTACCACATCCTATGTTAGTCCCAGCACCTGTGGAGGGCCGTGAAGGACGGGCATCCTCAAGAACCAGGGCGACGGCTTAATCGCCTCAGGGGCCGGGGGAAAGCCGCCGCAGGCGCTGTGGGGTCGGACGGTATTGTACTCGCGCCTCCATTGCTCGACCAGCACGGCCGCCTCCGCCAACGAGTAGAAGATCTCCCCGTTCAACAGCTCGTCCCTGAGCTTGCCGTTGAAGCTCTCGTTGTAGCCGTTCTCCCACGGGCTGCCCGGCTCGATAAAGAGCGTCTCGACGCCCACGCGCCCCAACCACCGCCGCACGAGCTTCGCGGTGAACTCCGCTCCGTTGTCCGACCTCAGATACTCGGGAGGCCCGTGTCGGACGAACAGATCGGCCAGCACCTCGAGCACGTCGTGCGAGCGGATCTTGCGAGCCACCACGATCGCCAGGCACTCCCTCGTGTGCTCGTCCAGCACTGTCAGCAGCTTCAGCGCACGCCCGTCGTGCGTCCTCGAGGCCACGAAAGTCGTACGACCAGACGTGCCCCGATACAGCGGCCTCAGCCGGATGCACGATCCGTCGTTGAGCCACAGCCGACCTCGCTTCGGCTGCCGCTGCGGGACCTTCAGCCCCTCCTGCCTCCAGATCCGCTCCACCCGCTTGTGGTGCACCCCCCAGCCCTCGATGCGGAGCATGTCCGTGACGCGTCGGTAGCCGTAGCGGCCGAATCGACTCGCGAGTCGCACGATATCACCTCGGAGCGCCCCCTCGTCACTCGCCACTTTCCTCGCCCGGCGCTGGGTCGTGCGTGGCTGCCCGAGCACCCGGCACGCTCTCCTCTCCGACGCCCCGAGCTGCTGACGTACACGCACCACACAACGTCGTCGGCGCTCGGGGCTCAGAAGTTTCCCTCGGCTGCTTCCTCCAGGATCAGCTTGTCCAGTGTCAAGTCCGCCACTGCTCGCTTCAGGCGCCCGTTCTCGCGCTCGAGCTCCTTCAGGCGCCGTGCCTGGCTCACCTTCATCCCGCCGTACTCCCGCCTCCACCGGTAGTACGTCTGCTCGGTGATGCCGAGCTCCCGGCTGATCAGCTTCACGGATTTGCCGCGGGCCAGACCGACCTCTGCCTCCCGCAGTGCAGTGATGATCTGCTCCGGAGTGGGTCGCTTCCTTCCCATCCTGACCTCCTCGCTGAAAAGCTTCAGACCAGCTCGATCCTAACATTGCACCTGGTCTCGTTTCAGGGGGTCAGGTCAGTCATGGGCCTCTCAGTGCCGCTCTCCATGGCCATCTGGTTTGCCCCGGCGCTCGTGGTCCTCCAGGATCGCAAACCCGTTGATGCCCTGAAGACCAGCTTCACAGCATGCCTCAAGAACGTCGTGCCGTTTCTGGTGTTCGGCATCGCATCGCTCTTGATCGCCATCTTGTGCACCATTCCGCTCGGTCTCGGGCTGCTGATTTTCATGCCTGCAATGTTCGCATCGCAATATACGAGCTTCGCTGATATTTTCGCGCTACGTGATCGAGCGTGAGCTAGGCGAAGGCGGCATGGCGACGGTCTACCTGGCCGACGACATCAAGCACGAGCGCAAAGTCGCGCTCAAGGTCCTGAAGCCGGAACTAGCAGCCGTCGTGGGTGCCGAGAGGTTCCTGGCCGAGATCAAGACCACGGCGAACCTGAGTCACCCCCACATTCTGCCGCTGCACGACTCGGGTGAGGCCGACGGCTTCCTGTTCTACGTGATGCCGCATGTAGAGGGAGAGAGCCTTCTCTCATTCCGATCGTCGCGCCGCTTGCTATTACGGAAGAGTCGCGCACCTGAAGAGCAGCTTTCCGAAACGCCTTGAGTGATGTCAGCTCGTCGGCATTCAGGCCCATCGCGGGTGACCCCGGCTGGTGGCTCTTGGTCGGGTTTCAGTGAACACGCGATCCACAAGTCCTCGCAGCTCCCCAGGCTCGATCACGGCGAAGACTGCGTTCCACTTCCGAGACCTAAGGGGATGCACCAGGCAACGTACCAGCGATTGTGGAGGGAGGAGCGGATGCTACGGGACCGCTCACTTCTGGTTTTCGCAGCTGACCACGGCTTGCTCCAAGACTTCCTGTTCTGAAGCCAGGTTCCCACATACGGTGAGCGGCCAAGTTGAACACGACGAGTGACTCTGGCGATCTGCCTTCACGTGAAGAAGCGATCGAGATCCTCCAGGGGGGCTTCGGGCGAGAGATCAACAAGGTCGCCGCGCAATACGTGGCGCCGATATTCGGGGGACACCCAACCTCGACGGACGACGATAGCGTCCTGGGCAACGGGTCTGTCTTCTTCCTCCAGTGCGGTGGGCCCGTGCTAGGTGTGACCTGTGATCATGTGATCGAGGGCTGGCTGCGTGCCAAAGAGGCGCGTCCCGACATCGCGTGTCAGGTCCTCGACCTGGTTATGGACCCCACCTCGCGGGTCATCGCCAGAGACGCAAGTCGGGACCTGTCGCGGGGGGGGGGGGGGCGTGCAGGTCTTCAGGAAGGGTACGGGTGAGCTAACCTCAGTCTCGTAGAGGCCAACCTAACCCGCAGAAGACTCACGACTTCACGCTAGACTGAGTTTTGGAACAAAACGGGCGAGGGCGCTTTGCCGACCGCGCGGGTTCGCCATACTTCGCTCAGCGTATCGCTTCGGGAACTCGGCGAAGGATAGCCCCCAACCCCCACGCCAACGCCGCACCGACGGCAAAGTCCACAATGCCCCGCCACGGATCCGGCAGGGTTCTCACGATCAGGACCGCGCCGAGGATCGCCGTCGTGAGGAGCCACCCACGGATGAGATCGTCCCTGCCAGCCCCCACCAGAGACAGGCCGTACAGCGGAGCCAATAATCGCACGAAAAGCCTCGGGTCGTCCCGCAGGAGCAGCGCCCGTTCGACCAGCCTGGGGACCCAGCGCCGATCCAGCGCCCGGAACCCCTCACCGTACACGAAGGCGACTGTAAGCAGCACCAGCACCGACCACTCTCCCCACCCGAGCCCTGCCTGGATCGTCGCGAATCCTCGTGTACCGAGCCGGTAGATCGCCAATGCAAACAGGGCCGCGACACCGATGAGCGTCCACGCGGACACCACGGCTCGAAGTCGACGGTCGATCATCGTGCTTGTCCACCCCGGAGATCGGTCCCTGCCATCAGCCACTCTCGCATGGCGCGGGCTCCCACCACGCCTGTATCCCGAACCCCAGCAGGATAGACCCGACGATCACCATGCCGGCCTCGCCTAGTTCACGCTCGATGCGGTAGCAGCCCTCTAGGGCGGCGTTTAGGCGGGTGATGGGGTCGGAAGTGTTCACGCGCTCAAGATGCGGCGCAGGTCACCAAACCGCGAGCAGATTCCGCTACAGCAACACCAACGGCGCCGCCCTGGCCCGCCCGTGCCAGGCTTACCGCCGCCGATCCGTGTTAGAGCCCCATCTCGCAGGGGTCATCGGCGAGCTCCACCTTGCCACCCTCCCTGCGAACAGTACGCCATCGCTACGCGTGAGGGTCGAGGAACTCCCTGGCCAATCCAGGATCGATCTCGAGTCCGTCACAAAGCCGCTCAAGCAACAGACCTTCCTCAGGGCTGATTCCATCGGACTGGGCAAGGCCCACGGCCGCCCGGAAAGGCTCTGCCCTGAGCTCCCGAGGAATTGCTTCGCATATGAGTCCCAGGAGGTCGGAAACTCCTTCGTCCGTCATACGGCTCCCGTCGTGCGGGAACGAAGACCACACCCATTCGATCGCGTCCGCCATCAGCTCCGCCACCCGCGTCTCATCTAGTTCATCGAACATGGGCAGGGGAAGCTGACCCAGCCGTAGTTGAAGGTCCCTGAAGAGGGAAAAGAAAAGTGGTGGCTCCGAGGGTGCCCGATCCGATAGGATCGGGTGCGCTAAAAACCCAAAAACGGAGCCACCACGATGAAGAGAACGTACGAAGTAGCGAGTGACACGGACAGGCGTGCGATGGCTGAGTTCGTGAAGCGAGAAGGCCAGTTCCTGCTGCCGATGGTCGAGCTCGTAGAGCACACGGAGCTCGCGATCGACGAAGTCGTCCAGGTGATGGGCCGAGCGACGATCGAGGCGGTACTCGAGATGAGCGCCGAAGGTGTGGCGGGCCCGAAGCAATCGGGCAAGGCACGCGAGGAGGGGGCGACGGTCTGGTACGGCCGCCAGCGTCTTGACATCACCTCACGGTGGTGCGCTGAAGGTCAACGGAGAACTGGTGCCGGGAACCAACCTTGTGCCCGCATATAACCCGAAGATCGGGGCCACTCCGGTGCCTCGTCGCACGTTCTCGCACTACGTCTCGCGACTCATCGCATCGGGTTTCTTCGTCATGCCTACCACCTGACCGTCGCTGCTCCCTTGTTCTACGGGCTGGGTCTGGAGGGGATGTTCGGCCCGGGTCACGAGCCCCCGCTCCCGCACGCCGCGAGAGGAGGCCCTTTACACGCTTATCAGGCGTGCGCTCTAACCAACTGAGCTACAGGCCCCACAACATCTATCGGCTGCGGTGTGCTGTTAGCGGCCTTCCAATATTGCACACATGTGGCCATCGAAAATTGCACACTTGGCGCTTTGACCTAGCGGGCGGGAGAGTGGGGATGTAGGCACCACCCCGAGCGATCTTCCGGCCGATCCACTCACTTGGCGCCTCCACCGAGAACGTGGAGGTGCAATGATCGGAAGGGAGAAGCGCGTGCTGCTCCGTCATTACCTCGAGCAGGGGATGAACAAGGCGGTGATCGCCCGGGATCTGGGGGTCAGTCGCCGTACCGTGTACCACTGGATAGAGACCGGTCAACTGGACCGGGAGTTGGACGAAGAGCGTGTCGGGTACGGTCCGAGATGTCTGATGCCGTCGAAGCTGGATCCGTACAAGCCGTTGATCGACACGCGTCTCAAGGAGTACCCGAAGCTCACGGCTGTACGGCTCTTCAAGGAGGTCCGGGCCGCTGGCTACCCGGGCAGTTACAACCAAGTGAAGCGCTATGTACGCAAGGTCCGGCCTCGACCCCCAGAGGAGCCGGTCGTGCGCTTCGAGACGGCGCCTGGGCGTCAGGGCCAGGTGGACTTCGCCCACTTCCGGCTACCGTGGGGCAAGCGTTACGCACTAATCGTCGTGCTGGGCTACTCGAGGCTGCTGTGGGTTCAGTTCTACACCCGGCAGACCATGAAGGCCCTGATGCATGGCCTGGAGTCTTCGTTTTCCTACTTCGGCGGCGTGCCCTCAGAGCTTCTGTTCGACCAAATGAAGGCGGTCGTCATCGAGGACGGTCGATACGACGATGGTGCCCTCGTCGAGAACCCGGAGTTCATGCGCTACGCCTACCACTGGAACTTCAGGATCCGAGCGTGCCGACCCTATCGGGCTCAGACCAAGGGCAAGGTGGAGCGGCCGATCCGCTACCTCAGGGAGAGCTTCTTCTACGGGCGCACCTTCACGTCGGACGACGATCTCAACGCGCAGGCCCTTCATTGGCTTGAGACGGAAGCCAATGTGCGCAGCCACGGAACGCTGAAGGAGCGGCCCCTCGATCGCTTCGAGCGTGAACGACTGCTCCTCGAGCCCTTGGCGACTCGCCCGTATCACCCCCTCGTCCTGCCTCCGGATCGCTCCTCACCCGGCACGACGTCCTTGCCGGCCATCCACGTCGAGCGACGTCCCCTCACGGCCTATGCCCAGATCGCGGGAGGGGACCGATGAAGGCTGCCGCTCGCTCTCGCCGTGACCGGATCCGAGCCCAGCTCGCCGATCTCAAGATGCCCGGTGCGCTGGAGGCCATCGACGACGTCCTCACCGGGGTCGATGGCGGAGGCGTGACGGCCTCGGAGGCCATCGAGCAACTCCTCGGTGCCCAGATCACGCTGCGCAACAACCGCCGCCTTCAGGCTGCGATGCGCTCGAGCCGGCTACCGGGCATCAAGACCCTCGACGACTTCGACTTCAGCTTCCAGCCCTCGATCAAGCGCGAGCAGATCGACTCGCTCCACGAGCTCGGCTTCTTGGAGCGTAAGGAGAACGTGATCTTCCTCGGCCCTCCGGGCGTCGGCAAGACGCATCTCGCGATCAGCCTCGCCATTGCCGCGGCTCAGAGCGGGCGCAGAGTCTACTACGGCGCTCTGGCCGACCTCATCACCTCGCTCGAAGAAGCCAAGACCACCGGCCAGCTGGGACGCCGCCTCAAGATCCTCACCTATCCTTCGCTCCTGGTCATCGACGAGATCGGCTACCTGCCGGTCAGCCAGACCGGCGCAATGCTCTTCTTCCAACTCATCAACCGGCGCTATGAGCGCGCATCCACTGTGCTGACCTCCAATAAAGGCTTCGAGGAGTGGGGCCAGATCTTGGGCGACGAGGTCATGGCCGCTGCGCTCATCGATCGCCTGCTGCATCACTGCCATATCGTCAACATCCGCGGCAGCAGCTACCGGATGCGCAAGCACACCGACCTCTCCAAGATCCTCCACTCGCCTCCTGCGGAGTCGAGCCCTTCACCCCCGAAGAGAAAGAGAGCAAGAGCAAAGGAGAAAACGACGAACTAGCAGACCGTGGATAAAGTCCGGTCATCGCTGTTGTGTTAAATCAGGAGGACACGAGGGTTTTTGCAGCGAGGACGGCGATGGCGGTAGGCAAGCGGCCCGAGGCTCGGCAGGGCGAGATGTTCGTGGTGGCGAGCGAGATTCGGGCCTTGGACAACCCGTTCTACTGGGCCTTGAACGAGCTTCTGGCGAAAAGCGGGTTTGACGAGTTCGCGGAAGAGGCATGCCGTGAGTTCTACGCGGACAATCGGGGTCGGCCGGGGATTGCTCCCGGGGTGTATTTCCGAATGATGATGGTGGGCTACCTCGAAGGGATCGGCTCGGAGCGGGGCATTGCCTGGCGGTGTGGGGACTCGTTGTCGTTGCGTGAGTTTCTGGGATACGGGTGGGCGAAGAACCCGCCGGAGCATTCGACCCTGTCGAAGACGCGCAAGCGCCTGAGCGTGGAAGCGCACGCGGCGGTGTTCGGGCGGGTGCTGGAGCTGCTGAAGGGGTCGGGGTTGCTGAGCGGCAAGACGCTGGGCGTCGACTCGACGACGCTGGAGGCGAATGCGGCGATGCGCACGATCGTGCGGCGCGACGACGGGTTGGGCTACGATGAATGGCTGGAGCAGGTGGCCCGGGCGTCGGGGATCGAGACGCCGACGCGCAAGGATCTGACGACGCTGGACCGGAAGCGTCCGAAGAAGGGCTCGAACAAGGACTGGGTGCATCCGCACGACCCGGAGGCGCGGATCACGAAGATGAAGGACGGCAGGACGCGCCTGGCGCACAAGTTGGAGCAGGCGGTCGACATGGAGACCGGTGCGCTTGTGGCGGTGACGGTGCAGACGATGGACGGGGGAGATGTGGCGTCGCTGCCCAACACGCTGGACGAGGCAGAGCGGCAGCTGGAAGTAGTGCAGGTAGAGCCCGAGGAAGTGGTGGCCGACAAAGGCTACCACTCGAACAAGACCATGACGGGCGTGAAGGAGCGGGAGCTGCGCAGCTATGTGAGCGAGCCCAACCGCGGGCGCCGGAAATGGAAGAACAACCGGGACGCGCAGACGCCGACCTACGACAACCGCCGCCGGATCCGCGGCAACCGGGGGATGCGGCTGCTGCGCCAGCGCGGCGAGAAGGTGGAGCGGGGGTTTGCGCACTTGCTTGTGACCGGAGGGCTGCGTCGCGTCCACATACGGGGCCAGGAGGAGATTCGAAAACGGATGTTGATCCACGCGGCGGCCTTCAACCTCGGCCTTCTCATGCGCAAGCGGTTCGGGGTTGGAACCCCCCGTGCGTTACAGGGCCTCGCTACCGTACAAGCTGCGCTCGCAACTCAGGTTACAACCCGCGTCTCGCGCTTTTTCCGCCGTATTCGGCGCTATTTCGCCTTCCTTGGGCCGAATATCGCCTCGTCAGACCCCAAAACCCGCTTCTTGCACAACAACACAGCCCCCGCGTGTCTGCCTTCTCTCCCACCCATCATCCGCTGGGAACCTATTTCTTCCACGGACTGCTAGAGGCTCGTCACCTCCGCCAAGTGTGCAATTTTCGATGGCCAGACCTGTGCAGCTTTCGATGGCCGTTGACAGTGTGCAATGTTTTGTGCAAGAATGCCTTGTTCATGCCTGCTTCTCCCTCAACTCACCGCCGCTTAGAACGACAGATAAGATAGTCTCGGCATCTGTCCGTTGGTAGGCGCGTTTGAGGCTCATAGGGTCCTTCCAGCCACCTGCTGCAGAAGTGACACCTGGACCCGCCCGGCTGAGACTGAGGGGTAGCGTCTGGGCGGTATCCAGGATGTTGAAGTGGATGCGACAGGAGGCTGCGCTGCGGGATGCGGATAGGCAATGAGGGGGCTATGCGGTTCTCTACAGCCCTGACCAGGTTGCATAGGTCACGCGGGCATGAACATATTCTCCCGCCTCACCGACGGCCATCGGCTATCTCATTTCACCCGACCTCAGGAGAACCGGCCATGCGGCGACGAGGCGGACTCACGCTAGCTCTCACCGCGTTCCTCATGACGGGATGCTTTCACCAGGTCGTCCATACGGGAGCGACACCGGCACCGGGGAACGCTGTGGTACAGAAAACCGCCGACCTCTAATTCTTCGGACTGGTCGGTGCGGAGGTCAACACCACCGCGGATTGCCCGAGCGGTGTGGCGATCATCGAGACCCAACAGACCTTCCTAGACGGACTGGTCGGTGTGGTTACGCTGGGCATCTACACCCCGCAAACGGTCACAATCACGTGCGCCGCGGGAGGAGAGGACTCGGTGCCGGACGCACCGGTCGTCACCATCGCCACCGACGCGAGCACCGAGGAAGCGGAGACGGCCGCCCGGAGAGCTTTCGAGCTTGCGAGGCGCAGCCATGAGCCGGTGATTCTTCGCTATCTGAACTGAACGTGAGTCCTAATTTTCCAAGCTGTTTTCGGAGGGTAAGAATGCGCCGTAGAATGCGGGCGATCTGCGCCGCCGTAGTCGTGATGTCCGGGTGCTACCACGTCACCGTCTTTGCCGGCGCGCCGGAATCATCGACACGGTTTAACGAGGCGTTTCAGATGTCTTTCGTCTCTGGCCTTGTTCCCCCTCCCGAAATCCAGGCCGACCAGGAGGGGTGCACCGATGGCGTCGCGAAGGTTGAGACGTGGCGCAGCTTCGTGAACATATTGGTCGGCGCCCTCAGCTCCTCACTCGTTACGCCCATTTCTGTGACCGTGACGTGCGCCGCGAGCATGCCGGTCCCCGACGCCGCGACCCCGACCGAGGATGGTGAGCCATCGCCTCCCGAGCCCGAGTCGGGTGCGACCGAGGACCAAGCGACGGTCCAGGATGCCAGGGGGGGGCGACCGAAGGCTAGTCGGTCCCCCGCGGTGTCGCACGCAACGCGTCGATTGAACTTCGCGCAGCTGCTGGCCGGGGGCTACGCTCGCTCGGCTAGTTGTCCTTGGCGCCCTCCGCGATCCACGTGCGGATCACCTCGATGTCCTCGGGGGACAGCGGACCACCTTCCTCCGGCATGTCGCCATCCTGGATGAGCGTGATCATCATGCTGTCGTCCGGGTTGCCGGGCTCGACAACGCTGCCGTACTCGGAACCGGCCATGACGGTCTCGTAGCTCGTCAGATTGAGACCGGCCTCAAGAATCACGTCGCCGTCGTCCGGCGGGCCCCCGTGGCACTTGATGCAGTTCGCGTTGAGGATCGGAGCCACCTCATCAGCGAAGCTCACGTCCAGGACCCGAGCGGTCACGTGGTCGGGGGCCACGGGCTCCGCCGTGCCGAGTCCGCCTTGCAGCGTGAGTCCCATCCCCAGCGGGAATGCGATGACCGAGAGAAAGCCGTAACGCGTGATGAGCACCGTCGTTTCCTTTTCGCTGTGCGGGAGGGTCCGCGCCGTTTTCGGAATTGCTCCTTCCCGGGGCGGTGGCCCGGGTGGATGGAGACCCATCAAAAATCGCAGCACCACTCCATTCTGTCGAGAGGCAGGCAGCCCGTACTGGACCACCGCTGAACCCTCAGGCCTTCGACTTCGGCTGCACGTCGTGGAATCGAATGTCTTCAGCCTGGCTCTCACTGCGCTGCAGCGCCCACTTGTTGTCGAACAGGATCATAGGAAGGCCATCCACGTCCGCGACCAATCGACGGCCGTGCATCGAGCCGAGCCGTTTCATCTGCGACTCGTCGCCCGTCACCCAGCGTGCGCAGTGGAAGGGCAGGGTCTCGAGGCGAATCGAGACGCCGTACTCCCTCTCGAGACGATCGACGAGTACGTCGAACTGGAGGCGACCAACCGCCCCCAACGATGGGTACCGGGCCAGTCAGTGAAGGCGCGAAGAGAAGCAGGATCGTGCCTTCCTCGGCCAGGTGGCTCAGCCCTTGGTCGAGCTGCTTGCGCCGCAGCACTTTGTCGAGCCGCACCTGCGCGAAGTGCTCAGGCGAGAAACGTGGGGACGCCTGGATACTCGAAGCTGCCCGCAACCGCCACGGTGTCGCCCACTCGCAGGCTGCCACGATCGTGCAGACCCACGACGTCGCCGGCGACCACGTCCTACACGCCGATTAGCCGCCCGTCCTTTCGAACCGGCCAGGTCGCGGCGAACGCTCGGATGCCCAACTCCGTGTGCACGTCGTCGATGATGCCGAGGCGGGTCCTCACCGACTCGGTCGCACTTGTTCACGAGGGTGAAGATCGGGAGTTGGCGGCGTTGGCAGACATTGAACAGCTTGCGCGTTTGGCTCTCCACGCCCTTCCGGTTGTCGATAAGCATGATTGCGCTGTCGGCGGCGGTCAGCGCCCGGTACTTGTCCTTCGAGAAAGTCTTGGTGGCCGGGCGTGTCGAGCAGATTGATGCGGAAGCCCGCATAGTCGAAGTGCAGCACGCTCGCGGTGATCGAGATGCCGCGTTCCTGCTCCATGTCCAGCCAGTCCGACGTCGCGTGACGCAGGGCGCGCCGCGCCTTCACCAACCCCGCCAGATGGATCGCGCCACTGAAGAGTAGCAGCTTCTCGGTTAGGGTCGTCTTCCCCGCATCGGGATGGCTGATGATGGCGAAAGTGCGTCGCCTGCCGATCTCTTGCTCGAGGGATGCCGTCGTGCTCATCAAGTCGTTTTGGTCGGTTTGAAGCGTGTCGCGGACGGCCAGGACGTTAACGGCGCGCCCACATCGCGAGAAGCAACACCCGTCCGGCTACGACCTCCGGCGCAGGACGGTCACCCGCGTCTCCCCCTCGAAGTCGTACGACGAAGTCGACGTAGCGCGCGCCGCGCGACAGCGCTTCCAGGCCGATCGCCCCACAGCCCGCGAACAGATCCAAGACTCGTGCTCCTGTGAGATCTGCCTCGACGAGATCGAGCCACCGGTCACGAACACCCTCCGACGTGGGGCGCACGTTTCTGCCGGGGAGGTCAAATGGCGGCCCGCGAACTTCCCGCTGACGATTCGCATCGTGAAACATCGCAAAACGCCCCGGCCAGGAGCATCCCTGGCCGGGGCGATGCGCGATCTGGTATCGCGCTGGCGTCCGTCGTGCTACAACTCGTACTGCAACTTGAGCATAGCGATGCGGCCGATCTCAGGTGCACCGATGAACTCCTGGTGCAGGTTCCCGAATGCGTTGTTCAGCGTAAGCGACACGACGAATCCGGAGTAGCCGGGAACTCGGTAGCCCATGTTCAGGTCGACTACCCGGAAGCCCTCTACCTCGCCCACGTAGACGCCGGAGTTCATCGGGAAGCCATCACTGAGCCGCACCCGGCCGCCGATGTAGGCACCCACCACTTTGTTGTCGAATAGGATGCCGATCGAACCCTTGTTGGCCGGTGCGTTCAGCGCGACGTCTCGGCTGCTGCCGCAGACGCCGTCCTCGTCGAAGTCGAAGCACTCCTTGCTCATGTGCGAGTAGGATCCGGTGAACGTGGTCCGTGACGAAGCGTGCCACTCGAAGCCGACGTCGGCCCCAACGAAGTCCACGTCACCGAAGTTGCGGTACGTCAGAACCAGGTCGGAGCCGGTCCTCTGGTCGGGCGCGACCGTTCCGAGGGGAACGCTCGCCGCGGTGGGCGCGATTCCCGCGGCGATCTGACTCGCGAAGGCCACTGGAATGCCCACGCCCGTGAGCCGCCCGACGAGGAAGGACGCGACCGATGCGCCATCCAGGAACACACTCGGCGTTTCGACTCTCAAAGGTCCGACGAAGTCATTGATCTTCGTATAGTAGCCGGAGGCCGCGATACGGAGGTTGCCGCCGATCAGGCCGTTGTAGCCTACCTCGTATGTATTCGTAATCGTCGGCTTGAGCCGCAGCACCTGCGACGCACCTGGATCCGGCAGGAAGGGGATCTCCGGATTCTCCGAGTTGAACCGCAGCAAAGTCGAGCTGAGGTCGCCGGCTCCGGGACTGCCCACGATCGTCGCGAACGACTCGGGGGTCAGACCGAGCAGCGGCAACGTTGCCAGCAGCGTAGGATCAGTCAGGGCAAGAGGAACGACCACGGCGTCCCAGAGAGCCGCCCCCGTTGCCGGGAGCTGTACGCCGGGCGCGAACGGCGAGTACATGCAGTGGTTGTTCACCCCCCCCGGGCAGGTGTTGTCGAACGTGAAGCCCGACCTGGGCACGCCCAGCGTACGCACGTCGTAGCTGACGGTCGGCGTGAGCGGTACGCGACCTGCCACGAGGTCCAAGAACAGGTTGTTCGTGGTCGGCGTACCAAAAGCGCGATTGTAAGTCGTGCGCAGGCTGTGGCCGTCCGCTGGAGTGAAGACGAGTGCGGCACGCGGCGAGAAGACCGCGTCCTCCAGGTGCTCGTGGTCGTCCACCCGTAGCGCGGCCACGAAGTTCACCCGGTCGCTGAGCCGCGTGGTGGTATGCAGATAAGCACCCATCTCGGTCGTCTGGTCCATGTCCTCGTTCAGGCCCGTGATCGTGCCCAGCGTCACCGGATTCGTCTTGGTGTAGTCGTAGCCCACGACCCCGTCGATCCGACTGCCCAGCGTCAGGTTGTATTGGATTTGCGCGGCAAGGACGGTGGACTCGTCCACGATCGACTGGCCTGTCCGCAGCAGGTAGGTGTCACCCGAGTCGCTGCCATTGAAGAAGACCTGAGCGAAGAGAGCGCCCCTGCGCAGCTGGGCCTGGCCGAACTGGTACTTCCAGTTCCGGACCTGACCCGCTCCGATACCGGTCAACTCGACCGAACTGACGAGCTGGTTGAGCCCGTAGGTGAGGATGATCTCGTCGTCCTCGCTGTCCCAGGGCCGGAAGTCCGCCCGGGCCTCGATGCTGTACCGCTCCGAGTCATAGTTCCGGTTCCCGATGAGGGTATCACCCGGGTTGTCTTCTCTGGCGGCAACCTCGACAGGGTCGACGTAGGTGAAGTCGTCACCACGGAAGTATTGCCCGGAGATTTTGAAGCCGACATTCCGCTCCTGGTTCGCCCACGACTGTCGGAAGACACCCTGGACGAGGCTGCGGCTGCCACCGGCCATGCTCAAGGAGGTTCCCGGGTCGTCGATCGGGGACTTCGTGATGATATGCATGACGCCATTGGCGGAGTTCGGCCCGTATAGCGCGGCAGCCGGGCCGAGCACGACCTCCACGCGTTCCACGTCGAGCGGCGTCGCCGCCACCATGTTGTATGCGTTGAGGTTGATCGACGGCACCCTGGCGTATCGGTTGTCCGTCAGGACCAGCAACGCGCCCGAGAACACGTTGTTGAAGCCGCGCGCCACGGTGTTGCTCTGGAAGATGCCTGTCTGGATCGCGTCCACTCCCGGCTCAGCCCTGATGTAGTCGACCACCGTTGTCACGCTCAGCTTCTCGATCCTCTCGGCGTCCACGGTGACGACATGGGCAGGCGCGAGGTCCGTGCGCTCCTTGCGTCCGCGGCTCACCGTGACGTTGACGCCACGCAACCTGACCGCGGTCGATATCAGTTCGACCGTGACGGATTCGCCCGCCTGCACGCGCCCGATTCGCTGCGTCTCGAATCCGATCAACGAGACCACGATGGAGTAAGCGCCGCTCGGTACGTCGATGCTGAAGTTGCCTCGGGCATCGGTCAGGGAGCCGCTCGTGCGGCCGACCACCGTCACTTCCGCTCCCGCTGTCGGCTGGCCGTTCGCGGCATCGACGACTTGCCCGGAGATGGTCTGCTGCGCCGCGGCCGGCGCTGCGAGGGCCAGGAATGCCGCGAGCGAGAGCCCGAAGAAACGGGTCACTCTTGAGCACGTCATGCGCCTAACTCCTTGGTTCGGATAAGCGACTGAAGTACAGGGGCGAAATTACATCGGATTCCTGGGGGGCGCCAAGGAAATGTTACGTAGGTTGGGTTGGGCTGTGACGTAGGTGGTCGATACATCGTTTGCTGGCGCGTTGGCGGTCCAGACGTGGCGGTGGGCTCGCGGAGCGGTCGTTCGTAACTATCTTGCAGGTCTACCTTCCCTGGAAGCGGGTGTATGTAGTCGTCTGACTGCGTCGCCCGTAGACACCACTCCACGATGAGCTCCTCTTTGCGGCCCCGCCCCCCGCTACTACTCGCGCACTCGTACTACCTCGCGTACGACGAGAAGCAGACGCGGAAGATGAAGCCGTACGCCCCGCTCGGGACGCTCGTCACGGCCGCGCTGGTGAGAGAACGCGGCCACGAAGTCGAGTTGTTCGACTCGATGTTGGCTCCGGGGGTCGAGGCGTTCGAGCAGATGCTGGACGACGTCCGCCCGGACGTCGTGGCCATCCTCGAGGACAACTTCAACTTCCTCACCAAGATGTGCACGCTGCGCATGCGACGCGCGGCGCTGGAGATGATCGAGGCCGCGCGGTCTCGTGGCTGCACGGTCGTCTTGAACGGCTCGGACGCGACGGACCGCCCGGAGTTGTACCTCGATGCTGGGGCGCACGCAGTGATTCTCGACGAGGTGGAGGAGACGTTCGCTGAGCTCGTCGATGTGTTGACGGCGGATCCGGGAGCGGACCTCGGACATGTGGCGGGACTGGTGCTCCTTTCTGCATCCGGCGCCGGATCGAACGGTACTGCACCAACCCCCGTCCGTACTCGTCTGCGGACGCGGCTGACCAACCTGGACGCGCTGCCCTTCCCGGCCTGGGATCTGGTCGACGTGGAGCGCTACAGGGCGGCATGGACCGGTGCACATGACCGCCTGTCGTGGAACATGGCGACCTCGCGTGGCTGTCCTTATGGGTGCAACTGGTGCGCAAAGCCTGTCTTCGGTCGGCAGTATGCTCAGCGTAGCGCCGCCAACGCCGCCGAGGAGCTGAGCCACTTGCGTGAGCAGGTGGCGCCCGACCACGTGTGGTTTGCCGACGACATCTTCGGGCTCACGGCAGGCTGGATCGAAGAGTTCGCGGAAGAGGTCACGAAACGAAGCGCACGGACGCCGTTCACGATCCAATCGCGAGTCAACCTGATGACCTCGCGTTCGGTCGCGGCGCTCGACGAGGCCGGCGCCGAAGAGGTATGGCTTGGCGTCGAGTCCGGGTCGCAGCGGGTCCTCGACTCGATGGAGAAGGGGACCCGCATCGAACAGATCCGCACGGCGACGCGTTTGCTCAAGGCTCAGGGCATCCGGAGCTGCTGGTTTATCCAGCTTGGCTACCTCGGTGAGACGCGAGCGGACATCGAAGCCACGCGGGCACTGATCTTGGACGAACAGCCGGACGAGATCGGCGTGTCAGTGTCGTATCCGCTCCCGGGCACGCCCTTCTACGATACCGTACGGGCCCAGGTGGGTCGCAAACAGAATTGGGAGCACACCGACGACCTCGACATGCTCTTCCACGGCACGTATACCGCCGACTTCTACCGCCGCGTGCGCGACCTGCTGCACGGCGACGTGGATGCATACGGGGGCGGCAACCAAGTCTTGGACGCGCGGTGGAACCAGTTGTGGGCTCGTGAGACGGAATTCCTGAACCCGGTCGAGGTTGTGGAGTCGCGGAGCTAGCCGCGACGCTCGAAGATCACCTTCCGATGCCCGTCGATCCGATGCACGAGGGGTAGTGCCCGCTCGAGGACCGATTCCGCGGTGAGCCCCTTCAGGCACGGCGGTGAGCCCTTCCGGCAAGACCCGTCCATGCACGTGCCGTCCGAGCGTTGGCAGACGTCGATGCATTCGGAGTAGTTCCCGTGAGGGCTCGCCCACACCGCACGACTTGCGCCGAACAGACCCAGCGTCGGCACGCCGGCGACCCACGCCATGTGCATCAGGCCGGAGTCCTCGGAGAGCACCAGCCGAGCACGCGATACCACCGCGAACGCCTCGGCGGCCGTGGTCTTCCCAACCAGGTGCAGGAGTCTGTCACCCAGGCGCGCCTTCAGCGTGTCCGCCTTGGCGGCGAGTGACCGCAATCCGAGCACGACGAACTGAGAATCGGGTTGGGCTCGGGCAGCCCACATGTTTGCGAATTCCGCACACGAATCGAGCGGCCAGCCCCGGTCCTCGAACGCGCCCGCAGGGTTGAGGACCACCAAGTCGGTCTCGCCGTCCCAGCCCACGTCGCGGAGCGCGGCCAGGCCGGCGTCGGGGTCGGCTAACTCGAGGTCCGGGTAGACGTCGAGCGGGCCCAGGCCGACTGCTTCGATCGTCTTTCGTGTACGCTCCCCCGCGAGTTGGGGCGAGAAGCGATCGAACTCGCTCCACGCCACCGGCCGGAGGACCGAGCGGACGAGCCGGCTCACACGGTTCCGCTGGAGGTCGAGTACCACGTCGTACCTCTGCCGACGTAGCTTGGGCAGAAGCATGAGAGCGCTGAGAAACTGCAAGCGTGTGTTTCGGCCCCCGCCGATCTCAAACACTTCGTCGAAGAGCGTCACGCACTTCGGGACGTCGGCGACCTCCTCTCTCGTGAGGAAGTCGAGGGTGGCACCCAGCGGCTGCGCGCGCCGGAGCGCGCGCAGATAGGGCAGGGTCAGCACCGTGTCTCCCATCGCCTGCAAGCGAATGGCGAGGATGCTGGACGGCGCCTCGGTTCCGACCCACTCTTCGGCTCGGATCGCCTCCGCGGCCGGGGCGTTGGATCGCTGATCCGGACCGCTCAAGGTGCTCGTTCCAGCTGGTCGAACATCTGCTGCAGGAAGGGGATGAGGTCGTGAGGTGTGCCGGCTACGGCCAGGCCCCAAGCGCCGCGTTGTGCGACACGGATGATCCGGTCGCGCAGCGTGGCGGCGTAAAGGTCGTAGCCCTGTTCCGGTCGGGACGTCACGTCGTCAGCGGCCTGAGCGGGAGTGAGTTGGGCGAGCTCCGGCGTTGCTCCCTCGCCTCTCCGGAGCAGGCATAGCCCTACGCGGTCCGCGTGCCTGTGGGCTGGATCCCCCGCTTCCACGAGGATCTTCGTCTTCCCGTTCGGTAGCGTAGTAGCCTGGAGACCGCCCAACTCGGGGAAATGAGCGCGGGCCCCCGGAGAGGGCCGGATCGGCGAGGTCCGGCACCAGACGCGCAGATCGGGCTCCATCTGTACGTACACGGGCTCGTCGCCCAGCACCATGAACCCGTGTCGCTGGGCCGCGTACGTGAGGGTCGTTTTCCCCACTCCACTCGGGCCAGCGAGCACGAGCGCGATGTCGCCGCGCTGGATCGCGGCCCCATGAACCGGTTGGCGGTCGAGGGCGCCCAGCAGAAACAAGGTCAGCGGCTCGAGCACGCCCTCAATCAATGCCGCGGGGCGGGCCACGAGCGAGGCATCAACGTAGGCGATCGACTGAAGGCGGATCGTGTCGGCAACGCCGAAGCTGGAGGGCGCAGACACCATGAGCCGCGTCGGGTCGGGCACTCGGTAGGTGAATCCACGAGCGTCACTGTCGCCTCCGCGCCCCTCCTGGAGAACAATCTTCACCTCCGCGGCGGAAGGAGACACGAGGTCGGAACTGTCTGCGATCGCTCGCCAAGCTCCGTAGCACTGTTCGATCGCGGCCAGGACCCCAGGGGCATTCGTGGAAAAGAGCGTCTCGACTCCAAGGACCGGCAACGTCACGGTGTGAGGGCATGGCACGTCTCGATAGAGCTCATCGGTCATGCGTGCCTCGGGCGTGAATGGCCACCGCGCGCTTGCGTTCCTGCGGAGTGCCGTCAAGATGGACCATCTGACGGCCACTCACTAGCCGGACGTTCTCACCTCCGACCAGGACGATGACGGAAGTCACAGACGCGGACATGCGAACCGGCGCGCGGGTCGGGATGACGATCACCGCGGTGATTCCGACGCGAAACCGCCGAGAGAGTCTCAAGCGCGCCATACGCGCGCTCGCCCGCCAAACTCGTCCGCCGGATGAGGTGATCATCGTCGATTCGAGTGACGAGCCCGAGGACGAGCCATGCGACGAGGCGGAGCTCCCGAGTCTCGCTCGCGGAATGCGCGTCGCGTACGTGCGCACCGAGCCGGGCGTCTGCGGCCAGCGGAACATCGGGATACGCGTCGCCAAGGGATCGCACGTCTTCCTCTGCGACGATGACATCGAGGCGGGCCCCGAGTACCTGGTGGCGATGGCTCGGTACCTCGAGCAGCATCCCGATAGGGGCGCGGTGACCGGAATCCTCGATGAGCCGGGTGCTCCCAGCGTGGCGGGCGGCGCGTTTCCGGTGCCATCGGTCCGGCATCTGCTCTTCTCGTTGGTCTTCCAACTCGACGTGAGCGCGGACGTGGAGGCCGCGCAGCCGACGCGGATGACGGCGCTGCCGTTAGCTGGAATCAAGAGGTGGTATCGTCGCCGAGGGAATGGCTGGTCGCTCGCAGGATGGCCTCTGCTCACACAAGTCAGCGGATCCTCCCGCACGAGCGGATCTGCGGTGTCGGTGGCGATCTACGGGCTGGGCGCAGCCCTCGTGAGGCGTGACTGGTTGCTCGCTTCCCCCTACGACGAACGACTCGGCCCGCACGGCATCGGCGACAACTACGGGGTCGCGATCGGCTTCCCTGGTCCGTTTCCGGTGTCGCTGCTCCCGGATCTTCCCGTGCTTCATCACAGGGAGTCCGAGAACAGGCTCGACCACGCCGAAGCGTACTTCCAGCGAGTGCTCGCGCTCGACTACTTCGTGCGCACGAGCGACCGATTCGGGCGCTGGACGCCGGCTTGGCTGGCGTGGTCGCTGCTGGGAAACGCGGCGCTCTTCTCTCTCCGGGGTCGAGCCGACCTGGCGCGTCGCAGTCTCCACGCACTGAAGCTGATGGTGACGTCGCGCAATCCGTTGCTCCAGCCCGCTCCGACCGTACCGGAAGCAGTGGCGAGTCACCCAGCGCCGTGAGAATCGGTCTCGTCGTTCCCGGCGGTGTCGATCGCGGTGGGCAGCACCGCGTCATCCCGGCGGTCTTGTGGTTGATCGAGCGACTCGCGCGTAGCCACGACGTCCAGGTGATCGTGCCCCGTCAGGAGAACGAGCCAGGGGTGTGGGACCTGCTGGGTGCGCGAGTACACAACATCGGCGTCGGCTCGAACCGGTGGCGGCTTGGCGCGGTGGGGACGCTGCTGCGGCTTCATCGCCAAAAGCCGTTCGACGTCTTCCACGCGCTGTGGGCGAGAGGTCCTGGGGAGGTCGCCTTGGCCGCCGCCGAGCTGTGCCGTCGGCCGCTCTTGGTCCACGTAAACGGCGGGGAATTGGTCGGGCTGCCCGACGTCGACTTCGGCACACGGCGGGCTTGGGTCCGGTCGCTGGCGCGCTTCGTCTTGAGACGAGCCGACGTCGTGACGGTGCCGAGCGACGCCATGCGCGAGCTCGTTTTGGGCGCAGGCGTCTCGGCGAAGCGCGTGCCGATGGGCGTCGACACGACCTGCTGGACTCCGGAGCCACCTCGTCCTAGGGACCGAAATCGTCCCGCGCGTCTCGTGCATGTGGGGAGCCTCACGCCGGTCAAGGATCACAACACGCTGCTCCGGGCGGTGGCGTTACTCGCGGAGGAGGGTGTGGCGATCCACGCCGATCTGATCGGCCTCGACGCGCTGGAGGGTGCTGTGGAACGCACCGTGCAGGAGCTCGGTCTGGAGACACATGTGACGGTACACGGCTTCCTCCCACAGAACGAAGCGATGCCTGTGGTGCGGGCGGCGGACCTCATGGTTGTGGCCTCGCTTCATGAAGCGGGCCCGGTCGTGATCTTCGAGGCAGCGGCGGTCGGAGTGCCGACCGTGGGGACACCGGTTGGATTCGTTCGAGACTGGGCGCCGGAACGTGCCGTGAGCGTCCCGGTGGCTGACCCGCGAGCTTTGGCGGACGCGATTGGCGACTTGCTGGAGGACGAGCCCCGCAGGCTCGCCATCGCGGAGCGGGCTCAGGCGGCGGCGCTGCGGGAGGACGCGGACTGGACGTGCGGGCGCTTCGAAGAGCTCTACGCGCGAGTGGTCCACGATGTCCGCTACGTCGCGACCGGGGCGCCCGTTCTCTTCGGGGCGGTACGGTCCAAGTCGGGCCTCCGCTTGACCGAACAGGACGCCGCGGCGTTCCGTCACGGTGTCGAGCACGCGGGAGCGGACGGCGTGGTCACGGTGGCGTCGGTGTCCGGCGGCACCGACCCCGGGGGCGTCATCGAGGCGCTGACAGACCTCGGGGTCACGCTCGA
The DNA here is from genome assembly GCA_965197725.1 of Longimicrobiales bacterium. Lineage (GTDB taxonomy): Bacteria > Gemmatimonadota > Gemmatimonadetes > Longimicrobiales > Gaopeijiaceae > UBA1138. The sequence goes on from CBDANQ010000059.1 coordinate 169,095, forward strand.
GATGCACGACGCCTCATTGCATGCCTTCGGTGCCGCGGTCGGAGCCGCCGCCCGGGGAGGCGTCGTTGTACTTGTGATTCGAGCCGGCCATAGTACGAGATCGCACACCGCACGGGCGGCGCGACTCATCGAGGAGGCCGGAGGCCGGGTAGCGGGTACGATCGTGGTGGCGGACTCGAGTCCCCGGCTGGAGGCGCTATGGGCGTAGCGGATGTCAGGGAAGTACCGAAGGAGGGTGTGTGGGAGGTGATCAGGCGACTCTGGGACGTCGTCGCGGCCGCCGGGCTTTTGCTCGTGGCTCTGCCAATCCTGATTCCCGCAGCCGTGCTCTTGCTCGTATCGGATGGGCGCCCGGTCTTCTTCGGTCACCGGCGGATCGGTCGCGGAGGCAAGGCCTTCAGGTGCTGGAAGCTGCGCACGATGTCAGTGGACGCGGAGGAACGACTCCGGGGAGACATCGAACTGGACCGACTCCACCGCGAGAACGGGTTCAAGCTTCCGGCGGAGCGCGATCCTCGCATCACGCCCGTCGGTCGGTGGCTCCGTCGTCGGTACATCGACGAGATCCCGCAGCTCGTCAACGTCATTGGGGGAGACCTGTCCCTCGTCGGGCCGCGCCCCGTGGTGGAGGAGGAGCTCGCACTCTTCGGCGACGGGGTCGGGGAGCTGCTCCAGATTCGGCCCGGCATTTTCGGTGCGTGGAACTCGCTCGGGACTGACCGTCCTGCGTATCCCGAGCGAGCGCAGGTCGAGCTTGACTACGTACGCAATCGAGGGATATCGACGGACATCGAGATCCTCGTGCGCTCGGTTCGGTCGGTCCTTCAGGGCGAACCGACTCCGTGCACTCCTCGTCGCCGTCCGGAGTGATCGACAGTCCGGGGGTCCAGGACGATGCACGCACGCTCCG
>CBDANQ010000060.1:0-175269 GCA_965197725.1 Longimicrobiales bacterium
TCATCTGCTCGAACGCATCATCCCATTCTTCGAGAAGCATGAGTTGAAGACGAAGAAGCGAATCGACTTCCAGAAATTCCGGAAGGTTGTTCGGATGATGGGTGAGGATCGGCATCTGATCACGGAGGGGGTCGAAGAGATCCGCCGTATCAAGGATCAGATGAACCGAGCGCAATCAAGATAAAGTCCGGCTCTATCGGAAACGGTAGAGGTTAACCGAGCGAAATTCCTTGTCGGGTAAGTTCCGACCTGCACGAATGGCGTAACGATCTGGGCGCTGTCTCCTCCACAAGCTCGGCGAAATTGGAGTCTCGGTGAGGATACCGAGTACCCGCGACAGGACAAAAAGACCCCGTGCACCTTTACTACAACCTGCTATTGGGTCTTGGCACCGCATGTGTAGGATAGGTGGGAGGCTTTGAACCAGGGGCGCTAGCTTCTGGGGAGCCAATGGTGAAATACCACCCTTGTGATGTTGAGGCTCTAACCTAGGCGAGTGAATCCTCGCTGGGGACCGTGGCAGGCGGGTAGTTTGACTGGGGCGGTCGCCTCCCAAAGAGTAACGGAGGCGCGCAAAGGTTCCCTCAGTGCGGCCGGTAATCGCACGAAGAGCGTAAAGGTAGAAGGGAGCTTAACTGCGAGATCGACGGATCGAGCAGATACGAAAGTAGGTCTTAGTGATCCGGCGGTTCCGAATGGAAGGGCCGTCGCTCAACGGATAAAAGGTACGCCGGGGATAACAGGCTTATCGCCCCCGAGAGTTCACATCGACGGGGCGGTTTGGCACCTCGATGTCGGCTTATCGCATCCTGGGGCCGGAGAAGGTCCCAAGGGTCGGGCTGTTCGCCCGTTAAAGCGGTACATGAGCTGGGTTCAGAACGTCGTGAGACAGTTCGGTCTGTATCCGTCGTGGGCGTTGGAGTATTGAGGAGAGCCTTCCCTAGTACGAGAGGACCGGGAAGGACTGACCACTAGTGTACCGGTTGTCGCGCCAGCGGCATCGCCGGGTAGCTACGTCGGGACGGGATAACCGCTGAAAGCATCTAAGTGGGAAGCCCCCTCCAAGATGAGTACTCCCAGAGTCTTCGGACTCTCAGAAGGGCCGTACGAGACTAGTACGTTGATAGGCGGCAGGTGGAAGCGTGGTGACACGTGTAGCCGAGCCGTACTAATCGCCCGTGAGGCTTGACCGGCTCCTCCAGCCTCCAGCCACTCACCATAGCTATGCCCCCGCTCGCGGGGATGTAGCCGCCGTTACAGCTAGGCTCTCATCTCTCTCGACCTCTGTTATCGCATTTGTCGGTGGCTATTGCGTGAGGGCGACACCCGTTCCCATCCCGAACACGGCCGTTAAGTCTCACCGCGCGGATGGTACTGCCGGGGTCGCCCGGTGGGAGAGTACGTCGCTGCCGACTTACATAAGGAAACGACCCGTCCAGAATCGCTGGGCGGGTCGTTTCTGTTGCCGCTACAATACTGGATGTGCGAGGCTCCACGACTGGGCCCGAACCCGTCCACTTTGTCTGAGAGTGCCGTTGCCCCCGGAGATCGCCAAGAGCACAACAACCCGCGCGGGCTACGTCACGCTCGTGGGGCGTCCCAATGCTGGGAAGTCGACGCTCCTGAACCGGCTCATTGGGGAACACCTCTCGATCGTGACCGCCAAGGCCCAGACGACCTGGCAGCGCGTGACGGGCATCCTCACGACCGGCTCAGACCAACTCATTTTTCTGGACACGCCGGGGCTGCTCGAAGTCCACGATCTGTTCCAGCGCGCGATGCTTGGCGCAGCGCTGCAGGCGCTGTCCGAAGCCGACGTCGTTCTGCTGGTGATCGATTCCACGCGGGAGCCCAGCCCTGAGGAGACAGCACGCATCGTTCATGCTGTCGAGGAGGCACGCGCGCCGATTCACGTCGCCGTGAACAAGATCGACGAGGCCAGCGAGGGCCAGGTGGGCGCTTGGACTGCCTGGCTCGCCGAGCACGTCCCGGGCGACATCCACAAGATCTCCGCGGCGGACGGGCGTGGCGTCGACGCGCTGCTCGCGGCCGTGCGCTCGGCGTTGCCCGAGGGCCCGTTCCTCTATCCCGAGGACGACATAGCGTCGGACCCGGTGCGCTTCTTCGTCGCTGAGCTCGTGCGGGAGACGATCTTCGAGCAGTACCATCAGGAGATCCCCTATTCGGTCTTTTGTCAGGTGGAGGAGTACCGCGAGGGGCAGGACCCCATCTACATCCAGATGAACGTCTACGTGGAGCGGAAGTCCCAAAAGGGGATCCTCATCGGGAAAAAAGGTGTGGCGATCCGGGCGCTCGGTGAGCGGTCCCGTGACAAGATCGAGCACTTTCTCGATGCCCGTGTGTACCTCGATCTGTGGGTAAGACCGCTCAAGGCCTGGCGTAAGAACAGGGCCCACCTGAGCCAACTCGGCTTCCGCGTTCCGGAGGACGACGATGCACGCTTTCCGTAGTCTCCTGGCGCTGTCGCTGTCGCTGTGCATGACGTTGCCCCTCGCGGCGCAGGACGGGAGTGAAGAGCCGGGTTCGACGGAAGGGGCTCTCTTTCTATTGCTCCCGGTCGGTGCCAAAGCTGTCTCGCTCGGGCGTGCGGTGACTCCTCTGGACGGGCCAGAATCGGCGTTCTGGAACCCGGCCGGTCTCGCGGCCGTCGATCAGAGTCAGGTCGTGCTGCTGCGCGGTGATCCCCTCGCCGGGACGTCGACGGCCTTTTCCGCGCTTTGGGCCCGCCCGGGTGTGGGCACTCTCGGCGTGTCGTACCAACTGCTCGACGTCGGAAGTCAGGATCTCAGGGACATCGACGGCAACGAGCTCGGCTCGATAAGCGTGCGCAATCACCTCGGGGTCGTGTCCGCGGCCGCACAGTTACTCGAGAGTGTCCGTCTGGGCGTCAACTTCAAAGTCGTCCAGTTCCGCCGCTCGTGCCGCGGCATCTGTTCGGATGCCGGCACGACCGCCACGACCTACGCGTTCGATGCCGGTGTGCAGGTCTTGCCCGCCGAGCGTCTGAAGATCGGGGCGATGCTGGCCCATATCGGCCCGCGGCTCCAGGTGCTCAACGCTGACCAGGCCGATCCGCTCCCTGCACGAGCACGCCTCGCGGTCGCCTACAACCTCATCGCCTTGCTCACGGACGATGAAGAACTCGGGGGTTGGCTCGCGGTGGAGGTCCAGGACCGGCTGCGTGAGCTGGGGTCTCTCTCCTTCTACCTCGGTACGGAGCTTACCGCAGGGGTGAGCGAAGCGCTCTTCCTGCGCGCCGGGTACGTGCTGGGCGACCTCGATCAAGAAGACGGCGCCCGCGTCGGGCTCGGCTTCCGCTATGAGCGCTTCGATCTGGCGATCGCCAAGTCTCTAGCCGTGTCCACGCTGACCGGCGAGACCGAGCCGGTGCACGTCACCTTCTCGATCCGGTTCTAGAAGCGTGATCGGAAAGGGGGGTGGGCCGCGCACATGGCCTACTCTGCTGCTTGTACTGGTGGCGGTGGCGGCGGTGCCCGCGGGCGCGGACGCCCAGGAGCGTCGATCCTGGTCGTGGCAGGCCGAGCCGCTCTTCGCCGCGAACTACCGGCAAGATCCAGCGACGGGCTGACCTGACCCCCTGAAACGAGACCAGGTGCAATGTTAGGATCGAGCTGGTCTGAAGCTTTTCAGCGAGGAGGTCAGGATGGGAAGGAAGCGACCCACTCCGGAGCAGATCATCACTGCACTGCGGGAGGCAGAGGTCGGTCTGGCCCGCGGCAAATCCGTGAAGCTGATCAGCCGGGAGCTCGGCATCACCGAGCAGACGTACTACCGGTGGAGGCGGGAGTACGGCGGGATGAAGGTGAGCCAGGCACGGCGCCTGAAGGAGCTCGAGCGCGAGAACGGGCGCCTGAAGCGAGCAGTGGCGGACTTGACACTGGACAAGCTGATCCTGGAGGAAGCAGCCGAGGGAAACTTCTGAGCCCCGAGCGCCGACGACGTTGTGTGGTGCGTGTACGTCAGCAGCTCGGGGCGTCGGAGAGGAGAGCGTGCCGGGTGCTCGGGCAGCCACGCACGACCCAGCGCCGGGCGAGGAAAGTGGCGAGTGACGAGGGGGCGCTCCGAGGTGATATCGTGCGACTCGCGAGTCGATTCGGCCGCTACGGCTACCGACGCGTCACGGACATGCTCCGCATCGAGGGCTGGGGGGTGCACCACAAGCGGGTGGAGCGGATCTGGAGGCAGGAGGGGCTGAAGGTCCCGCAGCGGCAGCCGAAGCGAGGTCGGCTGTGGCTCAACGACGGATCGTGCATCCGGCTGAGGCCGCTGTATCGGGGCCACGTCTGGTCGTACGACTTCGTGGCCTCGAGGACGCACGACGGGCGTGCGCTGAAGCTGCTGACAGTGCTGGACGAGCACACGAGGGAGTGCCTGGCGATCGTGGTGGCTCGCAAGATCCGCTCGCACGACGTGCTCGAGGTGCTGGCCGATCTGTTCGTCCGACACGGGCCTCCCGAGTATCTGAGGTCGGACAACGGAGCGGAGTTCACCGCGAAGCTCGTGCGGCGGTGGTTGGGGCGCGTGGGCGTCGAGACGCTCTTTATCGAGCCGGGCAGCCCGTGGGAGAACGGCTACAACGAGAGCTTCAACGGCAAGCTCAGGGACGAGCTGTTGAACGGGGAGATCTTCTACTCGTTGGCGGAGGCGGCCGTGCTGGTCGAGCAATGGAGGCGCGAGTACAATACCGTCCGACCCCACAGCGCCTGCGGCGGCTTTCCCCCGGCCCCTGAGGCGATTAAGCCGTCGCCCTGGTTCTTGAGGATGCCCGTCCTTCACGGCCCTCCACAGGTGCTGGGACTAACATAGGATGTGGTACCCGCTCTTGGGGGCAGGTCAGGGCCCCGTCAGTCACACGCTGCTGTCTCTTTCACTACCAGGACTTGGTCAGCATCGGCAGGGCAAGTCGAGGAAATGGATCTTCGCCGGGCTCGAGGTCGTCGCCTGGTCGGTTTACCTCGAGCGGCGCTCGGCGGGCGGCGCCTTGCGCAACGACTACCGGGACTTCGCCTGGGAAGAGGGCCGGCTCCAAGCGGGAACCCGAGTGGACGGGGACTTCGACTACTACGAGACGCTCAGCAAGTGGAACCGGTCGGGCGCCTTTGACCGCGATGCAGTCTCGGGTGGCCTCCAACCCGAAGAGGACCCGGCGACGTTCAACGGTATGATCTGGATCAGAGCCCAAGGCATTTTCCTCGGAGGTGGCGGACAGCCGGGGGATCCCGGCTACGCTGAGGCTCTCGAGTTCTATGAGGCGCGCGCCTACCAAGCCGAGTTCCTGTGGGACTGGAGCCGTAGTCCTGCCGGCCGGGTGCGATTGGGGGAGCTGATCTCGGAGAGCGACAGCCGATTTCGGACAGCGACGACCGCGGTCGGTATCGTGATCGCGAACCACCTCGTGTCGGCCGTCGATGCCTTTCTAGGGTCGCATGGCATCGCTTCCCGGGCGAACATCGACTTCGCGCCCCGCTGGACTCAGGGGGGCGGCGGGTGGTCGGCGAGGCTCAGCGTTCCCAGCGGCCGTTGAGCCGTCGCGGGCGGGGCTCCGAGAGCGGCGAGGCCACAGTCCTGGAAGTCTTGGCGGCGTCGACGCGGGGCCCCCTCAAGCCCAAAGAGATCGCCCGCGCCGCAGGCGCGGCGAAGAGCGAGTACAGGCGCTTCCGGCGGCTGCTGACCGGCCTGGAACGGGCCGGCAAGATCTATCGCGTGAAGGGCCACCGGTATGCGCTCTCCGGAAGCCTCGAGCTCAGTCCCGGCATCGTGTCGCTGACCCGTGCGGGCGACGCTTTCGTCCGTCCCGACGCGGGCGGTGGCGACCTCTTCGTGCCGGCGGCACACCTCGCGACCGCCATGGACGGCGACCACGTCGTGACACGCATCGAGGCGCGGCCGCGCGGCCGGAGCCCGGTTGCCCGAGTCATCAAGGTCCTCGAGCGTGCCCGGGAAACGATCGTAGGCACGTTTCACGGCTCCCGGCGGTTCGACTACGTCGTGCCCATGGATGGTCGCCTCTCGAAGGACGTGCTCGTGCCCAGCGACGCCGCCGGGGAAGCAACGGACGGAGATGTCGTCGTCGTCCGGCTCGACTCGTATGGAGAGGGTAGGGTAGGCCCGGTAGGCACGGTTGTGAAAGTCCTCGGTTCACTGTCGGATTCCGGGGTCGACATTTTGGCTGTCGCTCATGGTTTCGGCCTCTCTTCCGATTTCCCGCCGGCCGTGACGGCAGCGGCCCAGGAGGCCGCCGAGCGGGGCATGGAGGAGATCACGGAGGAGTGGATCGACCGCACCGACATGTTGGTCTTTACGATCGACCCCGCGGACGCAAGAGATCACGACGACGCGCTGTCGGTAACCGAGCTCGGAGCGGGGCGCTTCGAGGTCGGCGTGCATATTGCCGACGTGTCCCACTTCGTGCCGGAGGGAGGGGCGATCGACGTCGAGGCGCTGGCGCGCGGAACCAGTGTCTATCTGGTGGACCGCACGATCCCCATGCTCCCCGAGGCGCTCTCCGCGGACGTGTGCTCCCTGAGAGGGGGAGTCGACCGACTCGCCGTATCGGTCTTCATCGAGCTCGACACGTCGGGCCAAGTCCATGGGCGTCGCTACGAACGGACACGGATCCGATGCTCGGACGGGTTGTCGTATGAGCAGGTCCAGGCGGTACTGGATGGCGCGGGCGCGACCTCGCCGTCCGTCGACCAGGCAATCCGGTCCCTCGACGACGTCGCGCGTGGCGTCAGGGCGGTACGCGAGCAGCGCGGGGCGCTCGACCTCGACATACCAGAGGCCCGCGTCGTGCTCGACGAACGTGGTCATCCCGTCGACATTCGCAGGAGGGAGCGACTGGAAAGCCACCGACTCATCGAGGATTTCATGGTGCTCGCCAACGAGGTGGTGGCGGGTGACATGGAGGCCCGCGGCGTCCGAGCGCTATATCGCGTGCACGAGCCGCCGTCCCGGGAGCGGGCCGATGAGCTGCGCGAACTGCTCGGACGGATCGGGCATCGCCTCCCGATCGGTAAGTCGCTGACACCACGAGATCTGCAGCACCTCCTACAGGCCGTACGCGGTCGTCATGAGGCCACGCTCGTCTCCACCATCGTCTTACGCTCCTTGGCGAAGGCGCGCTACGACGCCAAGAACCTAGGCCATTTCGGCCTAGCGTCGCCCGCGTACCTGCACTTCACGAGTCCCATCCGGCGCTATCCGGACCTCGTGGTCCATCGAGAGGTCACGCGCTCTCTGATCGGCCGGGAGCCCCCACGCGCCTGGGAACCCGGCGAGCTCGCTTCGATCGCCGATCACGCGAGTGCGCTGGAGCAGGCTGCCGCGGAGGCCGAGCGGGCTTCGGTAGCGCTGAAGAAAGTGGAGTTCATGGAACGTCACCTCGGCGACGAGTTCGATGGGAGGATTTCCGGGGTCGCCGCCTTCGGGTTCTGCGTGACTCTCGACCGGTACTTCGTCGACGGGCTGGTGCATGTAAACAGCCTGAGGGACGACTTCTACCGGCTGCGTGAGGAGAGCTACGCACTCGTGGGTGACGGGGGGCGCCGCACGTACCGGCTGGGGGATCGCGTTCGGGTGCAGGTCGTGCGGGTCGACAAGGAGGCCCGTCATGTGGACTTCCTACTGATGCGCGCACTTCCCAACGCTGATTGACACCGCCCTCGCGCCTACGGTAACCTAGCGTCCGGCCCTGCTCCCCCGCGCGAGGTTCTATGGCTTCCGACAAGACCGTTTTCTACTTCGGTCCCGGTTGCACGGACCCCTCTCCGATCGTCTCTCGCTTCACCGAGGAGAACGAGCTGGAGGTCGTCCGTGTGGATCAGGCCGTCGAACTCCGAGCGTTGCTGCACCGGACTATGCCGGCGTGCGTCGTCATGGAGACCGGACCGGACTCTGCGGACATCGTGGAGGCCGTTCGTATCCTCAAGGAAGACTCTTTCACGAGGATCGTGCCGGTGGCGGTAGTGCTGAGGGGCGGTGACAGGGGCGCGTCGGACCTGCTGGCGGTCGGTGCCGACGAGGTACTGCACGACGGCACGGCAGAGCGGGAGAAGCGGCTCAGGCTCGACCAGGTTCTCAAACGAGCGGATCGAGACGTCTCCGTACATCCGACCACGCGTCTTCCCGGCACCACCCACATCGCGCGGGACATGCAGGCGCGGCTCGAGACGTCGGAGCCATTCGGCGTCTGCTACGCGGACCTCGATCACTTCAAGGAGTTCAACGACCGCTACGGGTACGCGTACGGAGACGGGGTGATCCGGATGCTATCGCGTATTCTGAGGGACTCGGTCCGCGGCTTGGCACCGGGTGGGTTCGTGGGGCACATCGGCGGGGACGACTTTATCTTGAACGTGCCCATGGAGTACTTGGAGGGGACCTGTGACGAGATCATCTCCGTCTTCGACGAGCTGATCCCTTACCAGTACACCGAGGAAGATCGTCGCGCGGGCTATTTTCTTGGCAAGGACCGTCGCGGCGCCGTCCACCGCGTTCCGCTCATGTCGCTGTCGATCGGCGTCGTGACCAATCAGTTCCAGACATTCGATCATCCAGGTATGATCAGTGAGCTCGCGGCGGAGATGAAGACGTTTGCGAAATCTCTGCCCGGCTCGAAATACGTTGTGGACCGGCGCCACAAGCCGCCCACTATGGAGACCGCCTCCGCGAGCGAGGCGGAGAGGCTGGCAGGCACTGAGTCGTCCAGTTAACCCGAAGAGCACACCTGAACCAATCCTATCATGGTCATCCAGATCCAATGCCCGTCCTGCTCTGCGTCCTTTCCGGTCGATCCCGACAAGATCCCGGAGGCGGGGGTCAAGGCTCGCTGCAGCTCCTGTGGTCATGCCTTCCGCGTAGAGCGGCCCTTATCGATCGACGACCTAGCGCCCGATGCGACGTCGGAGGTGGCTACCGAGCCGGAGGCTGAGGTCGAACCAGAGCCGGAGGTCGAACCAGAGCCTGAGCCCGCCGCCGAGCCAGAGCGCGAGGTCGCCGACGAGCCAGAGCCTCAATTCGCTGGCGAGCCGGAAGAAGAGATCACTGCCGACTTCAGTACGGAGGCACCGGCGGAGCCGGACCTCTCAATTGAAGCGGAAGACGACGATGCCGCCGACGAAGCGCCGGCCCCGAGCTCGTTCTTCAGCGGGGGCGCGCCGGCGGCTGCGGCAGAAGCACCTGCCCAGGAATCCGTGTCGGAGGATGCCGGGACGGCAGCGGTCGAGCATGCGGCGCCAGCGGTCGAGGATGCGGCCGTCGAAGAAGCACCGCCTGAGGAGCCCGCCCCGAAAGCCAGCGGTTTCTCCTTCGGCAAGAGGGATCCCAAGGACAAGGCGAAGCGCCTCGCGAGAGTTCTCGTGTCCGACATGACGATGTACAACGCCGACCTACACGAGTCTGCGCTCGCCAAGGGCACGCTGAAGGAGGACTTCGAGGAGGAAATCGACAGATCCTGGAAGGAGTACGTGGAGCAGGTTGGAGCCGAGATGGCCGAGGGAGACGGCGAGGAGTTCTGGCGCCAGGCGCTCAACGACGTGCTCGCGAAGGGCGAACAGCTCTTCTAGCTCCCCGGCGAAAGTCCCCCAAAACGCATGGTGTGCGATGAACAAGGACCAGCTACAGCAGCTCGAGAATCTCGGCGACACCGTCCGGGAGCTCAGGGGGTACCTTTGACCTCGACGCACGTCAGGAGCGCCTGAAGTCGCTCGATTCCGAAATGGCTCAGCCCGGTTTCTGGGACAACCAAGAGCTGGCAAAGGCCGTCATCGACGAATCCAATAGTATCAAGGGCTGGCTCGAGCCCTGGCGAGCGCTCGATGGCCGAGTGTCGGATTTGCGCGCCCTGATCGAGCTGCTCGAGGAGGAGGACGACGCAGAGCTCGCGGCCGAGTTCGGCAGCGGTGTCGCCGACCTCGCGAAGGGAGTCGAGGCTCTAGAGCTACGTACCATGCTCCAGGGCGAAGACGACCATCGGGGGGCGATCGTAACGATCCATCCGGGGGCTGGTGGGCTCGAGTCCCAGGACTGGGCCCAGATGCTGATGCGCATGTACACGCGATGGGCCGAGCGGGGTGGCTTCACGGTCAATGTTCTCGACCTCCAGCCGGCGGAGGAGGCGGGAATCAAGAACGCGACGCTCGAGATCAATGGAGAGCGTGCGTACGGATTCCTCAAGGCTGAAGGCGGCGTTCACCGCCTCGTGCGTATCTCGCCCTGCGACGCGCAGGCTCGCCGGCACACCTCGTTCGCGAGCGTCTTCATCTATCCCCAGGTGGACGACAGCATCGACATCGAGATCGACGACGGCGACCTCCGTGTCGACACGTACCGTGCGTCCGGCGCCGGAGGACAGCACGTGAACAAGACCGATTCCGCGGTCCGTCTCACGCACGCACCGACCGGGATCGTGGTCCAGTGCCAGCAGGAGCGCTCGCAGCACAAGAACCGCGCGACCGCGATGAAGATGCTGCGGGCCCGCCTGTACCAGCACGCGCTGGAAGAGAAAGAGAAGGAGCTAGCGGCGCTCGAGGCGAAGAAGACCGATATCGGTTTCGGGAACCAGATTCGGTCTTACGTTTTCCAACCGTACACGATGGTCAATGACCACAGGACCGAGCTCAAGATCACGGACGTCCAGTCCGTGATGGACGGCGCGATCAATCCGTTCATCGAAGCCTATCTGAAAATGTTGGGCGCGGTGTCTTCGTCGTAGCCTCGCATACACCGGTAGACTCGCACCGACCTATGGAAGATCTGAGCCAGGTGCTCCGCATACGGCGTGAAAAGCTCGCAGCCCTCGGCGAGCGGGGTATCGAGCCCTTCGCGTACAACTACGAACCGACACATCGCACGGTTGCGGTTGCCGCGTCCTTCGAGGTGGCGGAAACGGCGGGCGGGCTCAGCGAAAACGGCGACGGGGAGTCGGCCCAGCTCGGCGGTCGTATCGTGAGCTGGCGGGGCCACGGTAAGAGCGCGTTCGCGCACCTCGAGGACGGAGATGGTCGCATCCAGATCTACTTCAAGAAGGACGTGCTCGGGGACGGACCTTTCGAAGACCTGGACCTGATCGACCTCGGGGATTGGATCGGGGTGGAGGGGCGGGTCTTCCGCACGCGCACCGGCGAGATCACGATCCGGGCGGAGTCGTATACGCTGCTCACCAAGGCGTTGCGGCCGCTTCCCTTCGGTAAGGTCGAGACCGACCCGGAGACCGGTGAACGCACCGTGCACTCCGGCTTCTCGAACCAGGAGACCCGCTACCGACAACGCTGCGCTGACCTGGCTGTTCATCCCGAGGTCCGGGAGGTCTTTCGCACGCGCTCCCGAATCATCACGGCTCTGCGGGCGTTTCTAGATTCGGAGGGCTTCTTGGAGGTCGAGACGCCGGTGCTCCAGCCGCTGTACGGCGGCGCCTCGGCAAAGCCGTTCGTGACGACGCACAACGCGTTGGACCAGAGGATGTATCTGCGCATCGCGGACGAGCTGTACCTCAAGCGCCTCATCGTCGGGGGCTTAGATCGGGTCTACGAGATCTCGAAGGACTTCCGCAACGAGAGGCTGAGCCGTGTGCACAACCCCGAGTTCACCATGCTCGAGTGGTACCAGGCGTTCTCCGACTACCGAGATCAGATGGATGTGGTCGAGCGCATGGTTCTGCACGTGCTGGACGACGTCATCGCTGCGCGCACGGTCTCGTACGGAGAGCACGAGATCACGTTTGGGCCTCCGTTCCGGCGCCTGAGTCTGGTCGGCGGCCTGTCGCAGGCATTGGGTCTGGACGTTCACGAGATGGGAGAGGGCGAGCTGCGAGCGAAGGCCGAAGAGTTGCAGCTCCCGGACCTCGACGGTGCCGGCCGAGGCAAGCTGATCGATAAGCTCTTCGGTGAGCTCGTCGAACCCGGCCTGATTCAGCCGACGTTCGTGATCGACTACCCGAAGGAACTGAGTCCGCTCGCGAAGCCGAACCGCGAGGATGCGCGTCTGACGGAGCGTTTCGAGCTGTACATCGCCGGCGCGGAGATCTTCAACGCGTTCTCGGAGCTCAACGACCCGATCGACCAGCGGCAGCGTTTCGAAGCTCAGGCGACACTGCGCGCCGCTGGGGACGATGAGGCTCAGCAGGTCGACCAGGACTACATCCGCGCGCTCGAGTACGGCATGCCGCCCACGGGTGGGGTCGGCTTGGGCGTAGACCGCCTGGTGATGATGCTGACGAACCAGTCCTCGATCCGGGACGTCATCCTGTTTCCCATCCTCAAGGACGAAGAGTGAGCGGGTCGGGGGCGCCGCCCGGCGATGCCCGACTGCACTGGTTCATAGCCCGCCACTACCTCGGCGCTGGCCGAGGACGCGGCCTGCTTTCGCTCATCACGTGGATCGCGCTCGGTGGTGTGACCGTCGGTGTGACGGCGCTCGTCATCGTGATCGCGGTGATGACCGGCATGCAGGAGGACCTCCAGTCGAAGATCCTGGAGTCGACGGCGCACGTAGTCGTGATGGAGCAAGGCACGAGCTTGCGGCTGCACGACTACCCGACCGTGCTCGAGAAGGTGCGCGCCACGGAGCATGTAACGGGCGCCGCACCGTTCGTGCTTTCGCAGGTGTCGATCGTGCGCAGCGGTACGGACGCACGCTACCCACAGTCGGCCGATCTATACGGCATCGCGTTCGATACGATTGGCGCTCCGCCCACGGAGATGGCGAGGCAGATCATCGACGGTGTGCTTAACCTAGAGCCCCCGGAGTCAGGGGTGCGGCCGCTGCTCATGGGCTCGGGCCTCGCCGGTCGCATGCAACTCTTCGTTGGAGACACGGTCGTGGTTGCCGCCTTCGAGAACCTCAAACAGGATATCTTCGGCGGCCTGACTCCGACGCTGCGGCAGTTCGAGGTCACGGGCACGTTCACGACCGGCATGTACGACTACGACATGAAGAACGTGTACACGTCACTCGAGGTCGCTCAGGAGCTGGTGGGCATCGAGGATCCCAATACGGTAGGAGGGATCGGCGTTCGCACGACGGACCCCCAGATGGCTTTGATCGTGGAGAGAGAGCTGCGCGACACCCTCGGTTACCCATACTGGGCCGAGTCGTGGATCGTGACCAACCGGGCGCTCTTCAGCGCGCTCAAGCTCGAGAAGATTGCGATGACGCTGATCCTCGGCCTCATCGTGGTCGTCGCCGCGTTCAACATCGTGAGCACCCTGGTAATGGTGGTATCGGATCGCACCCGCGAGATCGGCATCCTCAGGGCCATGGGCATGACCCGGCGAGGCATCTTGCGCGTGTTCGTGCTGCAAGGGGCGTGGATCGGTGTGATGGGCACGCTCTTGGGCTCCCTGCTCGGCGTCGTGCTCGGTTTGCTCATCGACCGTTACGACATCATCAAGATCCCGCCCGACGTGTACTTCGTGGACAGCCTGCCGGTCTCGATCTACGTGCCTGATGTGCTGGGGATTGTGGTTGGCAGCATCGTCGTGGCCTTCCTCGCCACCGTGTACCCGGCGATCCAGGCGTCCCGCCTCGAGCCGGTGGACGCGATCCGCCATGACTGACCGCTCGAATCCGGCGATGACGAACGGGGCGTCCCTGTCACTCTCGGCACGGGGCCTCCGGAAGAGCTTCGTCATGGGAGACGGAAGCCTGCTCGAGATCTTGAAGGGCGTCGAGTTCGAGATTGCGGCAGGTGAGGTCGTCGCGATCACCGGAGCGAGTGGGGAGGGGAAGTCGACGTTGTTGCATCTCCTGGGGGCGCTCGACGTGCCCACCGACGGCGACGTGCTCGTGGGTGGCCGGTCCGTCGCCGGCCTCACCGATGACGCACTCGCTGCCGTGCGCAACCGACACGTGGGGTTCGTCTTTCAGTTCCATCACCTGCTCCGGGAATTCACCGCGCTCGAGAACGTGATGATGCCTGCGCTCATCGCTGGAGCGTCGCCCGACGAAGCTACGGAAAGGGCGTCGAGCCTCCTGGTCGCTGTCGGCGTCGACCACCGGGAGGGCCACAAGCCGAGTCAGCTATCGGGCGGGGAGCAGCAGCGCGTGGCGGTGGCGAGAGCGCTCGTAAACGAGCCTCTGGTGCTGCTCCTGGACGAACCCTCGGGCAACCTGGATACCGAAACGAGCGAGCGCCTTCACGACCTGCTACTCCGGCTTCGCGAGCGGCGAGCGCTCTCGATGGTGATCGTGACGCACAACCGCGAGCTGGCGGCTCGCACGGACCGAATCCTGGAACTTGCTGGAGGGCGGCTCCAACCGGTCCCTCAGGTGTAGCCTGCGTTGCAGAGGGCTTCGAGCAGTGTCGCGGACGGTGCGGGGGCCCACCAACTCACGCAACACTGGTTTCAGATGCCCGACAACATCTGCGACAGCTGTGGTTCGTCCGAGGCGGTCGTGAATTTCACGCAGATCGTGAAGGACGAGATGTCCACGTTCCATCTGTGTGAGGCGTGCGCCGCCGAAAAGGGGCTCGAGCCGGCTCCGGACCCGAGTAACTTTCCGCTCACGGACTTTCTCGCCCAGATGGGCGAGGAGCGCGGACAAGATGAGGTCGACACTGACCACCAGTGCTCGTTTTGTGGTCTTACGTTCGGGCAGTTCCGTGAGAGGGGTCGCCTCGGGTGCCCGCACTGCTATGAGACGTTCGAAAGCCACCTTCGCCGGTTGCTGCGTCGCATTCACGGAGGCGTGCAGCACGTGGGAAAGGTGTACCTCCCGCCAGACCCGACCGCGTCCGAAATGGAGAAACGCCTGGACGGGCTGCGGCGTAAGCTTGATCGCGCCATCGAGGCAGAGGACTTTGAGCGGGCGGCCGAAGTGAGGGATCAGATCCGATCCCTCGAGCTCGCGTGAGCGGATGAACGACTTCACGACGATCCCGGACTACGGACTCAGCTGGCTTGAAGCCAGCGGTGACCACGCCGACATCGTGCTGTCCACCCGCGTTCGGCTCGCCCGCAATCTCCAGGGGCACGCGTTCGGGCCACGGGCTCGCGTGAACGACCGCGAGGCGGTTCTCCGACTCTTCAAGAGCTCGGTCGAGCGCGCCGAGACTCTAACGAGTGGGACACTGCTCGAGATGTCCGACGTTGCGACACGCACGCGCCGGATCCTGCTCGAACGGCGCCTGGTAACGAGTGGGACACTGCTCGAGATGTCCGACGTTGCGACACGCACGCGCCGGATCCTGCTCGAACGGCGCCTGGTGACGAGAGATCTTCTCGGTGACGAAGAAAGCGGTCCTCCGCGAGGTACGGCGGTCCATCTTTCGAGTCGTGATCCCATCAGTGTAATGGTGAATGAGGAGGATCATCTCCGTGTCCAGAGCTTGCTCTCAGGCCTCCGCATCGCGGAGGCATGGCGCATGGTGGACCGGCTCGACGAAGAGCTCGGTCGTGAGTTGCCGTATGCCTACCACCACGAGTTCGGTTTTCTCACGAGCTGCCCAACCAACGTGGGCTCTGGGCTGCGCGCATCCGTCTTCATGCATCTGCCGGGCTTGGTCCTCACCAAGGAGATCGGGAAGGTGCTCCAGGGGCTCGGTCAGGTGGGACTGACCTTCCGCGGGCTGTACGGCGAGGGATCCGAAGTCGTGGGGAACTTCTTCCAGGTGTCGAATCAGACGACGCTGGGCAAGACCGAGGAAGATTTGGTGGATCACCTCGACAAGGTCGCCCGCCAGGTGATCCAATATGAAGTGCAGGCCAGACAGGTTCTGCTGCGCGACGCGGGTGGTGTAACCGAAGACAAGATCTGGAGAGCATACGGCCTTCTGCGTTATGCGCGGTCGCTTTCCTTCGAAGAATTGATGAATTTACTCTCGGGTGTGCGGTTGGGGCTTTCGCTGAAACTACTCCCCGGCCTCCGTGTATACACGCTCAATAAGATGATGATTTTTACGCAGGCGGCTCACCTGGAGCAGGCCGCCGGGCGTGAGCTACCTTCATCCGAGGGTGACACGCACCGTGCTGCCTATGTACGGCGCGTTCTTGCGTCTGAGGGGGACGTCACGTCCGACGGTACGCCGGCAGCTGATGAACTCCCGAACGACGGTCCGGACGGACGATGAACTACAACTTCACCGACCGAGTGAGGAAAGTGCTGGCGATGGCCCGAGAGGAGGCCATCCGCCTACAGCATGACTATGTGGGTACCGAGCACATCCTGCTCGGGCTCATCCGTGAAGGCGAAGGCGTAGCGGCGGCGGTTCTGACGAACCTCGACGTCGATCTCGAGCAGATCCACGAGCGGGTCGAAGAGTCGGTGCGCAAGGGCAAGGCGACCATCGCGCTCGGCGAGCTGCCCTATACGTCGCGTGCCAAGAAGGTGTTGGAGTTCGCGATGGCCGAGGCCCGTGACTTCAACCATTCCTACGTCGGTACCGAGCACCTGCTGCTCGGCCTCCTGCGAGAGGAGAAAGGAATTGCCGCCCAGGTTCTGAACTCGCTCGGCGTGACACTCGAGGAGGCCCGGGGCGAAACGCTCAAGGTTCTCGGTTCCGACGTCGCACCATCCGAGCCCGCCGGCATCGGAGGAGGGGGCTCCGGCACTCCCTCCGGCAAGCAAGGCGACAAGAAATCCAAGACTCCGGCGCTCGATCACTTCTGCCGCGACCTGACGGAGCTGGCTCGCCAGAACAAACTCGATCCAACCATTGGGCGGACTACCGAGATTGAACGGGTTGTGGAGATTCTCTGCCGTCGCAAGAAGAACAATCCCGTGCTCATCGGTGAGCCCGGTGTGGGCAAGACCGCCATCGTGGAAGGTCTTGCTCAGCTCATCTCGCGTGCGGAGATCACGGAAGCTCTGAGGGACTACCGGGTCCTGGCGCTCGATATGGCCGCGGTCATCGCGGGCACCAAGTACCGGGGCCAGTTCGAGGAGCGGCTCAAGGCCGTGATGAACGAGATCCAGCAGGCGCAGACCGTCATCCTCTTCATCGACGAGATGCATACACTCGTCGGGGCAGGCGCCGCGGAAGGTGCCATCGACGCCTCCAACATGCTCAAGCCGGCGCTCGCCCGCGGTGAGCTGCAGTGCATCGGAGCGTCGACGCTGAACGAGTACCGGAAGTACATCGAGAAGGACGGGGCGCTAGAGCGGCGCTTCCAGCCGGTCATCGTCGATCCTCCCGCAGTGGAGGAGACGGTGGAGATTCTGAAGGGGCTGCGCGGTCACTACGAGGACCACCACCGCATAGTGATTCCGGACGAAGCGATCGAGAACGCGGCCCAGCTCGCCGACCGGTACATCACGGATCGCTTCCTACCCGACAAAGCGATCGACGTGATCGACGAGGCAGGAGCGCGCGCACGCATCGCGAGCGCATTGCCGCCGCCCGAGGTCGAGGAGCTCAAGGGGCAGCTTGCCGAGATCGCAAATCGGAAGGAAGAGGCGATCGGCAACCAGGACTTCGAGCGTGCTGCCGAACTCAGGGACGAGGAGCGCGAGTTCAGCCAGTCGATCCGGCAGCGGCAGGAAGCGTGGGAGGAAGAGCGCAAGCGCCACCGGCCCGAAATCTCTTCGGAGGACGTCGCATTCATCGTCAGCCGTTGGACGGGAATTCCGGTGACGCGGATCGCTCAGACCGAGTCCGATCGTCTGGTGAACATGGAAGACGAACTGCACAAGCGCATCGTCGGCCAACAGGACGCGATAGAGGCGATCAGCCGAGCGATCCGGCGCAGCCGAGCCGGACTGAAGGACCCGAGGCGCCCGATCGGTTCGTTTATCTTCTCCGGACCGACCGGCGTCGGCAAAACCGAGCTGGCGCGGGCGCTCGCAGAGTTCTTGTTCGCGGACCGGGACGCGCTGATCCGTGTCGACATGAGCGAGTACATGGAGAAGTTCTCGGTGTCGCGCCTGATCGGCGCGCCTCCGGGATACGTCGGCTACGAGGACTCGGGTGCGCTCACCAAGGCGGTACGGCGGCGCCCCTATTCCGTCGTGCTTCTGGACGAGATCGAAAAGGCGCACCCCGACGTCTTCAACATCCTCCTGCAGGTGCTCGACGAAGGTCATCTCACGGACAATTACGGCCGGGTGATCGACTTCAAGAACACCGTGCTGATCATGACCTCGAACCTGGGCGCGCGGGATATTACGAAGGGTGGAGGCCTCGGCTTCCAGTCCGCGGATCCGCTGAGCAGCTACGAGGTCATGCAGGACAAGGTTCGTCAGGAGATCGAACGCGCGTTCAACCCCGAGTTCCTGAACCGAGTAGACGAGACCATCGTCTTCCATCCGCTGACGAAGGTGGAGATCGCGGAAATCGTGCACATCCTGCTCGAGGACATGCGGGATCGCCTTGGGGAGGAGGAGATGACGCTCACGCTCACGGACGCCGCGATCGAATTCCTCGTCGACGAGGGATACGACGAGAGGTTCGGCGCTCGGCCCCTCAAGCGGGCGCTCCAGAAGTTCCTCGAGGATCCACTGTCGGAGAAGATTCTCGCGGCCGAGTTCGCTGCCGGGGACGAGATCGAAGTGGACGCGGATCCGGAGGGAGGAAGCTTGACCCTCTGGGCGGAGTCGACGAGCAAGACGTGATGCACTGGACTCCTATGCGAGAGCTCCTAGGGAAGGCCACCGCTTTGGCGGCGGCCTTCTTCGCGGTCATGGGGCTGACGTCTCCTACAGGTGTGGCCGCACAGGGCCCACAGACCAGGCTGGTGGTCGTAGACACCGTAGTCGTGGAGGGCAACTCCCCGCGCATCCAAGAGCAGTCAATCGTGGCGCTCTTCGGTGTGCAGCCTGGCGCAGAGGTCATGTACCGGGACGTCCAGCGCGGCATGAAGGAGTTGATGAAGAGCGGGCAGTTCAAGGACGTGGTGGTTCGGGCCCGAGGCACCTCACCCGTGGAGCTGGTCATCCAGGTCGAGGAGCAGGCTCGGGTTCGCGCCGTGCGGATGAACGGGCTCGAGCATGTGTCTCCGCGCGAGGTCAGGGACACCACCCAGCTGAGGCCGGGCTTCCCGTTCAACCCACAACGCGTCCTCGACGCGAAGGCGTACATCCGGTCCGAGCTCGCAGCGGACGGCATTCCGTTCGTCGAGATCACCGAGCGGATCGAACAGGTCCCCGGGGGGGACAACGAAGTCGACGTCATCCTTGACGTTGTCGAGGGTCAGCGCGTGACGATCGCGCATATGGAGTTCATCGGGAACGAGCGTCTCGCCGACGACCAGTTGCGGGGCGCGATGTCCATTAAGCCCGAGGGCTTCTGGTGGTTCCGTTCCGGCAGTTTCGACGAGCTCCGGCTTACCGAAGATCTCGCGGTGAAACTCCCCCAGCTTTACAGCAGCCGCGGATTCTTGGACTTTGACGTCCTCTCGGACACGGTCATCGTCGATCCGACCTCGGGCAAGGCGAGCCTGATCATCGAGCTCGACGAGGGTGAGCAGTACCGACTCGGCTCGTTCACGGTCGAAGGGAACCGTCGCTTCACCAGCGAGGAGCTCGAGCTCCCTTTCGCGAGCGGTGGGGGCGGCATCCTGGGCAGCCTCGGATTCGGGGGCGGCGAAGCACGGGAGGAGGGGGGAGACGTCTTCGATGCCACGGCGTTCCAGGAGGCGGTCCAGAGCGCCGAGGAGCGGTACCGGAACGAGGGGTATCTCTATGCCCGAGTCACGCCGATCGTCAACAAGGTCCCCTCGGAAAACGGCGGGTCACCGACGATCGACGCCGCGTGGCAGATAACCGAGGGCTCGCCGGCGCTCGTGAACCGGGTAACGATCTCGGGCAACGATTACACCTACGAGTGGGTGATCCGCAACCAGGTATTTATTCTGCCCGGCGACGTGTATAGCCAGGAACGGGTGTTGCGCAGCTACCAGAATATCTCTGCGCTGGGTTTCTTCGAGACGCCGGGGCCGTTCCCGGATATCCAGCCGAACGAGGAGGGTGACGTCGACATCACCTTCAACGTGGTTGAAAAGCAGACCGGCTCCATCAGCTTCGGCACCTCGGTGGGGGGCGGCGTAGGCCTCTCCGGCTTCGTCGGATACACCCAGCCCAACCTGTTCGGGCGGGCGAAGTCAGGCAGCCTGCGGTGGGACTTCGGCCGCTTCCTGAACAGCTTCGAGACGAGCTACACAGACCCGTCTCTCTTTCAGAGCCTCGTGTCGGGATCGCTGAGACTATTCAATTCGCGGGACCGCTTCTTCCAGTTCGCGACGGGCCGGCGACGCCGGGTGGGAATGAACACTCGCTTCGGTTTCCCGTGGCCGAACTCGAGGGTTTCCCGTGTCTTCGTCGGGTATGGCTTGTCGCAGACGAAGTACGAACAGTTCAGCGATTCCGATGATACGTCACTGTTCGGTCGTCCACCGGGCGTTCAGAGCCAGCTCACGTTGGGCCTTACCCGTCAAACGCTGGATCACCCGCTCTTTCCGACCAGCGGCTCACGCCAGAACGTCAATATCGAAGCCAACGGCGGGCCGCTCGGTGGTGACGGTCAGTTCACACGTGTGCTGGCCGACGCGAATTGGTGGGTCCCCATCGGCGGGAGTGCCATGGGCGAGGGAGGGGCGCCCGGTGGTGCGCGCGTCGCTCTCGGACTGACGCTCAAGGCTGGTGCCGTTTTCGGTGACGCGTCGGCGTTCCCCTTCGATCGGTTCTGGATGGGTGGTGTGCAGTTCGGCCAGAACCTGCGCGGCTACGGCGAGACGTCGATTACGCCCCTCGGCTACTTCCCTGAGCGGGCAACGGGCATCAACGACATCGAGCGGCTCGGCAACGCTTTCTTCAGCGTGACCGCCGAGTATGCCCTACGGTTGGGCGGCCAGCTCGGGGTGTCGCTCTTCTACGATGCCGGTAATGTGTGGCGCACGCCCGGCGACTTCGACCCGACGCGCATGTTCCGGGGAGCGGGATTGGGCGCGACGTTCGTGACCCCGTTCGGACCCCTTGGACTCGACTACGCGTATGGATTTGATAAGACGAACCCCGGATGGAAGTTCCACTTCCGTATGGGTCCGGGTCTCTAAAGCTTACCGGGCCGTGGTGCACTACTTGACGGAGTACTGGCATATGCGACGTACTTGGCTCGCGTCCCTGGCTTTCGCCCTGCTTTCGGCGGGGGCCGCGGAGGCGCAGACGGTAAAGATCGGCTACATCAACTCTGCCGAAATCGTGCAGAGCGCTCCCGGCTCGGCGGAAGCCCAGGCTCAGTTCGATGCCGAGGTGCAGTCCGCACAGGAGGAGATCCAGCGACTGCAGACGGAACTCCAAAACCTGGACCAACAGCTGCAGCAACAGCAGCTCACGCTCTCGCCGGAGGCCAGGGCGAACCGCGAGCAGCAGCTGCAGGTCAGGGCTCAGGAGTACGAGCAGCGGGCCGCGCAGCTCCAAGAGCAGGCGAACGAGCGCCGAGCGGAGTTGGTTCAGCCGATCATGGACCAGATCACCGAAGTGATCGAGGCTCTGCGTGAGGAGGGCAACTACGCGATGATCCTCGACGCCGCCGCCGGATCCATCATTTCGGCGGACCCGGCTCTCGATCTCACGCAGGAAGTTCTGCGTCGGCTCGAGGCCGCTGCTGCCCCAGCGCCCGGAGGGGGGCAGTAGAGTAGCTTTCCCGTGAACGACTCGAGCGCGAAGCAAACTGGGGTGCCTGGACTGACGTTGGCAGAAGTCGCGGAGCTCGTCGGGGGCCGGCTGGAGGGGGATGGCGACACGTCGGTCCGCGGTATCGGCCCTGTCGATGAGGTGCGCGGCCCAGATCAAGTCGCGTTTCTGGCGACGAAGCGGTACACGCGTTTCGTGCCCGATTCCAGGGCGGGAGCCTACCTGGTAGCGTCCGCGCTGGAATCCTACGTGCCGGAGGGCGTTCCTTGTGTCGTCGTCGACGACGCCTACCCGGCGCTGCGCACGGTGCTGGCGCACTTTCACCCCGATCCGACGTGGAAGTCGCGTGTGCATTCCACGGCGGTGATCGGGAAGGGGGTCTCCCTCGGCGAGGGGATTCGGATCGGCCCGTACGCCGTGATCGAGCCCGGTGCGGTCATCGGTGATCGCACCCGGATCGGTGCCCACTGTGTGGTCGGCCGCGAGGCCGAGATCGGCCGCGACTGTCTCTTCCATCCGCACGTCGTCGTGTACCACGATTGCTCGGTGGGTGATCGAGTGATTCTCCACTCGGGAGTACGCGTGGGGTCGGACGGCTTCGGGTTCACGTTCGTCGACGGGGCGCACCGCAAGATGCCGCAGGTCGGGCGATGTATCGTCAAAGACGACGTCGAGGTCGGCGCCAACAGTACGCTGGACCGAGGATCCCTGGGGGACACGGTGATTGGGCAGGGCTCGAAACTCGACAACCTCGTGCACATGGCGCACAACGTCCGGGTCGGAGCCCTCTCGCTGTTCGCCGCACTGGTCGGCGTTGCGGGGTCGGTGCGCATCGGACAGGGTGTGTGGATGGGTGGCCAAGTCGGGGTGAGCAACCACCTTGAAATCGGGGATGGAGCCCGCCTCGCAATCGCGACGAAGCTCATGCGAGACGTGCCCGCGGGAGAGACCATGTCGGGCCACCCAGCCCGCCCACACCGCGAGCAGATGAAGAAACAGGCCCAACTCGGCCGCATGCCGAAGCTCGTCAAACGCGTCGAGCGGTTGGAGTCTGTGGTTTCCGAACTCTCGGACGGATGAGCGCTCCCAGCCAGCGCACGATCGCGAAGGAGATCACCCTGGAAGGTTGTGGCGTGCACTCGGGTGAGGCCGCGACCTTGACGTTCCGTGCCGCCGAGCCTGGCACGGGCATCCGTTTCCGCCGTGTCGACCTGGACGGTTCGCCGGAAGTACCGGCGCGCCTGGACCACGTGCTCGACACCGAGCTCGGTACGTCGCTCGCCTCCGGAGAGACCAAGGTGCTCACCGTGGAGCACGTCATGGCCGCGCTTGGCGCCCTCGAGATCGACAACGTGACACTCGATCTCGCAGGGCCTGAGATTCCCATCCGAGACGGATCGTTCCAGGACTACTTCCGCGCGCTGAGCGATGCCGGACCGGTGGAGCAGGGCGCCGAGGCTTGCGTCATCAGCATCGGCGAGCCTTTGATCACCGACGGTGACCCGGGTCAATCATATGTGGCCACCAAGGGATCAGGCCTCCGAGTCTCAGCCACCATCGACTTCGAGCACGACGCGATCGGGAGGCGCTTCGGCTCTTTTTCCGCGGCGGCCGGAGCGTTCGCGATCGAACTGGCGCCGGCACGAACCTTCGGCTTCAAGGCGGACGCTGAAGAGCTGCGCGCGCGCGGACTCGCGCTCGGCGCGTCGCTCGAGAATACCGTGGTGCTGGACGACGACGGAGTCATGAACGACGGCCTGCGCTTCGAGGATGAGTTCCTGCGCCACAAGGTTGGGGATATCGTCGGCGATCTCGCGCTCATCGGGGCGCGCATCAACGCTCACGTGGTGGCGGAGCGGCCAAGCCACAGCGGCAACGTAGCCCTCGCCCACGCGATCGCCAGGCAGGGTCGGCATTCTGGCCGGCAGCCGGTCGTCGATATCACCAAGATCATGGAGTACCTGCCGCATCGGTACCCGATGCTGCTCGTGGACCGCATTACGGAGTACGAGGAGGGCAAACGGATCGTGGGCATCAAGAACGTCACGATCAACGAGCCGTTCTTCCAAGGCCACTATCCGGGACATCCGGTGATGCCGGGCGTGCTCGTCATCGAAGCGATGGCGCAGGTGGGAGGACTCCTGCTGATCGACCAGGTGGAGAACCCCGAGGAAAAAGTTGTGTACTTCATGTCGCTCAACAACGTGAAGTGGCGGAGGCCGGTCACGCCCGGCGACACCATCGTCTTCGAGTTGGAGCTGACGCAGTACCGAAGGCATGTCTGCAAGATGCGGGGGTGCGCGTACGTTGATGGCAAGCTGGCTGCCGAGGCGGACCTCATGGCGAGGATCGTCGACAAGTGAGCGACGTCACCGTCGGAAGCCGGGGGGAGACCGAGGTCCATGCGACGGCGCTCGTGGATCCCGCGGCAGAGCTCGGCGAGGGTGTCACCATCGGCCCCTGGGCTCTGATCGGTCCGCGCGTGCGGATCGGGGACGGGACGGAGGTCGGTCCGCGCGTGCTCATCGAGCGCCATACGACCCTGGGCGAGGACTGCCGGATCGCGAACGGAGCGGTACTCGGGACCGACCCACAGGATCTGAAGTTCCAGGGTGAGGAAACGACCCTGGAGGTAGGGGCCCGAACCGTTGTCCGCGAGTTTGCGACGCTCAACCGGGGGACCTCTGCTGCTGGCAGAACGATCATCGGCAGCGATTGCCTGCTCATGGCCTACACTCACGTCGCCCACGACTGCGAGCTCGGAAATCACGTGATCTTGTCGAACGCGGTGAACATGGGGGGGCACGTGGTCATCGAGGACTGGGTGACGGTCGGCGGTCTCACTCCGATCCATCAGTTCGTGCGCATTGGAGCACATGCGTTCGTGGGCGGAGGCTCCCGCATTCCACAGGACGTACCCCCTTACTGCCGCGCGGCCGGGAATCCGCCCAAGCTCTACGGGCTGAACACCGTCGGTCTGGAGCGGCGCGGATTCTCCGAGGACGTGCGTAAGGCGCTCAAGCAGGCGTACCGCATTCTGTTCGGCTCCAACCTCAACCTGGCACGGGCGCTCGAACGAGCGGACGAGGATGTGCCTGCGATTCCCGAGGTGCGGCATCTGCTCGAGTTCATCCGTGCAGGCGAGCGCGGGATCACCGTTTAGGGGGGCGAAATCACATGTCACTCATTCGCGTGCGCCGCAGACGGAAAAAGAACTGGCTCGACGCCCGGAAGGGAATGCCGGCTCAGCGCCTCATGGGGCTGCTGGTGATTACCATCGCCCTCATCTGGTTTCTCAGCTCGCGATTCTAGTGTGTGGGCTGGGGGACTCGCCGACCGTTCTCCTGCTCGCGGGCGAGGCGTCGGGGGACCAGCATGGAGCTGGCGTCGCCCGGGCTTTGCGTCGACGCCTTCCGAACACGCGTCTGCTCGGTCTCGGTGGCCCGCTCATGGAGCGGGAAGGTGTGGAGCTACTCGCCGGGCTGGATGAGCTTGCGGTAATGGGTGTCACCGAGATCGTGGGCCGACTCAAGTTCTTTAGGGAGTTGGAGCGCCGCATCACGGACGTCGTTTGGTCGACGGATCTCGTCATCGCCATCGACTACCCGGGCTTCAACATGCGGATCGCTCGGGCCGCACACGACGCAGGTCGCCCGGTGATCTACTACATCGCGCCGAAGGTGTGGGCGTCGCGCCCGCGACGAGCAAAGCGATTGGCGGCGGTAACGGACCACGTTGCCGTGATCTTCCCCTTCGAGGTGGAGATTCTCGAGGCCGCGGGCGCGACGGTCGACTACGTCGGCAACCCGTTGCTCGATCGGCCGGACGACGTGGTGGATGCGGCGACCTTCCACGAGACGTGGGGGCTGGAGTCGGATCGCCCCATCCTCGCGATCCTGCCGGGTTCCAGGAAGCAGGAGATCGCGCGGCACCTCGACCTCTTCTTGCAGGCAGCGGATTCGGTTCGGCAGTCCAGGCCCGACGTGCAGCCCGTGATCTCCAGGGCCAATGCGCTGCCTCAGGATCTGTATGAACACGTCGCATGCCCGGTGGTGGACGATACCCGGGCACTTCTGCGTCACGCGCGGGCGGCGCTCGTCAAGTCGGGGACTTCGACGCTGGAGGCCGCGCTCGAGGTGACCCCGTTCGTCGTCGCCTACCGCATGGCGCCTCTCTCGTGGGAGATCGTGAAGCGCGTGCTCCGCGTGAAGCACGTGTCCCTCCCGAACTTGGTGGCGGGAGCGGACATCGTGCCCGAGCTCCTCCAGGACGACGCGGTCCCCGAGCGCTTGGCGGAGCTGCTCGTCCCGCTCCTCGACGAGGCCAGCCCGGCGTATAAGAAGCAGATCGACGGACTCTCTCAGATCGAGAGCCTCTTGGGAGCTCCTGGCGCCTCCGAGAGGGTGGCGGAGCTCGGCATCGAGCTGCTCCGGACACGCGCATGAGCACGGACCGCAAGCGCAACCTCAAATTCGAGACGGCCGGCGTACTGGGCACAGGACTCGTCGGCGCGCTCTTCATGACAACGCGCGTGGAGCGAATCGGGGCGGAAAACTACCGACACTTCAGACGGGAGGGGAAGCCGGTCATCTTCGTCTTTTGGCACGGTCAGCTCCTGCCGTTGGTCCACTATCACCGGCGGGAGGGGATCGTCGTGCTCGTGAGCGAGCATGACGACGGCGAGTACATCACGCGGGTCATCGAGCGGAACGGCTTCGGGGCCGTCCGCGGTTCGAGCAGACGCGGGGCCACCAAGGGCCTCAAGGGCCTTATACGGGCTGCGAGGGCCGGAAACGACCTCGCGCTGACCCCCGACGGGCCGAGGGGCCCCGTGGGCGTATTCAAGCCCGGAGTATTGGCGGCTGCACAGCTGACGGGGCTGCCGATCGTTCCGCTCGCGGTCGGAGCCTCTTCCGGGTGGCGGTTGGGCAGCTGGGATGGCTTCCTCGTGCCCAAGCCGCTTTCCAGGGTCCGGCTCGAATACCTGCCAGCCCGCTTCGTTCGGCGTGACGCCGACCGCGCGGAGCTGGTACGCATGAGCACGGAGATCGGTCAGGACCTGAACGCGCTCACCGCTCGGCTGAACCCCGAAGGGGTCGATCCGCCGGGGAAGTCATGGCCCGGGGAGTCATGGCCGGAGGAGTCATGAAAGCGGTGCTGTCCGTCTTCGCGCGCCGATGGTGGGCGGGGGAGGCCGGCTTGCCCGGGTACCTGCTGTCCGGCCTGCTCGCGCCGGCTTCGTGGGCGTACGGGTTGCTGGTGTCGATGAGGAATGGGGCGCACGAGCGAGATGGTGGAGAGCGCGTTCAGGGCCTCCGTGTCATCTCCGTGGGCAACCTTGCGGTGGGCGGGACGGGGAAGACCCCCTTCGCCGCATGGGTGGCCCGGTTTCTGACCGAGCGCGGTGTGTCCACCGTGATCGTGTCACGCGGCTACGGTCGCGACGAGCTTGTGCTGCACCGCCAGTGGAACCCCGAGGTCCCGGTCGAGGCGGACTCGGATCACATCATCGCGGCGGCCAGGGCTCGCGACGCCGGTGCGGCCGTCGCGGTGCTGGACGACGGCTTTCAGCACCGCCGGCTGGCACGCGATCTCGACTTGGTCCTTCTAGCTGCGGAGGACCGCTTCCCAGGACGGTTGCTGCCCACAGGCCCCTACCGGGAACCGGCCGCGTCGCTTGCTCGGGCCGACGTGATCCTGATTACACGGCGTACCGCCGCCTCCCAACGAGCGCTCGCGATCCTGCACCGCGCGCGTGCCTTCGCGCCGTCGCGGCCCGTGGGCGTCGTACGACTCGCGCCCGACGGGTGGCGGGACCTGCTCGGTGAGCAGGTCGCTGCACCCTGGGGCGATGCGCTCGTCGTGGCGGCGGTGGCGCGTCCAGACGACTTCCGCGAGAATGTCGCGGTGCTCTTGGGGAGGGAGGTCGCGCTGTTGGCGTTCCCCGATCATCACGAGTATTCCGACGGCGACGTGAGAAGAATCGTGACCGTGGCGGGTGGCCGGACGGTTGTCATGACCGAAAAGGACGCGGTGAAGTTGGCGCCGCGGGCGAATGACCTTCCAGAGGCCCGCGTCCTGACACAGCGCATCGTTTGGGAGTCGGGCCGTGACGAGGTCGAAACGAGCATAAGCGAGGCGGTCGTGGGATTCAGGTGAGGCTGCTGGTCGTCGCCGTGGGGAAAGTGAAGGGTCCGCTGGCGCCCGTCGTCGCGGAATACGAACGACGGGCCGCCCGCTACTGGAAGCTGGCGGTCGAAGAAGTGGACGCCGGCGCCCGCCGTGCATCCCGGGATTCGGAGGCGGTCATGACCGCCGAAGCGGGGCGCCTACTGGCGCGGGTCCCGGACGAGTTGGAGCTGATCGCGCTAACGCGTGGAGGCGAGGAGATGGGTTCTGAGGAACTCTCGGGGTACTTGCGGGAACAAGCGGTCCGTTCGGCAGCCGGCGTGGCGTTCGTGATCGGTGGAGCGCACGGTCTTGCGCGAGGCGTGCTCACGAAAGCTAGGAGACGACTATCGCTGTCTGCAATGACATTACCGCACGAGGTCGCTCGCCTCATCCTGGCCGAGCAACTCTACCGTGCGGGCACGATCGCCCGTGGTGAGCCGTACCACAAAGGCTGACTCCATGGAATTGATCGTAGGCCGTCTCTCGGGCTCTCCCGTGGTTCGGGACTATTTGGCGGGGGAACCGTCGGTGCGGCCATTCTTCCCTCGGAGCTTCACAAGCACGGAGGATTTCAAGGCCAAGGCTGCCGAGGTCGACGGCCGCTTCGACCGAGTGGCTCGGGAGCGAGCCGTGGACGCGATCATCGTCCCGCCTGGAGCAGACGCGGCGCGTCTAGAGAGCTTCATCGAGCGCGGCGGCTACATGGTCACTACGGGTCAGCAACCGGCGCTGTTCGGAGGGCCGCTCTACAGCGTCCACAAAGCGCTCACCGCGGTGCGCTTGGCTGAGGCTCTGGAGTCCGCTCTCGGCAAGCCCGTGATTCCGGTCTTCTGGGTGGCCTCGGACGATCATGACTGGGCCGAGGCGAACCACACGGACGTGATTGGCGTCGACAACGAGCTGCATCGCTTCGCGATCGACGCGCCTAACCCCGATGTACATCCCCCGATCCATCGAATTCCGTTAGGGCCGACCGCACAAGACCGCGTCGACGAGTTTCTACAAAATCTGCCAGATACAGAGTTTAGTGACGAATACTTCAAGTTGATTCGAGGAGCGTTCACGAGCGACGCGACGCTCTCCGAGGGCTTCCACGCCGTCTATCAGAAGCTGCTCGGGCGCTTCGGCATCTTCTTCACCGACGCGGCACACCCTGCCGTGAAGCGGCACACGGCGCAGACGCTGCTCGCCGAGATCGCTCGATGTGAGGAGTTCGAGACGGTGCTGCGCGCCACCGCCGCCGCCCTCGAGTCGGCGGGCTACGGGCTTCAGGTGCCCATCCTCGACGGTGCCGTCAATCTCTTCCTCGAGGGCCCCTCGGGTCGCGAGCGAATCTACAGGCAGGACGGAGGGTTCCGGCTGGGGATGTCTGATACGCAGCTGTCGGCCGATGAAGTGGTCACTAGACAGGCTGAAGACCCGTCGGTGCTCAGCCCCAATGCGCTACTGCGCCCAGTGATCGAGAGCATGATCTTCCCGACGCTGTCCTACGTGGGCGGGCCGGGCGAAATCGCGTACTTCGCGCAGTTGGGCGCGTACTTCGGGGCGCACGGGCTGGAGATGCCGATCGTCTACCCTCGCTTCGGTGTCACGCCTGTAGAGACGAAGATTCGCAAGGTGCTGCGGAAGTTCGGGCTCGACGTCGATGCGCTCAACCGGCCGTTTCATGAGGTTGCGGGGGACATCGCGCGGGACGAGGTGCCTCCCGACGTGAAGAAGGCGCTCGGGGGCCTGCGTGGTGCCATCGGGAAGGGTGTGGATGAGCTACAACAGGCGGTGAAGCCGATCGACCCTACGTTGAATGGGACGGTGCAGCACGTGCGCAGCCAGGCGTTCGCCGCGATCGACGACGTGGAGAAGAGGATCCTCCACGCCTTCAAGCGCGAGAACGAAATCGCGCTGTCGCAGCTCGAAAAGGCCCAGGTACATCTGTTCCCGAACGGGACGCCAGCCGAGCGGGTCCAGAATCCCCTTTATTTCCTGACGAGGTATGGTGGCGCGGTTCTTGATTCCCTGTACGAACACTTTCGGGTGAACTTCGACTGACGGACCCGCGTATGATCTGTTGTGCCGTGCGCTCCGCAACCTAACTTCGGGCCATGTTCCTGCAGCTGATTCTGATTCTCGTCGTCCTCATACCGCTTCTGGCGATCGTGCTCGATTCGTCGGTCGGTCGCGCTTTGGCGTCACGTCTGGAGCGGCGGAGTCTGGACGGCCCATCTGATCTCATGGCTGAACGCATCGCCTTTCTCGAGGGCGAGATGGAGCGGCTGACGAGCGAGATCGGACGCCTGGACGAGGAGAGTCAGTTCGTGACCAAGCTCCTCTCCGAGCGGTCCGAGTCCGCGGGGGCGGCTCTGCCACCGGGTGACGACTCCGACTGACGATCCGCCGACCGGCTCCGGCCGGGCAGCCCGCGCTGCCACCAGGGTAGGCGCGGGCATCTTTTTGAGCCGCCTCCTCGGCTTCGTGCGCATGCGGCTCGAGGCGCATTTTTTCGGGAGTAGCGACTTCGCGGATGCGTGGCGTACGGCGCTACGACTGCCCAACGCGCTGCGCAACCTGATGGGCGAAGGAACGCTCTCGGCGTCCATGGTGCCGGTCTATTCCGAGTTCCTGAAGCAGGGGAGGCACGAAGAGGCGAAGCGATTCGCGGGGGCGGTGCTTGGCATCGTCGCGGTCGTGGCGGCCGCTGTGGTGCTACTCGGCGAGATCATTGCGTCGCCCATGGTCCACGTCTTCTTTCCCCGCTGGTCCCAGGAGAAGCAGGACCTCACCGTCACCCTGGTCCGCATTCTCTTCCCCATGAGCGGCATCCTAGTTGTCTCGGCGTGGGCGATGGGGGTCCTCGACAGTCACCGCCGGTTCTTCGTGTCGTACGTAGCGCCGGTTTTCTGGAACATCGCGTTGATTTCGGCGCTGGTGGCCGGAGGCTTCTATTGGGGTCTTGGGCAGCGCAACCTCGTAGTCGTGCTCGCGTGGGGAGCGCTCATCGGCGGCGGCGTGCAACTGGCCGTGCAGGCCCCGTTCGTGCTCCGACGCCTGAGCGGCCTCCATCCGTCTCTGGGCCGAGGCGTGGCCGGCGTGCCAGAGGCGATCCGCAATTTCGGCCCCGTGGTAGCGGCTCGCGGCGTGGTCAATGTGAGCAGTTTTCTCGAGACCGTGCTGGCCGGGCTGCTCGCCAACGGGGCAGTGGCGGTCCTGGGGTACGCACAGACGTTCTACGTGCTGCCGATCTCTCTCTTCGGGATCAGCGTCGCCGCTTCCGAGCTTCCCGAGCTGTCCCGCATGCGCGGCGATGACAGTGAGGTGCTCGCTGCCCGTGTGGCGGCCGCTCTGGGGCGGGTCGCGTACTTCCTCATCCCGTCGGCGATCGGCTATCTCGCTCTCGGGGACGTGGTGATCGCGGCGCTATTCGAGACCGGCGAGTTTGGGTCGGTCGAGACGCTGGTGACGTGGGGCGTGCTGGCAGCGTTCGCGCTCGGCCTGCCGGCATCGGCGTGCTCCCGAGCTCTCTCTTCGGTGTTCTACGCACTGCGCGACACGAGAACGCCGGCTCGAATCGCATACGTGCGTGTGGCAGCGTCGATCGTCATCGGGGTGATCGCCATGATCCCGCTGGATCGATACGGCTTCTCGGGATTACGTCTCGGCGCCGTGGGACTCGCCCTGGGCACGTCCTGCGCCGCGTGGCTCGAGTTCGTGATGTTGCGCCGCGCCCTGGGCCGAAAGATCGGAGCGCACGGACCGGGCGCGCGGCCGATCGTGCGGCTCACGCTCGCCGCTTCGCTCGCCGCGGCGCTCGGCGTCGCGCTACAGCTGATCTTGCCGCCGGCGCAACCGTGGATCGTCGCGCTTGAAACGCTGCTTCCGTTCGGGGTACTCTACCTGGTCGCTACGGCGCTGCTGGGGCAGGGGATGAACCTCAGTCGTTCCACGTAGTAGGCGTCGGCCGGCGGTACCAGACGGGCCGCCAACGACCACTCCACGGAGCACCGCTGTGCCGGTCGATACTGACACTTTGCGCGCACTCTCGACGAAGCCCGGCGTCTACCTGTTCAAGGACGCCAAGGAAGGCGTGCTGTACGTGGGCAAGGCGAAGGCTCTGCGTAGCCGCGTCCGCAGCTACTTCCGGCGCGAGGCGGACCTGAGCGCCAAGAATCGCGAGCTGGTCCGGCTCATCGAGAGCGTCGACACGCTCGTGGTCGGCACGGAGGCCGAAGCGCTCATCCTCGAGGCCAACCTCATCAAGGAGCATCGGCCGCGCTTCAACATCCTCATGAGGGACGACAAGAAGTACCCGTACATCAAGGTCACCGTGAAGGAGCCGTTCCCGCGCGTGTACGTGACTCGGGCTCTGGTGAGCGACGGTTCGCGGTACTTCGGTCCGTACACGTCGGTGGGCCCCATGCGACAGGCGCTCGAGGTCGTGAATCGACTGCATACCGTGCGCTCTTGCCGCTACAACTTGCCGAAGGATAGACCCGACCGACCGTGTCTCGACTACCACATCGGACGGTGCATGGCGCCCTGCGTCGGCCTGCAGAGCGAAGCCGACTATCGCAGAATGACGGACGACATCCTGCGCATCCTCGAGGGCGACACCGAGCAGCTCAGGGGTGACGTGGAGATGCGAATGCGTGAGGCGTCGGCGGCGCTCGACTTCGAGCGTGCCGCGCGCATGCGTGACGTGCTAACCGGTCTGGATACGCTCGCCAAGGAACAGCGGGTGCACCGCGCCCAAGGGGGGGACCTGGACATCGTCGGCCTGGCGCGAGACGGCGACCTCGGCGCTGGCGTCGTGCTCAAGGTGCGCTCTGGGCTTCTGCTCGGTCGCGACGCGCAGCGATTCGCCAAGATTGGGGACGAGTCCGAAGCGGACTTGTTGAGCTCGCTCGTTTCCAGGCACTACCTGGGCGCGGGAGACGCGGGGTTGGTCGATCTGCCGAGACACGTGCTGCTGCCTCATGAGCTCGAAGATCGTGCGTTGCTCGCGGAGATCCTCACGGAGGGCGCGGGCCGTCAGGTCGCAGTCACCGTGCCTCGGAGGGGCGAGAAGCTGCGCCTGATCGAGTTGGCGGAGGAGAATGCGCGCCAGGTGCTCGAGGACCGCGTCGCGTCGCTCACGTACGGCGCGGATCGGGCTGAGGACGCGCTCTTCAGCCTCCAGGACGAGCTCGACCTCAAAGTGGTGCCCCGGCTCATGGTGTGTTTCGATATTTCACACATCCAGGGCTCGGAGACCGTAGGCAGTGCGGTGGTCTTCGAGAACGGGGAGCCGCGCCGCGCCGCGTATCGCCACATGCGCATCAAGGGGAATCGGGGGAACGACGACTTCGCGTCCATGGAAGAGGCGGTCCGCCGGTACTTCCGGCGCCGTCGGGACGAGGACAAGCCGTTGCCCGATCTGGCCGTCATCGATGGCGGAAAGGGTCAGTTGAGCGCGGCGGTGAGCGCCCTGGCTTCGCTCGAGCTGGAGGATGTGGCGGTCATCGCGCTCGCGAAGAGGGAGGAGGAGGTCTTTGTGCCCGGGAGCTCGAGGCCCGTCTTGCTGGACCGGAGAAACCGCGCGCTCCACTTGCTTCAGCGCATCCGGGACGAAGCTCACCGATTCGCGGTGCGCTACAACCGAAAGCTCCGCCGCAAGCGCACTATTCGCAGCGAGCTCGGCGACATTCCGGGCATTGGGCCCCAGCGCCAGAGGGTTCTGCTGCGCCGCTTTGGATCCGTAAAGAGCCTGCGTCAAGCGACCCGGGACGAAATCGCTCGCATCCCGGGCTTCTCCGAAGCGCTCGCGAGCCGCGTCTTGACCTATCTTGGACGGTAACGTGACCGTACGCACCCGCTTCGCCCCGAGCCCGACCGGCCGTTTGCACCTCGGCAACGTTCGAGCCGCGGCCTTCAACTGGCTGTTCGCGCGTCGCCACGGCGGGGTCTTCATCCTGCGCATCGAAGACACGGACACCGAGCGCAACGTCGTTGAAAGCGAGCTGGGCATCCTGGACGATCTGCGCTGGCTGGGCCTCGACTGGGACGAGGGGCCGGCTGTCGGCGGACCTCACGGGCCGTACCGTCAGAGTGGACGGGCCGAGCCGCATGCCGCGGCGGTCGAGAGGCTGATCGCCTCGGCACGCGCCTACCCATGCTTTTGCGCGGAGCAGGCGCACGACGCCGCCGCAGGCGCGGACCGGCTCGCGCGTCGCTACGCGGGCACGTGTCGGCGTCTGTCGGCTCAAGAGCGGGCTTTCCGACTGGAGTCGGGCGAGGATTACGTGATCCGTTTCGCGGTTCCGGAAGACCTCGATCATGTCGAGATCGTGGACGAGATCTTCGGTCCTATCTCGTTTCCCACCAGTGACATAGACGATTTTGTGCTCAGGCGGACGGACGGACGGGTCACGTACAATTTCGGCGTAGTGGTGGATGACATCGACATGGAGATCACACACGTGATTCGAGGCGTCGGTCACCTGTCGAACACGCCGAAGCAGTTCCTGCTCTTCCAGGCGTTCGGAGGATCGGCGCCGAAGTTCGCGCACCTTCCCACCGTGCTTGGGTCCGACGGTCGCAAGCTGTCCAAACGGGAGGGCGCGACCGCAGTCGCCGAGCTGCGGAGCCGGGGTTTTCCTCCGGACGCCGTGCTCAACTACTTGTCGCTGCTCGGCTGGTCGCATCCGGAGGAAAAGGAGGTGCTGACCCGTTCTGAGCTCGTGCAGGCGATGTCTCTCGATCGCGTCGGGAAGAGCGATACGCAGATGGATGCCGAGAAGCTACTGTGGGTTTCCCAGCAGCACTTGGCGCTCGAGAGCCTGGAGGAGCTGACGGCCCACGTCGGGCAGTTCATTGACCGAGACCGCTTCCCGGGCCTAGGCGCCGATGCGTCGCCGGCAGTCGACGCCCTGCGCACGCGACTTTCCACCTACGGTGACATCAACGACCACCTCGGGCTGCTCTTCGCCGGGGACGAGGCCGCCGCCGCGTCCATTCGGGCTGAGGTGGGGGCCGACCCGCAGGCGCGCGCGGTGCTCTCCGCCGTGCGCGGGCGGCTCGAAGCCGTAGAGAGCTGGGAGGCCGAAGCGCTCGGCGATGCGATCAGGGCCGGAGGGGGCGATGCGGGGGCGGGTGGAGCCAGTCTCTACCATCCTTTGAGGCTCGTGCTCATCGGCTCGGAGAAGGGCCCGGACCTCGGCAAGATCCTTGCAGGGGTTGGAATGACCGAAGCGTTTCGTCGTATAGATGAGGCGTTGAGAAAGGGCAACGCGCACGCTAGCTGAGGAGCGGGAGAATTCGCGTTTCGGCGGGGCCTTGGCGGGCTTTTTGTGGTCCTCTACTTTATTCGGTCAGTATATCGTTACGTGTTTGACCCCAATGGAGGATCCCCGGATGAAGATCCGTCTCGGACTCGTCCTGACGCTGGCCTTTGGTCTCGGACTAACTGGTTGTGCTTCTGGTGGCGGAGGTGGCGGAGGTGGCGGTGCCGCGCCGTCCGGCCCGTCAACGCCCGGTGGCGCGGCTCTCGCCCAGGGCGAGAGTCCTCGTGAGACTGAGAACACACGCGCAGCGCAGCGTCATTTGGATGCCGGCAACGACGCGGACGACCCGGGCGAGGCCCGACTGCACTTCGAGCAGGGGCTCACGGCCGCCATGGCGGCGATCGCCGAGGACGGCGGCAACCCTCTGGCTCACCGTCAGGCTGCGCTGGCGAGTCTCGCCCTCGAGAACTACCAGGACGCGGGCACTCACTTCGACCACGCCGCCGAGCTGCGTCCGCTATACGAGTTCGAGGATGAGAGCATCCGTGAGCGTGCTTGGATCGGTCTATACCAGGAAGGGATTCCTCTCGTGAACTCGGGTGACTACGAAGGTGCGGCCTCCATCTTCGAGGACGCCAACGGGATCTATTCTGCGCGGCCCGAGATCATGTTCACTCTGGCCCAGCTCCATGCGCAGCTGGGCAACCACGACGCGGCTCTAGAGAACATCGCGTCCGCTCTCGCGATCATGAATTCGGAGAAAATCGCGGAGATGGACTCCACGACCGCCGCCAGTTGGCGGGGGCAGGCGGCCGGCCTGCCGATGCTGCGGGCTCAGATCTTCTATGATGCAGACCGTTTTGAAGAAGCCGCAGAGGCGTACCGGGGGCTCGTCGCGAGGAATCCCGATGATGTGCTCGCCGCACGCGGCCTCGCCGACGTCCTCATGGAAATGGGAGACGAGGCGGGGGCGTTCGCCGAGTACGAGAAGCTCCTGGCGCGTCCGAATCTGAGCGCCACCGACTTTTACAGTATCGGCGTCGGCTTGTATAACGGTAGCAACTACGCGCGCGCGGCCCAGGCCTTCGAGGGTGCGGCGACGCGCAACGTCAAGGACCGCGACGCGCTCGAGATGTGGGTGAGGTCGCTCCAGCTGGACTCGGCCTACGTGGAGATCCCGGCTGTGGGTGACCGCTGGGTCGAGCTCGACCCGTACAGCCAGACCGGCTACCTGCTTATGGCCCAGGCGGTGAACCAGAACGGTGACGGGGACCGGGCTCGGGAGCTCATCGCCGCGATCGACGCGCTCGAGGTCGAATTGTCCGACCTGCAGATCACGCGCTTCGCCACCGGTGGCGCACAAGTAACCGGATCGGTGGCCAACAAGACGCTCGATCAGGGTGCGACGGTGACGTTGACCTTCACGTTCTATACCGCCGCCGGTGACGCGATGGGTACGCTAACCCACGAGGTCACGGTGGGCGGAGAGGGCATGAGGGAGGTCTTCCAGCTGGAGTACAGCACCGGGGACGAGGTGGGCGGATACGGCTACACGCTGTCGATCGGCTGATCGCTGGCTGGCGCAAAGACGCCGAGCGGGCGGTCCGGTGATCCGGGCCGCCCCAAGCGGGAGTAGCTCAGTTGGTAGAGCATCAGCTTCCCAAGCTGAGGGTCGCCGGTTCGAACCCGGTCTCCCGCTCTGTGGTAAAGCAAGGCCCTCCAAGGACTTAGAGCCTTGGGGGGCTTTCGTGGTAACAGATTAGGCTGAAGGTCGGTGTCAATGGTGGTGTCACAAAAGGGCTAGTCGGTCGGCCACTTTGTCGCGATGGGCCTCGATCACTTCAACGAGCTCGCGGATCAAACGGATCTCGATGAGCAGGAGGGCATGATGCATCTGTTCGAGGGAGCGGCCCTTGGCATCAGGAATCCCGGTGGCCACTCCTTTCCCGAAGGTCCCGAGCAGCGTGCGCTCGCGTACCTCGAACTGCTGAGCCTTCTGGCATACCGGACCGAGGAAGCGAAGCGCGTACGATCCAATTAGCATCGGCAGCGGCCTAACAAGCGTATCTGGACATCTCCCCCTTCGGGCAGGGATGGATGTCGTCGATCAGCTCTTTTCGGGCTACGGAGACACTCCGGTTCAGCAGAACATCGCGACCCAGGGCAACGCGTACCTGACGAAGGACTTCCCTAACCTCGACCACGTGGAACGAGCCAGCATCGTCTTGCCCGCCATGGGGGGCCTATAACGAGCCATCCCTGAGAGGCCTCATCCCCGTACTCAACCTATCGGATGACCGCTAAACTCCGCTCCCCCGCCCCCAAGGAGACGGCATTTCCATCGCCATCCACGACCGAGTGGTGCGTGGTCTCGGGGCTCTCGATCGGGGGTGGCTCGCCCGTACCGGGAGTGATCTCACTTGTGGCAGCCGCCTGATCCAACAAGGCGGGACCGCTACGGGTCAATTGGGCATGATGAACCCCCGCGAGTCGTCTGTGCCCTGGACCGCGGTCGTTGCCCTGTTCGCGGCAACGGTGATACCCACGTGCACCCGCGGGCTGGTTGCCCAGACGCTGACCGGCACGGGGAGCGAACAGCTCCAGGTCGAAGGCCCCACCCCACCCCGGGCGCCCGAGGTCATCAACCGCGACAGCCTGGGCAACGCCACGGTCCGGGCGATTCGGCTGACTCAGCCATTCCACCTCGATGGCGAACTGGACGAACCTTTCTACGAGGCGACCCCCTCGTTCTCGGATTTCATCCAGAGCGTACCGGATGAGGGAGCGCCCGCGACCGAGCGCACGGAGGCATGGATTTGGTTCGACGACGAAAACGTGTATGTGTCCGCGCGCGTGTGGGACTCCGCGCCCGAGAGCGAGTGGGTGGCGAACGAATTGCGGCGCGACGGCGCTCAGGTCCGGTCGAACGACCACTTCGGCGTGATCTTCGACACCTTTTACGATCGTCGCAACGGGGTGTTTTTCTACACCAATCCCCTCGGTGCGCTGACCGACCTCGCGATCGCGAACGAGCGAGATGCGAACCGCGACTGGAACCCGGTCTGGGACGTGAGAACAGGTCGCTTCGAGGGCGGATGGACAGTGGAGATGCGGATCCCCTTCAAGTCGCTCCGGTACCGACCCGGCCTTCAGCAGGTATGGGGCGTGCAAATGAGACGGAACGTCGCTCGCAAGAACGAGACGAGCCATCTCACGTTCATCCCCAGGTCGGTGGCCAGCGGAGCTATGCGGATCTCGATGGGGGGCACGCTGGTCGGGCTAAGAGGCGCCGCGCACGAGCCGGGTGTTCGAAGTCAAGCCGTATGGCATTTCCGGTCTCGACACCAACCTCACGGCCGATCCCCCAGTCCGGAACCATCTCGACGCTGACGCGGGGGTGGACCTCAAGATCGGCATCACCAACAATCTGACGGCAGATTTCACGCTCAACACCGAGTTCGCACAGGTCGAGGCGGACGAGCAGCAGGTCAACCTCACGCGGTTCAGCCTCTTCTTCCCCGAGAAGAGGGAGTTCTTTCTCGAAGGGCGAGGAATCTTCGGCTTCGCGGAACCCGCCACCGGCGGTGGCCGTCGCCGAGGCCGAGGCCGAGGCACCCCAGCCGCCGGAGTGAGCGCGCCCACGCTTTTCTTCAGCCGGCAAATCGGCTTCCAGGCAGGAGAGCCGGTGCCGATCCTCGGCGGCGGTCGAGTGACCGGGAAGGTGGGGTCCTTCGATGTCGGCGCGATGAGCATCCAAACGGACGACCTCCCAAGCACAGGCGCCGAATCCACGAATTTCTCGGTGCTACGGCTCCGTCGGGACATCCTCCGGAGGAGCAGCATCGGGGTCGTGTTGGAGAACCGATCGGAATCCACGCTCGCGCCGGGATCCAATCAGGTGTACGGAGTGGACGCCACGTTCTCGTTCTTCGACAACGTGAACTTGCTCACGTACTACGCCAAGACGGAAACCGAGGGGCTGACGGGCCCGGACCAGAGCTACCGGGGCCGCTTCAGCTACGGCGGGGACGTATGGGGGCTTCAGGTCGATCATCTTCTGGTAGGAGAGGACTTCAACCCGGAGCTCGGCTTCGTGCCGCGGAAGGGATTCCGACAGAGCTTCCTCTCCGGTCGGTACAGCCCGCGGCCGGCATCCATTGAGTGGATCCGACAGGTGACCCTCCAGGCGCACATCAACTACGTGGAGAACGCCGAGGCGGGGTTCGTCGAGACCCGGGAGCGACAGGGAAGTTTCCGAACCGAATTCGAGAACAGCGACTTGTTCAACGCGGATTTCACCGACAGCTACGAGAACCTGACCGAGCCCTTCTCGATCGCGTCCGGCGTGACGATCCCCGTGGGCCGATACACCTTCCGTGACGTGCACCTGAGGTACGACTTCGGTGTCCAGCGCCCGTACTCGGGGAATCTCTCGGTGCGAAGAGGCAGCTTCTTCGGGGGCAACCGAACCTCGGTTGGGTTTCAGCAGGCCAGGATCGAAATCCTGCCTCAACTCTCCGTCGAGCCGAACGTCTCGTTCAACTGGGTCAACCTGCCCCAGGGCGACTTTACTCAGCATGTCGTCGCGACGCGCGTCAGCTACAGCTTCTCGCCCCGCGTGTTTCTGAGCGGACTTATCCAGTACAGTACCAGTAGCGACAGCTTCAGCTCGAATCTGCGCCTGCGCTGGGAGTACGCCCCCGGCAGCGAGATCTTCGTCGTGTACACGGAAGAGCGCGATACGGACGTGTTCGACCGGTTCTCCGAGCTGTCCAACCGGGGGCTCGTGATCAAGGTGAACCGATTATTCCGCCTCTGACGAAGAGCGCGCGGGAGACACGGTGATCCGCTGCCACGCAGGCGGGGGCGACGCAAGACGTTTCTGAGCGCCCAAGCTGCGGTGGTGCGAACCATTTCCCGAAGCACCCCGAACGAGCGGTTTATCGAGCGTGTGACCCCGATCGGTGCGCTGCGACCAGCTCGACCGCCTCGTCGCGGGCTGGGCGGGGACGACGGTCGCGTCGTGAGGAGCCTGGAGTCAGGCCTGCCGGTGCTGGTCCTCGGGTGCGCTAGCGCTGGCCGCCGCGAAACGTCAGGTACTCCGGCTTCGTCTCCTCGAGGATCTCCCGGATCGCACTGCGATCGGCATCGCTCAGGTGCTCGAACTCCTCGCTGCGATCGTCGCCGTCGAGCACCGCACGAGAGCGCTCGTAGAGCGGGACCTTCACGACCTCCGGTAGGGCGGCGAACGCCTCCGAGTAGATCAGAAAGCTCAGCGGATAACGGAAGAGCCGGCTGTCCAGGTCGAAGTCCCTGAGTGAGCGCCCCCGTGAATCGACGGGTCCCCGTGCCGTGAAGTCGGCGGCGAAGCCCGACGTGCCCGCGATCGGTCCGCCCTACTCGAATGTAACCGCCGGAGTCCCGGCCCCCTCCGGGGGGTTGGCGGTCGGCTGTGCGAGCCTGTGGGTGGGCGTTCAGGCCCGCCACCCCGCGCGGCTTTCGCATGAATAGGCGTGTATGCTGCGAGATTATCTCAGGATTCTCCAGAAAATTGTGCGTGATATATGTGTTGCCCCCCTCAAAACTGCCCTACCGCCCGGCCCCTCGCCCACCTCCAGGTACCTGCGGTGCCCTTAAAGGGGGGGGGCTGGGGGGTGATGGTCGCGCTCGGGCCGGGGCTGATCGAGAGGGGGGACGGCCCACAGCTATCTCGCGGATCGCTCTTCGTGACCCGGCGGCGATTGAAGTATCTCGTTGTCACGGACGGTCGGACCACTGACGAGGGCGCGCGTCTGAGCCAAGACCACATACGGGTGCTCACCAGCCTTGATACGGGCCGCCCCAAGCGGGAGTAGCTCAGTTGGTAGAGCATCAGCTTCCCAAGCTGAGGGTCGCCGGTTCGAACCCGGTCTCCCGCTCTGTAGGAATAGAAGGTCCCCCAAGGACTTAGAGCCTTGAGGGGCCTTGGGGCTCCTGGGCCCTTCCTGGCCTAACTGTGCCGGTTTCTGTGCCAGACCAGCCGAAAAAAAGGGGCTAGTTGGTCTCCGCGTCCGCCACCGCCATTGCCGCCAGCCGATCTCCGACCCGCTCCATGTGGTCCTCCACGCGAAACTCCACGACCTCGGTGGCGCCCTCTTCCACTCGGTCGTGCAGGTGTGCGTAGCGGTCCTCGAGCATGTCCGTCGAAGCGTGTCCCAGCTCCCGCGCGACGGTGTATAGCGCCACGGGGCGCCCGCGGTCGCAAGTCTGCACGCGGGCCGCGGCGTACGTGTGTCGGAGCATGTGCAGCCGGACATGGCCGCTGGGGAAGCCTGGGATATCGTTGTACCCGCTCCCGGAACGGGTCGTGATACTGTTTGGGCTGAGGGTGTGTGGCCTATACTGCTGCAACCCCCCACGGATGTGGAATCGCCTGGGAGGTCGCAAGCCCCCCCTTGCCTCTCTGCCGGGAAGCGAGTATTCCGGATCTCGGTGTGCCGGTCTTCCTCCGAGGACGAGGACGGCGGCCACCGTTCAGCCCGCAGCCGAAGGAGGCTCCATGCACGTGCCCACGACGATCGTCGCGCTCCTCGCCCTCGGGCCCGCGGCGGCCGCATCCGCCCAAATCACGAACCCCGTCCTCGAACCCATCGAGAAGCGCGGCCTGATGATCGAGATCCGCGACGTCGCCCGTCTGCCGCAAACACGTGGGATGCGTCCGCCCGAGGAGGACGTGAATCCGGCGGGCTGGGCGCGCGTGAGCTTCGTGCGCGAGCGCCCCAACGGCCTGCTGTTCGCGAACGACTCGCGCGGATTCCTCTACATCCTGGACGGGAGCGATCCGCCCACGCTCTACCTGAACCTCGCCGAGCTCTTCCCCTTCGCCGCGTACAACCGGCTCGAGAGCGGGTTCATCGGCTTCGACTTCCACCCCGAGTTCGCGCGCAACGGGCTGTTCTACACGGTGCACGGGGAGCGCGCGCAGGGCAATCCGGCCACTCCCGACTTCATTCCACCCGGTTACGGTCCGGCCGACGTGACGTACCACAACGTGATCACGGAGTGGCGGGCGACTAACCCGGCGGCGAACGCCTTTGAGGGCACCCGGCGAGAGTTGCTCCGTGTCGCTCACGTGGTGAACAGCCTCACGCACCCCATGGGGAACGTGGAGTTCAATCCGACGTCGCGGCCGGGCGATCCCGACTACGGTCTGCTCTACACGAGCGGCAGCGACTTGGGCTTCAGCAACGGCCGCGGGCCGAACGCAAACAACCCCGGCCAAACGGGGCGGCTCGATTCAGTGATCGGCGCCATCCTGCGCTTCGATCCGCGCAGCCCCTCGGAGACTGGCGGGACCAAGGGGCTCGGCGACTACACTGTCCCGGCCATCAACAGGTTCGCGGCCGACGGCGATCCCAACACGCTCGGCGAGATCTACGCGTATGGCTTCCGGAACGCGCATCGGCTTTCCTGGGACCTGACCGACGGGACCATGTTCGCGTCCGACATCGGCATGACCCACGTGGAGGAGATCAACATCGTCAATGAGGGCGAGAACTACGGCTGGATGCGCCGCGAGGGCTTCTTCGAGAACGGAATCGTTCGACCGGGGGGAGCGCTGAATCAGCTGCATCCGCTTCCGGAAGCGGTGCTCACCGGACGCGAGAAGGACAGCTTCGCGTATCCGGTGGTGATCTACGACCACGACGAGGGCCAGGCGGTCACGAACGGATTCGCGTATCACGGCCGCATCGAGGCGCTGGGTGGGAAGTTCATCTTCGGAGACCTCGTACGGGGTCGACTCTTCGCGGCCGACCTCGACGCGGTTAAGGCGGCGGACGACGGCATCCCTCGGACCGTCGCGCCGGTCGAGGAGATCCAGCTCTACACGCGCAACTCGCACGGCGAGCGAGTCTATGTCACCTTCCGGGAGCTCGTCGAGCGGGCGAACGGGGCTACGGCCACCCGCGCGGACCTGCACCTGAGCCGGAGCCGCGACGGCGAAATCTTCCTGACGTCTCGCCAGGACGGGATGATACGCATGCTCGTGCCGGACGCGGCGCGGTAGCTCGGCCGGGGGCGGTCGACCTCGGCGAGGCGCGCCGCGCATCAGCTGCCTCACCGATCACGCGGATCATCGGGGCTCCGCGACCCGCCTTCTGCGATTCGGGTGCTCAGCTCTTCGAACCACCGCGTGACGAGGGTGAGCGTGCCGTCGCCGAGCTCTGGCGCCCCGGTTGAATCGTTCGAAGGTCAATATCGCGGCTTGGCGCAGGGTCGGTTAGGAGCGTCTGGCTCGTGAATCCCGCGAAGGTCGGCTCGTTCTCCTCCGTACCGTAGAAATTCACCGCGCTGAGTTCCTCCCAAAACGCCATGGAAAGCCGTTTCCCCGTCAGCGCTCTGGTCCACCTCCCGGTGATCCACTGGAGAGCCAGTGCGATCAAGGCCCCCATGAGCGCCGAAACCACCTGCGGAAGTTCGAGCATCAGTTGTGTCGTCTGGCCATCCCGCCTTCACCGAGTTCTCGCTCAATGCGGTAGCGGCCTTCTAGGGCTGCGTTCCGGCGGGTGATGGCGGACATGCGAGCAAGATGGGAGTGCAGCCCTAACCCAGCGAGGCTACTTTTCTCCCGGGTGAGGGGACACGCACCCGGGGTGCGTGGGGAAGGGATTTCTCTAACTGCCGACGGCAGCGAGACGCTCATGAATTGGCACCGGTTCCGACCAGTCGTCCTCATCGCTTTCCAGATCGTTTTTTTGGGACGACACCCGCTCTCTGCGCAGGCGCTCGAGTCGATTATCGCAAATGACAATAGAGTGC
The DNA here is from genome assembly GCA_965197725.1 of Longimicrobiales bacterium. Taxonomy (GTDB): domain Bacteria; phylum Gemmatimonadota; class Gemmatimonadetes; order Longimicrobiales; family Gaopeijiaceae; genus UBA1138. Next base: position 43,833 of record CBDANQ010000060.1, read on the forward strand.
CGGCCGGGGAGTTGCGAGACGGTGTCCTGAGCTTGCAGCTCGAGTTACGCAGGGGCATTTGGCACCCGGAAGGTGAGGACGGTGAGGCCATTCCAGTCTACGCGTTCGGCGAAGTGGGAAAGCCGCTTCAGATTCCGGGTCCGCTCGTCCGCGTGCCGCAGGGAACCGTCATCGAAATCTCGGTGCACAACACACTCGGAGTCGAGGCGGTTTTATTCGGATTGCACCAGCGCCCTGGCGATGCCGAGGAGGTAGTGACCATCGAGGATGACGCGCAGCACGTAGCGAGTTTCTTGTCGGGCACCCCGGGCACCTATCTGTATTGGGGCCGGACGCCCGACGGAGGACGTGGTGACCGTCGGGTCAAGGACTCCCTACTCGGGGGGGCGCTTGTGGTCGATGCGCCAGGTGCCCCCACGGACGATCGAATCTTCGTGGTAGAGCGCTGGAACGGACCGACGCGCACGGCCATCAATGGGAAGTCGTGGCCGTTCACGGAGCGGCTTACGTACGAGGCCGGCGAACCCGTCCACTGGCGCGTGGTCAACGCGTCGGACCTCAGCCACCCGATGCATCTACACGGATTGCACTTCAACGTCGATGGGGTAGGGGACGGGGAGAGTTACCGCAGGTACGCCGATGAAGAGCGCCCACTGGTGTTCACTCAGAATGTGGAGATCGGCGAGACATTCGACATGACCTGGGTGCCCCACGAGCCGGGCGGATGGTTGTTCCATTGCCACCGACTGCCCCACATGAGACTTCCGATCGATCTGGACCCCGCTGACGTGATGGTCGCGGACGACCACGAAGAAGCGGAGGGTGACCCGTTGTACGCGGGGATGGGCGGGATGATTTTACACATCACGGTGACCGGGCCTCATCTCGAGACACCTGAAGAGGTATGGCGGTCGGCGCGCAAGCTGGAACTCGAGGTGGCGACACGAGACGGGGACTCGCGTTTCTATAAGCTCACGTTGCGGGAGCCGGCTCTCGCCTCCTCGATACCGGAGGGGGTGGCGGGGCCAGCGCTGTCTGGCCCGCTGATCGTACTCGAGCAAGGCGAGCCCGTTGAGATAGCGGTGGTCAACCACCTCGATGCCGCGACCGCTATCCACTGGCACGGCATGGAGCTAGAGAGCTACTACGACGGAGTCCCCATCCTATCGGGGATCGGCAATAAACGGGCGCCGCCGGTGGAGCCGGGGCAGACGTTCGTAGCCCGGATGACACCACCCCGCGCGGGAACGTTCATGTACCACACGCATTGGCACGACGCCCGGCAGCTCACGGGCGGAGTCCATGGCCGGTTGATCGTGATGCCACAGGGAGCGACGTACGATCCCGCCACAGACAAGACGTTCCTGTTCACCCAGAGTCCTGGCGATCCGTTCGGAGCCGCGATGCTGCTAGTGAACGGTGTCCCCCAGCCACCGGTGATGCAGCTCACGATCGGGACGAAGTACCGCTTCCGGTTCATGAACGTAACGCCTTCCGTGGCGAACCTCCGTGTGTCCCTGAGGCAGGCCGGCGTTCCGGTAGAGTGGCGTGCGGTAGCCAAGGACGCAGTCGACCTCCCTGCATCTCAAGCCACGATGAGGCGAGCGGATCTGCAGATTTCCGTCGGTGAGACGTATGACTTTGAGTTCGAGGCAACGGCACCAGGGGAGCTAACGCTTGAGGGTGTGCAGCCCAACGATAAACGGCGCGTGGTGCAGACGTTGGTGTTCACGGGCTCACCTGGGTAGAGACCGACCCCACGGCGCCACGAGCGTAGGGGTGCGTAACCCGAGGACCCAGTTAGCTTCACGACCCACGCCGATGCCGCGGCTGTCGCCGCCGACGCTGCCGGTATTGCCGCCGATGCCGTGGCTGTCGCCGCCGACGCTGCTGGTTGTCCCTGCTGCCGGCGCCTACTACTTATTGCTGCTGGTCGGTGTCCATCCAACCGGTGTGACCGCTCGGCGCCCGAACGTACAGATAGCCCTCGTAGCGACCGAGCACTGGGACCTGCTCGCCGGGGTCGAGCCGGACGATCACGAGCGCATCGTCGTTGGGCTCGAGCAACACCGCTTCTCCCGCCGCCGAGACCTGCGAGCTGAGCGGCGGGTCGACCGGTTCTGTGAGTCGCGCCGCTACGTAGCCATAGATTCCATCCGGGGATCGCACGCGGAAGTACTCACCGGAGCCGCCGAGTATACGCAGGGGCGTGTATTGGCCGAGCTCTCGGATTATGGCGCCGTGACGTCCGGGCGTCGCACGCAGTCGAATCCCGTCGTTGACCAGGCGCACCCATTCGCCGAGCTGATCGAGGGCCGCGGTCTGCTCCGCGAGCGTGCCGCGCGGCGGATTCAGGAAGGGGAAGGGATCCACGGCGCCTCGGCGGTCAAGGCCGAAGTGAAGGTGGGGTGGCGTGGTGCGCGCGTTGCCGGTATTGCCGACGAACCCCACCGTGTCGCCGATCTGGACTTCGTCTCCGGTACGCACGTGCTGACTGTCGAGGTGCGCGTAGTAGATGTTCGCGTTGCGAACGGGGTCCCTCACCCACACGACCTTGCCGCCCAGATTCGTGATCCCGACTCGGTTGACCCGGCCGGCGGATGCCGCCAGCACCGGCGTTCCGCGACGCGCGAAGATGTCCACGCCGGCGTGGCTGCGACGGCCACCGTCCCGCTTGACGCCGAAGATGCTCTGCACGCCCCGCATGCCGTACCCTTCCACAGGGAACGCCAGCTGCGCTTCCACCGTGAGCGTCACACCGTACGTGCCGCCCCGCAGCAGTTCGGGTTGCAGCCGGAGCACGTACTCGCCACCTCTCCACGGCTCGACGACGAAACTGCCCGGCACCGAATCGCTCGAGAGCACGGGCCTAAGGGGGTCGTCCTCGTCCGCGGGCACTCGGAAGAGATCGATGAAGACGCGCGTTTGCTCGCTGGAGTTGAGCGTCACTTCGGCCGTGAGCCGCTGACCACGTGCGATCGAGACGCGATACGCCATCGCACCGGGATCCTCCGCACTGATGAGATGAATCCCTCTTCGTGGAACGGAAGCGACACCGAAGCTGGAGACTCGACGGCCTCGCGACCCGCCGTGATCCAATCGCGCCCCAGAGCGGTCTCGACGAGGCCGGCGTCCGCCAACGACGCCTCGTAGGCTTCGTACGGCGTCATGTCCCGGAAGCGGTCCTGAACCCGCTCGACCTCCTCGCACGCCGTCAGGGCAGCCAACGCCACCACGGCGATGGCCCATTCCCACCGTTTTGCACCCCTCGTCATGTCCCTCGTACCGCCCGTGTCCTGTGAGAATCCATCCACATGCAATCCTTGTGTAGGCGTATTCACTCCTTCGAGTCCCTCCTCGAAGCTGACCTTCTCCTGCTGCATCGGTCAAGCGGATAAATTGTAGCGGACACGGCTCCCGGTTAGTATTTCGGCCCACTCCCGGGCACTTCTTCAACAGCCTTCTAGTATCGACCATGGTACGAATCGCCGAAATCGAAGCTGGCAGCATCGCCGACGAGCTCAGTCTCGAGATCGGCACACGGATCGTGCGTATCAACGGCGAACCGGTCCGCGACGGCATCGATCTGACGTTCCTGCTCGCGGACACTGACCTCGAGCTCGAGACCGTCTGTCCGGACGGGGAGGTGGTGCAGTACGAGATCGAGCGCGAGCCGGGCACGCCGATGGGGATCGTGCCGGCTCCGGACACGATCCGGGAGTGCGCGAACGAGTGCGTGTTCTGCTTCATCGACGGGAACCCGGAGGACGCCCGTCCGACGCTCTGGCTGCGTGACGACGACTTCCGGCTCTCGTTCACCTACGGCAGCTACGTCACGCTGACCAACCTCGGGCCGAAGGGCCTGCAGCGACTCATCGATCAGCGTATCTCGCCGCTCTACGTGAGCGTGCACGCGACGGAGCCGGAGGTGCGAGAGCGGCTGCTGGTCAACCACAGAGCCGGCCTGATCATGAGCCAGCTGCGTGAATTGATCGGGGGAGGGCTCGAAGTCCACACGCAGATCGTGCTTTGTCCCGAGTGGAACGACGGACCCCATCTCGACCGCACGATCGAGGATCTGTGGAGCCTGGGGCCGTCCGTCCGTTCGCTCTCCGTCGTACCGGTCGGGCTCACGCGGTACAACGTCAACCGACCCGTGCGCCCACTCATGCCGTCAGAGGCAGGGGCGGCGATCGACCGAGTCGATCACGCGCGCGAGCTCGGTCTCGCGGAACGGGACCTCGGATGGTGCTACGCGGCCGACGAGATGTACCTCATCGCGGGCCGGCCCGTGCCGGACGCAGCGTACTATGACGATGGTGCGCTGTACGAGAACGGGGTCGGAGCGATCCGCCGCTTCGTCGATGGCTTCGACGCGGGGCTCGCGACCGTGCCGCGCTTCGAAGGGCGGCGCGTCCGTCTCGTGACGGGGCTCTCGATGTCGCCGTATTTGCGGGAACGTAGCGACCGCCTCGCGGCTGCTACGGGTGCCGACGTCGAGGTCGTCGAGGTCCGGAACAAGTACTTTGGCGAGTCGGTTACCATCGCCGGACTGCTCGGCGGGCGGGATATCTTGGAAGCCCTCGGCGACTCACGGGACGGAGACGTCATCGTGCTGCCGGCAGAGGCGCTCAGCGCGGAAGATGCCTTCATCGACGATCTTGCGCAGTCCGAGCTCGTGGCGGCGCTCGCTCCTGCCCAGATCCGCACCGGGTACGAGATCACTGAAGCGCTGAGGGTCGCTTGAACCGGCGGCTTCCCGTCATCGCGATCGTCGGGCGGCCGAACGTCGGGAAGTCGACGTTCTTCAACCGAGTGATCGGCTCCCGCGTCGCGATCGTCGATGACCGTCCGGGAGTCACTCGGGACCGCAACTTCGCCGCGACGGACTGGGCCGGGCATCACTTCTTCATCGTCGATACCGGCGGCGTCATCGAGGGTAGCCACGAGCCACTCGACCGGGCGATCCGGCATCAGGCGTTCGCGGCGGTCCAAGAGGCCGACCTGATCCTGTTCCTCGTCGATGGCAAGGAGGGTGTGCACCCGCTCGACGAGGCCCTCGCCGAAGTGCTGAGGAAGACGGCGAAGCCGGTCCTCCTGGTAGCGAACAAGATCGACAACCTGCCGCACGATCAGAGTCACCTCGACTTTTGGTCGCTCGGCATCGGAGAGCCGATCGCGGTGAGCGCACTTTCCGGCAAGGGTTCGGGTGATCTGCTCGATCAGGTGCTCGAGGCTCTACCCGAGGCGCTCGAAGCCGAAGACGGAGACGACACCGTCCGCGTTGCGGTTGTCGGAAAACCCAACGTCGGCAAGTCGAGCTTCGTGAACCGGCTCATCGGTGAGGACCGAGTCGTCGTGTCGGAGGTTGCCGGCACGACCCGGGACCCGATCGATACCCCCTTCCGCTACCACGGAAAGACGCTGGTCTTCATCGATACGGCCGGGCTGCGCAGGCACACGAAGGTCAAGGACAGCCTCGAGTACTACAGCGCTCTCCGGACCGAACGGGCCGTATACGAGGCCGACGTATGCGTGGTGCTGATCGACTGCAGTGAGGAGGAGTTGCACGCCCAGGACGTGAAGATTCTCCAGACCGCTTGGGAGGCCGGCAAGGCGGTGATCTTGCTCGCGAACAAGTGGGATCTTGTCGAGAAGGACACGATGACCGCGCCGGACTTCCAGAAGACCATGCGGCAACACATTCCGTTCCTGCAGTGGGTACCGATGGTCTTCACGTCCGCGCTCACCGGCCAACGCGTTCGGAAATGCCTCAATCTGATCCTGGAGGTGTTCGAAGAGCGCCGTCGCCGGATCGAGACGCACGAGGTCAACGCCATCATGGAGGCGTTGCTCCGTCGTCAGCCACCGCCGCTCCATAGAGGTCGCCGCGTGCAGGTGAAGTACGCGACCCAGATCACCGTGGCTCCCCCGACGTTCGCCATCTTCTCGAATTTCCCGAAGGCGCTGCCCGCGAGCTACGTTCGCTTCCTCCACAACGGCTTTCGGGATGCCTGGACCTTCATGGGCACCCCGATCCGCCTTCGTTTCCGGAGCGGCAAAGACAAGTGACCTACGCTCTGCTCGCACTTTCCTACCTGCTCGGCGCGACGCCGACGAGCTACTGGATGGGAAGAGCGTTCCACGGGCTTGATCTCCGCGGGCACGGATCCGGCAACCTGGGCGCGACCAACGTTTTCAGGATCTTAGGTCCGAAGTGGGCTTTGCCGGTCGTTGCTCTCGATGTCACGAAAGGTTTCGTCCCAGTCTGGTTCTTCCCGAGCATGGTGGATGGGGGCCTGGGATGGACGCTCGCGTTCGGGGGCGCGGCGATCGTTGGGCACATCTACTCCCTGTGGGTCGGTTTCAAGGGCGGGAAGGGGATTGCCACCAGCGCCGGAGTCTTCCTCGCCCTGGCGCCTTGGGCGGTGCTCGGCGCTTTCGTCGTTTGGCTCGTCCTGACGTTGTCTACCGGGTATGTCTCGCTCGGCTCCATGGGTGCCGCGGCCACGCTGCCGGTGTTCGTGGCGCTGACGCCTCACCGGGGCGACACCGCGCTGATCTGGTTCGCCGTGATGCTCGCGTTCTTCGTCTTATGGGCCCACCGCGCGAACGTGCTACGGCTGCTACGGGGGACCGAGAGCCGATTCGGGAAGTCCCAGGTGGACGACGCCAACAAGACCGACGGCGCTGATCCTGCCGAGGCGGCGCCATGAGCGATTCGCTCCCGATCACCGTGGTGGGTGCCGGTGCCTGGGGCACGGCGCTCTCGGCGCTGCTCGCCAGGAAGGGGCACGCAGTCACGATTTGGTCCTACGAGCCCGAGATCGCCGAGTCGATCAACCAGCGTCGCCTCAACCCGTATCTGTCCGATGTCTCGCTGCCCGAGGGACTGTGCGCCGAAACGGAGCTGGCCCGCGCGGTCCGAGGCGCGGACGTGGTGCTCTCGGCGAGCCCGTCCCAATTCGTGCGAGCGGTCATGGCCGAGGCGGCGGGGAGCCTAGCTCCCGGCGCATTGATCGTGAGCGCCTCCAAGGGCATCGAGCTCGGCTCACTTCTGTGTATGGACAAGGTGCTCGATGGTGTGCTCTCACGGGCGCACATGCAGCGGTTTTGCGCGCTCTCCGGCCCCAGCTTCGCGCGCGAGGTCGCCGCCGGATCGCCGACAGCGGTCGTCGTCGCGGGCCGCACGGAGGAAGCCGCGGAGCAGGCGCAGGACATTTTCCAGACCCCGTACTTCCGCGTGTACACGAACACCGACGTCGTGGGGGTCGAACTCGGCGGCGCGCTCAAGAACGTCATGGCGCTTGCGGCCGGGATATCCGTCGGTCTCGGATACGGCCACAACACGATGGCCGGGCTCATCACGCGGGGGCTCGCGGAAATGACGCGGCTCGGGGTCGCGATGGGCGCTGAGACAGCTACTTTCTCGGGGCTGGCCGGTATGGGCGACCTCGTGCTCACATGTACGGGATCGCTGAGCCGGAACCGGACGGTCGGCTATCAGTTGGGGCAGGGAGAGTCTCTCGATGAGATCCTGGCGGAGATGACCGCGGTGGCCGAGGGCGTGAAGACCGCAGCAGCGGTGCACGAGCTCGCTGCCCGGCTCGGCGTCGAGATGCCGATCGTGGAGCAGGTGTATCACATCGTGCAGGAAAAGCAACGTCCCGCGGACGCCCTGAAGGAACTCATGCTGCGCGATCCGAAGCCGGAAGACTGGAAATGAGCGAACGGGAGCGGTGATGAACGAGCCGATCGCGAAGAAGGTCTACTACTCCATCGGGGAGGTGTGTGACCTCACGGGCCTCAAGCCGCACGTGCTCCGGTATTGGGAGACCCAGTTCGACGTCCTCAACCCGACCAAGAACCGCGCCGGCAATCGCGTGTATCGATCGAAGGAGATCGAGATCATCCTGCTCGTGAAGCATCTTCTCTATGAGAAGAAGTACACGATCGAGGGCGCCAACAATCGACTCGTAGAGATGCGCAGGGCGGATGAGTTGGAGCAGGAACGCCAGGACGTGCTCGAGCCGGAATTCCTCGCCGCCATCAAGACCGAGCTCGAAGAGCTCCGCGAGGTGCTCACGCCAGGCACGGCTTCGGAGCACGGCTGAGGGGTAGCCCGCGGCCATGAAGATCCTGTGCACGAACGACGATGGGTATATGGCGATCGGGATTCGCGTGCTCGCTTCGGCCGCCAGCGCGCTAGGCAGTGTCAGCACCGTGGCGCCCGATCGGCAACAGAGCGCGACGAGTCACTCCCTCACGCTACACCATCCGCTGCGGGCGCGCCACACGGTGGACGGGATGTTCGCAGTGGACGGTACTCCGACGGACTGCGTGATCCTGGGTGTGAACGAGCTTCTTTCCGAGCGGCCTGACATCTGCCTCTCAGGGGTGAACCACGGTCCGAACATGGGCGAAGACGTGCTCTATTCGGGAACCGTCGCCGCGGCCATGGAGGCTACCGTGATGGGCATTCCCTCCATCGCCCTCTCCTACGTAGGAGACCGCTTCGAAGAGCTGGAGGGATGGGAAGCGGTGGTGCAGGCGATCCTCGAGGGACTCCTCGAGCGCAACGGTTTTCCCGAGGACACGTTGTTCAACGTGAACCTGCCGGCGGTAGCGCCTGACGAAGTGCGCGGCATCAAGGTCACCTCGCTGGGTCGGCGCCGGTATGCGGACTCGATCCTGCGCGCCAAGGATCCGATGGGCGAGGAGTACTTCTGGATCGGGGGTGGGTCGGTGAGCTGGCGGGGTCCCGAGGACTCGGACTTCCAAGCTGTCGAGGACAGCTATGTTTCCGTGACTCCGCTGCACCTGGACCTCACCAACTACAAGCTGCTCGAGGAGATCCGCGCGTGGGATCTGGGCCTTTAGACGACACCCGCTTCGTCGGATACCGGCGTAAGCTCATCGAGGTCATTCGGGCACGAGGGATCGACGACTTCGAGACGCTCCAGTACTTCGACATGGTGCCGCGTCATACCTTCCTGCCCGAGGGCGTTTGGCCGCGGGCGTACGAGGACGTGCCGATCCCAATCGGGTTCGGGCAGACCGCTTCGCAGCCGTCCCTGCAGGCGTATTACCTGTCCTTCCTCTCGCCCAAGCGCGACGAGAAAGTGCTCGAGATCGGCACCGGCAGCGGCTTCCTGACCGCGTTGCTCGCGCTCACGGCGGACCGAGTCTACTCGGTCGAGCGTGTACGGGAGCTGTCCGTACGCGCTCGCAAGGCGCTCGACGGAATGGGTGTAAAGAACGTCGCGCTGCTCGTAGGCGACGGCACGATCGGTTGGCGCAAGTACGAACCCTTCGACGTGATCGTCGTGTCGGCGGCCTCTCCCTCGATCCCGTCTGCCCTGGTCGACCAGCTCGCGGATGGCGGCCGAATGTTGATCCCCGTCGGGTCCAAGGATTCGCAAGAACTCGTGCACGTGCAAAAAACCGGATTCCTCGTCACGGAGGACGTCGTGAAGGGGGAGGTCAGCTTCGTACCTCTGCTCGGTCGTTTCGCGTGGGCCGAGGGCGGAGGGTGAGCGAGACCCCATCGCGCCCCGGTCCTGTGCGGCGCCTCTACGACTGGGTGCTGCACTGGGCGGACACGCCGTACGGGGCACCCGCGCTTTTCCTGCTCGCGCTCGCGGAGTCCTCGTTTTTCCCGATTCCGCCCGACCCCTTGCTGATCGCGCTTTGCCTTGGTGCGGCGACTCGCTCTCTGCGGTTCGCCGCGATCGCAACAGCCGCATCGGTCATCGGCGGTATCATTGGCTACGGCATCGGGGCAGGGGCGTGGCACGTGGCCGAGCCCTGGTTCTTTGAGTACGTGCCGGGCGTCAGCCAAGAGGCGTTCGACGGGGTTCAGGGTCTCTACGACCGTTGGGACTTCTGGGCGATCTTCTTCGCCGGGCTCACACCAATCCCCTACAAGGTCTTCACGCTCTCGGCCGGCGTCTTCGCGATCAACTTCGGAGTCTTCCTCTTCGCGTCGGTGTTGAGCCGAGGGCTGCGGTTCTTCGTGCTCGCCGCACTGATCTTCAAGTTCGGCAAGCCGATCGAGGCATTCATCGACCGCTATTTCAACGCGCTCCTCACGGTCTTCGGCATTCTGCTCCTCGGGGGTTTTCTCCTGATCGAGTTCGTACTCTAGCGCGGTGCCGATCACGCCATTTGTTGATGGGTGTCGCTCCGGCCTATATTCGGGACGGACGGGTGGGTATTCCCGTCGCCCTCTTTCGGATGGAGTCGCGAAGCATGAGCGACGATAGCAGCGGGAGTCGGCTTCCACCTCCGGCGTTCCCGCCGGGCGCGCGCAAGCGCCTGGGCAGCAACAATTCGGGGCGTGCCTCCCCCGTGGATCTGGGCGGCGCTCTCATCTCGCCTGATGAACCGATTCCCGAGCGAGATCACTCGGTCGAGGACGCGTTCATCTCCCCTGACGACCCCATGCCCGATCGGAAGGATGCGATGGTCGAAGCGTCCATCCCGTCGGACGACTCGAGCGGAGCGTTCATTCCGCCGCATGATCCGTTTCCTCCCGGCGACGTCGTCACCGCGGACTCGGGCGGACTGCCGCAATTCGAGACCGAGGGTGGTGTAGTCACCGGCATGGGCATGGACGACCACATGGACGCTGAGGATCTCGCGTCCGGCGGCGATCCGTACGTGATCGACCTGGTGCAGAAGGTCGGCAAGCTGGCCGAAGCACTCAGGGCGAAGGGTGAGGCTGGCCTCCGCTTCTCGCCCGACATGGACCAGTTCGAGTCGACGCTGCGCGGATACTGCGTCGGCTACCTCGCTGGCCGGCGCGCCGAGGACGACCCGAGTTCGGACTACTAACCGGCACTGGCTCCGACGCAGGTGGGCGGCGTTCCGCGGTGGACGCCGCCCCTTCTGATGTCCCTAGGCGAGTGCTAGTGTTCTGCGCTTTCACATGTCGGGCCCTCATAGCTCAGGTGGATAGAGCGACTGCCTCCTAAGCCCCGTCAGGCTTGGGGGGCTTTCGCATATCTGGCGTACTTCTGCGGATTTCTTCACTAGCCTTGCGAACCGCTCAAGCAGGTTTCACCGTGTTTCCGCCTCCCAACATGCACACCAACATGCACACACCTCACTCGGTTCTGATCTGAGCCACCATCGCCCGAGAGCAGGGGAGGCTGAAAAGCCTCATCGGCGGTGAGGGCAGCATCTCCACCTTCACCCTTTCCTTCTCACCTCTCAAGTCGCCCGTCAGCCCCCCCAAGGGGGGGCTTGGGTCCCATTTTATACTTATTCGCGAGCGCCGTCCCGCCAGCGTCGCACCTGTTCAGCGGCGATGTCCCGGCTGCCGAGCCCGAAAGCCAGTGCGACCGAGACTGCGACGGCGCCGATCGAGAGACCGAACGCGAGCTCGATGATCCGCTCGCCAAGCCCCATCTGCCTGAGCGCCATTGCGCCGGCAAGCACCAGGATCGAGACCCGCGACGCGATCGCGAGCGTCTCGGCCTGTCCGACGCCGCTGTCCCGTACAGTCGTGGCCGCCAGGCCGGCGAGCCAAAGGCCGATCCCGAAGATCAGGAGGCCAAGCAGCACCTGGGCGCCGAACTCGATTAAACCCCTCAGAACCTCGCTCAAAGACGTGAAGCCGATCATGCTGGCCGCTTCGACGGTGGCGAAGACCATGATGGCCACCAGCGTCAGCGAGCCGGCGATCTCCGACAGCGAACGTCCGCCCGGCCGGTCCGCGCCCTTGAAACCGAGCTTTGCCAAGACGCCGTCGAATCCAGCACTGGCCAGCACATTCGTGATGAGCCCGCTCACGAACTTGCCTGCTACGTAAGCGATGAGGAGCAACAGAGCCGCCGCAAACAGGCCTGGAACCGTGTTCAAGATGCTTGCCAGCATGGCGCTCGCCGGGTTCGTGATCGCGTCGAGCTGAAGCGCGTTGAGAGACGAGATCACGACCGGGACCAGAATCAGGACGTAGAGCACCAGTCCGACGAGGTTCGAGACCTTCGAGTTCCCCATGCCCTCGATACCGAGTCGCTCGGGCAGCGAGTCCGCCCCTGCGGCCGCGAGCAGGTTCGTGACGATGCGCTGAACCAGACGGGCGACGAGCCAACCGACGGCGAAGATCAGGCCAGCGGCCAGGAGATTGGGCAGGAAAGACAGAACTCGATCTGTGAGCCCCTGTACGGGCGCGAGGAGCCCCTCGATGGCCAGCGCGCCCAGAACCGCCGGAAGGAAGAGGAGAAAAACCAGCCAATACACGGCGTCCGCGAGAGTACGGCTGAGGGATAGGCTGCCGCCTTCCTCGAGCGTTCTCTCGCCCAACCTCTCGTCGAGGTTCGCGGCCGACATGGCTCCGGACACGATGCGACGGAGTGCGGTGGCGACCACCCATGCCAGGATCAGGAGACCTGCCGCGCCGAGGACCCGCGGCGCGAACTCGGAGAGCTGCGTCAGCAGCGCGTTCAGCGGCTCGGTGATGAGGTCCAGGTTCAGCGCCTGAAAGAACGCGACCAGGACGAAGAGCATGACGAGATAGAAGACTGCCTTCCCGAACATGTTCTCGATCGGGAGTGCGTCTCCACGTTCTCCCCCGATCCAGGTCGCCAGGCGGTTGTCCAGCTCGGTACGATTCAGGACCCTGCGCACGACCGCAGCCAAAATGCGGGCGGCCAGCCAGCCGCCGACGAGAATGGCCGTCGCGGCTGCCAGGTTCGGCACATAGGTCCAAGCGATTTCGAGCATCTGATTGAGACTGTCTCGCATCGGTCCGGCTCCTTTCTAGCTAATGGCCCGATTGACGGGTCTCCCGACGCGTCAGACAGGAGCCCGGCCCAAAAGTCACATGGCGAGGGCTCCCGACCACCGGAGCATCCCGTACTGGGCCGATGTGACTTCAGTCCTCGAGCCCAGTCTATCGTGTGAGTCACCCCCGCGCGAACCGTTGCGCTCACACCGACAGGAGACCTCGAGACGGGAAGCCATTCAGTCGCCTTTGACCCTAGAAACAGGCCTTGGGGGTATCCATTGGAGTTGGCCCCGCACGGTGGACGGTTTTGGACTAGAGATTCACGCGGCGGGGGCGTGTTCCTTTTCGTAGTTAAGAGGAGACAATTGGCCGAGGGCAGAGTGCCGTCGGTGGGGATTGTACCAGGCTTCGATGAAGTCGAACACGGCCATCCTGGCCTCGGCCTGATTGCGGAAGCTCTTTCGTTCGATGAGTTCGGTCTCGAGCGTGGCGAAGAAGCTCTCGCACATCGCGTTATCGTACGCGTCGCCGACCGAGCCCATCGAGGGTCGGACGCTGGCCTCTTTGCAGCGTAGGCCGAAGGCGATCGAGGTGTACTGGGTGAATTCAAGCGGTCGTCGCAACACCTCGAGGAGGAGTTGCGATGGAGGCAAGCAAGCGCCGACGAGCGGATCGAGCTCTACGTCCACAGATGCGTTCACCAGGCCGTCCGCCGGTGGGACGCCGCGAGCATCGGCAGAGGTTCTGGGAAGAGGTCGCTCGAGGTCTGTCGAGCGAGGAGGCCGCCGTGGCAGCGGGTGTGTCCCCCGCTGTCGGGGTGCGCTGGTTTCGCGAATGTGGTGGCATGGCACCCCTCAATCTTCGTCCCCAGTCACGGCGCTATCTTTCGTTCGTTGAGCGAGAAGAGATCGCCGTTCTTCGAGCCCGTGGTCGTGGCGTGCGCGAGATCGCCCGGCAGTTGGGCCGCTCACCCTCGACGATCTCGCGAGAACTGGGGCGAAACGCAGCTACACGGGGAGGCAATCTCGAGTATCGGGCCACGACCGCTCAATGGCACGCCGATCGGCGAGCGAAACGTCCCAAGCTTGCGAAGCTCGCTACGAACGGTGAACTGAGGCAGTATGTACAGGATCGCCTCGGAGGCCTGATCGCGGCTTCAGATGGTACGGCCGTGGCGGGCCCCGATGAGCGCTGGATCGGACGGCGTCGCGGTCGCCGACAAGACCGGCGGTGGGCGGTCTCGTGGAGTCCCGAGCAGATCGCCAACAGGCTACGGGTCGACTTCCCCGACGATGAGTCCATGCGTATATCGCACGAAGCCATCTACCAGGCGCTCTACGTTCAGGGCCGTGGTGCGCTGCGACGGGAGCTGACAGCGTGCCTTCGGACGGGACGCGCGCTACGGGTGCCTCGAGCTCGCACCCGCGGACGGGGCAAGACGTTCGTTCACCCCGAGATCATGCTCAGTGAGCGACCGGCCGAGGCAGACGACCGCGCCGTTCCCGGGCACTGGGAAGGCGACCTGATCCTGGGACTGGGCAGTTCGGCGATCGGAACGCTGGTCGAGCGGGCCTCCCGGTTTACGATGCTGCTCCACCTCCCCCGCCTTGACAAACACGGCGAGCCCAGGACCAAGAACGGTCCAGCGTTGGCTGGACACGGTGCCGAAGCCGTCCGGGACGCGATTGCTTCGTCGATCACGACCCTGCCCGAGCAACTCCGCCGGTCTCTGACATGGGACCAGGGAACAGAGATGGCTCAGCACGAACGGCTTCGCATCGATACTGGCCTGGCCGTCTACTTCTGCGACCCGCAGAGCCCGTGGCAGCGCGGCACGAACGAAAACACGAACGGCCTGTTGAGACAGTACTTCCCGAAGGGCACCGACCTCAGCAGACATACCGCTGACGATCTCGCCGCCGTCGCAGCCGCTCTCAACAGCCGCCCCCGCAAGACCCTCGGTTGGAGAACTCCGGCGGAAACCTTGGAAAATCTGTTGTCATCAAAGGACCAGACCTCAACCTTGCGTTGAAATGCTCTACCGCTCCCGTATCTCCAGCCTTCAACGACCTTCGGTCGCTTCTGACTCCCTCGGGTTGGGAGACATCAAGAACTGACTTCTTTCTGTCTGGACCCCATCGCCCTCGCCAGCCTAGTGTCCAGCAACATCGGGGCGCATGAAAACCCTTCAACACGGTACTGTTGCGACGACCGCTTGAACCTAGGCTGGGTACCCTGATCGCTATGATGGATGACACCGTTCGGTCGTCGTTGCTGCAGCGCCATGTTCAGCGCGTCGAGCACGAGATCGGTCTTGAGATGCGTCTTCATCGACCATCCGACCACATGGCGGCTCCACGCATCGACGACGACTGACAGGTACAAGAAGCCGCTCCCGGGTCGGCACGTAGGTGATGTCGGCAACCCAGAGCTGGTCCGGGCCGTGCACACTGAAGTCGCGCGCGACGAGATCGGGGGCAGGTCGAGCATCTCTGTTTCGCTTCGTCGTGCGCCACTTCCTTCGCCGCGTAGCGCCTTGTAGTCCTGCCAGCCTCATCAGACGACGCACCCGCTTGTGGTTGACCTGCCAGCCGTCGTCCCTGAGCTCGGCGTACATCCGTGGCTGGCCATACGTCTCACGGCTGAACGTGTGGATCTCACGCATCCGACCTAGCAGTCGCTCGTTCTCGACCGCGCGATGCGATGGAGGACGCTTTCTCCATGCGTAGTACCCGCTGGGCGAGACGCTCAGGACTTCGCACATCATCTGCACGCTGAACTCGGCCTGGTTGGCCCTCACGAACTCGAACGCTTCGGGGGCACCGAGTCGGACTCCTGAGCGAACCAGGCCGCGGCTTTTTTTAGGATCTCCCGCTCGACACGAAGCCGCTTGTTCTCACGCCGAAGCTCGCGGAGCTCCTCGCGCTCTGACGACGTCAGGCCGTCGCTTCTGACTCCCGTGTCGAGGTCCGTCTGCTTCACCCAATTGTGGATCGTCTGCGCTGTGGGCTCAAACTCCCGACTCAGCTCCTCAGGCGTGCGACCTGCTTTGACCAGCTCCACCATCTGCTGGCGGAACTCCAACGAATACGGCGGTCTCGTTCTTGGCATCGTGGACTCCTCTCTCTAAAGAGAATAGGTGTCCACCGTCAGGGGCTAACTCCACATTTAGGCTACTGACGCTCCTTCTCACCGCCCAAGTCGCCCATCGCCATCACCCTCGCCTCCCACACCTCGAACCCACCGTCGCCCCCCCAGAGGCCCGGCGACCACCCTTTAGTATCTTTCATCGGTGAGACCACTCACCACAGGAGTCCCGATGAGCAACATGCAGAGGTCCTGTCTTCCGATCCGTCATCTCGTCCATCTCGTCGCACTGGTTGCCGTCGGCGCTCTGTCGACGGAGGTCGAGCTACTGGCAGCCCAGGCAGCCCAAATGCCTGATGCCAGCGAAATCGACGCCATCTTCGCCGAGTACGATGAGCCTGGATCGGTCGGATGCGCCTTGGGCGTCTCCCTGGACGGTGAGCTCGTCTACAAGAACGGGTACGGTTTCGCGAACCTGGATTGGGACATCCCCATCACGTCCACCACGGTCTTCTACACGGGCTCGATCTCGAAGCAGTTCACCGCCGCGGCCATCGCTCTCTTGTCCGATGAAGGAAAACTCGATCTCGACGATGACATTCGGCAGTACCTGCCGGAGAGGCCGGTCCGCGACCCGGCCATTACCGTACGCCAACTGGTGCATCACATGAGTGGCATACCGAACATATGGCGTGTAATGCGGCAGAACGGGCACCCGACCTGGGACCGGTTCACTCGGGAGCAAGCCCTCGAGCTGCTCGCTCAGGCTGAACTCGATTTTCCACCTGGAGACCGGTACTCGTACTCGAACGGAGGATACTTCTCACTGGCGATAATCGTTGAACGGGCGAGCGGAAAATCATTACGGGAGTATGCCGCCGAGCAAATTTTCGGACCCTTGGGCATGATGGATACTCACTTTCAGGACGATCCGGTGCACATCGTGCAAAGCCGCGCCATGAGTTACCAGACCAGGCAGGACGGAGGTCAGGGCGTCGAGGGAAAATACTTCCAGAGCTACGAGGGAAATTTCGCGCTACCCGGACCCGGCGGCCTCTACACGACCGTCGAGGACATGCGCGAGTGGGAATGCAATTTCTTGAACAATCAACTGGGTGGACCCGACTTCATGGAAGTGATGCACACCAACGGGATCCTCAACAGTGGCGAGGTCTTGAATTACGCTTTCGGCCTCCAGGTGGGTGAACGCGGCGGACTCAGGACCGTCGGCCACGGCGGTTCGTACATGGGCTTCCGGGCCGACTACGTCCGTTTCCCAGAACAACGGTTCGCGGCGTGGGTGTTTTGCAACATGGGTAGCATCAACCCGGGTCCTCTCGGGCTCGCGGTGGCGGATCTGTTTCTGGCGGAGCAGATGGCGCGGTAGGGGGCCGATCCCCTGACCCGTGAGAACGGCGCGGCCGTGAATAGGATCTATCGAGTCACTTCCATCGGCCGACCGGTCGAGCCGAAGTACGCGACCAACAAGGCAATCCTGCTCCTGATGCCGGTCGCGGCGCTGATCGTGGGCGTCGTCAATTTGATCCAGGAAGCAGGTGGGGGGCCTGATGCGACCGGCCCCGTGGTAGCGTTTCTCGTGGTGTTCGGTTGTTGGGCGCTGGGCCGGGAATTGGCGCCCAGCACGGGACTGACGGCCCGTCCCAGCCCTCCCTATGCCCCCCAGAGGCCCGGCGACCACCCTTTATGGATGTTATACCCCCACGCGGCAATTTTTTGGGTTGGATTTTACACTCAGTGAGTATAAAACAGCGGTGCTCATCCCATACTGAATAGCCGGCCCATCCGTCCACGCCTGAACGCCTCGCCGTGTGCCCACGTCCTAAGGTTTGGCGCTGACCCGACTATCCGACGCAATCCTGTTCGCTGTGAACACTGCCCGATGCGTGGATGCTGAAGCGGGTCCCGGAGTGTTCATTAAAAGTGTTAGCGGCCTTCCAATATTGCACACATGTGGCCATCGAAAATTGCACACTTGGCGCTTTGACCTAGCGGGCGGGAGAGTGGGGATGTAGGCACCACCCCGAGCGATCTTCCGGCCGATCCACTCACTTGGCGCCTCCACCGAGAACGTGGAGGTGCAATGATCGGAAGGGAGAAGCGCGTGCTGCTCCGTCATTACCTCGAGCAGGGGATGAACAAGGCGGTGATCGCCCGGGATCTGGGGGTCAGTCGCCGTACCGTGTACCACTGGATAGAGACCGGTCAACTGGACCGGGAGTTGGACGAAGAGCGTGTCGGGTACGGTCCGAGATGTCTGATGCCGTCGAAGCTGGATCCGTACAAGCCGTTGATCGACACGCGTCTCAAGGAGTACCCGAAGCTCACGGCTGTACGGCTCTTCAAGGAGGTCCGGGCCGCTGGCTACCCGGGCAGTTACAACCAAGTGAAGCGCTATGTACGCAAGGTCCGGCCTCGACCCCCAGAGGAGCCGGTCGTGCGCTTCGAGACGGCGCCTGGGCGTCAGGGCCAGGTGGACTTCGCCCACTTCCGGCTACCGTGGGGCAAGCGTTACGCACTAATCGTCGTGCTGGGCTACTCGAGGCTGCTGTGGGTTCAGTTCTACACCCGGCAGACCATGAAGGCCCTGATGCATGGCCTGGAGTCTTCGTTTTCCTACTTCGGCGGCGTGCCCTCAGAGCTTCTGTTCGACCAAATGAAGGCGGTCGTCATCGAGGACGGTCGATACGACGATGGTGCCCTCGTCGAGAACCCGGAGTTCATGCGCTACGCCTACCACTGGAACTTCAGGATCCGAGCGTGCCGACCCTATCGGGCTCAGACCAAGGGCAAGGTGGAGCGGCCGATCCGCTACCTCAGGGAGAGCTTCTTCTACGGGCGCACCTTCACGTCGGACGACGATCTCAACGCGCAGGCCCTTCATTGGCTTGAGACGGAAGCCAATGTGCGCAGCCACGGAACGCTGAAGGAGCGGCCCCTCGATCGCTTCGAGCGTGAACGACTGCTCCTCGAGCCCTTGGCGACTCGCCCGTATCACCCCCTCGTCCTGCCTCCGGATCGCTCCTCACCCGGCACGACGTCCTTGCCGGCCATCCACGTCGAGCGACGTCCCCTCACGGCCTATGCCCAGATCGCGGGAGGGGACCGATGAAGGCTGCCGCTCGCTCTCGCCGTGACCGGATCCGAGCCCAGCTCGCCGATCTCAAGATGCCCGGTGCGCTGGAGGCCATCGACGACGTCCTCACTGGGGTCGATGGCGGAGGCGTGACGGCCTCGGAGGCCATCGAGCAACTCCTCGGTGCCCAGATCACGCTGCGCAACAACCGCCGCCTTCAGGCTGCGATGCGCTCGAGCCGGCTACCGGGCATCAAGACCCTCGACGACTTCGACTTCAGCTTCCAGCCCTCGATCAAGCGCGAGCAGATCGACTCGCTTCACGAGCTCGGCTTCTTGGAGCGTAAGGAGAACGTGATCTTCCTCGGCCCTCCGGGCGTCGGCAAGACGCATCTCGCGATCAGCCTCGCCATTGCCGCGGCTCAGAGGAAGCTGTCCCAACCGTAGTTGAAGGTTCCTGATAGGGGAGAAAGAAAAGTGGTGGCTCCGGGGGTCCCGGGCCGATAGGCTCGGGTAGGCAAAAACCCCAACACGGAGCCACCACGATGAAGAGAACGTACGAGGTAAGGGATCGGGCGGACAAGCGAGCGATCAGGGAGTTCCTGAAGCGGGAGGGGCAGTTTCTGCTTCCGATGCTTGAGCTCGTGGAGCAGACGGAGGTCGCGATCGACGAAGTCATCCAGGTGATGGGACGAGCGACGATCGAAGCGGTGCTGGAGATGAGCGCCGAGGGTGTGGCAGGCGTGAAGCAGGCAGGTCGGTCACGAGCGGAAGACGACACGGTGTGGTATGGCCGGCAGGGTGGTGTGGTTTACCTGTCGGACCGGAAGGTGCGTGTGGAGCGGCCACGGCTCAGGCGCCGGGGCGCCGGGGAGGGTGGCGAGGTCGAGGTGCCGGCGTACGCAGCGATGCGGAGACCGGGCGCCGTGGCGGATCGGATGCTCGAGGTCCTGATGGCGGGGGTGAGCACGCGAAAGTACGGCCGTGTGATCGGTGAGATGGCCGACCCGGTCGGGGTGAGCAAGTCGGCGGTGAGCCGTGAGACGGTCGAGGCCTCGGAGCGCGTGCTGAAGGAGCTGATGGAGCGCCGGCTGGATGCGTGGGACCTCCTGGTGATCTACCTGGACGGGATCCAGATGGGCTCGCACCACGTGCTTGCTGCGGTAGGCGTGGACTCAGACGGAAAGAAGCACGTGCTGGGCGTGAGGGAAGGAGCGAGTGAGAACGCCGAGGTGACCAGCGCGCTCCTAGAGGATCTGGTCGAGCGCGGCCTGGACCCGGGCAGGCGGCGGCTGTTCGTGATCGATGGCTCGAAAGCGCTCAGGAAGGCGATCGAGAAGGTGTTCGGCCAACGTCACCCCATCCAGCGCTGCCGCAACCACAAGCTCCGCAACGTGCTGGGTCATCTGCCGAAGGATCAGCATCCTCAGGTGAAGGCGGCGTTCCGGGCGGCGATGAAGCTGGACGCGAAGCAGGGCGAGCAGAAGCTCGAG
This sequence comes from Longimicrobiales bacterium, assembly GCA_965197725.1. GTDB lineage: Bacteria > Gemmatimonadota > Gemmatimonadetes > Longimicrobiales > Gaopeijiaceae > UBA1138. The sequence continues at coordinate 64,239 of CBDANQ010000060.1, forward strand.
CAGCTCGCCCGATGGCTCGAGCGCGACCACCCCTCGGCCGCAGCCAGCCTGCGCGAAGGCCTCAGCGAGATGTTCACCATAAACCGGCTCGGCCTCCCACCGCGGCTGAGGAAGTGCCTGGGCTCGACCAACCTGATCGACAGCACCCACTCGGGCGTAAGACGGAAGACCCGCAGGGTGACTAACTGGAAGAACGGAGCGATGGCCTTGCGCTGGGCTGCGGCCTCGTTCGTGGAAACCGAGAAGAGCTACCGGAGGATCATCGGCTACGACCAGCTCTGGATGCTCAGGGCCCACCTCGACGACCATGAACCGGTTGCCGAAATGAGAAAGACAGGCTAACCAAGAGACTCTCCGGCGCCACCACCTTCAACTGTCAGCGGGACACCATCGCTCAGAGCGGGCGCAGAGTCTACTACGGCGCTCTGGCCGACCTCATCACCTCGCTCGAAGAAGCCAAGACCACCGGCCAGCTGGGACGCCGCCTCAAGATCCTCACCTATCCTTCGCTCCTGGTCATCGACGAGATCGGCTACCTGCCGGTCAGCCAGACCGGCGCAATGCTCTTCTTCCAACTCATCAACCGGCGCTATGAGCGCGCATCCACTGTGCTGACCTCCAATAAAGGCTTCGAGGAGTGGGGCCAGATCTTGGGCGACGAGGTCATGGCCGCTGCGCTCATCGATCGCCTGCTGCATCACTGCCATATCGTCAACATCCGCGGCAGCAGCTACCGGATGCGCAAGCACACCGACCTCTCCAAGATCCTCCACTCGCCTCCTGCGGAGTCGAGCCCTTCACCCCCGAAGAGAAAGAGAGCAAGAGCAAAGGAGAAAACGACGAACTAGAGGCTCGTCACCTCCGCCAAGTGTGCAATTTTCGATGGCCAGACCTGTGCAGCTTTCGATGGCCGTTGACAAAAGACGTTAGACAGCAGGTGAGGTCCATGTCAGACGCTCAACCGAGTTTCACATGATTGAGTACTGGCGGCGGCTGGTGCGCAGGTTTGCGAAGCAGCCTGTTGGTGTCCGCGCCGCCTTGATCACGGCAGCAGCGGCATTGCCGACCTTGACCGCCGTGAAGTGGTACCGGGGCTATCGAGAAGTGCGAGCTGAGGAGCGGCGAATTGTCGCCCGGAATGATCTTGCAGCAGAGCTACTACCTCATCTTCGCAGCCTGCAAGATTTGACCGAGTCTGTCCTTACGTCTCTCCGAACTAGCGGGGGACCTGACGAAACCACGATGGACTCCCTGCAGATCGTCGCAGAGGGATTGTGGGTTTCAGAGCGAGGGATTCGTACCCGGCTCAGCGAGGCTTACGGTGACTCGGTGGGCGTGCATTACTCAGAGACAATCCAGCGCGCGGATAGCCTGTTTCATGCGCTGTTGAGGTTAGCCGACCGCGAGCGTACGACCCCAGATGCTCTCAGTGCGCTGCGTGCCGAGATCTTTGGTCGGGCCCTGGAAGTGGGACGACGATCCATCGCTCTTCTGAACACCTTGATCGCGGCACACTGACGGAAGTCCTCAAGAGTCCATGCTCTCGCTGTGTTTGTGCAGTTGGTTCCTGCTTCCCAACACGTATCAGGCCCCCGGAATCAAGAGCGCGCAGCTGGCCCTACCCGCTGCGGCGTGGCGGGCGAGAGTAGGCGAGAGATTCTCGCGCTACGCTTGCGGTCACCACTGTTGTTGTGCAGCAGAATCGCGAAACGTTAGGCGGCTCCGCGAGCCATGTGCTGCATCGACCGCCATTCCCAGACTTTGCCGGCCCGAGAGTCGACGACCCTGACTTGCGGTGGTGTTGTCTCTGCCTCTGCCGCCTCGCCTCAAATCGAGCGGTCCCACATCGCGTCGTCAGGTAGGATAGTCGTTACCTTCCAACATGGATTTGACAACAGCTGAGCGACCCGTCGTTATCCGTGCCGTGGCGGCCTACCGCGAAGCCAAGGCGAAGCATCACGTCGGTCAGTTTCGTGGCCTGACGGCGGACGCGATTCTCGAAGAACTGGCTCCATCTCCCGTCCGTTGGACGGAACTGGCTGCGCTCGTGATCGCATCAGCTGAAGAGTCCAGTCGAAGGAAGCACTAGTGTCCTGTGCGCGTCCTTACTCGGTGATCTCCGGGCCCAACTCGCCGAACCGTAGTAGGCCGAGGGAGGCTCTCTCGGCACTCGCACGCGGGATAGCCTAATGAGCCAGGTCGGCGGCGGTGCCCTCCGACGCATCGGTATCGGCGTCACGACAGCCTCTTAGGGCGCTCAGGACTCCCGGCCTGCGTCGTGTTCTCCGTGGACCTGAGCTATCTAACACTTATCAGGCCCCCGGAGTCAAGAGCGCGCATGTCCCCCGGCGCGTCGCGGAGCGGCGCGTAATGAAGTGAGCGTCGGTCGTCGAGTCCTCTGACTTGGTTTCCGTCAACAGGTGCGAGCACTTCCGAGCTCTGCACCAAACACTTATCGAGGTTCAACCGCCGGGTGCCCTTCGAGGCGAGCTCGAAGGAGCGGCGGAGCAGGAGCCTGCTGTGGGCTCCTACGACCTAGAGAAATTCATCTGTGCCCTCGTGCCGTCCGACTCCATTCAAGGTGAGCAGGCTCGGGCCGAGAGGCGCCGGACCAGTTAGCTCCGGGCTCGGGTGAGGGGCAGAGTCCTGAGTTAGACCGACTTCGATGTGTGGGGAGCGGGAGGAGGCGTCCAATCAAGCGAGGCGGCTGTCAGGCATCCGGTGCCCGCTCGAGTTAGAAATCGGGGCTCGCGACCTCCCCTCCCCGTCAGGTGCGTGTATAGAAGCGTTCGGTGTCGAATGCCTCCCCGTTCTTGAGCATGAAGTAGGTGGCGCGACCGATGCGAGCCGCGAGGATGCTGAGCGCCTTGCCCTTGCCGTGGCGGCGCGCGAGCCTCTTGAGATGGCCCTGGCCGCGGACGTTGTCGCGTAGGAAGAGGACGGCAGCCTCGCTGAACGCCCACTTGAGGTGTGCGTTACCGATCTTGGCTCCTCCGCTGCCGACCCGCTTGCCTGCACTGCGGTGCTCGGGCTTGGCGAGTCGACAGTAGGAGCTGAAGCGCTGCACTGTGCTGAAGCGAGCGATGTCGTGGATCTCATAGAGCAGCGTGAGCGCCAGGATCCGACCGATGCCGGGGATGGTTCGGAGCCGCTCCAGCGTGTCGGAGTCGTGGACACGGGCTTCTTCTTCGACCGTACGCTCGAGTTCTCGGATCACGGGGTCGTAGCGATCGGCCAGGGCGAGGTCCGCCTCAATGGTCCTCTGGATCATGGGATCGTCGAACGCCTGGGCCAGTCCCTCTCGGTTCTTCTTGTAGAGGAGCTGACCCGGGGGCCGAGGCAGGTTGTACTGATGAAAGGTGTTGCGGACGTGGGCGAGGAGCTCGCCGCGCTTGCGCACGAAGTAGAGTCGGCGCCGGAGCACATCGCGCGTGGCTCGCATCTGGGGAGGATAGACGTAGGCCACCGGGAACGCACCACCACGCAGCAAGACCGCCGTCTTGTGCGAGTCGATGTGGTCGTTCTTGGCCTTGGCCCCGTGGATCGCCTTCATGTAGAGCGCATGGCCGAGCACGAAGTGGATCTGCTCACGAGCACATAGATCGGCGAGCCAGTACCAGCAGAAGATGCACTCGCTGCCCACCACGAGGTCCAAACGGTAGGGCTCGAGGGCGCGAAGCAGTGCCTCGCGCTCACAGCGTAGCCTCTTGTGCAGTCGTATCTTGCCCTGGCCGTCCAGAACGCAGAGGTAGAGCGTGCGAGCGTGAAGGTCGATGCCACAGTAGTATCGATGCTGGCCGGTGTAGAAGCGCATGGTTCCCCTCCTGGGTTGGATGGATCGAGCGTCGCGCTCTGATCATTCCGTCCTCTCTGTGAGAGGTCCAGGAGGGGGCCTGCATGAGTATCAAGCCTGGGGACCAGTCCTGCGGGCAGGGAGATGTCGGAAGAAAATGACCTAGGTCGGCGGCACTTTCTCAGAGGCGCCAAGTAGCAGCGGGTCTTGCTGAAATGACCTTGAGGCCGCGACCCTCGCCTTGCGAGTAGCGCCTTAGGCACGCAATCTCCCGCAGCAGAATCGCGAGACGTTATCTGGAGTCGATTGCCATGACAGAGACCTCCCAGGAGGGCCTCGTCAGGTGATCCTCCCGCTCGTGTCTCCCTGTTGACCTCACCGTGAGCCCCCAGATCCTCTGGCTTCGCGTCTTCGTGGAAGGCGTGGTGATCGTCGGCCTTTCCGTCGGCATCATCGGAGAGTTGCTCTGTCATCCCTCAGGATGAGCGAGAACGCAGGTTAGGAGCGGGCACACCCGTGGATGCGACCCGAAGAGCGGGCCATTCTTTCAGCCCCTAACGCGTTACATAGCTCCGCGTAGGGTTGGGGCGCGTCGAGCGTGAACTCGGTGAGGGCGGCATGGCGACCCGGTGGCGGGCTGCCCGGACCCGACAGCAATCGCCTGCAGGACGGGTCACCAATGGGCACGTGCTTCGGGTGTTTGCGAGGTCTTGCACCTGTCACAACCTTGGACCGGTCGAAACTCCCGACATGCGCAGAACGTGGGCTGACGCGTATCATACCCAATCCCGACGCGCGCAGGTTGCTTGTGACGCGACCCGGAAGAGGATTACAGCATGGCATCTTCGGTAGCGATCGTCACGGGCGCCGCCAGCGGCATCGGAAGACATTGGGCAGACGCGCTTCGGCGTAAGGGCTTCATGCTCGCTCTTGCGGATATCAACGGGGATGGGCTGCACACCGCGTTCGCGCAGGACGATCATGTCCGGCTACACAGGCTCGACGTGCGATCCGTGGAAGGCTGGCGGCGCATGGCCGAGGACACGGTCACTCGCTGCGGCGCTATCGACTACCTCTTCAATATCGCAGGCGGCGGCAGTCCCGGGTTTCTGCTGGACGTTCCCATGGAACTGGTTGATACGACGATCGACGTGAACCTGAAGGGCCAGATCTACGGGGTGAAGGTCGTGGGCGACATCATGGTGAAGCAGAGCTCAGGACACATCGTCAACATGTCGTCCTTGGCAGGGATCTCGCCCACTCCCGGCAATGAACTCTACTCGGCCGCGAAGTGTGGACTCCGCTCCGTCTCCATCTCCACCGCGGTCCGCCTCCGAACCAAGGGCGTCTTCATGACCGTCATCTGCCCGGATCTAGTGAATACGCCCACGCTTGAGCGGCATCTGGATGCGGACCCCCTCGACGTGGCCCTCATCCACTCTGGTCCTGGGGCGCTCTCGGTCCAGCAGTGGAAGCCGCGCTTTGGCAGGCGGTCCGCATGCGTGCCCTCGAGATAGCGGTCCCACGCTCGCGTGGCTGGCTGGTGAAACTCAACAATCTGTTTCCACCCATCATGCTTCGACTCTACCGCCCCTTGGTGAAGAAGGGACTCAAACGACTTGAGCAGCTCAAACGGGAGCGGACGAAGCGGAGCTGAGCATGGTGTCCACCGGGATCACGCTGCCGTCACTGGAGCGAATCGAACTCAGACAGTGCCCGCGCCAAACGCTCAAGGTCGGTTTGGCGCACGACCGGGTAGACGAAGCTGTCCCAACCGTAGTTGAAGGTCCCTGATAGGGGAGAAAGAAAAGTGGTGGCTCCGGGGGTCCCGGGCCGATAGGCTCGGGTAGGCAAAAACCCCAACACGGAGCCACCACGATGAAGAGAACGTACGAGGTAAGGGATCGGGCGGACAAGCGCGCGATCAGGGAGTTCCTGAAGCGGGAGGGGCAGTTTCTGCTTCCGATGCTTGAGCTCGTGGAGCAGACGGAGGTCGCGATCGACGAAGTCATCCAGGTGATGGGACGAGCGACGATCGAAGCGGTGCTGGAGATGAGCGCCGAGGGTGTGGCAGGCGTGAAGCAGGCAGGTCGGTCACGAGCGGAAGACGACACGGTGTGGTATGGCCGGCAGGGTGGTGTGGTTTACCTGTTGGACCGGAAGGTGCGTGTGGAGCGGCCACGGCTCAGGCGCCGGGGCGCCGGGGAGGGTGGCGAGGTCGAGGTGCCGGCGTACGCAGCGATGCGGAGACCGGGCGCCGTGGCGGATCGGATGCTCGAGGTCCTGATGGCGGGGGTGAGCACGCGGAAGTACGGCCGTGTGATCGGTGAGATGGCCGACACGGTCGGGGTGAGCAAGTCGGCGGTGAGCCGTGAGACGGTCGAGGCCTCGGAGCGCGTGCTGAAGGAGCTGATGGAGGGACACCATCCTGGATACGGACCTTTCGGTCCGACAGGTAGACCTGACCGCCCTGGCGGCCGTACCAGACCGTCGCCCCCTCCTCGCGTGCCTTGCCCGATTGCTTCGGGCCCGCCACACCTTCGGCGCTCATCTCGAGTACCGCCTCGATCGTCGCTCGGCCCATCATCTGGACGACTTCGTCGATCGCGAGCTCCGTGTGCTCTACGAGCTCGACCATCGGCAGCAGGAACTGGCCTTCTCGCTTCACGAACTCAGCCATCGCACGCCTGTCCGTGTCCCTCGCTACTTCGTACGTTCTCTTCATCGTGGTGGCTCCGTTTTTGGGTTTTTAGCGCACCCGATCCTATCGGATCGGGCACCCTCGGAGCCACCACTTTTCTTTTCCCTCTTCAGGGACCTTCAACTACGGCTGGGTCAGCTTCTTTCGTGGGGTCTCTCAGTCAGTGCGGCCGTGAGCCTGCAGGGAAAGGGTCAGACGATCGTGAGTGGGCGGACCCCGGACGTCATCATCCAGTCGTTGGAAGGGCCTCCGTCGGAATACACATGCCTACGGATCCCCTGATCTTGAGGGCATACGACAGATCGAAGATGATCCGACAATTCGCCTTGTCCTTGGGCACCTCCTTACCGAGGTGATTGACGAGGACGTCCTGGCGTAGGGCGACAGGTATCGACGTGTTCACGGTCGCGAGCTCTATACAAGAGCATCGTGACAAGAGCATCGTGCGGAACACTTCTGTGACGTCCCGTCCTTTGCGAGGTCCACGCTCCAGGCACGCACCTCGCTTGGCTCGATGGTACGCGGGTCACGGTCTCGACCAAAGAACTTCAAGGCAGTGCCAAGCCGGGTCTCGAGTTCTCTCATGTGCTGGTCCGAGGTCCTACCAGCTCGGGCCCTCATGATGAGATGATGGCTTACCAACTCGACGAGCGTCGTGCTCTCTTGCGGCGAGAGGCCAGCCTGACCCTCGCGCTTGGCACGCAGCGCTGCCAGCCGAGCCTCGAAGAGCATGAGCGCGATCTCCGGGTCCTTAGTGCCCCATGTTGCCCCGCGTTGTGAGTGCCTCCTTCTTACCGCCGACGTCTGCATAGGTCCGGAGGTCGGCGTAGGCCCTGCCGTTTCTCCAGAAGATGTGCGGTCCGTCGCTCTTCGGTTTCTTTTGCGCCACGATGTGCCCCTGCAGCGTTGACCGTCCGGGAGGCCGAACAGTAGTTTTGGTCCCGGCTGGCCCGCGGGCTGGTCAGGGCAGGGCGGCCTTCCGAATCGTTTCCGAGCGTGACGGGGTCGCCCTGCTGTCGTCCGTTACGATGGCTGTGACGATAGTGCTTCGCAACAGTTTTGGTGCAGTTCTTGGCTCAGTTTGGGTGTTTACGGTTTTAGTCAAATCGCTAAAGGATTGTAACATAATAACTTGCCCTCATAGCTCAGGTGGATAGAGCGACTGCCTCCTAAGCAGTAGGTCGCAGGTTCGAGTCCTGCTGAGGGTGTTTTGTAAGACGATATCCCACAGGGCTTTACGGCTTTGTGGGATATCGTCTTGCAGTCCGCGAGTCAGTCTGCGTGCACGATGCGTGCGCTGGCGAGAGTGATCCGGAGTGATTTAGGGTGACGGTCTAGGAGGCGCCAGTCCCGAGGGCCTCCCGTTCTCAAACGGGATGCGCACGAGCGAGTACCCGACGAGATACGGGCGGTTGACAGACCCGCGCAGCGCAACGAACGCGCTGTTCCGGTACGCTTCGGGAAACAGCTCGCCGGTGTAGAAGGCCAATCCCATCGGGACGGCGTGGGCGGGGAGGAGCACATCAGGAACGATCGTCCTCTCGACAAGATCCGGTCGCGCTCCGTTGAGGAGTGGCTCGGGGTTAGCAGTCCGTGGAAGAAATAGGTTCCCAGCGGATGATGGGTGGGAGAGAAGGCAGACACGCGGGGGCTGTGTTGTTGTGCAAGAAGCGGGTTTTGGGGTCTGACGAGGCGATATTCGGCCCAAGGAAGGCGAAATAGCGCCGAATACGGCGGAAAAAGCGCGAGACGCGGGTTGTAACCTGAGTTGCGAGCGCAGCTTGTACGGTAGCGAGGCCCTGTAACGCACGGGGGGTTCCAACCCCGAACCGCTTGCGCATGAGAAGGCCGAGGTTGAAGGCCGCCGCGTGGATCAACATCCGTTTTCGAATCTCCTCCTGGCCCCGTATGTGGACGCGACGCAGCCCTCCGGTCACAAGCAAGTGCGCAAACCCCCGCTCCACCTTCTCGCCGCGCTGGCGCAGCAGCCGCATCCCCCGGTTGCCGCGGATCCGGCGGCGGTTGTCGTAGGTCGGCTTCTGCGCGTCCCGGTTGTTCTTCCATTTCCGGCGCCCGCGGTTGGGCTCGCTCACATAGCTGCGCAGCTCCCGCTCCTTCACGCCCGTCATGGTCTTGTTCGAGTGGTAGCCTTTGTCGGCCACCACTTCCTCGGGCTCTACCTGCACTACTTCCAGCTGCCGCTCTGCCTCGTCCAGCGTGTTGGGCAGCGACGCCACATCTCCCCCGTCCATCGTCTGCACCGTCACCGCCACAAGCGCACCGGTCTCCATGTCGACCGCCTGCTCCAACTTGTGCGCCAGGCGCGTCCTGCCGTCCTTCATCTTCGTGATCCGCGCCTCCGGGTCGTGCGGATGCACCCAGTCCTTGTTCGAGCCCTTCTTCGGACGCTTCCGGTCCAGCGTCGTCAGATCCTTGCGCGTCGGCGTCTCGATCCCCGACGCCCGGGCCACCTGCTCCAGCCATTCATCGTAGCCCAACCCGTCGTCGCGCCGCACGATCGTGCGCATCGCCGCATTCGCCTCCAGCGTCGTCGAGTCGACGCCCAGCGTCTTGCCGCTCAGCAACCCCGACCCCTTCAGCAGCTCCAGCACCCGCCCGAACACCGCCGCGTGCGCTTCCACGCTCAGGCGCTTGCGCGTCTTCGACAGGGTCGAATGCTCCGGCGGGTTCTTCGCCCACCCGTATCCCAGAAACTCACGCAACGACAACGAGTCCCCACACCGCCAGGCAATGCCCCGCTCCGAGCCGATCCCTTCGAGGTAGCCCACCATCATCATTCGGAAATACACCCCGGGAGCAATCCCCGGCCGACCCCGATTGTCCGCGTAGAACTCACGGCATGCCTCTTCCGCGAACTCGTCAAACCCGCTTTTCGCCAGAAGCTCGTTCAAGGCCCAGTAGAACGGGTTGTCCAAGGCCCGAATCTCGCTCGCCACCACGAACATCTCGCCCTGCCGAGCCTCGGGCCGCTTGCCTACCGCCATCGCCGTCCTCGCTGCAAAAACCCTCGTGTCCTCCTGATTTAACACAACAGCGATGACCGGACTTTATCCACGGTCTGTTAGGACCGATATAGGCATACGGCCAGCCGTAGAAGCCGCCGTCCACCACCGATGTCACGTAGTCGGGAGCAAGCTCATCCCCCAAGTGGTCTCGCTCGTGCACCGCGGTCCACAGAGTGCTCGATTCCGGGTAGAACGCGAGGGGCACCGGGTTTCGTAGGCCCCCGGCGAGTACCCGATGTCCTGAGCCATCCGCGTCGTATTCGTTGATCGCGGCCCTCCGGGGATCGGTCCCGGGCTTGGCATTCGTCGCGGAGCCCACCGCGACATACATCTTTCCCCCGTCCGGTGCGAAGATCAGGTTCCGCGTCCAGTGGCGGAAACCACCCGTTGGGTCATCGGACTCCTCGATCATCTCCACCCGGCTGACGTCGATGCCGAGGCGCTCCGCCCGCGTCCGGCTGACGTCGATGCCGAGGCGCTCCGCCGTGTCGTGATCGAGCGCGTCACTGCCGACCGGGAGGTCCACGACGTGCTCTGGTACTCCTTGTGCCCGAAGCTGTCCCGGGGCGTATGGGAAGCGCACGACGGCATCGTTGTTCCCGACGTACAGGAACCCATCGAGGAACGCCATGCCGAACGGTCTGTCCAGCGCCGTGGCGAACGTCTCGCGGCGTTCTGCAACGCCGTCGCCGTCCCCGTCTCGGAGGAGCAGTATCTCACCGGAGCGGCTCTCGGCGACGAAGATGTCTCCGTTCGGAGCGAGGGCCATTCGGCGCGGGTTTGAGAGCCCGTCGGCGAATACGCTCACTTCGAATCCCGTCGGAACGGACAGCCTAGCGTCGGCTGGCCGCTCCACGATCGTTGGACGGGCCCGGTTCCACTCGGTTTCGAAGGGCTCGGGAAGCTGCTGGACCGACAGGACCAGCAGCACAGCGATGACAGACATACGGGGCGACTCCTTCGAGCTCGGGTGTCATGCGATCATACGAGCGAGGGCGCGGATGGGCCAGGTGGTCAGGCCGCCGAGGGCGTGTCCCGCGTCGGTACGACGACCCGCGGGCGGCCGTCGCCGGAGGGTTCCAATTGAGCACCGTCACGGCGGTCGCGCACCGCACGGGTGGGCTTCGTGAGCGTGATCATGGCCGTCGGCGCTCTTCGCGCTGGGGCTGCCGTTGGTGTTGCTGTAGGGGATCTGCTCGCGCTCTGCTGACCTGCGCCGCATCTTGAGCGCATGCCCGACCCCGTCACCCGCCTGAACGCAGCCCTGGAAGGCCGCTACCGCATCGAGCGTGAGCTTGGCGAGGGCGGGATGGCGACCCGTCTACCTGGCCGACGACCTACGACACGAGCGCAAGGTCGCGCTCAAGGTCCTGAAGCCCGAACTAGCAGCCGTCGTCGGGGCCGAGCGGTTCCTGGCCGAGATCAAGACGACCGCGAACCTCCAGCATCCGCACATCCTGCCGCTCTTCGATTCAGGCGAGGCCGACGGGTTCTTGTTCTACGTCATGCCGCATGTAGAGGGAGAGAGCCTTCGGCAGAGGCTCGACCGCGAACATCAGCTTCCCGTGGACGAAGCGGTGCGTATCGCCGCGAACGTCGCTGAGGCCCTCGACTATGCCCACCGCCAGGGCGTCGTCCATCGCGACATCAAGCCTGCGAACCTTCTTCTGCAAGAGGGAAAGCCTGTCATCTCCGACTTTGGCATCGCGTTGGCGGTCGGCGTTGCTGGTGGAGGTCGCCTTACCGAAACCGGACTCAGCCTCGGCACGCCCCACTACATGAGCCCCGAGCAGGCGACGGGCGACCAGACAGTGGGTCCAGCCACGGACACTTACGCTCTCGGTTGCGTGCTGTACGAGATGCTGGTCGGTGAGCCGCCGTACACCGGAAGCACGGCACAGGCGATCTTGGGAAAGATCATCGCGGGTGAACTCGCGTCGGCTACGAAGGAACGGACATCGGTCCCGGCGAACGTGGACGCGGCGCTCAGGAAGGCGTTGGAGAAGTTGCCTGCGGATCGGTTCACAGGGGCTCAGGACTTTGCCAGGGCGCTGGCGGACCCGCAGTTCCGGCATGGCGAGCAGGTCGAAGCGGTAGCAGCGGCAAGTCCAGGCCCCTGGAAGCGGGTGTCGATCGCCTTAGCTGCACTCTTCGTTCTTGCCACCGGAGTCGCTGGCTGGGCGCTTCTACGTTCGGAGGTACCGCTTTCCGTCGAACGCTTCTCGCTCGGCCTCGAAGTGGCTGGTCCTGTGATGCCGCGTGTCTCTCCCGACGGCTCGGCGGTCGTGTTTGCGGCGCCCGGAGCAAACGGAGTGCAGCTATGGCTGCGCCGTCTGGAGAACCTGACCCCGACACCCGTTCCGGGTACCGAGGGGAACTCCTACCAACCAGCTATCTCTCCAAACGGCGAGGACGTGGCGTTCTTTGTGGGCGGGCAGCTCAAGGTGGCTCCGCTCGGCGGCGGCGTGGTGCGTACGCTGGCTGATTCGGCGCTCTGCTGCTCTCGTTGGGGGCCGGACGGTTTCATCTACTACTCGCCGGTGGGGGTGCGTAACATAAACCGCGTGCCAGCTACGGGTGGTGCGGTGGAGGTGGTGACGACGCGGGACCAGGAGGGCGACGGTCAGCACGGCGACTTCCAGGTGCTGCCAGGTGGCGAGGTCGGGGTGTTCACCGTCGGGTTCATTCCCGAGCCCCGAATTGAGGCCATGCGGCTGTCCACCGGAGAACGGAAGGTGCTGACGCTATAGGGGCTGCGCATGATTCCATGCGCGCGCATAGTCCTTGGCTGGCTATCATCCGGGGTCACAAAGTACCGCCGAAAGGCTGCCAGCGGGACCGTGTGGCCCTCCGTGCGGCGGGCGCTCAGCGCACTCACGCTTGCCTCCCCTCGCTCAGCGACACCGTGCAACGAAAGAGCCGCCGCATCTGATTCTTGAGCCGCGTCCGCTCGCCGTGTGCGCCGCCGCTACGATCCTCTAGCCCGAGGTTTCGCATGAACTATAAGTGCGCTTTCCTCGTTCTGGTGAACTCGTCAAGAGGGCTCGTGCTACGCTCTGATTATGGCTAAACCAGCGGATGAGCGGATCGCCGAGCTCGAAAAACAAAAGCAGCAAATCGCCAACCGGATCGCGCGGCTGCGTACCATTGAATCAACCAGGGAACGGAAGCGCGACACCAGGCGTAAACTCCTCGCTGGCTCCTGGGTGCTCGCCCGCGCCGACTAGGACCCGGACGCCGCCTCCAACAGGGCCTCGATGCCTTCCTGACCAAGCCCCAGGACCGGCGTGCGTGCTCGCGGGTACAACACCGACATGGGACTGATGCCATCCGGCGGCGGGGCACGATCGGCGGCGCGCGCGGGCCTCTCTGCGGCGCTGGGCCCAATTCGGCCATATCACCGACGAGGCGACCTGGGATCTTATCCGCAGCCATGCACCCGTGCAGGCGGACGGCGTCACCCCATTCGACACCACGCAGCGATTCGAGGGCATCAGCTACCTGGCGGTGACGGTCGGCCTGAAGTACCACTTTTGACGGATCCCGGGCCGTCGGATCGAGCGGCTGCCGTCTGCTCGCTCACGTGGGCCTGCGGTGGTCGTCTCCGCGCGTTTCCGGGTCGTGTGTGGCGAGCCGGAAGGGCACCTTTCAGCCTGACGCGCTGGGTGCGGGGTCCGAGTAGAATCGGTAGTGGTCCAAGGATTCAGGGCAAATGGGAGGGCGAGAGAACGACTCCACCCCTCACCGTGTCGTAGTCGAAGCCGTAAGGGTATTCTCGACCCCTAGCGAAGGCGCCAGATGCTCGTGTCGTTTCTGTTCCACGTCGCTTCGGGTCAGCGACGGCCCCTTGGGGCGTGGGGCGACCCTGATTGGGTCCTTGGGATCCTTATAACGTTTCTTGTCTTTCTGTTCGGCAACAACGTGACTAGCCGGTTTGGTCAGGCAGAGGCACCTTCCGATGGTCGAGACAACGACCCTAGTGTACCGCCGCTAAAGTGGCATTAGCACGAGTGACCTTTGCCAGGATATCTTGGCCATGCACGAAAGATAACGCCCGCTTCACGTCATGCCCATCACACTTAAGCGCCGATACACTAGCTCGGTCTCGGGCGGATTTGATCTTCGAAAATCGTCGCATCACCGACAAAAGGGGGAGGCATCGCATGAATCCTGCCGGAAACTGGACTCGTTTCGGGTGCATAGCGACTATTTTGTTGCTATTTGCGACATTTCCCATCACGGGCCACGCCCAGGGGTACCTCGAAGGCACGGTTCGGGATGGTGCCACCAACCAGGGGGTGCGCGGCGCACAGGTGTTCATCTCGGCCCTCTCCATCGGCCGACTGAGCGACGCCGACGGCTCCTTCCAGATTGGAGGCATTCCCGCCGGCACCCATGTGGTCGAGATCAGGCTGATCGGCTACGCCACGGAGCGCCAGGAGGTCAGCATCGCGGACGGCCAGGTGACGCAGCTCGACGTGACCATCAGCGAGGAAGCCATCGCGCTCGCCGGCATCGTCGCCATCGGGACGCGGGCCCGGCCACGCACCGTGACCGAATCAGCCGTCCCCGTCGACGTCATCACGAACGCGGAAATCATCAACCAGGGCGACACCGACTTCGCCAACCTGCTCCGCAACGTGGTGCCGTCGTTCAACGTGAACATCCAGCCCATCAGTGACGCGGCCACCTTCGCGCGCCCGGCCAACCTGCGCGGGCTCGCCCCCGACCACACGCTGATTCTGGTGAACGGGAAGCGCCGCCACCGCACGGCGGTCATCACCTGGTACGGCAACGGCCTGGCCGACGGGTCGCAGGGCCCTGACATCGCACTGATTCCGGGCATGGCGCTGGAGCAGGCCGAGGTGCTGCGCGACGGTGCGTCGGCGCAGTACGGCTCCGACGCCATCGCGGGGGTGATGAACTTCGTGCTCAACAACAACCGCTCCGGCGGAGCCCTCGAGATCAAGACAGGCGGACATCTGTTCGCGACGACCAGCGAACCCTTCCAGGATGATCCGATCCCGGGCGACGGGGAGATGTACAGCATTGCGGGCAACATCGGTCTGCCTCTCGGGGAGACCGGGTTCCTCAACCTGACCGGCGAATACGGCAACACCAATCCCACCGACCGCAGCGTGCAACGGAACGACGCGCTCGCGCTGGTCGGGGCCGGCAACCAGCACGTGCGCTCTCCCGCGCAGATCTGGGGTTCCCCGCAGGTATCCGACGAAATCAAGCTGTGGGCGAACACGGGCTACCTGTTCAGCGACGCGCTTTTCTTCTACGGACACGGCAACTACGTAAGCAAGCAGGTTGAGGGCGGCTTCTACTTCCGGAATCCGAACACCCGTAGCGGCGTGTTCGGGACCAGCAGGGACAGTACACTAGTTGACGGGACACCGGTTACCGGCCCGGAAGGTGATACATTGCAGGTTCCGCTATTGTTGGTCGGCGACATGATCGACGCGCGCGACGGAGTGCTGGACGGTTCGGCCGGCTGCCCGGAGGTACGGGTGAACGGCGGCGTCGTGACCGATCGCGCGGCGTTGAACCAGGTTCTAAACGACCCCAACTGCTTCACCTTCCAGAAAATCTTCCCGGGAGGCTTCACGCCGCAGTTCGGCGCATACGTGCTCGACGCCTCCGCAGTGGCCGGCCTCAGGGGCACCCGGGGCCAGCTGGACTGGGACGCCAGCGCCAGCTGGGGCAAATCCAACATGGACTTCTACATGTACAACACGGTGAACGCCTCGCTTGGGCCGAACCAGCCATGCAGCGACCAGGGCACCTCGATCGCCGTCCCGGACCAGCCGTGCACGCCGTACTTCCATCCGGGAATCTACGATCAGCAGGAGGTCAACTTTAACGCCGACGTCTCCTACGCCGTGAACGAAAGGGTGAATGTCGCCGGCGGCGCTGAATGGAGGAACGAGCGCTTCCAGATCGTCCCGGGCGACGAGGCTTCGTGGACCGAGGGTCCGCTCGCGATCCAGGGCTTCACCCCCGGCTCCAACGGCTTCACCGGCTTCGGCCCCCTCACCGAGGGCACCTGGAACCGCAGCAACTTCGCCGGCTACGGTGACGTCGAGTTGCGGGATCCGGCAGGCGCGTGGACGTTCGGCGTCGCCGGGCGCGTCGAGAGATTCTCGGACTTCGGCACCACGGTGAACGGAAAGGTCGCGGCCCGGACGACCGTCTCGAAGGGCTTCGCTCTGCGGGGCAGCGCCAGCACCGGCTTCCGCGCCCCCACGCCCGGCCAGCAGAACGCCTTCAACATCTCGACGATCTACGATCCCGAGATCATGGACCTCACCAACAACGGCACGATTCCGTCGACATCCCTCTTGGCCCGAGAGTTTGGCGGCGAAGCGCTCACACCGGAGAAGTCGGTGAACATGGCGTTGGGTGCCGTGCTCGAGCGCGGCCGGTTCAGCCTCTCCACCGACTTCTTCCAGATCAACGTAAACGACCGTCTTACGACGAGCGCCGACCGAAAGCTCACCCCGGCGGAGATCGACCAGCTCGTGGCCGACAGCATCATCCGGCCGGGCGGGGTGCTGGCGCGGTTCCGCTTCTTCATCAACGACTTCGCGACCCGCACCCGGGGAATCGATCTCGTGGCCGCCTACCAGATGGAAGGAGCGAACGGTTCCACCACCAACATCACCGCCGCCTGGAACTGGACCTCGACCCAGGTGACGGACTTCAACCCCGGCACCCTCACGGGCACGCGCATCCGCATCCTGGAGGAGGGGCTCCCGAACGTGCGCGGCAACGTCGCCGTCAACCACACATTCCCCAACGGCGTGCGTGCGCTCGTACGCGGCAGCTACTGGGGCGGCTACTACGACGGCGAGACTCCCTACTACACGGGCAGCTCGGACAATACCATCGACTATCCGGCGCGCGTCCTCTTCGACATGGAGGCAGCCCGCTCCTTCAACGATCGCTGGACGCTGACGCTTGGGGCCCAGAACGTCCTGAACACCAAGCCGCAGGAGTACCCGGGCGCGGCCGACGGCGTCGGCAACCGGTACGGCCAGTTCACGCCCTTCGGCTTCAACGGGGCCTTCCTGTACGGCAAGCTGGGGTACAGGTGGTAGCCTAAACCGATCCGCCAGCGGACGGATCAGCCGGCTCCGGAGAGTTGCTGGACGACCCTTCGGGGCCGGTCTTCTGATGGCCACGAACCGATTGCGAGGCTTCTCCCGTCGCTGACCGAAGTTGGGTCTGTAGCACACTTCCAAGCATACTTCACTTCCAAGCATACTTCACTTCCAAGCATACTTCGCCCACACCCGACTCAAGAGACCCTGACTCGATCGATGTCCGCGGCTAGACGTGTTCCCTGGCTCCTGACGGGCGCCCTGCTCGCCGTCGCCAGCTGTGTGTCGTCCTCGGCACTGGAGTTGTATGAGACCAGCGATGCCCCCTGCTACGACCGCGCCCTCGAGCCCCAGACCGCGGTCGTCGACGCGCATCTCCACTTTCGTCCCTTCGGAGGTCCCGAGATCCCGTTCGAGGAACTGGTCTCCTATCTCGAGGAGACGGGCGTGCTCTTCGCGAACGTCTACGGCATCGGCCAGACGCTCCCGGACTCATCGTCCTGCACCTACTACCTGGACTGTCCCGGCACGCCGCTGACTCCATCGCTCGACAATGACCTCGCCAACGCTGCCGAGTACGTGACGAACCCACCTTCCCGCGTTCATCTGACGATGTCGATGACCTTCCCGGATCTGGCGCGCCCCGCCACCATTCTCCCCGCGATGCAGCGCCTGGAGGAGGAATATCCGGGTGTCTTCTCCTGGATGGGCGAGGTCAACCCGGTCAAGCAGGCCGTGTTCGACAACGGCCGCGGGCCGATTCCCGAGGAGGTCCTGGACGGGTGGGCACCGTTCATGGAGGTTCTTCGGGAACGGAACATGCCCCTCTCCATCCACGGCGATCTGGGCAACGATGAAGACCCGACCCTGTACCTTCCGCTGATGGACGGGGTGCTTGGTCTGTATCCCGACAACAACATCGTCTGGATGCACATGGGATTGTTGCGGGAACTCACCGAAATGGACCCGGCCCGGCACGTCACGATCATGAAGTCGATGCTGGACCGCCATCCGAATCTGATGCTGGACATATCCTGGCGCGTGATTGACGACACCTATTTCTCGGATCCCGACGCACGAGCTGTCTACATTCCTTTTCTGAATGAGTACTCGGAACGGATTCTGCCCGGAACCGACTTCCTGGCATCCCGGGACAAGGAGGTGATATCGATACAGCTTATATACTCCAGGTGCGTGACTCCAGGTGACTCTTTACCATCCGGGCAATCTCGCGGGAGGCCACTGCCATCGGACTGGACGGGCAGAGCTACTTGCGAAGGTTGGACAGCCGACTTCGCATCGGCGTTGGTGGGCTCAAGCACGCCTCAACAGCAACGTTACCTCCATGGCCAGGCCATCGCTACTCTGCCACCCTTCGACCCGTTGAGCTCGCAATCTCGACCAGTGCTTCTCCCTGGGCTCTTGGGGCTATGACCCCATACTCCCAACTGATGGAGTCTCCGGCAAACCCCACGCTGTCAACGGCCATCGAAAGCTGCACAGGTCTGGCCATCGAAAATTGCACACTTGGCGGAGGTGACGAGCCTCTAGTTCGTCGTTTTCTCCTTTGCTCTTGCTCTCTTTCTCTTCGGGGGTGAAGGGCTCGACTCCGCAGGAGGCGAGTGGAGGATCTTGGAGAGGTCGGTGTGCTTGCGCATCCGGTAGCTGCTGCCGCGGATGTTGACGATATGGCAGTGATGCAGCAGGCGATCGATGAGCGCAGCGGCCATGACCTCGTCGCCCAAGATCTGGCCCCACTCCTCGAAGCCTTTATTGGAGGTCAGCACAGTGGATGCGCGCTCATAGCGCCGGTTGATGAGTTGGAAGAAGAGCATTGCGCCGGTCTGGCTGACCGGCAGGTAGCCGATCTCGTCGATGACCAGGAGCGAAGGATAGGTGAGGATCTTGAGGCGGCGTCCCAGCTGGCCGGTGGTCTTGGCTTCTTCGAGCGAGGTGATGAGGTCGGCCAGAGCGCCGTAGTAGACTCTGCGCCCGCTCTGAGCCGCGGCAATGGCGAGGCTGATCGCGAGATGCGTCTTGCCGACGCCCGGAGGGCCGAGGAAGATCACGTTCTCCTTACGCTCCAAGAAGCCGAGCTCGTGGAGCGAGTCGATCTGCTCGCGCTTGATCGAGGGCTGGAAGCTGAAGTCGAAGTCGTCGAGGGTCTTGATGCCCGGTAGCCGGCTCGAGCGCATCGCAGCCTGAAGGCGGCGGTTGTTGCGCAGCGTGATCTGGGCACCGAGGAGTTGCTCGATGGCCTCCGAGGCCGTCACGCCTCCGCCATCGACCCCGGTGAGGACGTCGTCGATGGCCTCCAGCGCACCGGGCATCTTGAGATCGGCGAGCTGGGCTCGGATCCGGTCACGGCGAGAGCGAGCGGCAGCCTTCATCGGTCCCCTCCCGCGATCTGGGCATAGGCCGTGAGGGGACGTCGCTCGACGTGGATGGCCGGCAAGGACGTCGTGCCGGGTGAGGAGCGATCCGGAGGCAGGACGAGGGGGTGATACGGGCGAGTCGCCAAGGGCTCGAGGAGCAGTCGTTCACGCTCGAAGCGATCGAGGGGCCGCTCCTTCAGCGTTCCGTGGCTGCGCACCTTGGCTTCCGTCTCAAGCCAATGAAGGGCCTGCGCGTTGAGATCGTCGTCCGACGTGAAGGTGCGCCCGTAGAAGAAGCTCTCCCTGAGGTAGCGGATCGGCCGCTCCACCTTGCCCTTGGTCTGAGCCCGATAGGGTCGGCACGCTCGGATCCTGAAGTTCCAGTGGTAGGCGTAGCGCATGAACTCCGGGTTCTCGACGAGGGCACCATCGTCGTATCGACCGTCCTCGATGACGACCGCCTTCATTTGGTCGAACAGAAGCTCTGAGGGCACGCCGCCGAAGTAGGAAAACGAAGACTCCAGGGCCAGGTGGACTTCAGCCCACTTCATGGTCTACCGTGGTGTAGCAAGCGTGAACGCACTAGCATCGTCGTGCTGGGCTAGCTCGAGGCTGCTAGTGGGTTCACGCTTGCTACACCACGGCAGACCATGAAGTGCCCTGAAGTGCACCTGGCCCTGGAGTCTTCGTTTTCCTACTTCGGCGGCCGTCTCGAAGCGCACGACCGGCTCCTCTGGGGGTCGAGGCCGGACCTTGCGTACATAGCGCTTCACTTGGTTGTAACTGCCCGGGTAGCCAGCGGCCCGGACCTCCTTGAAGAGCCGTACAGCCGTGAGCTTCGGGTACTCCTTGAGACGCGTGTCGATCAACGGCTTGTACGGATCCAGCTTCGACGGCATCAGACATCTCGGACCGTACCCGACACGCTCTTCGTCCAACTCCCGGTCCAGTTGACCGGTCTCTATCCAGTGGTACACGGTACGGCGACTGACCCCCAGATCCCGGGCGATCACCGCCTTGTTCATCCCCTGCTCGAGGTAATGACGGAGCAGCACGCGCTTCTCCCTTCCGATCATTGCACCTCCACGTTCTCGGTGGAGGCGCCAAGTGAGTGGATCGGCCGGAAGATCGCTCGGGGTGGTGCCTACATCCCCACTCTCCCGCCCGCTAGGTCAAAGCGCCAAGTGTGCAATTTTCGATGGCCACATGTGTGCAATATTGGAAGGCCGCTAACAACGCCGTTCAGCCCGCTTACTTTCTGTTCCTAGTTTGGGGCTGGGACGTCACTACGTGGGTAGCCTCGGCTGGAATCATCGGTATCGCCATCGGTTTCGGCGCCAATGCGCACGCGGACTCATTGGGCACTAGATCCCGACGACCTTCGGTGGGTCTACTTCCGCTCCCAAATTTCGCCTCCGCTCAGCAGAGCCTGAAGCGCCTCGGGGTTGGGTAACCGACCCGTATGGAGAATCCGAATCCGGCGTCGTTCGCCTCGATGCCCGGGGGCGGCCGCGAGTCTCGACGCCAACTCCCAGAAACGACAAAATGGACCTGACCGGAAGCCGGAATCTCAACCTCCGTGTCGACGGACACGCGATAGTCGCCGAGGTCCAACATCACCGGCTGATAGAAACCCGTGGTCAAGAGCCGGACGGCACCGGCTCCGCCGCATGCAGAAAGCAGATTCGCGCCCCTCAAGTCTGTCCGAGCCTCTCCAGACACCAAGAGCTCGTCTTCCAGCATGAGACCGACGCCGACGTCCAGACCACCATCTTCCAGCCGCACGACTTGCCGACGAAGCCCGCCCCCGACCAGCAACCTGCGGTCGAGGTCGATCGACTGATCCGCCTGGATCTGAACGAACGCGTAGGTTCGCATCGCGTCTGAGAATACATATGAGTGCCTGACGTGCGCCGACCGCTCATGCACGACGTTCTTTTCCTCTGAGCGCTTGATCCGATAAGAGGGATAGAACCGGAGCCAGTGGCCCGGTGCAGGCACGCGGTATGACAAGCCTCCGGTTAAACGTAAATCCAGATAATCCGCATTGCCGGCTCCACCGTCCAACCAGAGCTCCGCCTGGATGAACAAACTATCCACAGCGTTGCGGTCAAGACCTTCGTGGCTGCGAATCACTTGGGCACGAACTGATGATGTGAAAACAAGCGAGAGCACCACGAGGCACAACGGGACTTTGCTCATAGGCCCTCCATCGGGGTGTTGATGAGGTTGGGTCAATAGGTGTGTAAACGTATCAGGCGGCATTCTTCCGCTGTTGGGTTGAGACGGGCTTTCCGTCTTCGAACTTTCTTCCTTCAAACACGTCCTTGAGGAGGTGAGGAGCGTCGAGCCTTCGGAACCGCTTCTCGGCCACCAAGAGCAACTTCCAGATCAGCGCCGTAGCGCTCTCGACCCGCTCCGACGACCTCTCGTTCATCGGCCGGGTTCGCGAGACGTGGAGTGCGGGAGCCTAGCAAGGCGGAGCTAGAATCCCCATCGTCTCTTCTTTGGCAACTGTCCACGGCACGACCGAACGCTTACTGGCGCTTAGCGAGGTCAGCGAGGAATTCGTCCGCGAACCTCCACTCCGGTCCACTGGATTCCCGTTTCGAAAGAGGGGTGTAATGAGGGGATTATAGGAAGATATTCAGTCTTATATCTATGATAATCAATAAGTTATGGCAACTATGGAACAGCTGATGCAGGCGTGGGCCGACTCCCTGGACCAGCTTCGGGTCGGGAAAGGAGTCGAGCCGGGGACTCTCGGATTGGGGATTGCTGGCATCCCGGGGATCCCGAACGCTAACTCAACGCTTGACATTTCGCGGTAGCTGGAGGCGCGCCAGCGAAGCGGCAATCCGCCGCCCGCAGAGGCGCTCGATGGCCTTCCCGCGAGGGATTGCTGGAGGGGAGCGACCCCCGGCGGAGGGTGGCATGGGTGTGCACATGCCAACCCTCCGCGATGCCGAACGAGGCATCGAAACCGGGGGGTCGCTCCCCTCCACGTCCGTGCTGCCCAGTGCGGCACCGGCGACCGGGTGGCAGTGACCGCAACTCCAAGCGACCGCGCGGGATAGCCGAATCCGGCGTCTGCGCATCTTCACGGGTGCCATGCGTGCATCGACCCCCAACGTCTCATGCACGCTCCAGTACGGCACAAGGCGTGGGCTTCTCATCGGAAGCGCGCCCCCACAAGCCGAACCGTCCGCCAGGTGTCGGTGCGTTGCATCAGCCCCCGCCCTGCCTGCCTGCGCGCCCGCTTCGTCAGCGCGACGCTGCGCTTCATCGCGGCCTGCAAGCCTCCGTACTCCATCAGGACCGGGACATCCCCCTTGATGATGGCCCGGTCGATCCGGTCGATCTCGCGGCCGATTTCGTGGTCGAATTCGGAGGGGTGGGGATCTCGCGCCCAGTTGGCGAGCACCGTCTCCGCCTGGCCCCGCTCGTCCGTTGTCCGGACGACGACCACGACTTCGATCCCGCGGCCGCGATCCCAAAGCGCCTTCCAGAGTTCGCGGTGCGCCGCGCCCCAGGAGCGGAGTGCCGTCGCTGTCTCGTGGCCCGGATCGAGGTAGACGAAAACGGCGCGCCGGGCGTCCAGCGCGACCGGCAGCCGGAGCGGGAAGTAGCGCCGGAGGTTCCCGGCCGCTCCCCGGTAGACCCGTTGGGGCAGGAGCGGGCGCTCGATGCCGAGCGCCTCGAAGGCGGCCACCTTCTCCGGCTCGGTCGCGAGCCAAGGCAGGCGGGAATGATCAAGCACATAGTCGAGCGAGAGCAGGCGCCGCATCAGCACTTCCGTGGAGGTGATCCGGCGGCGGCGGCGGTTCCCGGCGCCGAGCGCCCGGTAGATCCGGCGCGCGTGGATGCGGCACACTCGACCGATGCCGTCGATGCCGGGCGGATCCTCTTCGACGGCCACGCCCTGCGCGACGAGGGCGCGGACGGCGCGGCGCACCTTTTCGTGGTGGCAACCCAGAAAGCTCGTCCACTGAGCCCGAGTGAACACGCCGCCATGGAGACAGGCCAAGGCGATCCACTCGGCCTGACGGCCCGCCCAGCCAAATCCCTCGAGTGCCCGTTCGCGTCCCCGCAGGTGGACGATGGCTCCGCTCGCCGCCGAGTTGAACTGCTGCTTCAGCGTCTTCATGCCCCTAACGGTGAGGAGCCGTTTGCAAGGAAGTCAACCCGTAGGAAACCTCCGAAATGCCTGTGGCGTTCAGAGACGTTCAGTACGGTACAGGGGCTGTTGGACACCGCCGCCAGCGGCTTGCCAAACGCCCCGTCGCCCTTCGCTGAAGGCTCCGTCAATGGGTGCGGATCTCGACCGGACGTCGGCCTGCGCACGAACGATGCTGGGAATCTTCGAACCGGAGTGCCGTGTTCCGGGTCTGCGGCAGTCCGCAGCCGCGTTACTGCGGCAGATAGCTTGGGCGGGCCTATCTGGACGGGTCACAGCCGAAGCCCTCCCCCGCTGCTTCGGCGGCGTCCGCCGGGCTGGCGAGGGACTCCGCCCCTTCGATCCCCCCTTGAGGCCCGCACTCGGGCGGAGGTCACGGGCGGCTGGCTCGCCCGTTCTTGTGTCCTGGCGGCGCGCCAAGGCCGCGGCAGCCGAGGTCGAGCACGAGCGCACCCGGCAGGTCGCGCGCATCGGCAACAACCTCAACCAGATCGCCCGCTGGGCCAGCTGGTGCTCGATGAAGTCGGGCCGGAAGCCCAGCACCTCGTCCAGAATGGTGCGCGCCATCGCTCGGAAGCCATGCGGCGTCATCCGTTCCGGAGGGATGTCCAAGGCCCGGAACGTACTGTCCTCTCAGACTTGTCGCCTGATTATAGGAGATTCGGGCGAGCTTGTCTCGATGGGCCAAGCAAGCGGCCTTCCAGCAGGATCATTGGACCGGGCGCGGACCCGCTCATCAGCTTCAATCTTGCTCGGCGATACCGGCAACTCGACCGACGGCCGTTCGGGGTCGGAGTCCCATGAACACGTCGTCTACGTTGAGCGCCACCCTGGTCCATCCTTCCGCGTACTATGCGACATAGTCGCTCCATGCCTGCATGACTTCGCACCGGCGCGCCAGCAGGTCCGATCTCATGTACGCGCCCTCGGTGCCGCGCACGACGTGAGCCAACACGGCTTCCGCCGTCTCGCGGTCCACGCCGGTTTCGGCCATCCAGACACGAATCGACGTTCGGAAACCGTGCAGCGTCGTCCCGGTGACACCGGCCAGCTGGAGCACCCGGTAAGTGGATTTCGAGGACAGCGCGCGGCCGGCCCGCGTCGGGAAGACGAACGGCGAATCGTCGGCAAGCTCGCTGGCGCGCAGCAGCACGTCGAGCGCGCCGCTGGACAGCGGCACGCGATGCTCCCGGCCGGCTTTCATTCTCGCCGGCGGGATCGTCCAAACCTTCGCCGCCGTGTCGATTTCGTCCCACGTCGCGGCGCGCGCTTCGCCGGAGCGCGCCGCCGTCAAGACGATCAGCTCGACGGCGAGCCGCGCGGATTCCGGAGTGTTGGCCGACCGAATGCGCCGGAGCGCGTCCGGAACCTCGCCGTGCGGGAGCGCGCGATGGTGCGTCGTGCCGTTGCCGTTGACCTTCGGGAGCGCGGCCACTGCGCGGTCCACGGGATTCGTCGAGATGTAGCCTTG
The DNA here is from genome assembly GCA_965197725.1 of Longimicrobiales bacterium. Lineage (GTDB taxonomy): Bacteria > Gemmatimonadota > Gemmatimonadetes > Longimicrobiales > Gaopeijiaceae > UBA1138. The sequence goes on from CBDANQ010000060.1 coordinate 88,891, forward strand.
TCCGACGCACCAGCGAAATGCCGCGCGGAGCCGGTTCCGGGCTTTCCGCGCGGCGGCTGGCTTCACGTTCCATACCGGCCGGAGACACGCCAGCACGTCGCCCGACGTGATCCGGTCCACCGGCTTGTCCCGGATCGGCGTGGCGTACAGCCTGAACGTCGAGTGCCATTCCCCGGGGAGCGGCGAGCCGGCTTTCCACGATTCGGCGTGTAGCCGGATCGTCTCTTCGGCGGCTTCGCGAAACGTTGGGACGCGGCCGCCGCGCGGGTCCACACCCTGGCCGATGGCCCGCACGTTCTCAATGGCCTTGTGCCGGGCTTCCGCCAACGAGACTTCGGGATACCGGCCGAGCCCGGTCGTCGTCAGCCGCCCCGCGACGCGCAACCGTTGCCTCCATGTGCGCGAGAGCCGGCCGCTCTTCATCCGGTGAACGCGCAAGCTCAGGCCGCGCGAGCCGCGTCCGTCGCCGTAAACGCCGGGCTTGCTCACCGTCCGAACGAAGGCGGCAGTAAGGGTTGCCGGTCGCCGTGCCATCGTATTCTCCCGTGCTGTGGATCAGTTTATAGTACACTAATCAAGAGCGAATACAATAGGTGTCCCGGCACGGCAATAGACGAATCGACTCAGCCGACGTAACGCAAAACGCTGTGATGTCATATGTTATGAGGTCACTACGGGTCGTTACGGGCCATCTTGGAACGTCATCGGCAAAGTTCTTCCTGAACATGGTCGAGTTCGACATGAACGTGCAGCAGGCCGTCGAGGCCGCGAACATGAATTCGTCGCAGATGCGTGGGTCGTTCGGAGAGCACGCTTCCAGCCCGGGCCGGCTCTTGTTGCAGTCCGCTACACCCCCGGGGATCCGGTCGGAGCTCGAAGCGATGGGCTACACGCTCGTCTTTTCCGAACGAACGTCCGGGCCCATCAACGCGATCTTCTTCGACTGGGAGAACGGATCGATGTGGGGCGGATCGAGCCACCATGGGGACGACTACGGTGTGGTGTGGCAATAGGGCGAAGGCACCGGGGGAGCAGGGCATCTAAGGTAATGTTGCTGATCCGTACTCTCGCCGTGGGCGTAGCCGCCCTAACGTTCGCCGCTACCGCGTGGGCCGTCTCGATTCGGGGCGGCCACGCCCGCCCCCCGTTGTCCGCGCCCGCATCTGATCCCGCTGCACGGGGGTGCTGCGCCTACTATCCCTACGGGGGGGAGCTGACTTTCGTGCGGATCCAAACCAACTCCCGCTGGGGCGGATTCGGCCGATTCGGCGGCTGGTCACACGACTATCCGGCTGCCGACATCAACATGTCGGCGATTCTGCGGGAGCTGACACTGATTCGCACGCGAGAGTTGGCGATGGGTGGCAACGTGCTCACGTTCGACGACCCGCGACTGATGCAGTTCCCCGTCGCGTACGTGTCCGAGCCGGACGAGTGGCAAGTGACCCAGAGTGAAGCCGAGGGGTTGCGCACGTACCTCCTCAAGGGCGGCATGGTCATGTTCGACGACTTCTTCGACTACGAGATGGCCAACCTCGTTGCGCAGATGAGCCGGGTGTTTCCCGAGCTGCACTTCCTCCCGCTCGACGGTACCGAGCCGATCTGGGACTCCTTCTACAGGCTCGAGCCGTTGACGATGTACCTGGAGGGCCCACGCAAGCACGGCATCCCCCAGTTTTGGGGGCTCTATGAGGACAACGACAAGAGCAACCGGTTGCTCACAATCGCCAATGCGGGGGCGGACATCGGTGATCTGTGGGAGTGGGCCGCCGAGGGGTGGTATCCGGTCGACCCGACCAGCGTAGCGTTCAGGATTGGCGTGAACTACTTCATCTACGGGGTGACTCACTAGAGGGGAGGCGGCGACGAACGCCATGCTCGACCGTCCGTATGTCCTTGCTTTCGTCGCTTTGCTCCTACTTTCGGTATCGGCGGTGGCGCCTGCGAGAGTCGCTGCCCAGGCACCCGAGTACGACGTCATCCTGCGTGGCGGGCCGGTGTTCGACGGGACGGGCAACCCCTGGGTACGAGCCGACGTCGCCGTCAGCGACGGCCGCATCGCAGCGGTAGGACCTCTCGGCGAGGCCGCCGCTCGGCGGGAGATCGATGTCGACGGCTTGTTCGTCATGCCGGGCATCATCGACATACACTCGCACGCCAACGCTGGCTTCGACGACGAGGATCCCCGCGCCCGAGCCACGATCAACAACCTGCTCGCCGTCGGGGACACGTATCGCGGCCTGAACCAGTTGAACATCGGCCTGCAACTCGAGCCGGATGAGCGACCCTGGTGCGGCTGCGCGGGCAAGGTGACTGAGGAACCCCAACAGCTCCGGCGGGGTTAGCCGGGACATGAGCTACTCTCGGGCCCGCGTTCGCCGCGTAGTGGCCTTGCCTCAGGTCACGGCGCTGCTCCTGTCCCTCGGGTGGGGGTTTGAGGTCTCGGTGTGTCCGCCGGGAATGGACATGGGTATGGAGATGCCCATGCCCATGGACGCTGCGTCCAGAACGGCGCTGGAGCAGGGTCCGGGAGAGGACCAAGGAATGGATTGCCCATTCAGCGGTTCGCTCGACGGCGAGGGGCGTGCGAGCTGTCCGCTCGCGGTCGGTGGTATCGGACCCTGCGGCACGAGCGCACCGGTCCCGAGTGCGCTGGTGACTGCCGGTCGCCCGCTCCCGCTTAGCGTGTTCACATACGTGTCCGCCACTTCCGGACACGCGGATTTCTCCGAAGCGATTCAGCTCCCCCCTCCCCGCGCCTGACGCGCCGTTGAGCCCCCGTTCGGGGTGCTCGACCCCCTAGTAGAACAAGCGCAGCGCTTACTCGGCGGCGCGGGCATACGACGTGTGCCCGAGCACCTGTTTGAGCAGCCGAAAACCACAGACACGATCACATGTCGACTCCACGGAGCGTCGGGAACTCCCGTCGTCCGGGGGCCGAGAGGCAGAGAGCATCCATGAACACGCTTGGAATCCTCGCGTCCTTCGCCGTTGTCACGATAGGCGCACCGCAAGACCGGGGTCCAGATCCCTTGGACTCGTTGGTTCAGAGGGCCCTCCGGCAGAACCCCAGCATCGTCGCCGCCCAGGAACGCGTCCACGCCGCCGAAGCACGCGTGGCTCCCTCAGGCGCGCGACCGGACCCCGTCCTTTCGCTCACGATCCGGAACTTTCCGGTGTCCGATCCTGGCTTTCAGGACTTCATGACCATGAAAACGGTCGGGCTCTCCCAGCGGTTTCCCTACCCGGGAAAGCTCTCGCTCGCGCGCGAGAGTGCTCGAAGCGAGGTGGCGGCGGCCGATGCAGCCCTGGACGATCTCCGCCTGGACGTCGTAAGCGAGGTGCGACAGGCGTACTACGAGCTGGCTTTCATCGATCGTGCGATGGAGGTGGTCGCTCGCCACAGCGAAGTGCTCTCAGCCCTCGTGTCGACCGCGGACGTCCGGTACGCCGTGGGGACCGCTGGCCAGGAGGATGTGCTCCAGGCCCAGGTGGAGACCGCGGCCCTCGCGGACGAGGCAGCGCGATTGGCGGAGGCCAGGCGGGGAGCGCTGGCCGCGCTCAATCGCAGGGTCGACCGACCACCCCTCACGCCGATCGATCGCGCGTTCATTCCCCAACAGATGGCTTCGGCGGCGGCGCGTGCTTCTCCCCGCGTCGGCTTCGTGTCGCTCGATCTAGGGGCGCGAGTGGTGGACTCTCCAGTACGTCCCCTGGAGGAGTTGCTGGACGTCGTAGTAGAGAACAACCCCGCGATCCACTTGCACATCGCAAGGATCGAGGCTCAGCGGGCGCAGCTCGACCTGGCGCGTAAGGCACACCTCCCCGACTTCGACGTAGCCCTGAGCTACGGGCAGCGGGCCGACCGGACCGACATGGTGACCCTCAGCGTTGCCTTGCCGTTGCCTGTGAACCGAGGTAATCGGCAAGGCGCGTGGAGCGCCGAGGCGCAGGCGGAGTTAGCCGCCCTCGAGGCCGAGCACCGGGATCACGTGAACACTTTGCGCTCGAGGGTGGCCGCAACACATGCCAACCTGGAGAAAGATCGGACGAGTCTGGCTCTTCTTACCGCTGGCATGCTTCCCCAGGGATCGGCGGCGCTCCAGGCCGCGACGGCGGGGTTCGGTGTCGGCCGCACCGACTTCCAGGCCGTGCTGGCCACCCAAGCCACCCTATTCCAATACGAAATCAGCTTCCTGCGTGCGCTCACAGACTTCGCGAAGAACGTCGCGGAGCTCGAGAGGCTCGCGGGAGAGGGAGTCCTACGATGAGCACGACGAGCTCGATCACTGGCGTTCGTGTCCGGTGGCTGGTTACTGGCGCTCTGATGGGGGCCATCAGCCTTGCCGCGGTGTTGTCGTTTCGGGGCGCGCTGACGGACGCTTCAGGGGAGTCGACCATGAGCGAGTCCGCGTCGATGGAGATGAGCGCCATGGACATGGCCCAGTCCGTCGTACGCGTCACACCGGCCCAAATCCGTCAATTCGGGATCACCTTTGCCTCGGTGGAGGAGCGTTCCCTGGCGGCCCGGGTCCGAACCGTGGGCGTGGTCGAGGCCGATGAGACGCGCCTGGCCGAGGTTACCACGAAGTTCTCTGGATACGTGGAGCACCTCTACGCTGACTTCGCCGGGAAGTTCGGCGAGGAGGGCTCCGCCCTACTCGACGTATACGCGCCCGAGCTGGTCGCCGCGCAGGAGGAGGTCCTCGTGGCCCGTGACCTTCAGGCCACCATAGGCGCGGTGGCGATTCCCGGAGTGACGGCTGTGCCCATAGATCTGGAAGCAACCGCTCGGCGGCGCCTCAGCTTGTGGGATATCACGGACGACCAGATCATCGCGCTGTTGGCGGAAGGGCAACCCCGTAGAACGCTGAGTCTGACTGCACCGATATCTGGGGTCGTCCTCGAGAAGAGCGTCGTCGTCGGCAGCGCGTTCCAGGCCGGGCAGACACTCTTCCGTCTCGCCGATCTGTCGAGCGTGTGGATCGACGTGGAGATCCGTGAGAGCGACGCGGCTATCGTCGCGCGCGGGTCAGCGGCTGTCGCGTCATTGACGGCCTATCCCGGGGAGGAGTTCTCCGGTGTGGTTGACTTCGTCTACCCTACGGTAGACGAGCGTACGCGTTCCGTCCGGGCGCGTGTGGTACTCCCGAATCCGGCGGGACGCTTACGCCCCGGAATGTTCGCGACTGTCCGCGTCACCACGCCCAGGCGGAGCGCGCTGTCGATACCTACGGATGCCATAGTGTGGACGGGCGAGCGGACCCTCCTCTTCGTCGAAGAGGAAGGTGGAGGGTTCCGACCGGTCGATGTCGAAGTGGGAGCGACGATCGGGGACTACGTCGTGGTGTTATCCGGCGTGGCGCCCGGACAACGAGTGGTCACGTCGGCCCAGTACCTGATCGATGCCGAGGCCAATATCGGGGCGATCATGCGCAGCATGATGAGCATGTTGGGTGCGGGCGACATGGCCGGCATGGACATGAGCGACTCGGACTCGGAAGCCCCGATGGAGGGCATGGACATGCCTGGCGATTCCGGCTCCGCTCCCCCGACCCCCCCGGGGAGGTGATCGGCTATGCAAGCCAAGCTCATCGAGTGGGCCGTGAACAACCGGTTCCTGGTTCTTCTGGCGACCGTGGTCGTTACGCTCGGAGGCCTCTGGGCGCTGGCCAGGACGCCCGTGGATGCGATCCCCGATCTGTCCGACATCCAGGTCATCGTCATGACCGAGTGGCCTGGGCAGGCGCCCGAACTCATGGAGGACCAGGTCACGTATCCCATGTCCACCGAGATGCTCAAGGTGCCCGGCGCTCGATGGGTCCGGGGCATGAGTCCATTCGGGCTCTCAGCCGTGTTCGTAGTGTTCGACGACGGAACGGACCTCTACTGGGCCCGCAGTCGGGTGCTCGAGTACCTGAACGGTGTGCGGGAGAGGCTCCCCGAGGGTGCGCGTCCTACGCTGGGGCCGGACGCGACCGGCGTCGGGTGGGTCATGCAGTACATCCTGACGGACACGACCGGGACGCTGGATCTGGCGGAGCTCCGAAGCCTACAGGACTGGACGGTGAAGCCCGCCCTGACGTCCGTCCCGGGGGTGGCAGAGATCGCTACGCTCGGCGGTGTTCAACGGCAGTACCAAGTAGTCGTCGATCCGGCCCGCTTGCTGGCGTTCGGCATCTCGCTGGAGAGGGTCGTGGACGCCGTGAGGACCTCGAACCAGGACGTCGGAGGTCGTGTCCTGGAGCTGGGCGGAACCGAGTTCGTGGTTCGCGGGCGTGGGCGGTTCGAGGGGCTCGAAGATGTCCGGCTGGTACCAGTCGGTCTGGGCCCCGGCGGCACGCCGGTCCTGGTCGCTGATGTAGCGCGAGTGCAGTTCGGGCCCGAGATCCGGCGGGGCATCGCAGACCTCGATGGGCGAGGCGAGATCGTCACGGGCTTCGTCGTGATGCGCTACGGGGAGAACCCCCTCGACGTCATCGAGGGGGTCAAAGAGCGGATGACCGAACTGGAATCGACGCTTCCTACCGGCGTGCGGTTCGTCATGGGTTACGATCGCTCTGATCTGATTCGCACCGCCATCAGTACTCTCCGCGAGAAGCTCTTGGAAGAGTTTCTCATCGTGGCCGTAGTCACGCTCCTCTTTCTGTTTCACGCCCGCAGTGCGGTCGTGGTCATCGTCACTCTGCCCATCGGGATCCTGATGGCCTTCCTCGGCATGCGCTGGCTGGGGATCGGCGCCAACATCATGAGTCTGGGAGGGATCGCGATCGCGATCGGGGCGATGATCGACGCAGCGATCGTCATGGTCGAGAACCTTCACAAGCACATGGAGCGGAACGAGCGCGAGGGTTTGGGAATCGACCATTGGGATCTGGTGCTTCGCGCCTCGAAGGAGGTCGGACCGGCCCTCTTCACTTCGTTGCTCCTGATCACGCTCTCCTTCATACCCGTCTTTGCTCTCGAGGCCCAGGAGGGTCGTCTCTTCAAGCCGCTCGCGTGGACGAAGACGCTTTCCATGGCTTCGGCGGCGCTGCTGTCGATCACTCTGGTGCCCGTCCTCATGGGTCTCTTCATCCGGGGTGGCGTCAGGGAGGAGGCGCGGAATCCTCTCAGTCGAATGATGATCGCCATCTACCGACCCCTCGTCCGCGGTGTTCTGCGCCACAGGTGGCCGACGCTCGGCGTGGCGTCGCTGATTCTGATGGTGACCCTCTGGCCATGGACTCGATTGGGCAGTGAGTTCATGCCGCCACTCAACGAGGGGTCCATCATGGACATGCCGTCTTTTCAACCATCGATCGGGACGGCACAGGCGAAGGCGATTCTTCAGCAGCGCGATGCCGCCATAGCCGCGATCCCGGAAGTGGCTTCGGTGTTGGGCAAGGTCGGACGAGCCGAGAGCGCCACGGACATGGCACCCATGGCCATGCTCGAGTCCATCGCGATCCTGAAGCTGGAAGAGGAGTGGCGGGAAGGAGTCACATACGACTCGCTCGTCGCCGAAATGAACGCCCGCGTGCGCACGCCCGGTGTCGCGAATATGTGGTCGATGCCGATCAAGAATCGATTGGACATGTTGGCGACGGGCATCAAGACGCCCGTCGGGATCAAGATCTTCGGTCCCGACCTGGCCGTGTTGGACGAGCTCGGCAGGACCATCGAAGAGCTTCTTCCGCGGGTCCGAGGAACAAGTTCCGTCTTTGCTGAGCGCACGCTCGGCGGTCGGTATCTCGACGTGACGGTCAACCGAGAAGCGTCAGCACGACATGGAGTCACGTCCCGTGCTGTCCAGGTCGCGCTCCAGGGCGCCGTCGGAGGAATGCCCGCCGGCGAAGTCATCGAGGGTCGAGAGCGATACGGAGTTCTGGTTCGATATCCTCGCGACTTTCGGGATGACCCCAGACGGATTCAAGATGTTCTCGTCGCCACGCCCACCGGAGCCCAGGTCGCCCTCGGCGAAATCGCGCATATCAAGCCCGTACAGGGTGCCCCAATCATCAAGTCCGAGAACGCCAACCTCAACAGCATCGTGTACATCGACATTCGTGGGCGAGACATCGGGGGGTACGTTCAGGAGGCCAGGGCGCTACTCGAGAGGGAGTTGGACCTCCCGAACGGCTACACGTTGGTTTGGTCGGGACAGTTCGAGGCACTCGAGCGCGCCAAAGAACGCCTCGCCTATATGGTGCCGATCACAGTCAGCATCATCTTCCTGTTGCTCTATCTGCAGTTCGGCACCGTAGTCGAGGCGAGCCTCATCATGCTGTCACTGCCGTTTTCCTTGGTGGGCGGCGTGTGGATCATGTGGGCCCTCGGATACAACATGAGTGTCGCAACCGCGATCGGGTTCATCGCCCTCGCTGGCGTGGCCGCCGAGACGGGCGTGATCATGCTCATCTACCTCGATCAGGCGCACGTCGACAGCAAAAAGGTCGGGACGCTACTGGGCCGAGCGGATGTGGACGCAGCGGTGGAGTTCGGGGCCGTGGAACGTGTCCGACCCTTGATGATGACCGTCACCGCGATCATTGCGGGCCTCCTCCCGATCCTCTGGGCACACGGGGCAGGCGCGGACGTCATGAAGCGGATCGCCGCGCCCATGGTGGGCAGGATGGTATCTGCGACGATCCTCACTTTGTTGGTGATCCCGGTGGTCTATTCACTCTGGCGGGAGTGGGAAGTGAGTGAATGACGGTACTGGCGGGAGATCACGTCAGGTCAACGTGCGTCTCGGACCCGTCCTGTCGGTTGAACGCCGCAGATGACGACTTTCAAGAATCGCGAAAGCGGCAAATCGCGCAATCCATCTAGGTTTTCTGATGTCTTGCCGTGATTCCGACCCCTACTCGGGCGGTGATAAGAGTGAGGTCGGACCTCAGGCGCACGTACCGTGCACGCGTTGCGCAACAGCCAGCGTCCGACCCGCCCTGCGGTGGCTCCTGGATCGCCGGTCTTGTGCTCGGTCAGCACAGGACCGCCATTGTCGGAGTTCCGGTAGAGCACCTGCTTTGAGAACGCCTGGCTGGTCCAAAGACTCGGATTGCCCAGGCCCCATCTTTTGAACGCAGCCCTGGAGGGCGACAACCCATGAGTCATGCAAGGCTCTTCCCGACGATTCTCCTTCTGCTCACGACCCTCCCGGTGTCGGCCCAGGAGCGCGGCAGAGTCCACGAGCTGAATGCATCGGCGGCGACGACGCACATCAGTTTCTTCGATGCCGCGCTCGAACCGGTGCTACGAATCGAATCCGGAGACGTGGTCCGACTCTCGACGGCCAGCATCAGTCCGGGCTGGCTCCAGAACCAGGGCGTCGAGCCGGAGCGCATCCCGGAAGAGCTGTTTCGCGCATATGACGGGGAGATGCGACTGAGACAGCCCCGCCCGGGCCCTTTCACCGGCCGCGGCGACCATACGCTCACCGGCCCGATCTACGTCGAAGGCGCAGAACCGGGCGACATGCTGGAAGTCCGGATCCTTTCGGTCGACCTGTGGCTGCCCGTGGCGGGACAGAGCACGAGGGCCAACCTCTACCCGGACGGGTTTGCGACGAATCGCCAGTTCGTGCACTGGATCGACCTGGAGAGCCGCACGGTCGAATACGCACCAGGCGTCGTAGTCCCTCTGGAGCCTTTCTGGGGCGTGATCGGAGTGGGCCCGCCACCCGCGATGGGCCGGGTCGGCAGCGGTGCCCCGAATGTCTTCGGGGGTAACATGGACAACCGGGACCTGGGAGCGGGAAGCACGCTGTACCTGCCCGTGTTCAACGAGGGCGCTCTGCTCTCGATCGGAGACGGCCACGGCACGCAGGGGTACGGCGAGGTGTCGGGTTCCGCGGTGGAGACGGCGCTCAAGGGTCAGATCCAGGTCATCCTGCACAAGGATCAGAGCCTGCGGTTGCCGCGAGCGGAGACACCGACCCACTACATGACGATGGGGCTCGACCGCGACCTCGATCAGGCCGCACTGATCGCAACGACGGAGATGATCGACTTTCTGGTCGCGACACATGGCTTGGATCGCGAAACAGCCATGGCACTGTCGAGCGTCGCAATGGATCTGGTGGTGACCCAGATCGTGGACGGAACCAAAGGCATTCACGCGATGATCCCAAAATCGATCTTCGAACGATGACTGTGAACGAGGAGTTCGAGAGGTGATCGACGTGGCGCGAGAACACGTACCCAAAGGACAGGGACAATGAGAGTCATACGACGGATTCGGTGTTGCGTCTTCCTCGCGGCCGCGCTACCGCTGGCTCCCCGACGGTATCGACCGTGCATCGTACACGCAGTGGGAGGTCCTCTTCACTCTTCACTACGCCAAGCGCCTTTCCATCTATCGGGCTAACGACCAGTACGATCCTGACCGGCCCGCCGCAGAGGTTCCAGATGAGCTTCAAGAGCGATTCGCCACCTACTTGTTCCAGGAGCGGGGCCTAGACCGCTCAGACTTTTCGACCGTGGACCAACTGGGTCGGCTAGTGCTTCGCGAGGACTGGCACAAGGCACTCGGGACTCGAGGGCAGTCCCTTGAAGGCTGGCAGGGACTGTGGGTTGAGGATCGCTACTTCGCTTGGAGTGGCCCCGGCTTGCACGGCCTTGAGGACCGTTCAAGTGTGCCGCCGTCACCGGCCCTTCTGGCGGGGCTCGAGGAATCGGGGATACGCAAGTCGTTCGGCAACCAGGGTGACGTCGAGTCGCTCCCTCAGACGTTCGAGGAGCTGAGTCAAGGTCCGCGCCTCTTCGCTCGTGAGGGCCTGGGCCGTCCGTCGGTTCATCGCGTCAAGCGGCTCATCCATCTCGGCGAGCAGGCTCAGTCCCTCGTCCGTAATCTCGATATCGACTCGCCGCCGGTCTTCCTCGTTCGGCTGTCGGCTCACCAACCCCCGCTTGCGGAGCTTCTCCACGAGGCGGGTCGCGTTCGCGGTTCGGTTCAGCATCCGCTCTTGGACATCGCACAGGTGGTACGTGCCCGACGTGCCCGCGCGATTGCCGCGAAGGATCCTCAGGATGTTGTACTGCTCGTTCGAGATGTCGAAGCGCTTGAGCTGTTCATGGTAAACCCGATACAGCCAGTGGCTGGTGAAGTGCAGGTTCAGCACGGCTTCTGTGTGCGCGTCCGGGAACTCCGCCTGTTTGATCTCATCGGCAAGCTTCACGGCATCACCAGGTCGTCAGGATCACTTGACAATCGTCGAGCGCACGATGAGTGTGTATTCACTTAATGAATACTCGTAATATCTTGAGCGTGGGTCAAGCGCGGTCACTCGTGGCCTTCGCCTTCGAGCCCACTACATGGAGGTCGAATCATGCCTGACAGCAGACTGGTCTTGGTGGCCGGGGCCACGGGGCAACAGGGGGGCTCGGTGGCACGCCGACTCCTCGAGGGCAGATTCAGAGTCCGCGGAGTCACGCGCAACGTCGACTCCGATGCCGCGAAGGAACTCACGGCGATGGGCGCGGAGATCGTGCGCGCGGAGTTCACCGACCCGGAGTCCCTCGATGCGGCGCTCGAGGGTGTGGATGCGGTCTTTGCGGTGACCACGCCGTTCGAGGCGGGCGTCGATGCCGAGACCGCCCAGGGTGTGGCGCTTGTCGACGCTGCCGCCGCCGCGGGGGTGGATCACTTCGTATACAGCTCAGTCGCCTCGGCGGACAAAGCAACCGGAGTCCCCCATTTCAAAAGCAAGTATCGGGTCGAGGAGCATCTCGCCGCGAGCGATCTCCGTTGGTCCGTCGTCGCTCCGGTGTACTTCATGGGCAACCTGTTCTTCCCGGACATGCTCGACGGACTCAAGGAAGGCGCGTACGCAATCGCGCTCCCCGCTGATCTTTCGCTACAGCAGATCGCCGCCGAGGACATAGGCGCGTTCGTCGCCCATGTGCTGGCCAATGCGGACGAGTTTGCTAGAACGCGCATCGACATCGCGGGCGACGAACTCTCTTCGCAGAAGTCGGCGGACGTGCTGGCCGACATCCTGGGCAAGCCGATCTCAGTCGTTGCACTACCGATCGATGGGATTCGGTCCTTCAGCGAGGACCTCGCCCTCATGTACGAGTGGTTCGTCAGCACCGGATACGTGGCGGACGTCGAGGGACTCCGCTCGTCCTATCCTGAGATAGGCTGGACCCGGTTCGCTGAGTGGGCGACACGGATTCCGGCCGCTCTCGTTTGATCGCGACCCGATAGGCGGTCGCGCGGGGCACCCTTTGTCACATCATCCGAACCTGGGGGTCACGATGCCTACCGTTAATGCCGAGGTCGAGCAGTTCATGGGAGGGCTCGTCAAGCGCAATCCGGGGGAGCCGGAGTTCCATCAGGCCGTCCAGGAGTTCGTCGAGACGGTGATGCCGGCCTACTTGAACCACCCCGCGTACATGAAGGCGCAGATCCTCGAGCGGATGACCGAGCCGGACCGGATCATCACGTTCCGGGTCTCGTGGGAAGATGACGAAGGCAACATTCGCGCGAACCGAGCCTGGCGCGTGCAGTTCAACAACTCGATCGGTCCGTACAAGGGCGGAATGCGGTTCCATCCAACTGTGACGCAGTCGGTATTGAAGTTCCTGGGTTTCGAGCAGTGCTTCAAGAACGCTCTCACGACCCTGCCGATGGGCGGTGGCAAGGGAGGTTCGAACTTCAACCCGAAGGGGAAGTCCGACCGCGAGGTGATGCGATTCTGCCAATCCCTCATGATCGAGTTACACCGACACATCGGCGAGGACACGGACGTGCCGGCCGGGGACATCGGCGTCGGGGCCCGAGAGATCAGCTACATGTTCGGTATGTACAAGCGTTTGGAGAACAGGTTCGTAGGCACGCTCACCGGCAAGGGCCTCACCTTCGGCGGCAGCCTTGTCCGCACCGAAGCCACCGGCTACGGCACGGTGTATTTTATTGAGCAGATGCTCGAGCACAGGGGCGAAAGCCTGCGCGACAAGACCGTCGCGATCTCAGGTTCCGGCAACGTGGCCATCTATGCCGCGCACAAGTCGTTTGAGTTGGGCGCCAAGGTTGTAACACTGTCCGACTCAAGTGGCACGATCTACGATCCCGACGGCATCGACGAGGAGAAGCTGTCGTACGTCAGGGACCTGAAAGAGGTGCGGCGCGGGCGCATCGCCGAGTACGCCGACCGTTTCGGCTGCGAGTTCCGCGATGGGCAACGGCCTTGGGGAGTGTCCTGCGACGTGGCGATCCCGTGCGCGACTCAGAACGAACTCGACATCGGCGATGCGAAGACGCTGCTGAACAACGGCTGTTCCGTCGTGGCAGAGGGCGCCAACATGCCAAGCACTCTGGACGCCGCGCACCAGTTCCTGGACGCCAAGATACTGTACGCACCGTCAAAGGCCGCCAACGCCGGCGGCGTGGCGGTGTCCGGTCTCGAGCAGTCCCAGAACGCTCTGCGCATCTCCTGGAGCCGCGAAGAAGTCGACTCGCGCCTGAGCGACATCATGAAGAACATCCACGAGCAATGTGTGGCGCACGGTGCCGAAGAGGCCGGCCACGTGAACTACGTGAAAGGTTCGAACGTCGCGGGCTTCGTCAAGATCGCCGAAGCGATGCTCGCGTATGGAGTCGTCTGACAGCACCATGAAAGCCTCCGAACTGTTCGTGGGTAGCGATATCTCACCGCCGTCGCTCGGGACTTCCGACGGCTACCCTCGGCTCGGCCACGAGGACTACCCACGACTTCGCAACGGTTCGCAACGACACGCTGGACGGCTTCGCAACGGACCGTGCCGTTGCGAGTTCGGTCATTCGCTACGGGTTCGCAACGCGAATCCCGCTGCAAACCAGCACGAAGGCGCTACGAGCGCCCATGCACAGGCCGGGGGGGGGGGAGCCGTCCGCAGGGCTGAGCCGTGGTCGCGTGGAGGTCGCGCCCCAGATCTCGGTCGAGCCCAGCATCTTCTTCAACTGGATCGACCTGGCCCAGGGTGTTTTCAAGGTGCCTTACAATCAGGGGGTCGCTGGTTCGAGTCCGGCAGCGCCCACTTCAAGAATAGGCGTACATATCGGATCGGGCACCCTCGGAGCCACCACTTTTCTTTTCCCCTCTCAGGGACCTTCAACTACGGCTGGGTCAGCTTCCCGTAGCTTCACTCGGTCGGACACCGGCGTGTAGGCGGCCAAGTGCGAGATCAACGTGGTGCTTCCAGGCATTGACGAATAGGCAACAGCTATGAATATGCGAACCAGACTTGTCCTCCCACTGGTGTTGACACTCGCCATCGGGCTGTCAGCCCCGATCGCCGCCCAAGAAGCCACCGAGTACGGCCCGGCGAACGGCACGCTTGTCATTGTCGGCGGTGGATCGATGGCGGGAACGGGCATCATGGAGAAGTTCATCGAGCTGGGAGGCGGTGCCGAAGAGGGCCGCTTCGTCGTCGTGCCCACCGCCGGTGGCAACTACGACCAGGAGGATAAGCTCCGAGTCTTCGACGAGGATCGGATCCTGAGTTCGTGGCGCGAGCGCGGTGTGGTGAACGTTTCGATGCTGCATACGCACGATTCCCAGCTCGCCGACACTGAGGCGTTTGTGGCGGACCTCGCGCAGGCGACGGCGGTGTGGTTCAACGGAGGTCGTCAGTGGAACATCGTCGACTCGTATGCGGGCACACGCACCTACGACCTCTTCCACGCGGTGCTCGAGCGCGGAGGCGTGATCGGCGGAAGCTCAGCTGGTGCTACGATCCAGGGTGAGTACCTCGTCCGCGGCGCTACCGAAGGCCCACAGATCGTCATGACCGACGAAGATAATCATCAGCTCGGCTTCGAGTTCCTGCGCAAATCGGCGATCGATCAGCACATCAACACACGCAACCGCTGGGACGACATCATCCCGGTCATCGAGCAGCAACCGCATCTGCTCGGCATCGGCCTCTCCGAGGGCACGGCGATCATCGTCACCGGCGACACATTCGAGGTGATGGGAGAATGGAGGGTCGCGGTGCACGACAACACGCGCACGTACCAGCCCTGGCAGAAGCCGTACTTCGTGCTGGCGCCCGGCGACGCCTACGACATGAAGGCGCGTCGGGTCGTGAAGCTCGGGGATGGCACTACGCCGAAGAGGCGCTAGAGTCCAGGAGTACGAAGCAACTGCGTCCCTTTCTGCAAAACAACCCGGACACCGCCAGTGCCGTCCTCCGGATCTTCATCCGTACCGTCCGAACGACCCTGTGCCGCACGACCCCTGGCGCGTCCCGCGACGCTCAGCTAGGGCGATCACCTTCCTTCATCGTTTCGACTCATCTCTGAACGCTCACTTCCACAGTGCCTCGACCGGATAATCATGCTCGGTGAGCAGCACTTGCGGCGGGCGGTTGCCAGCCACGTGGAGCATCATCACGTGGAGCGCTGCCACCAAGGCATCGGCAACCGACTGATCGAGGAGGTTCCAGAACTCGCCTCAGGGCCGGTCGCCCGACAGGAACGGCTGGGAGGAATCCGCAGCCACTACTACCGCGAAGCCGCTTGATGGGTCGATCGAATATTGGAACAGGACGGGGGAGGGGCGCCAGCCGGCCGAGCTGGAGTCTGCCTGGCACGGGCTCAAGTTGACGTTACGCTCGCCAGGGAGGTAGGCTGGCAGCATCATCGTAAGCCCAGGGAGGATCCAATGAGCCACGCGTCCATGAAGCGCCGCGACTTCGCTCGTCTCTTCGCCCTCGGCGGCTCCGCCGCCCTGCTCGGACACCCGAGCTTAGAAGACTTCCGGCCCGGCCCGCTCTCCAACTCCTTCCTTCGTCCCAGGGCCGTGGATTGGAACGACGTTCGGGCCCAGTTCCTGATGCCGCCGGACGTGTCGGTCCTGAACGCCGCGAACCTGTGTCCGTCCCCGGCCCGGGTTCTGGAGACGGTCGTCGAGTACACGGAGCGGCTGAACCGCGAGCCCGTGCCGAGCTACCGGAGCGAGATTGGCGGTTCGAAAGAGCGGACCCGGGAGCTGCTCGCCGATTTCCTACGTGTGACTCCGGAGGAGATCCTCATCACACGCAACACGAGTGAAAGCAACAACTGGATATCCAACGGGCTCGACCTCGGTCCTGGCGACGAGGTCCTGATCTTCTCGGACAACCACCCGAGCAACAACGCGGCCTGGAAGGCGAAGGGAGAACGGTACGGATACACCGTCAAGGAGGTCGCACAGGTCAACCCGCATCCCGGCTTCGAGTACTACGTCGAGGCGTTCGAGCGCGCCATCACCCGGAACACGAGGGTGATCACGTTCATGCACTTGAGTAACACAGCGGGAGACCTCTTCCCCGCCAAGGAGCTCTGCGCGCTGGCCCGAGACCGCGAGATCATCTCTATGATCGACGGCGCGCAGTCGTTCGGCCTGATGGATGTCGACCTGTCCGAGATCCAGCCGGACTTTTACACGGGCAGCGCGCACAAGTGGCCGTGCGGCCCGAAGGAGACCGGAGTCCTGTTTGTGAACGCGCGTGTCCAGGATCGCTTCTGGCCCTCGAGCTACAGCGCCTACCCGGGGAGAACAGGCATCTCGCGCACGCACGAGGGAATGGGCCAGCGCGACACACCGGCGCTTTATGCCTTCGGCACGCAGATCGAATTCCTGCAGTCGATCGGTCAAGGCGAGATCGAAGCGCGCAGCCGCGAGTTGGCGAACCAGCTCATCGAAGGCCTCAACGCCATCGACGGGGTGCACATGTGGACCCCGGCCGAACCGGAGCTGCGAGCGGCCGTCGTCACCTTCCGCCCTGGAGAGCTCGACCCCCGTCAGGTACTCGGGGCGCTCGAGGAAGACGGCATCGTGGCCGCCTCCCGGGGTGGGTCCGACCGCGGCGGGATCCGCTTCTCGCCCCACTTCTACAACATGGAGGTGGACATCGAGCGCGGGATCGACGCCATCGGCCGCTATATGCGCCGCGGCCTGTAGCCGACCCGTCCTGTTCCAAGACTCAGCCTAGCCCGGAAGGTCTGAATCGCAAGGGGATTATAACCCTCACCGCCATGCTGTCGCGGCCGACCTGCTGGGATGACAACGGGCGGATCGGTGGGACCGGAGCACCGCGCTGGCCTGGGATCCGCAGGCGTCGAGCTCGCCTAGCAGACCGTGGATAAAGTCCGGTCATCGCTGTTGTGTTAAATCAGGAGGACACGAGGGTTTTTGCAGCGAGGACGGCGATGGCGGTAGGCAAGCGGCCCGAGGCTCGGCAGGGCGAGATGTTCGTGGTGGCGAGCGAGATTCGGGCCTTGGACAACCCGTTCTACTGGGCCTTGAACGAGCTTCTGGCGAAAAGCGGGTTTGACGAGTTCGCGGAAGAGGCATGCCGTGAGTTCTACGCGGACAATCGGGGTCGGCCGGGGATTGCTCCCGGGGTGTATTTCCGAATGATGATGGTGGGCTACCTGGAAGGGATCGGCTCGGAGCGGGGCATTGCCTGGCGGTGTGGGGACTCGTTGTCGTTGCGTGAGTTTCTGGGATACGGGTGGGCGAAGAACCCGCCGGAGCATTCGACCCTGTCGAAGACGCGCAAGCGCCTGAGCGTGGAAGCGCACGCGGCGGTGTTCGGGCGGGTGCTGGAGCTGCTGAAGGGGTCGGGGTTGCTGAGCGGCAAGACGCTGGGCGTCGACTCGACGACGCTGGAGGCGAATGCGGCGATGCGCACGATCGTGCGGCGCGACGACGGGTTGGGCTACGATGAATGGCTGGAGCAGGTGGCCCGGGCGTCGGGGATCGAGACGCCGACGCGCAAGGATCTGACGACGCTGGACCGGAAGCGTCCGAAGAAGGGCTCGAACAAGGACTGGGTGCATCCGCACGACCCGGAGGCGCGGATCACAAAGATGAAGGACGGCAGGACGCGCCTGGCGCACAAGTTGGAGCAGGCGGTCGACATGGAGACCGGTGCGCTTGTGGCGGTGACGGTGCAGACGATGGACGGGGGAGATGTGGCGTCGCTGCCCAACACGCTGGACGAGGCAGAGCGGCAGCTGGAAGTAGTGCAGGTAGAGCCCGAGGAAGGAAGCTGTCCCAACCGTAGTTGAAGGTTCCTGATAGGGGAGAAAGAAAAGTGGTGGCTCCGGGGGTCCCGGGCCGATAGGCTCGGGTAGGCAAAAACCCCAACACGGAGCCACCACGATGAAGAGAACGTACGAGGTAAGGGATCGGGCGGACAAGCGCGCGATCAGGGAGTTCCTGAAGCGGGAGGGGCAGTTTCTGCTTCCGATGCTTGAGCTCGTGGAGCAGACGGAGGTCGCGATCGACGAAGTCATCCAGGTGATGGGACGAGCGACGATCGAAGCGGTGCTGGAGATGAGCGCCGAGGGTGTGGCAGGCGTGAAGCAGGCAGGTCGGTCACGAGCGGAAGACGACACGGTGTGGTATGGCCGGCAGGGTGGTGTGGTTTACCTGTCGGACCGGAAGGTGCGTGTGGAGCGGCCACGGCTCAGGCGCCGGGGCGCCGGGGAGGGTGGCGAGGTCGAGGTGCCGGCGTACGCAGCGATGCGGAGACCGGGCGCCGTGGCGGATCGGATGCTCGAGGTCCTGATGGCGGGGGTGAGCACGCGAAAGTACGGCCGTGTGATCGGTGAGATGGCCGACACGGTCGGGGTGAGCAAGTCGGCGGTGAGCCGTGAGACGGTCGAGGCCTCGGAGCGCGTGCTGAAGGAGCTGATGGAGCGCCGGCTGGATGCGTGGGACCTCCTGGTGATCTACCTGGACGGGATCCAGATGGGCTCGCACCACGTGCTTGCTGCGGTAGGCGTGGACTCAGACGGAAAGAAGCACGTGCTGGGCGTGAGGGAAGGAGCGAGTGAGAACGCCGAGGTGACCAGCGCGCTCCTAGAGGATCTGGTCGAGCGCGGCCTGGACCCGGGCAGGCGGCGGCTGTTCGTGATCGATGGCTCGAAAGCGCTCAGGAAGGCGATCGAGAAGGTGTTCGGCCAACGTCACCCCATCCAGCGCTGCCGCAACCACAAGCTCCGCAACGTGCTGGGTCATCTGCCGAAGGATCAGCATCCTCAGGTGAAGGCGGCGTTCCGGGCGGCGATGAAGCTGGACGCGAAGCAGGGCGAGCAGAAGCTCGAGCAGCTCGCCCGATGGCTCGAGCGCGACCACCCCTCGGCCGCAGCCAGCCTGCGCGAAGGCCTCAGCGAGATGTTCACCATAAACCGGCTCGGCCTCCCACCGCGGCTGAGGAAGTGCCTGGGCTCGACCAACCTGATCGACAGCACCCACTCGGGCGTAAGACGGAAGACCCGCAGGGTGACTAACTGGAAGAACGGAGCGATGGCCTTGCGCTGGGCTGCGGCCTCGTTCGTGGAAACCGAGAAGAGCTACCGGAGGATCATCGGCTACGACCAGCTCTGGATGCTCAGGGCCCACCTCGACGACCATGAACCGGTTGCCGAAATGAGAAAGACAGGCTAACCAAGAGACTCTCCGGCGCCACCACCTTCAACTGTCAGCGGGACACCATCCGAGGAAGTGGTGGCCGACAAAGGCTACCACTCGAACAAGACCATGACGGGCGTGAAGGAGCGGGAGCTGCGCAGCTATGTGAGCGAGCCCAACCGCGGGCGCCGGAAATGGAAGAACAACCGGGACGCGCAGACGCCGACCTACGACAACCGCCGCCGGATCCGCGGCAACCGGGGGATGCGGCTGCTGCGCCAGCGCGGCGAGAAGGTGGAGCGGGGGTTTGCGCACTTGCTTGTGACCGGAGGGCTGCGTCGCGTCCACATACGGGGCCAGGAGGAGATTCGAAAACGGATGTTGATCCACGCGGCGGCCTTCAACCTCGGCCTTCTCATGCGCAAGCGGTTCGGGGTTGGAACCCCCCGTGCGTTACAGGGCCTCGCTACCGTACAAGCTGCGCTCGCAACTCAGGTTACAACCCGCGTCTCGCGCTTTTTCCGCCGTATTCGGCGCTATTTCGCCTTCCTTGGGCCGAATATCGCCTCGTCAGACCCCAAAACCCGCTTCTTGCACAACAACACAGCCCCCGCGTGTCTGCCTTCTCTCCCACCCATCATCCGCTGGGAACCTATTTCTTCCACGGACTGCTAGAGACTCCTTATGGGTGTTATAGCCCGCTGTCTCTTCGACTAACAACTCCGGTGGGCGTTCGTGCGTGGCTCCGAACTGAGGACAGCTTCCCGCGTCCCCGGAAGGGGTGTAGGCGGTAAGCGCGAAGACAAGGGGTTCGGTGGATGACAAAAGTGCTTCAGAACCGAAGAAGATGTGTGATTTTGACCGCCAACGTACGGTCTTGCAGTTCGGGGAACCCCTGCCTTGACGTGTCCCGGCTGTCGCTGTAGACCAAGAACAGCTCGCTACCGGGAGAGTACTCCCAGCGGAGTCGCACGTTGGAGCTCCATGCGCTGTTCCTGGAGTTGTATTGTATCAGGCTGCTCAGAGCGCTGCGGGCTGAGGGGGCGAAGATGGCGCGCGCCGTGACGAGCCGCGTGTTGAAGCCTCCTTCAGCGAGGTCCACCCAGTTCTGCGACAGGCTGGGTTCGAGCGAGAATCGCGGGGAGATCTCGATCCGGCCGCTATAGCCGATCGCGGTTCGGTCGCCATCGAAGAAGCTGCCATACTCGGCATTGAGGCGCCCGCTAAGGCGATGCTGCTGGTTAATCGAATACGTGGTACTCACTGCTCCGAAGCGATACGCGCCCACCGGGATCACCACGTCTTGGGCGATTTGAAAATCACTGTCGAGGAACTCGTACCGGTGCGTGTACTGGACATCCCACATATCGCCGCTCTCCAGCTCCGTCCGGAACAGGCCCTGCGCCTCGCGACTTTCGAGGAGGTTGCCGCTCTCATCAGTCACGTGATTGACGCTGGCCTGCCAGACCAGCCTCCGAATCGAGCGGCTCGAGAAAAGCCGAGGGCTGAAGCGCACCTGAGCCGAGTTCAGCCGGAAGTCGTCGCGGCGCAGGAAGCCGATCTCGGGGTTGAATGCGTCGCCAACCATCAGGTGTCCGATCTGGAGGCCGTAGCGGTCACCGTTGTAGGCAACCTGCGCGCGGTAGCTCGCGTCGTCACCCACGCCCTTCGGTGTGCTGCTCCTGGCGTAATAGCTGGTGATCTCCCAGTCCGTCAGAAATAGAAATTGGGCGTCCAGTCCCAAAACCGTGTTCGAGCCGTCCTGGCTGATCATGCGCGTACGGTGCGTGGCGATGAGCCCGATACTGCTGCGGCTCAGGATCTCACGCTTGACCCGTACCACCGAGAAATTCGTAGGCAGAGCCCCTACGTTCGGAGCATCTCCAGTCTGAACGTTGAGGGCGCCCACCGTGACGGGGCCTGCCTTTCCGATCAGCCGGGCGCCGGCCCGCACCGGTATGGCCTCCCCCTCACTCAGGCCGATCCGCCGGCTGAAGAACATCACCGGAACGTCGGGGTTGCCACCTCTACCGCCGCCACCTCCACCACCACCGCCACCGCCTCTACCTCTACCTCCACCGCCACCGAAGCCGAAGATGCCGCGACCTTCCAGGAAGAACTCCCGCTTCTCCGGAAAAGATTGACTGAACCGCGTCAGGTTTATCTGCTCCTCGTCGGCTTCGACTTGGGCGAAGTCAGTGTTGACCGTGAGGTTCGCGATGAGGCTCTGTGTCAGCCCGTACTTGAGGTCAGCGCCGATGTCGCCTGTCGCGCGGTTCGAGATGGGCTCTACTGCATCCAGGTCCGTCGTCATCGCTGAGATAGCGTACGGCTTGAATTCGACGTCGATCGACTTGTCCGGTGTCTCGAGGCCCACGAGGGTGGCATGCGACGACATCCTGAAGATTCCGAAGTGGCCGGAGGAAGCCGATATCGGCGTCAGGAATGACACCTCATTCTTCCAAATCACGGTTCGGCGCATGTTGAAGCCCCAGACCTGCGGTCCTGATCCGGCGTAGCGCAAGGATCTGAAGGGGATGACCATCTCGAAGGTCCACCCTTGGTCGAATCGCCCCGCCCTTACCTCCCATACCGGGTTCCAGTCCGTGTTCGGGTTGCCCTCGTCCGTGACTTCCAAGTCGCGCAACACCCCGAGTGGATTTGTCTGAAAGTAGAACCCGTTCCGGTTGTCATTGAACGTGTCGAAAACAATGGCGATGTTTTGGCCTTGGTTGATCTGGCGCCCATCGCGCCGCAACTCACTGGCCACCATCCGTTCGGGTTGACTGTCCCAGGCGCGGGCGGAGACGTAGATGTTCCGGTCGTCGAAGAAGATCCACGCTTCGGTCTTCTCCGTGGCCGCCTCGCCCTCGAGCGGCAGCTGCTGGATGAAGTCGTCAGCCGGAGGCACCACGCCGTAGATGAGCTCGTCCAGCCGGCCGTCGGTACGCAGGGGCTCTTCCAAGCGAATCGCCCGCAGCGTCACCCTCCCGTCGCTGTCACGCGTCAATGTCGGCTCGACGCTCCGAGCTGGAGCAGGAGGCGCCGGGTCGGTGGGGGGCGACGAGATCTGGGCCAGACCGCGAGCGGGCATGAACGCCCAGCCAGCCGCGCATAGGAGCGTCGCCGCGAGGTGCGAGGGGACCCGCGCCTGGTGATTTCTGTAGGCTGGCACGATTCGATGACGAGGGTGGTGTCGAAGGGGGCCATGTCGGGGTTCTCGACACTGAGCTGATCGGCTACCTAGACGGTGGTAACACCACCCTCCCCGAGCTCGAGCCCGATGCGGTCGCAGCCTTGAGGGTGGCGTGTCAGTGAGGTCGTTGGACATCACTATCCGGTCAGAGGCTCAGTAAGGCACAAAGGCAAGATCCAAGCGGCAGCCGGGCGGCACAAGGAAGCGGGGGTGTCCGAACCCGTCCACGTACGGCGAGACGCGGCATGGGACCACGAACCCCCACGCGGCAATTTTTTGGGTTGGATTTTATACTCAGTGAGTATTCTTTGGATGAGCATCACGTGAGATGGTTGTGGCCTCACACGCCTTAGACGCATTTTGTCTGCCACGTTCGCTGCCGTCGCCCGCCTGAACGCGGCGCTAGAGGGCCGCTACCGCGTAGATAGAGGGGTGCCCAATTGAAGGCTCAGATCCCCTGGCTGCGCGTCTTCGTGGAAGGCGTGGTGATCGTGGGCTCGATCCTGCTGGCGGTTGTGTTAGAAGGAGCGGGGGGTCCGTGATTCGCCATCCTGTTGATTCAGGAAAGGCCGTTTGATGGCGTACTACTTGGTTGAAGCGGTGGCTAAGAAGGACCGTCTCTCAGAGCTTGGGGAACGGCTAGGGAGAGACGAGTTCCTTCACCTGAGGCCGTTCGGTGTCTCCGTCACGTTCGCGCTGCGTGGCGCGCGCCAGCGACCCGACGGAGGAGTGGTATGGGAGGAAGAAGACTACTGCTCCCCGCCGCTCGCCCAGGGACGTGCGGCAGTACTCGACGAATACTTTGAAGACCTTTGTGTGACATCCGTGCAAAAGCACGAGGGTTGGGCTCAGATCCGCGATCTGCCGCCACTCTTTCCTGAGTTGATCGACGAGTAGCGCCTAACGCCGCTTAGCCCCCACTCATGCCTACCCGCATCCCGCACCGCAGCCTCCTGTAGCATCCACTCAGGCCAGGAGCACCGCATGGAGATTCCGCAGGACACGTACCAGGCTATCGAGAACGAGATCGCCAGCGATGACAGCCCGGTTGGGATCGATGCCAAGAAGACTCACATCATGATCCTTCATCAGCTTCGCGAGATTGATGAGCGTCTGAAGAGGATCGAGGACGTGTTGGAGGCGACGTAGGACGGATCTCTGACGGGCCACCCGCTTCGGGCGATGCTCGTTCTCGACGGCCTCATCTCAGCACATCGAATTGCCGTGAATATTTGATGATGAAGTTGCGCCGGATCGGCCCTAGGCCCTCTAGCGCCTGCGTCTCGTTGTACACGATGAACAGACCGCTCCCGGCGCCCGCCTGGTTCAACAATCCGAAGCGCAAGTTCCCGCTCCAGTTCTCGACTCGGTCGTTGTACTGGATGAGAGATTGGAAGTTGACTCGCGGCGAAAAGCTGTAGTTGAAGCGCGCCTGCACCAGATTCGTAGTGAAGTCACCCCACGGGAGACTGATGTCGCGACGGCTCCATCCGATCTCCGTGTTAAGGCTGGATCCGCCCCGTACCCTCAAGGTCGAGTCGAACGAGGTCTGGGTCCCAGCCAGGAACTCTCCGAGCGCGAAGCGTGAGCCGGCGGACAGCGTGCGACTCTGGTCCGACCTCAGCTGCAAGTCGGTCTCCCAGTATGTGTATTGCCCGGCAGGCACGACCACGCCCGGCGAAACCTCGAAGTCCTCCTGAAAACCCTCCCACTCGATATCGATGGCGGGAGCGATAAACCACCCATTCTCGAAGTCGATGTGGTTGTCGATGTGCCAGGTCTGGCCCTCCCGAAACCCGTCGAGATCCCAGAACGTGGTCAGTTGGGTGTGTGGACGCAGCTCGCGGAGCCACGAAATGCTGGGCGTCCGATATCTCCAGAAAATGCGGTAGTCCGTCGATCGAAAAGCGCTTCGCCTTAGGAATCCAACTTCCGGGTTGAAGTCGTCCCCGACCTGTGTGTATTCGATATGGCTGTCCAGCCCTCCCCGCCCGTACCCTACACGCGCGTTGTAGGCCATTTCGTCGCCGGTTCGGCCCGGAGTCTCGGTGCGCGCGAGGAAACCACGAACGTCCACGTTATCGCCGAGCCCCACTTTGCCGTCCACGCCGAATGTGCGGTTCAGGTCATCGGCGGCCGCCCCCCCCCCAGCCGCGTCTCGACTGACGATGATCCCCCCGAGGCTCGACCGATTGGGGAGTTCACGGCTGACCCGTGCCACCGCGAAGTTGTTCTTGGGTAGCAAATTGGGCTCACCGAGCTCACCGGGCACCGCGTCCGTCTGCATCATCAGGAAGCCGACATTCGTCCCTCCGGCGCGGCCGCTGAGACGTGCGCCACCCGCGATGGGTACGGGCGCGCCGTCTGGGCCGATGCCGATCCGCCGGCTGAAGAAAAGATCGACGCCAGACTTGCCCGCCGCCAACTGACCGGCGTTCTCGAGGAAGAACGGACGCTTTTCCGGAAAGCGTACGTTGAACCGAGTAAGGTTGATCACCTGCTCGTCGACTTCGACCTGGGCGAAATCGGTATTGTAGGTGAGGTCCAGGGTCAGGCTGGGAGTCACCCCGAACTTGGTGTCGAGACCGATAGACCCGTCGGCATCCGGCTCGGTTTGCGTGGGGTCGTCATACGCACGCGCGATTGAACCGATCGTATACGGGGTGGCCTTGAAGTTTCGTGGCTCATCGAGCTCCAGACCGTGCAGTTCACCAGCCGAGGAAAGGCGATAGAGGTTGTAGAGGCGTCCGATCGGCGCCCAGAAAACCTGTTCACGCTTGCGCCGAATGCTGCGCTGGAAGTTCACGCCCCAGACCTGGGGCTTGGCCCCGTACCGAAGGCTGCGAAGGGGAATCTCGAATTCCGCGGTCCAGCCCACGTCGGTCACCCGTGTTCGGACCGTCCAACTGGCGTCCCAGTTCCTGTTGAAGCCGGATCCGGAGCCTACGGTCGCTCTTGTCCTGCCGCCGCCGCCGCCCTGACCCTCGTTGCTGACCTGACCATCGTACTCGATACCCGCCGGGTTGGTCCCAAAGACGAGGCCGTTCTGTAGATCGTGGTAGGTGTCGAAAATGACCTGGAACGAGTCCATGTCGCCTAGCCCGGAGTCGCGACGGCTGTCGGTCACCAGGATTCTGTCCGGCTCGCTATCGTAGAGGATTGCACCGATGTAGAGCGCGCGCCCATCATACAGGATGCGAACCTCCGTTTTCTCTGACGCGGGCCGGCCCTCCACAGGCTCCTGCTGAACGAAGCCCGTGATCGGTTGGGCCCTGGCCCAAACGGCGTCATCGATCAGGCCGTCGATGGTCGGTCCGTTTTCGACGAACGTCGCGTTGCCGATCCGGCTCCCATTTTGCGCCGAAAGATTGGAAGTGGTCAGGCATGCCGCGGCCGCGATCACGATCAACATGCGCGGCAGGTTCACTAGCAGCAGGTTCACTTTGGATACGATCCTTTCTGCTTCATGATGTTGGATCAGCCGCCTTGAAGGGGGGGGGCGTCGGCCCAATTGTACCAACTGCGGCTCCCCACACAAGGCGAAAGCCCCTACGGTCGCGATGATGCTCGCGCCCGTATCAGACCCATCCGAAGCGCCTCCGAGCCGGGCCCCACGACCGCGAGGCGGATACAGCCCTGAGCTCCCGTCTGCGGCCACCCGAGGGGTGCTAGCAGTCCGTGGAAGAAATAGGTTCCCAGCGGATGATGGGTGGGAGAGAAGGCAGACACGCGGGGGCTGTGTTGTTGTGCAAGAAGCGGGTTTTGGGGTCTGACGAGGCGATATTCGGCCCAAGGAAGGCGAAATAGCGCCGAATACGGCGGAAAAAGCGCGAGACGCGGGTTGTAACCTGAGTTGCGAGCGCAGCTTGTACGGTAGCGAGGCCCTGTAACGCACGGGGGGTTCCAACCCCGAACCGCTTGCGCATGAGAAGGCCGAGGTTGAAGGCCGCCGCGTGGATCAACATCCGTTTTCGAATCTCCTCCTGGCCCCGTATGTGGACGCGACGCAGCCCTCCGGTCACAAGCAAGTGCGCAAACCCCCGCTCCACCTTCTCGCCGCGCTGGCGCAGCAGCCGCATCCCCCGGTTGCCGCGGATCCGGCGGCGGTTGTCGTAGGTCGGCGTCTGCGCGTCCCGGTTGTTCTTCCATTTCCGGCGCCCGCGGTTGGGCTCGCTCACATAGCTGCGCAGCTCCCGCTCCTTCACGCCCGTCATGGTCTTGTTCGAGTGGTAGCCTTTGTCGGCCACCACTTCCTCGGGCTCTACCTGCACTACTTCCAGCTGCCGCTCTGCCTCGTCCAGCGTGTTGGGCAGCGACGCCACATCTCCCCCGTCCATCGTCTGCACCGTCACCGCCACAAGCGCACCGGTCTCCATGTCGACCGCCTGCTCCAACTTGTGCGCCAGGCGCGTCCTGCCGTCCTTCATCTTCGTGATCCGCGCCTCCGGGTCGTGCGGATGCACCCAGTCCTTGTTCCGACCCCTTCAGCAGCTCCAGCACCCGCCCGAACACCGCCGCGTGCGCTTCCCGAATCTCGCTCGCCACCACGAACATCTCGCCCTGCCGAGCCTCGGGCCGCTTGCCTACCGCCATCGCCGTCCTCGCTGCAAAAACCCTCGTGTCCTCCTGATTTAACACAACAGCGATGACCGGACTTTATCCACGGTCTGCTAGGCCAGAAACGGCAGTTTGTGTCCCCGCGCCTCGGATCCGCTCGCGTGGTCGCGCAGGCGAGGATTTCGAGATTCAACGCCGCACGTACGGCTGTCCCAGCTACCGCCGACCCTAGCTCTCGATCGGGCTTTCCGGGTTGTTCCCGTACTCCTCCCACGAACCGTCGTAGTTGCGCACGGACGGGTATCCCAGGAGCTCGCTCAGGACGAACCAGGTGTGGGCGCCTCGAATGCCGCTCTGGCAATACGTGATGATCTCTTTGTCCGAAGCGAACCCGGCGCCACCGTACAACTCGGCCAGCGCGTCGGCAGACTTGAACGTGCCGTCTGGGGCGACCGCGGCGGTCCACTCCACGTTGATCGATCCTGGGATGTGGCCGCCTCTTGCGGATCTGACGCTGCGGCCCAGGTGCTCATCGGGACCTCTCGCGTCGCAGAACAGCGTCGACGGGTCGTCGGTGTGGTCCACCACGTACTGCCAGGTCGTCCGTATCGCCGGGTCCGCCGGCCCGGCCTGGTAACTGGACGCTTCGGACTCCGGCGTCTCCGTGCTCAGCACGCGTCCGTCCGCGACCCACCTCGGCTCCCCTCCGTTGTAGATGCGGACTTGCGCATGCTGGTAGTACTTCAACACCCAGTAGGCCCTTGCGGAAGGAAGATTGTTCCGATCGTCGTATAGGACGACCGTTTGGTCCCGCTCGATACCCAGCGAGGACAGCGCCGCCGACACACCCTCTTCCGTCGCGATCTGGCCGCGGATGGGATCGTCGGGATTCGAGAGGAGGCCCATCGACAGGAAGGACGCTCCGGGAATGTGCCCCTCTTGGAATCCTTCGAGACCCCCCCCGACGTCCACCAGGCGCACGTCGGCATCATTCATGTGCGCTTCGACCCACTCCGTGTCGACCAAGACGTCCTTGGCGTAGGAGGCCGCGACGGTCTCACCAACATCGCCCCCGCACGTGGCCGCGAGGGTTGCCAGCACCATCGCCAAGAGAGGCCTGGTCAGGGCTCGTAGATACGTCATGTTTCCTCCCTCGCTTTCGCGCGCGTGATGGTCAGGCGCCACTCGGAGGCGCCGGTTTCTTCGATATCGGTCTGGTATCCCAGTCGGGCCGCCTGGGTCGGAATCGTGTCCAGCGCCGGAGCATGATCCGTGACTACCTCGAGCGCGTCTTTGTGCTCGGAGAGCTTCTTCAGCGCGCTCACGGTCCGCATCATCGGGTACGGACAGATCTCCCCTCTCACATCCAGTTTCGTCGCTGGCATGGGTCTCCCGCTCCGTGTCGTCTACGCGATCCGCTGTATTGCATGAGTGCCGATCCAAGCGCCGAGACCAAGGAAGACGGCAAACACCCATCCGTTGATTGCCAGCGACGGGATCGCTGAAAAGAACGCACCAATCGTGCAGCCCATGGCGATGCCCGACCCGTATCCCATCATCAAACCGCCGCCGAGGGACTGCGCATACCTCCTCGCACGCTTGGGCGCTCTGATTTTGAACTCTCCCGCCCCGACCGCCGCGGCGAAAGAGCCGAAGAACATGCCACACACAAGAAAGAGCATGTGGTGGAAGAAGAGTCCGTTCGAGGGCACGAGAACGCAACCCGGTAGGGATTCCACGCCAGCCAACGGTCCGGGGGAGGCGCCGAAGACGGAAGCCACTCCGGCCGACCACCGAGACACCTCGCCCGTGAAGCCCCACGGCTCCTGCGCCGTGAAGAGGAGAACGTTCAGGCCGCCCAGGGCAGCGCCCGCTGGCAGGATCGGCCAGCCGCGTACGAACACGCTCCGTGTCACGTCCTTGAGGTGGCCCCTCACGCTGTCCGTCGGCTCTCCGCCGCGCCGCACCGAAGGCACCACCATGCCGGCTCGATGCTCTACGGACACCACGAAAACGTAGACGGCCGCCAGAGCCAACAACGTCACCACTAGTGCACCCGGATGGCCCAGCCCGTGAGGCATCCAGATCCGTGGCGCCGTGGACACGTGCACGTCCCACCACCAGTTCCACGAATACGCCGCCACCAGCAGTCCCCCCATCACCCCAGCGAAGGCGACCCACGACGCGACGTATCCCTCGCCCATGCGATACAAGCTGCCGGAGACGCATCCGCCGGCCAGGACCATGCCCACGCCGAAGAGAAGTCCGCCGAGCCCCGTGTGAATACCGAGCGGAAGCACATTGGCCGAAGGGGGATAGATCCCCAGTGAGGTGAGGGGCACCTGTTGGCCCATCACGACACCGAAGCCCACGGAAGCCACGGCGAGGCCCAAGAGTACGCCCTTCATGTTGCGGGCGTGGCCCAGCAGGAAGATGTCGCGGAACGCCGACGCGAAGCAGAAGCGTGCCCGCTGAAGCACGAGCCCGAACGCGAGACCGAAGGCCCAGAACATCGCGAACTCGGTGTCCGCGGTCCGTGCGACGACATACACCACTGACGCGGCAGCCCAGGCTGCCATTCCCATGGTCACTTTGTTTGGTGCGGAGCGGGCCGGGAGGCGCGCCAAGGCATCAGTCGCCATCGTTTCCGCCCCGTGAGTTCCAGTCCTGCCACGATCCGTCGTAGAGCCGCACGCGGGGAAACCCAGCGTGGCGCAGCACCATGTACGTGTGCGCCGCGCGCATGCCCGACCGACAGTAGGTGACGATCTCCCGGTCCGGCGTGACCCCTAGCTTCGCCCACTCCGAGCGGAGCTCGCCGCTGTCTCGAGAGCACTCCCATGACCCAACCGGGACAGCGCGGAACCAGTCCCAACAAATCGCCCCCGGAAGGTGGCCCTGATCGAACTCCGTTTGAGCGCGCGTGTCGAGCAGGACGACGTCGTCGGGGATCCCGTGCTCATGGAGCCAGTCGTAGTCGGCGCTGACGTCCGCGGTCAAGCGCGATTCGAAAGCGGGCGCGCCTTCCGGTCGGGCACGCTCAGCGCGGCGGACCGTGGGTAGTCGCTCCTCCTGCCATCGGTCCCACCCACCGTTCAACACCGCGACGGACCTGTGTCCGTAGCGGTGGAGGGCCCAAACCAGCCTCGCCGAGGCCAAGCCCCAGTGAGCGTCGTAGCAGACGACAGCGTCATTGTTGGAAAGCGTGACTCGGTCCATGAGTGCGTCGAATTCATGAGGAGGCAGCAACACGTTCTCACACCCCTCCCGCGTCCGTCCGAGCTCGGCCAGTTCCACATGGATCGCGCCGGGGATATGCTCGTCTTCGTAGGCCCGCGCGTCGCGGAGGTCGACGATGCACACCTGAGGATCGTTCGCCTGCTTCTGTAGCCAGGCCGGATCGACGAGTAGACCTGGAAGTACCATTTCTCGGCGCAGTCCCGACACTTCGGTATCGAAGCTCCTAACAGCCTGGAGTGACCCGGGCTCCCGGGCTCCCCAGCCCGTCCCGTAAATTTATCGCTTGGCGACGGGCGAGAACACCCGCCGCCCAGGCCGACTCAGAGCAGAGCGTCTAGGTACAGATCGATCCGGAACTGCTTCGCGAAGCCGTTGAGCCCGTGGGACAAGTCCATACGGATCAGGCCGTCGAGAACGCCTCGGCCCACGCCGATGCCATAGAGGAAGTCGCCTGTGTCGAAGTCCGAGCGCAGTCCGGCCCAGCCGACGTCCCCGAACACGCTCACCGAGCCGACGTCGAGGGTCCGTGCCAACTCCAGCCGACCCCGCGCGAAGGACGACCCCATGAAGGTTGAACCAGCGTATCCGCGGAGCGTCTTGGCTCCGCCCAAGAACCATGCGCGTTGGACCGGCGCGTCGCCCCAGGTGGTTCCGCCACCGGCCTCGACGCCCAAGCGCCAGGTCGGATAGACCACCGGAACGGCCGCACGCAGAATCGCGCTGGCCCGCGCGTAGTCCGTTTCGGCTCTCGTGAACGTGGTCCTCCAGCGGGCCCCCTGTCCGTACAGTTCGAGCCCGAACTGTGCCCGAAAGGGCTCGCCACCCCACCACGGAGAGAGTCGCAGTTCGGCGCCGACCTCCTCCACCTCGTCGGCGTCGATGTTGGGTCGGAAGTCCCAACTCGAATCAAGCGCGTGGTATAGCGCGAAGCCGATCTCGGAGGAGACCGACTCCTGACGCTCCGCATAGGCCCTGAACTCGAAGGACGCGCGGGCACCGATCGGGGGACGCCATGTGAAGTCGGCACCCGTGGCCCGGTAGTATTCTCCCTCGTCCCGTCCGAAGAGGAGTGCGTGCACCGAGTTGCCCAGCTCCAGATAGCCTCCCCGGGGGTCGGTGGTGGTGAGCTCGTGGAAGATGCCCAGGCGCAGCCGACGCCGAACAGAACTCCGCTCGAAGTCCAGGCGCACTTTCGCATCGAGATCCGCGAGTCCGAAGAATCCCTGGGCCTCGAAGGTGTAAGGCCCACCCAGGCTCGCCTCGAAGCGACCACCCGCGGCCGGTCCCTCCACGCGGTTGTACCGGACCAGGTCCTGGCGGGCCCAGCCCCAGTTCGCCGACCAGGGAATTCCCTGGATGCTCGGCGCTGGCAAGTCGGCCAGGCTGTTGACGTAGTCCTCGAGCTGGTCGTCCGACGGGAAACCCACCGCGTCTTCCCAGATCGGAGGCGGAAGACGGGGACTGGTGGCGACCAAGCTCCGTTCCTGGGGCACGATCATCAAAGACTCGCGTTCGCGCGCGAACTCTTCGTCGGCGGCTTCGTATTCGATCCCGTCCTGCTCGGACAACAGTTGGGCGATGAAGGTCATGGCCTCGGCGCGGCTCTCGAAGTGCCGCTCTACGAGTCCCAACCGTGCGGCCGTTTCCGGCTCAGCCAGGTCTGCCTCGCTGGTTACCGACTCCATCGTATAGGAGAGGTCCATCGACACCGGCATCTTCAGGATGCCCGCGCTGACCTCCCCCTCCATGCGCATGCTGCGCGGGAGCCAGACCTCGAAGTCCCACAGGGCATAGTCGACGGCCACCATCGTCAGGTCGAACGTCCACGGCTTGAACAGGCCTGGCACGTACTTGAACGATCCCTTGTCCTCCTCTTCCTGGAGCTCGGCGATGTCGCGCATGGCATCGAACTGCCGGCTCAGCCGGTAGACCGCCCGCACGAGCGCCCCGGACTCGGGCTCGATCCACAGGCTCCCCGTGATGCGGTGGACATCGGCCTCCCGAGGGAGTACGTCCAGCTGAACGATGAGGAGCCGACGCCCATCCGGGAGGGATAGCGTAAGCGTGTCCCCGCTTTCGTAGCGGTACAGGGAGTCGGCCCCGTTCACCAACGGGTGCGCGACCCAGTAGCCGTCCTCCTCGTTCGACTCGAAGGCGCTGTCGTCCTCGTGCGAAATGCCAAGGAGGAGGCGTTCGCCGCCCGGCTCGAAAGGCTCGTCGAACGGGAGGTCGTCCAGCCAGTCCATGTCACCCTCTCTCACCGCGATCGACCGGCCCGGATACTGCGAGCGCGTGCCCAGGACCTGGACCACCGCGTCATGATCCCGGTCCCAGAAAGCCCGGACGGCGGTCTCGTTGCGGTAGATGATGCGATCCTTGAGCGGGGTCCGAATCGCCGCCGCGATTCGCTGCTTGATGAGCGCCGTGTACCGCACCACCGACGCGTCGACGGATCGCCAGTTCGTCTGTGCCGCCTCGAAGAGCGTGCGCGCTCCGGAATCGACGAACGTGTCCGGCGCGACTTGTCCGGCGGCGAATTCAACTGAAAGGCCGAGCGAGGAGAGGACGCACGCTCCGAAGCGAACCAGCGCTCGCGTTCGTGTCATGAGCCCTGCCTTCGACTGTCGTCCGTCGCATCGTGCCTGAAGCGGACCTCACGGAAGTCGTCCCAGGGAACCACCCGCCACCGGGACCCGTCGGGGTCGCTCGGGCGGTTCGCACCGATCGGGGCGATGAGGATGCCCTTGTTGTCCCAGTCGACGTCGTTGGAGTCGTCGAGCTCGAAGCTCCGTCCCGTCCAGGAGTGTCACCTTGGCCCCGAACGCGTCCCCTCGCTCGATCCGGCTCACGTAGCCGAGCTCGATCGTGAAGACCACATCGTCCGCACGACCGTTCAGAAATTCCCACGACCCGGCCTCGTCCGCGTCCCACCGAATCACGCCTTCGATCTGCTCACCCGACTGCGTGACCACGGTGCCCCGCAAGAGGTGGCCTCCATCGAAGGCGTCGTAACCAACGACCGCGTCCGCCTCATGGAAGCGCAGAATCTGGAAGTCCCGCCACGCGACCTCCACCATGCCGAGGCTCGGATCCGAGATCTGAATCCCGCGGTTTCCGCGGTCGACGTCGTTCGAGCCTGTGAGGTCCAGCTCGTCCCCGTTGACCAGCACGACCCGAGCCCCACCAGGGATACGCGCAATCGAGGTGATCTCGCCGAATCGAATGTCCAGCTCGTCACCCCCCTGCATCTCTTCGCCGTCCAGCACATCGGACTTGAGGATCTCGTCCAGATCCCACGAGACGTAGCCCGTGAAGCGATTGCCGTCACGGTCTTCGACGGTTCCGTAGAGTCGGCTAGCGGAGGCCCGGGCTCCAGAGGGCGCCGCGGAGAACACGACTCGATCGAGATCACCCCAGTCGAGCTCGACTCCACGCCGCCCGGGCACGTCCACCACCAGCTCACGGATGGAAGGTCCCAGATCCGTAGAGCCGCCCTCCAGCTCCACTAGCTCGCCAGAACGCAGGGTCAGCTCGACCCGGTCCGCACCGATGACGCGGAGAGACGCGAGGTGCCCGAAGCGAATGCCCGACGCCGCGGCGGATGGGAAGTCGGGGTCGTCCTCCTCCCAGGAAATCCGATACCCCCGCAGGTCGATGGTGCGCACCGGCGGTCCTTCTTCACCGCTCGATTCGACCCACGCCCGGTAGTTCTCCTCGGGGATCTCTTTGGATCCGTCCAGAATGTCCACCCAGCTGCCCTCGTTCCGGTCCCAGCGGATGAACCCCTCATGGACGTCGCCGGAGGTCGTGTACACCTCGCCCCAGATCCGGTGGCCGTCCTGCGCCCACAGCGGACCGGCGAGCCACGTCGTACACAACAATGAGCAAGCAACCGTACGAGACAGCCCCATGTAGTTCCTTGCTGAAGCGAAGGCCTGAACCTGCTTGTCAATAGATACGACGGCCGTCCAAGTCCGCGGGAATCGGAATGCCCGCGAGCCCAGCGAGGGTGGGCGCGAAGTCCACGGTGTAGACGGGCGCGTCCGAAGTGCCGGACTCGACGCCCGCGCCCATGAAGATCATCTCCACGTGACGGTCGTACCAATACGTCGTTTCGTGGTTCGTGCCCGTGCGATATCCCACGAGGTCTCCCTCTCCGAATCGGACTTCGACGCCCCAGCGCGATAGCGGCCCCCACGCGCGCCCCGGGTAATGCGAGTTGCGAAAGAGGACCGCGAAGGAGTCGGCGGGCTCACCGCGCGTCAGTTCCGAATGCGTGTACGCCTTCGCTACGAGTCCCCGCTTCTCGACGAGCCGGGCGAGCCGCTCCGCGAACTCCTCCGGCGAGCCACCGTCGCGCGTCGTTTCGTTGAGCGCCTCGGCGAGCCGTGCGTTCCTCTCCGTGTCCGGGATTCGTACGGCGTCCGGGTTCGTGCCCATCTCCACCTGAGCCTCGGGGATCGTGACGACGCCGTGGTCTCCGGCGAGGCCGATCAACCACTCTCCTTCGCCGACCTCCTCGTCCAGGTACTCGAAGAACTCGCCGAGAAGCCGATCGACGTGGATCAGGTTCGAGAGCTGCTCCTGACTGAAGGGGCCGTAGGCGTGCCCGATGCGGTCCGTGGCGGAGAGTGAGATCGCCAGATAGTCCTGATTACGGCGCTGGCCGAGCTTCAGCTCGTCGATCACCTCATGCGCCAGCGCCATGACCGCGGCATCGACGCGCGACTGCTCGAAGCCCCACACGTTGTGGACCTGTGGGTGGTCTTCGGCGTTCTCCTCCGAGCTCACATGCGGGAACGTCGAGTGAACGCCATCGAACTCGTAGGTCGCGGAGTCGGGACGCGCGAGACTCCGAAGCCGCGCTGGTACGTCCGTGTTCCACACCGTGTCTTGCGCGATCGCTGGCATGAAGCTGCCGTTGAAGCGCATGAGCCACTCCGGATAGCTGTTCAGGTAGTGCGTAGAGGTGATGAAGCGACCGAGCTCAGGCAGCAGCCAGTACACCTGTTCGCTCGTCTTGCCACCCATCGGGATCGCGGCGCGATCCTTCTTCGAGATCGATACCCGGCGCGACTCGTCGTTTGCGGCGCGGAGCCAGTCGGGAAGGCCTTCGCGGATCATCGCTTTCGGAGACCGCCCTTCGAGGACCTGCACGGTCTCGAAGCCGAGGATTCTGCGTGGGGGGTCGGCGACGGCGTATGAGCTCTCCCACTCACCACCGACCTGCTGGAACCAGGAGTTCGCGACGACGGCGTGGCGGGAGGGAAAGACCCCGGTGGTGAGCGTCGCGTGACCCGGAGCCGTGCTCGTGCGCGCGTGCGCGTGCGACGCCTGCGTGAAGCGGAACCCCTCGTCGAGCAGACGGCGGAAGCCGGCGGTGAAGGCCGGCTCATAGCGGTCGAGGAGATCCCCCCGAAGCTGATCGACGACCAGCATGATCACCAGCCTCGGACCACCGTCCTGCGCCGAAAGGCTGGGCGCGACTATAGCACCGAGCGTCAGCGCCAGAAACTGTATGCGGAGGAAGCCTGTCATGCTTCGGTTCTCTGAAGAGTTCTGCCACCTGGCGGACAACTAGATTATCACGTAACCGGAGTTGTGCGTACCATGATGGACCACATCGAGATCCATACTCGGGGCAAGGGCCTCCTCGAGATCACCGACACGGTGCAAGGCGTCGTCCGTGCCAGCGGCCTGGATCAAGGGCTGTGCACGGTGATGGTCCAGCACACGTCAGCGAGCCTCACGATCCAGGAGAACGTGGACCCGTCCGCCCGTCGCGACCTCGAGCTTTGGCTGGAGCGGCTCGTGCCGGAGGACGACCCCAACTTCACGCACGTGCACGAAGGTCCGGATGACATGCCGTCCCACATTAAGGCGGCGCTGACGTCGACCACGCTGTCGATCCCCATCGAGCGAGGCGCGCTGGCGCTTGGTACGTGGCAGGGGATTTACCTCTGGGAGCACCGTCGGCGTGGGTCGGTGCGGCGGTGTGTGGTGCATGTTGGGGAGTGAGGGGTCCCTGGCTCGGCCCGTCGCCGGCGATGCCGCCTCGATACTCGTCGCCGTCCTCGTCGCGACAGGCTGCGGCGACCCCGTGCA
This sequence comes from Longimicrobiales bacterium, assembly GCA_965197725.1. Taxonomy (GTDB): domain Bacteria; phylum Gemmatimonadota; class Gemmatimonadetes; order Longimicrobiales; family Gaopeijiaceae; genus UBA1138. Next base: position 125,361 of record CBDANQ010000060.1, read on the forward strand.
GCGCCCTGGCGCGTCCACGAGTGACACCGCGAGGGCCGCTCTTCGCATCGTCGCCGTCACGCACGGCGTCTCGGCGAACCCATTCTGGTCGGTGGTGATCAACGGCCTCGACGACGCGGCACATGACATGGGCGTAAGGGTCGAGTACCAGGCGCCGAGCACGTTCGACATGGTCACGATGAGCGAGCTCATCGACGCAGCCGTCGCCTCCCGCCCGGACGGCCTCGTAGTGTCGGTGCCCGACCCCGACGCGCTGGGTGCCTCCATCCGGATGGCCGTCGAGGTCGGCATCCCGGTGATCACCATCAACTCGGGGGAGGACGCGTCAGCCTCCCTAAGGCGCCCTGGCTCACGTGGGCCAGGCCGAGTACGACGCGGGCTTCGGCGGGGGCGAGCGGCTCGCGGAGGCCGGTGTGCAGCGCGTCCTGTGCGTGAACCAGGAGGTCGGCAACGCCGCGCTCGATACCAGGTGTCAGGGCCTCACGGACGCGCTGGCGGAGCATGGTGTGCCGGTGTCGGTGCTGGCCGTGGAGCTCGCGGATCCCGAAGACACGCGCCAGCGGGTCGCCGGGGCGCTCTTGGCGGATTCCACGATCGATGGCATGCTCGCGCTCGGGACCACCGGCGCGGAGCCCGCGCTCGCGGCGCTTCACGACCTCGGTCGCGTCGGCGCAGTGCGCCTCGGCACGTTCGACCTTTCGACGCTGGTGCTCGAGGCGATCCGAGACGGTGAGATCGACTTCGCCATCGACCAGCAGCAGTATCTCCAGGGCTACCTGCCCGTCGTCCTGCTCACGCTGTACATCGAGACCGGCACCGTGCCGGGCGGAGGGCACGCGATTCCGACCGGACCGGGCTTCGTGACCATCGAGACCGCGCAGCAAGTCATGGACCTCACGCGCCGCGGCGTGCGGTGAGCCGGCGCGCGGCTGGCGTCCTCGCCCGCCCCTTCAACCGCCCTGGGGCCGCGGCGGCGGTAGGCGCCGTCCTCATCTGGCTCCTCTTTGCGGGTGCGGCCGGACCGGCGTTCCGGAGCATGACGGGCACCGCATCGTACCTGAACGCCGCGGCGCCGCTCGGAATCCTGGCGGTGGGCGTTGCGCTCCGTCGCGCAGCCGCGCCTCGAGGCGCGCGACGTATCGATGCGCTTCGGCGGGGTCGTGGCGCTCGAGCACGCGTCCCTGTCCGCGCGCGCTGGCGAGGTGACGTGCCTGCTCGGGGACAACGGCGCCGGCAAGTCGACACTCATCAAGGTTCTGGCTGGCGTGCACCCACCGACCGGGGGCGCATGCCTACTGGACGGGGAGACGGTTCGATTCCGCTCTCCCAGGGAGGCGCTGAGCCGCGGGATCGCGACGGTCTACCAAGACCTCGCGATGGTGCCGCTGATGAGCGTGTGGCGAAACTTTTTTCTTGGCTCCGAGCCGACGAGTGGCCGGGGACCGTTCCGCCGAATCGACGCGGACCGCTGCAGAGAGGAAACACGCGCCGAGCTCGCGGCGATGGGGATCGAGCTTCGGGATCCGGAGCAGCCGGTCGGAAGCCTGTCAGGCGGGGAGCGCCAGGCCGTCGCGATCGCCAGGGCGCTCCACTTCGGCGCCCGCGTCCTGATCTTGGACGAGCCCACCGCCGCACTCGGGCTTCGGCAGTCCGAGCGTGTCCTGGAGCACGTCCGCACGGCGGCCGACCGAGGCGTCGCCGTGGTGTTCGTCACGCATACGCCGCACCACGCTCACCCCGTTGGGGACCGCTTCGTCGTGCTGCGCAGAGGACGGGTCGTCGCGGACGAGCTGCGGGAGGCGCTGCCCGTCGAGGAGCTGGCGGCATTGATGGCAGGCGGGGCGTTCCCGGACTGACCCGCGTCAGAACGGCCGCCTCTTCACCATGAAGTCCCAATAGGCCTTCACGTCTTCGACGCTCAGCAAATCCACGCCGGCATCCAGTAGTTGACTCCACACTGCCTCGGTGCGTTGCCTGCCGGGGGAGGGGATGTTCGAAAACCGAAGGCGGTAGCCTCCTCGGTGAGCCTCCTCGATTCTTTGCGCCAGCCGGCGAGAGTCACGCTCAGAGAGGTTTCCCAAACCGCGCCAGCTGAAATGGTCTTCCCAATCGTCGCTGATTACGGAAATGAAGTTTGCGGGAACACGCGCCGCCGAGTTCTCAATGTCCTCGAGGCGGCCATCATAGCTGGCGATTCGCACGGCCTCGCTCGTCATCAACCTGCGCGGCCGATTCCCCGACACGATCACTGAGATCGCTCTCGTCTGAACCTGGGTCTCGGAGTAAGTAGTGAGCATGTCCGAATACTGCGCGAGTACGCCACGCAGTTCCTCGTACGTCGACCTCGCATCCGATTTGATGTCGATGAGGAGATCGAGCGAGTGTGCGCTCGCATAGACCCAGCCGTTGTGCGCTCGCACATGATCTCTAAGCGGATCCAGGTAGAGCGCCTGAAGCGTTTTGGTCGATTCCAGATCCTCCTCGTCGTGGCCGACCAGGAGCGCTCCCTCAACGAGGTGGATGTCCACTTCGATGCTGATGAACCCGAGCGATAGAGCGTCCCACAACGGCGTTTGGCGCAGGTAGTCGTTGTGCGAATGGCCGGAGAGGATCGGCTCATTCGGGATCGCGACGGCGGTGCCCGGATCAACTTGCGCCCAAGCGCCGGTACCGCCGCAAACGAAGAGCGTCAGAAGGGTTAGCACATGCTTCATGTCAGTCAGCGCCGATTCAGGTTCAGGCCCGTCCCGAGCCCCAGGGTCGAGCGTGACGACAGCCCGAAGCTGAACTCCCTGCTCTGGGTGACCGTGGCCCACAGGCCCAGTGCTGCGAGGGGCCCGGGCAAGACGCCTGGATAGACGTTCACCCCGATGAAGTTATGTGCATCGTACCCCAGCACCATGCTCGCCAGCAGCGAGTCGTCCCGATCGAGGTAGAACGCCCCCGCGGGTCGCGGCTCGATGCTCTCCTGGCCGGTCTCAGGGTCGACGATACGGAGGTTGCCGTCGATTCCCCCTGCCACACCGAGGCTCAACCCGCTGTCGAAGCGGTAGGTGAGCCCGCCCAGCCCCTGCTGCCCGAGCGTTAGCAGCAATCGTGTCCGCTCGAGGAAGGGGAGGCGGACCTTGTACGCCAGGATCTGGCCCACGTTCTGTACCCGCGTCCCCGGAAGCGCCACCGCCGCCTGTGGGGACCAGTCGGTGGCGTGCAGCTCCTCCTTAAAAAAATCGCGCCAATCCATCTATTCGGAAGAGGATGATGCCGAGTGGGTCGAAGATCAGCAGATCGGCCACTCCAGACCCGGACCCCGTCCCGTCCGGATGCTCGATGATCTCATTGACCATCATGGTCCCCATCAAGTAGACGGCCGATGAGAGGGCGGGCATGGGAACTCCGTTGGCCACGAACCACTCCTCCAAGTACCGGGAAGTGATGCCGCCCCCGAGGATGTGGCCTCCGTAGTTCGCCGCCCACGCCCACTCCCACACCTTGGCCGTGGGAAGGAACTCCCGCTTCAACCAAGTACCCCAACCGCCCGCTCGGTCGATGGCTGTCCGCGGGTGAGTCAGCCCGTCGACGACGGCGCTGAAACCGTTTCCCCACTGGACTTCGCGGATGTCCCTGGGCTGGTCTCGAAAGTGGAGGAGTGAGAATCCCCGATTGAACAGGACGTTGAGGGGCCCCATGACCGAAACGCTGCCGAAATTCAGGTCCGGTCGGTAGAAGATTGGGCTCGGGCCGGAGGTCGAAGCGGCGGACGAGTCCGCCGACGCATCGCCCACTCGCGGAGCGTGCGCTTTCCCCCCCGGGATGAGGATCGGCAGCGCCGCGACCAGGACGGCGCGTCGAAGGAGGGTACGATTGGCGGTGGTCATAGCGCTTGCCCCATACGCCCCGCGGTGATCTACTACGAAACCCGAGACGGCCCGGACCTCAACTGAATGGAGGGGAATTGCCCGTGTCCAACACTGACCTCGACAAACTCGACATCGGTGATCCCACGCTCGAAGCGGACAATAGGCTGAGCGCCACGCTTATCAAGTATCTCCTGTGGATTGGGGGAGGTCTCTTCGCGATATGGATTGGGGCGATCGGGCTCTTCCTCTGATCGGTGTAAGGTAGGTCGACCTCGTTCTCGACACGGGACCGGAGCGACGCGCGGGTGGTGCCCTGGAATCGGATGCTGGAACTCGACTGGACCTGACCCAGCCCCTTGGCGGGGGCGCGAGCCATGCACCAACACCTTTCGAGGGCGCGCGTTCGCGCTCCGCCATCTTTTTAGCGCGAGCAGTCAGGCTGTGGCCGACCAATCTTGGTGAGGGCAATCTGGTACAACTGCTGGTAGCGCGCGCGCATTGCCCCCGCGACCGTGAGCAGGTAGAAACGCCACATCCTGCGGAAGCGTTCTCCATAGCTCGCCTCGAGCGTCGGCCAGGCTCGTTCGAAGTTCTCGTACCACGCCAGAAGGGTCCTGTCGTAGTCCGGGCCGAAGTTATGTACGTCTTCGACACTGAACAGCTCTTCCGCTGCCCTCGCCACCTGCGCCAGGGATGGAACCAGCGCGTTGGGAAATATGTATTTTCCGAACCAGGGGTCGATGGCTCTGGTGCTGCGGTTTCCAGCGATCGTGTGGAGGAGGGCGATTCCGTCGTCTCGTAGGCAACGATGAACGACCTCCATGAAGGCGCGGTGGTTCTTGTAGCCGACGTGTTCGAACATCCCTATGGAGACAACGGCATCGTAGGAACCGGTGGCCTCGCGGTAATCGGCAAGACGAATGTCTATGGGAAGCCCCTCGCATGCTTGTCTACCGAGCTGGACTTGGTCCCGAGAAACCGTGAAGCCGGTAACCTCGACACCGTAGCGCTCGGCCGCATACTTGGCGAAGCCGCCCCAGCCACAACCGATGTCGAGCACCTTCATTCCCGGCCGAAGACCGACTTTTCGACAGACCAGGTCGAGCTTCGCGGTCTGCGCCTCTTCGAGGTCGTTCGCTTGACGCCAATACGCGCACGAATAGACCATTCGAGGGTCGAGCATGGCCTGGTAGAGGTCGTTGCCCAGGTCGTAGTGCTGCTCACCGATCTCAAACGCCCGGTCTGTGGCCTGCAGGTTCAGCGTCTTGGCCCGCAACACGTGAAAAACGCTGCTCCAGTTGGCGCGGACCTTTTTGTCGATCTCGGCACGGATGAGTTTTACCGTCAGATCGTCTAGGGCGTCGCAATCCCACTGCCCGTCCATATACGACTCGCCGAAGCCAAGCAAACCGTTGCTAAGGATACGGGTGTAGAGTCTCCTGTCGTGAACTTGCATGTCCTGAGGACGGGCACCGTCGACGCGGATATCCGCGTCTTCGAACAAGCGCACCATAATTCGTTCCGATTGCGCGTCCAGGGAACGCAGGAGAGCGTTGCGGGGGGGGGGCCGGCGATCGTGTCGCGTTCACTTGCATGGTTACTCATTCCGTTGGTCCGACCGGTCACGACTCGGCAAGAACGAGCAGAATTCGTACTGCGATCTCGATTGCGCCGCCAGTGGGAATGCTTGCGCGAGCTGAGGCGCGCGCTCCCGAATTCGTGCGATTCGGCTGCGACTCCGCGTCCTAGTCGGGAAAGGGTCGCATTGCCGGCCCGACGCCCAAAAAGCGACGGAGGTCCCATGCCCGCACTCATGCTCGTGATACTCAGCTTGGCCTCGATCCTCGGAGCGCACGCCTCGCCGAAGGCGGTGGCGCCGCTCGGCGGTGGGGTCGCGGTCTTCGTCACGGGCTCGGTCGTCGATGCGTCCTCGAACCAAGCGCTGGCGGGAGCACAGGTCTACGTCCCCGTCGCCTCGTCCGGAACTCTCACGAATTCCGGTGGCCGGTTCATGGTCTCGCTGGACGACGGCTACGTCGGCCAGGAGGTCGACGTGGTCGCGCAGCTCATCGGGTACGCGAGCCAGCGAATTACCATTCGGTTGACGGCAGGGGAGAACGCGCTCGACTTCCGGCTGCGGGCGGTGGCCGTGGAGCTCGACGAACTCGTGGTGGCCGCCGGGCGCGAGACGCGCACGTTGGCCCTTTCCGGCGGCCTCTCCCTGAGCGTAGCGTCTGACCGCGGACTGCCGCACGATACTGAGGCGTACGCCCACATCGAGGAGAGCGGATTCCGCCCGGTGGCTACGGCGCCGCTGTCCACCTTTTCTATCGATGTCGATCGGGCCTCCTACGCGAACGTGCGCCGGTTCATCCAAGACGGTCGGAGGCCTCCCCTCGATGCCGTCCGGATCGAGGAACTCGTCAACTACTTCCCCTACGGGGGCGCGGAGCCGCAAGGAGATGCGCCCTTCGCGGTGACGACAGAAGTCACGCGGGCCCCCTGGGCACCGGATCATCACCTCGTGCGCATCGGTGTGCGGGCGCAGTCGATCCCAATGGATGATCTGTCCGCCAGCAACCTGGTCTTCCTGATCGACGTATCGGGTTCGATGTCCGCACAGGACAAGCTGCCTCTGCTGCGGCGTTCCTTCCGGCTGCTCGTGGATCAGCTGCGACCTCAGGACCGAGTGGCCATCGTCGTATACGCCGGCGCGGCCGGACTGGTGTTGCCGTCGACCCCCGGGTATCGGAAGCAGGAGATCGTGGCCGCGATCGACCGCCTGCGGGCCGGCGGCTCGACAGCTGGCGGCGCCGGGCTGCACCTCGCCTATCGGGTCGCTCAGGACAACTTCATCGAAGGCGGCAACAACCGTGTGATCCTCGCCACCGACGGCGACTTCAACGTCGGCCCCTCAAGCGACGGGGACATGGTGCGCCTCATCGAGGAGAAGCGCGAGCAGGGAGCCTTCCTCACAGTGCTCGGCTTCGGTCAGGGCAACTTGAAGGACTCCAAGATGGAGCAGCTCGCCGACCACGGGAACGGAAACTTCGAGTACATCGACTCCGAGCTCGAGGCGAAAAAGGTCCTGGTGAGCGAGATGTCCGGCACGCTCTTCACGATCGCCAAGGACGTGAAGATCCAGGTCGAGTTCAATCCGGCCCGGGTCGCGGAGTACCGCCTCATCGGGTACGAGAACCGTCTGCTGGCCGACGAAGACTTCAACGACGACACCAAAGACGCGGGGGAGCTCGGCGCCGGCCACACAGTGACCGCCCTCTACGAACTTATGCCCACGAAGGCGGGGGTCGAGCGCGCACGCGTCGATCCGCTCCGCTTCCAGTCCTCAACGGCGACGGAGGCCGCCGATTCTCGGGAGTTGATGTACGTGAAGCTCCGCTACAAGGAGCCGAACGGTGAGCAGAGCCGGCTCATGGAAGTGCCCGTATTCGCTGGGGACGAGGTCGATGTGGCCTCGCCCGACCTACGCTTCGCCGCAGCGGTCGCGGCCTGGGGAATGATCCTCCGTGACTCCAGGTACACCGACGGGTTCGAGCTGTTAGAGGTACTCGATCTGGCCCGCGGAGCACTCGGTGAGGACGTGGGCGGCTACCGGGCCGAGTTCCTACGGTTGGTCGAACGCACGCGCGTCATGGAGCTGACGGCGAGCCGGCGCGACTGACGCATCCCGTCATTCCGCTATATTTTGGGACTCCCGGAGGCTTCATGAAACGAGTGATTCGCAAGGCGTCGAGCCACGACGATGCCCATCGCTGGGATATCGAACAGCAGCTGTCGATGACGCCGGAAGAGCGCTTGCGAGCAGCCCGTGCGATCAAGGACCGGGCATACCCCGACCAGGCAAAGGACGTGCGCGCTTGTCATCGGTCCGGATAGACGCGAGCCACTTTTCGCCCGACACGTCCGCGTTCATCGAGCTCCTCCACGCGCATCGGGTCCGATATCTCATCATCGGGGGGGAGGCGGCGATCTTCCACGGCCACGTACGGCTGACGGGCGACGTCGACTTCTTCTTCGACCGGGATGCCGGGAACGTGGAGCGTCTCTACGCCGCCATCGACGAGTTCTGGGAGGGAGACGTTCCCGGCCTCCTGGGGATGGAGGATCTCGAGCCCGACGGTATCATCATCCAGTTCGGGCTGCCGCCGAACCGGATCGACCTGATCAATGCGATCGCGGGGGTCGGATTCGACGAGGCGTGGGCAGGACGCGTGGATGCCGTTCTCGCGACCGTGGATGGTGGCGTGCCGCTCCCCTTTATCGGGCTGGAAGCACTCGTGAAGAACAAGCGAGCCGCCGGCCGAGCGAAAGACCTGGACGACCTGAGCTACCTGACGAGGAATCGGCGATAGCGTAACGCCGGACGCACGACGACGCGCCACACCTTCGGGGAGAGCGTTATCAGGCCATCTACTCGCCCAGCCGTTCCGTCAACGCCGCCTGCGCCCACTGGTTGATCGATTGCCCGGATGCAGCCGCCGAAGCCTCGACCCGGCGGTGAGTATCCGGGTCAGTCCGTATGAAGATCGTTCCCGAGTAGGCGCGGTCGGGCTCGCGGCTGGCCTTTTCGCATGCCTTCAGGTATTCGTCGATCGCACGGTGGAACGAGGCCTCCAGTTCATCGACGCTGCGTCCTTCGAAGCCGATCGTGTCTCTCGTGCCGAGCACGTGGCCGTAGAAGAAGCGCGAGCCGTCATCATATTCTATTGCCGCGGGGTAGCCGCGGTACGTCATCATCGGTCGATCGCTCCCGCTTCCGTAAGGAAGTTTCTGAGCCTCTTCGCCAGGCCTCGTCCGATCTCCGGACTAGGGCGCGGCCGGTCGTAGATCAGCCACACGTCGTTCAGAACCGCACTGCCGCTAGCGTCTTGGCATGCCTACGCCCTCATAGTGTGCTAGCGAATAACTCTAGCGTAAACCTTCGTCTAGGGCTCCGTTCCATGGATTGAACGGTGACCACCCCCAGGGCGCTGCCATGATCCGATGGGCTAATCGCCCGTGGATGGCGCTCTCGCGATGGTCGGGGCGGTGGTCGAGGTGATCTACGAGGGGCAGATGCTGTTGAAGGGGGGGTATGGATGGGGAGACCTCGAGTCACGATTCCGGGACCGCGATCGTTCCTTCGGTGTCGAAACACACGGAACGGAGCCACCGGAGGAGAGAGATGCGAGACCGTAGTCGATGTGGAGCTTAGGCCTGCTCCTGCCATCCTCCTCCTGCTCACCGCGTGCGAAGCTGACCCAGCCGTAGTTGAAGGTCCCTGAAGAGGGAAAAGAAAAGTGGTGGCTCCGAGGGTGCCCGATCCGATAGGATCGGGTGCGCTAAAAACCCAAAAACGGAGCCACCACGATGAAGAGAACGTACGAAGTAGCGAGTGACACGGACAGGCGTGCGATGGCTGAGTTCGTGAAGCGAGAAGGCCAGTTCCTGCTGCCGATGGTCGAGCTCGTAGAGCACACGGAGCTCGCGATCGACGAAGTCGTCCAGGTGATGGGCCGAGCGACGATCGAGGCGGTACTCGAGATGAGCGCCGAAGGTGTGGCGGGCCCGAAGCAATCGGGCAAGGCACGCGAGGAGGGGGCGACGGTCTGGTACGGCCGCCAGGGCGGTCAGGTCTACCTGTCGGACCGAAAGGTCCGTATCCAGCGGCCTCGGCTGCGTGAGCGGACTGGCGGCCAGGGCGGCGAGGTCGAGGTGCCAGCGTACGAGGCGATGCGCAGGCCGGGCGCCATGGCGGACCGAATGTTGGAGATCCTGATGGCAGGTGTGAGCACCCGGAAATACGGCCAGGTGATCGGCGAGATGGCCGACACGGTGGGGGTGAGCAAGTCGTCGGTGAGCCGCGAGACGATCGAAGCGTCGGAGCGCGTGCTGAAGGAGCTGATGGAGCGGCGGCTGGACGCATGGGATCTGTTGGTGATCTACCTGGACGGTATCCAACTCGGTGCGCACCATGTACTTGCGGCTGTGGGCGTGGACACGGACGGCAAGAAGCACGTGCTGGGGATGCGGCAGGGAGCGAGTGAGAACACCGAAGTGACGACGGCCCTGCTGCAGGATCTGGTCGAGCGGGGTCTGGACCCCGAGCGTCGACGCCTGTTCGTGATCGATGGCTCGAAGGCGTTACGGAAGGCGATTGTTCAGGTGTTCGGCGCGGGCCACTCGGTCCAGAGATGCCGAAATCACAAGCTCAGAAACGTGCTCGCTCACCTACCGAAGGATCAGCACCCGCAGGTGAAGGCCGCGATCCGCGCAGCATGGAAGCTCGATGCGAGGGACGGCGTGCAGAAACTCGAGCAGCTCGCGCGGTGGCTTGAACGAGATCAGCCGTCGGCCGCAGCGAGCCTGAGGGAGGGGCTGGGTGAGATGTTCACAATCAACCGGCTTGGGCTACCGCCTCGGCTGAGGAAGTGCCTCGGCACCACGAACCTGATCGACAGCACCCACGCAGGCGTGAGGCAGAAGACCTATAGGGTGACGAACTGGAAGAACAGAGCGATGGCACTGAGATGGGCCGCTGCCTCCTTCGTCGAGACCGAGAAGAACTACCGACGCATCGTCGGCTTCGACCAACTCTGGATGCTCAAAGCTCACCTCGATGACCGCGAGCCGGTTGCCGAAATGAAGATGGCAGGTTAATCACGAAAGCCTCGGAGTCACCACCTTCAACTGAGCCGGGGACACCTTCCCGCGTGCGGCTCGGCCGACCTACTCGGACCCGACGCCCCCCAGGGTATCGATGGGATCGTCCTCTTGGGACCGCAGTGTCCGGTACAAAGGCCCGGAAACGCCTGTCCTGACCTCCCTCACCAGGCGTGGATCGACGTTCGCCGCTCTATCGGCGGGTCCGTCACGTGCATCCGGTCAGGGGAAGACGGGCGATTCCGCGTCGGCCTGCGGCCCGGTAGGTACGTTCTCGATCCGGAGTCGGGGAACCCGTTTCCGACCGCGAGCGAGCAGGAAGTGGACGTCGAGGACGGTGTGTATGCGGAGGTGATCGTCAGCTTCGACACGGGAATCCGGTAGGGGAGGCGGAGGTGGCGGCGGCCCCCGGCGCGTTCGTCGATTCCGCCTTCAGCGGCGGGAACGAGCTCGGTCCGATGTCCTAGAGAACACTGCTCAACGGCACCGCGAGGACCCGTTCCGTAAGCCAATACGTGTCGGATCCCGTGTAAATTAGAATCCCTGCCGACGCCTTGTCGGCGTACTCGTCGAGAAAGGTGCTCAGGTGACGCGCATCGTCTGTCCGGACGCTAGCCGCTGCCTTCACCTCGATGGGTAGCAGGCCGGTCGGCGTCTCGATTACGAGGTCGACCTCGGCGCCCTTGCTGGTGCGCCAAAACAGGATGTTGGGTCGTTTTGCCCTGGTCTCACGCCAGGTGAAGAGATCGTTCACCAAGAGATTCTCCAGGTGAGCGCCGCGAGGTCGACGCTCCGCGCTGAGATGCAGGGCCAGACCGGTATCACTCCAGTAGAGCTTTGGACTCTTCACCAGGCGCTTGGTCCGGTTCACCGAGTAAGATTCAACCGGTAGCAGCTGATAGGACGCCTCGAGGAGATGCAGGTACCTCTGCGCCGTCGTGGGCGGTAGCCCGACATCTCTCGCCAGATCGGCCTGATTCATCACATTCCCGACACGCAGGGCCGCCGCCCGCGTGAGCCGCTGGAACCCCACGAGGTTGTCGATGGAGGCCAACTGCCGCAGATCTCGCTCCAGGTACGTCCGTAGGTATCCCTCAAACCATGCTGTGCGCGCTTCTTCGGACGTCAGGGTCAAGGCGGGGTCCGGGTAGCCTCCTCGCAGGGCTAGGTCCATCCACGAGGTGGCGCCCGGGCTGTCGACTGACTCGAGCGGGCTCACCCACTGCTCGGTGGGTTGGTCTACCAACGTATCCCACGTACCTGCCGCGCCTCCGCCGGCGACCTCGTTGTGCGTCATGGGCCACAGCGTCACGTACACGGCTCGACCTGCCAGCGTCTCTGAGACGCCCTTCAATAGCTCCAGGTTGGCCGAGCCCGTAAGTAGGAACTGTCCAGGTATCCGCTCGGCGTCCACGGCTCGCTTGATGGCGAGAAGGAGATCTGGAGCACGCTGCACTTCATCGAGGGTGAGACGTGGGCCGCGCGAGACGAGTTGGTCAGGAGCGCGCTGGGCTTGATCCAGAACGCTCAGGTCATCGAGGGTCAGGTAGAGCCGATCTGACCCGCCGAGCTCTTTCGCAAGCGTGCTCTTTCCGGTCTGCCTTGCGCCAGTGACCACAACGACCGGAAACGTCGCCAACCGCGCCTGCAGGACGGAGTGCACCGCCCGCCGCACATACGGGGGCCGGGTCATTTATCATCCATTGTGTGGGTGATATACACCCATATAATGGGGGATTTGGAAGTGGGGTGCAAGCACCATGGCAGCCGTGCCGTCCTGGAGATTATGCCACCCCGACTTCCAGGGAAGCTTCAGCATCGGGTACATTCTCAAACCGCTCGTTCCGGAGCTGAGCTACAACGATCTGGTCATTGTCGACGGGCTCCTGGCGAGCGTGGAGATCGCCCGTCTACTATTTGTCGCGGGCAGGATCCCCCCGGATGAGCGGGATAGAATTCGCCAAGACCTGCTCGACTACTCCGGCCTCAGGCCACCAGATCGCACCTTCGAGAAGGACCTGGGGGTCCGTTGCTCGCTCGAGAGCCTCCAACTCCGACGTGTGGCGAGACATAACCATCGCCGAGACGGCGGCGTCGAACGCGTCCTCGCTCGAAGCCGCCAGGTCGACCATCGCCCGCGGGAGCTCCGGGAACGCGCGCCGAAGATAAGCCAACCGGCTGTCGTGGCTCGACTTCACGACCGCTCCGGTGAGCAGTCTCGGATAGATCTCGATCACCGTTGGCCGCGTCGGCTCGTGGAACGGCCAGATCGAGAAACCCGCTGCGTGCAGCATGCCGAGACAAGGCATACCGCGAAGCGATCCCGTACCGACGGCGCCCGCGCCCCCGATCTGGAAGACGCTCTTGGGCGATGATCCGCCCATCCGGGGCGATTCCATTTCCGTGCGCCTGAAGTGCTCGCGCGACTCCGGCTTCTTCCTTCCAGGTCTGCCCCAGAACGGTGCCTCACATTCCGCGAGCCACGCCTCGCCCTCCTCCGCCACGAGCCCCCATAGATCTTCGACCCGCTTCAACCCGCTGTGGCGGAAGAACCACAGGGGCACCGAGAACGCGAAGTCGAAGCCGACGAGCAGATCGAAGTCGCGCTCGGCTTCCGCGAGGAGCTCGTCGACGATCTGCTCGCGAGATCGTCCAGACTCGAGACGTGTAAGTCGGCCGTCGCGCACCTGGGCCAGCCAGATCTTCGATCTGGCGCCCTGCTTTGCGCCGGACCAGTCGATGGCGATGTGCCTCATTCGGTGAGGGTGGGTTGGGGCGGCGAAGGCGGCATTCGGAGAGCGACGCGACTCCGGGCGTTATTCGGAGGACTCCGTCGACCTACGTCCTCTCATCCACCAGCGCAGCGCCACGAAAAGGGCCGCAGACTCTCCTGCGATCCATCCCCACCACGGGTAGCTCATCGCCGGTAGCGGGACCTCCTCCCCCAATCGTGTCACCCCGGCCAGCGCGGAGGGCACGATGAACGTCGCGAGCAACACGCAGCCCGCCGCTGCCATGAGTGACCATTCCCACGCACGAGGCGCGATGGCTCTGTAATCCATCGGCCACAGCGCCCAGGCCGCCGCCGACATGGAGAGGGCGATCAGCGACGGGGCCCACACCGGTCCGATCCAGACGACGGGGATGAGGAAGAGCACATCCGGCTCGACGAGAGACGCCGGCCAGCCCAGCAGGATCCACAGTCCGACGTAGTACACGATGTCCCACACCCCGAAGACGAGCGCGAAGCCGGTCAGTGTCTGCCAGCTGGAGCGGGCCGCCGCCCACGCGATGGCGAAGATCATGACGAGGGTCGCGGCTTCCCGGCCGATCTCCACGGCCAGGTTGCCGGCGTCCATGGGCTTCAGCGGAAAGGAGAATCCCTCGGGATAGTAGATGGCGCGAAGATAGACGACGACCGCGGCTTCGAGATAGCCCATCGCGACGGCGTAGAGAAGCAGAGCTGCCCGAGGGCGGTTGAACATCCGGGATGCCTCCGGGCACGGAGCACGCGTTGGCAGTGGGGCGCCCAATGTGGCAACACCCCTCGGGAAAGTCTAGCACTTGACAACGCCTCCCCGTTCGTACATACTAATCGGTATGTTAACGAAAGAGACCATCGCGACCCCGATACTGAGCCGCACCCGTGATCCCGAGGGCACGCGAGCGCGAATCGTGGAAAACGCGTTCAGCGAGATCCACGCCCACGGGTACGCGGGAGCGAGCCTCGAGCGCATTCTGGCCAACTCTGGGGTCACGAAGGGTGCGCTGTATCACCACTTCAAGAGCAAGGCCGACCTACTGCACGCGGTCATGGACCACGCGATCCGGCCGATGGTCATGGAGCTATGGTTGGCGCCTCTCGAGCAGTCCGACGATCCGATCCGCGGGCTGGCCGAGTCGATCCGCGCGGTGTTGGGAGCCTCCACACCGGAAGGGCAGCGGTGCGGGTGCCCGCTGAACAACCTCACGCAGGAGCTCGCGGGTGAGGACGAGGCCTTCAGGAAACACCTCGACCGAATCGCGGATGACTGGAGGGCAGGCATCGAGGCGGCGTTCGAACGCGGTCAGGAAGCCGGGAAAGTCCGCAAGGATGTGGACCCCGCCGCCGTGGCGAGCCTGGTGTTCGCCACCTACCAGGGTCTTATCGGTTCGGTGAAGACCTCGCGGGACCTCGAGGCCGTGATGGCCGGAAGCGCGATGTTCCTGGACCTTCTCGAACGACTAAGACCGTAGCACGTGCCCCGCGAACTTCGTCGCGGGGTGCTTTTGTATTATGTAACATACCGACTAGTCGGTTTCTAAGGAGACAATAGGATGAATGAGATGACGAACGGCTCTCCCGGACGCGCAGACCGCTACACGCGCTGGATCATCCGGAACCGGTGGTGGGTCGTGCTGAGCGCCTTGCTTGTGACGATGCCTTTGGGAACAGGCATGTCCAAGCTGGGGCTGGCGAACGACTACCGCGTCTTCTTCAGCGAAGACAACCCCGATCTGAACGCCTTCGAGGCGGTCGAGAACATCTACACGAAGAACGACAACGTGCTGTTCATCGTGAAGCCCAGGGCGGGCGAGGTATTCACGGCGGCGAATCTCGAGGTGATCCGATCACTCACCGAAGACGCATGGCAGATCCCGTTTTCGACGCGCGTCGACGCCATCACGAACTTCCAACACACCTGGGCGGACGGCGACGAGCTGATCGTCGAAGACCTCGTGGGGCGTGGGGAGATCACGCCGGAGATAGTGGCGCGCGCCCGGCGCGTCTCGCTCGCGGAACCACTGCTGACGGGACGGCTCATCGCGCCTGACGCGCGCACGACCGGTGTGAACGTACGCATCTCGTTGCGGGGTGAGGCTGTCGACTAACTGGCCCAGACCGTGGCGTACGCTCGCGGCCTGGTCGCCGAGTACAGCGAGGCGCATTCGGAGTTGGAGATCCAGGTGGGGGGCCTGTCCATGCTCAACTGGGCCTTCGCCGAGGCGCCCATGCGGGATATGCCCGTCGTGATGCCACTGATGTTCCTGATGTTCACTATCACGATGGGGCTTTTCCTGCGTTCCGTCACCGGGCTGGTGGCGACGCTTGCTGTGATTGGATTCTCCACGGCGGCCGTGTTGGGAATCGCGGGGCACATGGGTGTGTTTCTGGATCCGACCAGCCGCGTCGGCGCCCACGATCATCTTGACGCTCGCCGTGGCGGACTCAGTGCACATCTTGGTATCGCTGCTCCAGTCGATGCGCGCGGGCAACCCGAAGCTGGACGCTCTGGTCGAGGCGATACGTGTCAACGCGCAGCCGGTCTTTTTCACCAGCCTTACCACGGTCGTCGGCTTCCTGACACTCAACTTCAGCGACTCGCCGCCGTTCCGGCTGCTCGGCAACCTGACCGCATCAGGCGTGATCTTCGCCTGGATCTTCTCGATGACGGTGCTGCCTGCGCTGGTCGCCATCCTGCCGGTCAAGCAGCCCCGCGAGAGCGGCAGCCGCGTGAACGCGTGGCTCGACCGCCTCAGCGAGATGATGGTGGTCCGTCACCGGACGGTCCTGGCGGGCATGGCCGTGGCCACGGTGGGTCTGTCCTTCGCGGTGACCACGCTGGAAGTGAACGACCACTTCATCGAGTACTTCTCCCCCAAACTCGAAATCCGTAGGGCCAGCGACTTCGGGATCGAAAACCTGACGGGCTTCTACGGCGCAACGTTCTCACTCGAGGCCGGTGGCTCGCAGGAGGTGAGTGATCCCGAGTATCTGGCGACGGTCGACGAGTTCGCGGACTGGCTCGACGCCCGTCCGAACGTGGTGCACGTGAACAGTTTCACGCGAACCATGAAGCGTCTGAACATGAACATGCATGCCGACGATCCGGCCGAGTACGGGCTGCCGACCGAACAGGAGCTGGGTGCCCAATATCTGCTTCTGTATGAGCTGTCGCTCCCCTACGGCCTGGATGTCAACGACCAGATCGACCTGGACAAGAGCTCGCTCCGGGTGGACGTCACCTACGGCGACGTGGACGTGAAGATCGTCGAGCAGGAAGTGGCGTTGGCCGAAGCGTGGCTGGCCCGAAACGGAACGGCGACCATGCGGTCGGCGCGGGCTACGGGCACGCCGTTGATGTTCGCCAAGATCACGCGGCGCAACATCGCCTCCATGCTGCTGGGCACGGGCCTCGGGTTCGTTCTGATCGCGGGCATTCTGGTGATCGCGCTGAAGAGTGTGCGGCTGGGCGTGATCAGCCTGATGCCCAACGTGCTTCCGGCGGCGATGGCCTTCGGCGTGTGGGCGATGCTCGTAGGCCAAGTCGGCTTCGCGGTATCGATCGTCTCGGGCTTGTCCATCGGAATCGTCGTGGACGACACGGTGCACTTCCTCAGCAAGTACCAATACGCCCGCCTCACGATGGACGCGGCTAATGCGGTGCGGTACGCCTTCCGGATGGTCGGGCCCGCCATCCTCGGCACCACGCTGATCGTGGCCGTCGGTTTCGCGATGCTCGGACTGAGCACATTCCGCGTGACCTCCTACATGGGCCTGCTCACCTCGCTCACCGTAGTGTGCGCCCTGGTGGTCGATTTCTTACTCCTCCCGGCGATCCTGCTCACGTTCGACCGGCGTGCAGTGAAGTACCCCCTTCCGAACGCCGTCCTCGTGGGCGTCGCGTCCGGCGCGGACTGATCCCCCTGATGACAACGAAACCCCAATTGAGAGGATGACGAACGATGAATGCGACGATAAAGACGAAAATGATGCGGACGGCGATGTCGACCGTTCTGATGGCTGCGGCCATGATCACCTTCGCGGACGACGCGCGAGCTCAGGATTCCGCAGAGGTACGAGGCCGAGCGATCGCGGAGGAAGCGGACAAGCGCGACTACGGCTGGGGCGACAATTCCACCACGATGCGCATGGTGCTGCGGAACCGGAACGGCGACGAGAGCGTGCGTGAGATGCGTAGGCGGGCTCTCGAGACCAACGAGTCCGGCGCTGGCGACAAGAGCGTGATCACGTTCGACGCGCCGCGTGACGTGGCCGGAACGTCGCTCCTGTCGCACACGAAGATTCTGGATCCGGACGACCAGTGGCTCTTCCTACCGGCTCTGAAGCGCGTGAAGCGCATCTCCTCGGCCAACAAGTCCGGGCCGTTCGTGGGCAGCGAGTTCGCCTATGAGGACCTCGTCTCCCAGGAGGTCGACAAGTACGACTATCGCTTCGTGGGCGAGGAGGCATGCGGCGATCTGGAGTGTTACGTGGTTGAGCGCCTGCCGCTGTACGAGAACTCGGGTTACACGAAGCAGATCGTGTGGTGGGACAAGGACGAGTACCGCGTGCAGCGCATCGATTTCTACGATCGCAAGGATGCCTTGCTGAAGACGCTCATCTACCACGGCTATGAGCAGTACCTCGGCCAGTATTGGCGCCCGAACCTGATGGCGATGGAGAACCACCAGAACGGCAAGAGCACCGACCTGGTGTTCAGCGAGTGGACGTTCGGTAATGGGTTCGCCGACGGCGAGTTCACGCCATCGCGTCTCCGCCGCGGGAGGTAGGGGGCTGTATTCATGAAGACCCCGCGGAAGCGCGCCCGAATATGGGCACTGATCGCGGTCTTCGCCGGGGGCGTCGCGCCCCCGGCGGCGGACGCTGTGGCCGGGCAGGAAATCAGGGGCTCGGTCTTCATTGAGACCCGGATCTTCCCCAACGACCCGCTGTTCGCCGAGCAGAGCGACGCGGCCTTCTCTCCGTCGATCGGGCTTGCGCCAGAATTCATCTGGTGGATGGACGGGGACGGGCCGGAGCTGCGCCTGTCCCCCATGCTGCGCCTGGACGCCCACGACGCGAGTCGTACGCACTTCGACTTGCGCGAGGCCAGCGCCCTGTGGCTGCGCGACGGATGGACGCTCATGGCAGGCGTCGGCAAGGTGTTCTGGGGCACCACCGAATCGGTGCACCTGGTGGACATCGTGAATCAGAACGACGGCGTGGAGGACATCGATGGCGAGGACAAGCTCGGCCAGCCGATGGTGAACTTCACGCTGGAGCGGGACTGGGGCGCTCTGGACCTGTTCCTGATGCCGTTCTTCCGCGAGCGCACATTTCCCGGCAGCGAGGGCCGCCTGCGTGGCCTCGCCTCGGTGCTGGGCGATGCCGTCTACGAGTCCGATGCGGGGCGGTGGCGCCCGGACGTTGCAGCGCGCTGGTCCCAAAGCCTGGGCGACATTGACCTCGGCGTAGCTGGGTTCTACGGCACGAGCCGTGAACCGAACCTGTTGCCCACCGGGGCCGGGGGCGACTTCGCGCTGCAGCCGCACTACAGGATCATCGACCAGTTCAGCGTGGACGCCCAATACACGCGGGGAGCCACGTTGTGGAAGCTCGAGGCCATGATGCGCGGCGGGCATGGAGACCGTTTCGCCGCGGGTGTCCTGGGGGTGGAGCACACGCTCTTCGGCGTGGGGCCCGGGGCGGCCGATCTGGGCCTGCTGGCCGAGGTGATGTTCGACGGGCGCGGGCCGAACGCGCCCTACACGGCGTTCGACAACGACGTGTTTGTGGGATTTCGGTGGGCCTTCAATGACGTCCAGGGCACGTCCATCCTGGGCGGGCCGATCGTGGATCTCAAGCACGGCGAAACGATCGCGTTTATCGAGGCCGAGCGTCGCCTCGGCGAGCGCTGGGTCGGCGCGGTGGAGATGCGCCTGTTCCTCAATACCGACGTCACGGCACCGCTGCACACGCTGCGACAGGACGACTTCCTGACGTTCAGCCTGAGCCGTTTCTTCTAGCGCTCATCGGCCGTCCTCAGCGTGCCCACACCTTACGCAAGGCTATGAGAGGGTGCGAGGATATCGGAGTGAGGGAAAGCACGTGCGGTACCGGCCTCCATCTCTCGTGAGCAGCGTCATCCGTGCCACCGCCGCGTGCGCGCCGATGTAGAAGTCGGGCAACGGCGAGTGCTTAGCCCCGCCGCGCCTACGGTACTGCACCAAGCACTTGCCCGCGAGAAATGCTGCATCCCAGGGCAACGCATCTCTCCGGAACATGGCCGGCGGCAACGCTTCTTCGGGTTCCTCGATGCGCTCGAACCGAATGGAGACCTCAGCATATATGAGCGGATACCTTTCGGACGACATGGACAACTCGGTCATGGATCACGGTTGAAGGACGCGTTCGTCCATTCGTTTTAGCTTCTTCCCCCATGATCTCCGTTTCAAACCTCGAAAAGTCGTTCGGCGACCGCACGCTGTTCACCGGCGCCTCCTTCCAGCTCAACCCGGGGGAGCGCTACGGGCTGGTGGGCGCCAACGGGTCGGGCAAGACCACGCTTCTCAACATCCTGTGCGGCGACCTGGAGTCCAGTGACGGCACGGTCTCCGTGCCGAAGCATCTGCGGATGGGAGTCCTGCGCCAGGACCAGTTCGTGTATGAGAATGAGGAGATTCTCAGGGTCACCCTCATGGGGAACCCGGAGCTGTGGCACGCGATGGTGGAAAAGGAGGCGCTGTTGGCGCGGGCCGAGCAGCACTTCGACGCCAACCGGTTTTCGGAGCTGGAGGCGACTTTTCAGCGGCACGACGGATATACCGCCGAAGCCCGTGCCGCCACGATTCTGGAGGGTCTGGGTCTCCCGACGGAGGTCCATCGCTCTCCCGTGTCCACGCTGTCGGGCGGATTCAAGCTTCGGGTCCTGCTCGCTCAGGTACTGGCAAGCGCCCCCGACATCCTTCTTCTCGACGAGCCGACCAACCACCTCGACATCATCTCCATCCGCTGGCTCGAGATGTTCCTGCGTGCTTTCAAGGGGCCGGTGGTGGTCATCTCACACGACCACCGATTCCTGGACAACGTGATGACGCATGTCCTGGATGTGGACTACGAGACGGTGCTGCTCTATCACGGGAACTACAGCGACTCTCTGAAGGCGAAGCAGCTGGAGCGCGAGCGCAGGGAGAAGGACATCGCGGCCCGAGAGCGGGACATCGCGCATCACCAGAAGTTCGTGGACCGGTTCCGGGCGAAGGCGAGCAAGGCTCGGCAGGCACAGAGCAAGGTGCGCATGATCGAGAAGAAGGCGACGGCGCTCACGGGGCTGCCCATGAGCTCGCGGCGCTACCCCACCATCCGATTCGAGCAGAAGCGCAACAGCGGAAAGGAAGTGCTCAGCGTCAAGGGCATCAAAAAGGCGTTCGGTGACAACGAGGTGCTGCACGGCGTGGACCTCACCGTGAACCGGGGTGACCGGCTGGCCATCATGGGCCCCAATGGCATCGGCAAGTCCACGCTGCTCAAGGTCATCGTGGGCGAGTTGCAGCCCGACGCTGGAGAGGTCGAGTGGGGCTACGAGACCCATCGCGGCTACTTCGCCCAGGACCACCACGAGCAGTTCGAGTCGCCGAAGCGCACGGCCGAGGGCTGGGTATGGGATTTCTGCCCGGACAAGGACATCGGCTATGTGCGGGGTCGGATGGGGCTGATGCTGTTCTCCGGCGACGACGGCAAGAAGCGGCTGAGTGCGCTGTCCGGTGGAGAGGCCGCACGCCTGGTCTTCACCAGGTTGGCGATGGAGCGCCCGAACGTCCTGGTGCTGGACGAGCCGACCAATCACCTGGATCTCGAGTCGATTGAGTCGCTCGTCGAGGGACTCAGGACCTTCGAGGGCACGCTTCTGTTGGTCTCGCACGATCGCTGGTTCGTGAGCCAGCTCGCCACCCGCGTCGTGGAGATCAAGCGCGACGACATCGTCGACTACCTGGGCACCTACGAGGAGTACGTGCACTTCTGCGGCGACGACCATCTGGACGCCGACCGCGTGATCCTCAAGGCCAAGCGGGAGAAGAAGAAAGACAAAGGGGACAAGACGGATCGGTCCGGCGGGTCCGTCGACGGGAGCGGGCCCGCGCCGACGGAGGGCCGGCGCGGTGCTTCGAAGACGCACAGGAATCGCATGCGCGAGAGCCTCGACGCCCTGATGGCTCGCATCGACACGGCCGAAGCACGTGTCGAGGAAATCGATGAGCTATTCTGCCAACCCGGCTACTACGAGCAGACTCCGCCCGACGACGTCAGGGCGCTGGAAGATGAGCGTTCGCGCCTGAAGAGTGAGGTGGCCGACCTCACCCGCGATTGGGACCGGACCGAAGAGGAGTTGAGCGCCTTGCGGTAGTACGTCCAGGAAGGCTACCAGTCCCCATTCCCTGCCGCCGGTCAAAGGATCAACAACTGCACAGTCGATATCGGGTAGACAACGTCCCTCCCATACTCCGAATTCCGTTCCTGGTCTACGGGTATGTTCTTGGCGGGATCTGGTTCGCCTACATGTTGCTGCTTCGACTGACCCTGAGGGTCCGAGTTACGGGTACCGCCAACGTGCCGAACGGCTCGAACTTCATCCTTTGCCAGTGGCATGAGTCCGGCCCGTTGACGGTTGAAGCATGGATGCCGCGTCTTCCAGCCTACTTGCGGCAGCGGCCGCACGCCTGGATCGTGTATTCGGACTGGTATACGAAGCCGGTTTGGGTGCTCTTGGGTTTGGTCGGCGTCCAGCAACTCGTTCCTTCATCGACGGGGAATGGCCGACGCGCGGCCGCGGAGGAGATCGTGAGCTACCTCAAGAAAGGGTACTCGACGTTCGTCACTCCGGACGGTCCGAAGGGGCCGCCGCGAACTCTGAAGAAAGGCGTGCTTCACATGGCCGTTCAGAGTGGCGTGCCGATCCTTCCCGTGCGCATTTCGGCCAACCGCTGCTACCGAACCGGCTCGTGGGATCGAAAGATGCAGCCGCTGCCCTTTTCCACGATCCATGTGGCCCTCGGAGCTCCGATCGCCGTGACGACGAGCACCTTCGACGAGAGCATTGAAGCACTTACCGCCGCCCTAGGGTAGAGGAAGAGCCCCGCAGATCGCTAATTGGCCTACATGACGAGCAGACACCTCTTCAAGTCACTGACCGGTGCACTTCTGGTCCTCTCCGGTTGCTCGCCACCGCCCCCGGAGGGGGCGGAGTCCGTCATCGTCCTGCATGGCCTGCGCCGTACCTCTACCTCGATGGTGATTCTCGTGGCGCGCCTCGAGGATGCCGGTTACGGCGTTACCAGTTTTGGGTATGCATCGACGGCGGAGCCCATGGAATCCCTCGTCGACCAGCTCGAAGCCGCGGTGGCGCTGTGCTGTGCGGACCATGCGGACGCCGTGCATTTCGTCACGCACTCGATGGGAGGGGTGTTGGTCCGGAGCTATCTCTCCGAGCAACCCGAGCCGCACGAGGGGCGCGTCGTGATGCTGAGTCCCCCGAGCCAGGGTAGCGAGATCATCGACGCCTTCGCGGACTCGCCACGACTTCGAGCCCTATTCGTGGGCCCTGCCGCATCGCAACTGGGGACCGACTCCGCGGGCATCGCGACGCAACTGGGACCGGCACGATTCGACCTGGGCATCATCACCGGTGACCGAAGCTTGAGCCCGATAGGGTCGTGGCTCATTCCAGGGCCAGATGACGGCAAGGTCGCTGTGGGCCGTGCCAACGTCGAGGGTTCGGCAGACTTTCTGGTCATGTCCGCGACGCACACGTTCATCATGAACCGCAGAGATGTGGCTAGACAGGTCGTGCACTTTCTACGAAACGGTCGGTTCAGTCGGACGGACCCGTAGTCCCTAGGCCGGAGGAGCGTCGAGGTCGTGCAGGCGTTTCGACGCTTGGCGCGGTCGGGCACGGTCTCGGACGCGAGGGCGACCGGGGCAGTCGAGCTACTCGACGCCCTGCCCGTCGAAAGACGCCCCGCTGGGATTCTCGTGCCGCGCGTGTGGACGCTGCGCGACAACCTGAGCGCTTACGACGGACCCAGCTTGGAGTGAATGTCTTATGGTACGCGAGGGGGTCGTGTACGTGACGGACAGCGAGAATCCTGGGGTTCGAGCTCTCGAAGGAGCCGTTTAGCATGCGTATCGCTCGTCCCTGGACTGTCGGCGGTCTCATCGTCCTGGGGGCTGACGCGGGCCCAGACGTACACGCTCAGCATGCCGCCAGCGTGACCGTCGAGGAGACGGCTGGTATCCGGCGCACCCGGTTCCCGACCCGTGCACTGGCGAGCTCGTCTACGGTCCCGATACATCCGGACAGGCCCGACCTCGCCGGGGCCTGTCCGTCACCGAAGACGCGAAGGCCGTGCAAGTCGGCAGGCTACGATTCAGCAAGCGTGGCTCCCCGCTCCTTCTCTCGGCCGACTACCGAGGAGAGCTCATCGTAGTGGGTCGGGACGGCATCGTGGTCATCGACGGGGCAGGGGCCCGGCACGACGCGTCGGAGATCGAGTGGCAATCAGTGGAGCTCCTCAAGCGGGGTCCGCTGACGGTGCACCTGCGCTACGAAGGAACACTGGAGTTCAGCCGGGGAGGCCGTGCCGATGTAGTGATCGACGTGGAAATACCGAACAGCAAATCGTGGGTGAAGATCTCCACGGTCGTGCGCGATCTGGACCGGAGCGTGCGGGAAGTCGCCATCGAGACGCCGCTGAAGCTGGGCGAATATCCGTGGACGTGGGACTTCGGCACACCGAACGGTACGTGTGGCGCGTTCAGGGACTCGTCCGGCTCCGTCGTGCTGACACAGACGATCGCCCAAGACCGCGACGGGTCCTGGATGGTCCACGCCGGCCCGGCCGGGGCAGAGCAACCCTTCGAGAAGAGCGCGCCCAACCGGCCCGAGATCGTGCGCGGCTGGACCCACTTCCAGAACCAGTCGCAGGCTGTGGCGTTCGCGATCGAGGGGCTCGGCGACGTCCCCGGCAGGTTCACGGCAACCCTGAATGGCGAGGGCCAGACCTCGTTCGCCTTCGCGCCCGTGGAGTCAGTCGCCGAGCACTCACTCACCGTCTACGAGCACTTCGTCGTGACGCCGGTGCCTATCGGAGCCGCCACGAGTCCTGCTTCCATCTTGAGCCCGCTCCGCGCGCGGGTGGAGCTCCGTCCGAACCTACCTACCCGTGACCACTCGGATGATACCGCCCGTGTAACCCGTACCGTATTGGATCGCGGCGTCTCTCAGGTCGAGGAACTCGATCCGTTCTCCCAGCGAGTCCTTTTCGTGTCGAGGGGCACGCCCGGGCGCTTCGGGGTGGGGCGGGAGCGTCCATGGGATCACATCCGGAGGAGCCGGTTCACCTTGATCACGAACCCCCGGTTCTCCAGCTTGGAGAATCGGTCGAATACGTCCGTGTCACGCTCTTCCGTGTACACGATGAAGATCTCGCTTCCGGGGGCATACTCCCAACGCAGTCGAAAGTTGGCGCTGAAGGAATCGGTACCGGCACTGTACTGAACCAGTCCGCTCAGGAAGGTCCGGGGCGAGAAGCTGTAGCTGACGCGCGTCGAAGCCACGTGCTGGGTGAAGTCGCCCTGGGGCAGATCGACCCAGTTGAACGAGACATTGGGCTCGACGGAGAGTTGGGGCAGGACTTCGATTCTGGCCCTCTCAAACCCTACCGACGTGCGGTCGCCACCGAAGAAGCTGCCCCTTTGCAACGACAGATTTCCCGCAAATGGGCGCTGGAGACCGAAGCTGTAGCTGAACTGGACGTTTCGAAAGCTGTATCGGCCCACCGGGATCGTCACGCCGGGTGCGATCGGAAACAGTTCGCTCAGGTTCTCGTAGCTGTCGGTGAAGTCCACGCTGAACTCATCGCTGGTCTCGAACTCGATCTGGAAATTGCCCTGTCGCTCCCGGGTCTCGACGAACCCCGCCTCGGCGTTCTCCAGGTAATTGATTCGCGCCTCGAGCGTCACCTGCCGGATGGACTCGATGGACGCCGGTCGCGGGCTGTACCGCCCCGAGAGGAAGCTTTGTCGGATTCCTTTCCGCTGCACGAACCCGAGCTCCGGGTTGAAGTCTTCGCCAACCAGGAGGTGATCGATCTGGAGTCCCCACGCGTCCCCCGAGTAGCTGAATCGGCTACGGTAGCTCTCGTCTGTCCCGGTGAGCCCCTCGGTATCGGTCTTGGCGTAGTAGCCGAGGAGGTCGACGTTGTCCAAGACCGAGAATGTGGCGTCGATTCCATACGCCTGGTTGGATCCCGGCGCCAGGGTGGACTCCGACCGGCTCTCGAACAGCACCCCGATGCTGCTCCGCTGAAGGATGTCCCGGCGCAGCCGTAACACCGTGAAGTTGGTCGACTCGGCTCCTGCGCTCTGGAGGTCGTCCGTCCGGATGCTCAGGGCCCCGACATCGAAGGGACCCACCTTCCCGGTCACTCGACCACCGCCGAGGATGGGCACCGGCTCACCGCTCTGGAGACCGATTCTGCGGCTGAAGAACAGCGTGGGCGCGCTCACGCCGCCGCGGCCGAAGCCCGCGCCTACACCGGCCGTCGCGAAACCGAAGATGCCCCGTCCCTCGAGAAAGAACTCCCTCCTTTCGGGAAAGAAGAGACTGAACCGCGTGAGGTTCACCTGCTGTTCGTCAGCCTCGACCTGGGCGAAGTCGGTGTTGTAGGTGAAGTCGGCTGTCAGGTTGTCGGTGATCCCGATCTTGAGGTCCAATCCCGCGTCGGCGCTCAGGTCGTTCCGGGATTCGGGATCGGTGGTCAGGTCGGTCGCGAGCCCCGAAATGCCATACGGCTTGAGCTCGATCACCCTGCTCGACGGTGGTGCCTCGAGCCCGACCAGCGTAGCGTACCTCGAGACGCGCATCGAGAGTGCCGGCCCCACTGGAGCTGCCGACCTGGGAATCAGCGTGAGATGGCTCCATTCGTTCCTCCGACGGATGGCGCGCCTCATCTGGACGCCCCAGACCTGCTCGGAGCCCCCTCGGTACCGGAGCGACTTGAAGGGGATCTGCATCTCGACTGTCCAACCGCCGTCGAAGCGACCCGTTCTTACGTCCCAGACCGGGTTCCAGTCGCTGTTCGCGTTACCCTCGTTCGTGATCGCGAAGTCGGAGAGGGCGCCGAGCGGGTTCGTGTAGAACATCACCCCGTTTCGGCGATCGTAGAACGTGTCGAACATGACCCCGAACGTGTCGTTCTGCCGGAGCTGACCGTTGTCTCGCCGCAGCTCGTTTGCCATCCATTCGCTCTCCGGCGCGGAGTCCCACATGCGCGCGGACACATAGATGTCCGTGTTGTCGAAGGTGAGCCAAACCTCCGTCCGCTCGGTAGCGGCTGCACCCTCATCGGGTACGCTCTGTATGAAGCCCGAGAAAGAGCGGGTCACCTCGTAGAAGGTCTCGTCCAGTCTGCCGTCGAGCTGGATCGGTCGCCTCAACCGGACCGCCCGGACGGTGGCGTCGCCGCGGTCGTCGCGGGTGATGACTTCGGGCGGCGTGGGCGGAAGGGGACCTTCGGCCCGGACCCGGTCGCTCCCCTTGGCACCTCCTGCCTGGGCAGCGAGCCCTTGGGGGCGCTCGAGCATTGCGGACACAGTGACCAGCGCCACGACGGTAATCCAGACCTTCGAGGGTCCAAGGCGAGCCATCATAGCCATTCTCTGCATCCTGATCGGCCCCCAGGTGTGCAGAAGAGTCAGAGGGTGCTACGTGAACTCGACACTGTTCAGAACGGTTTCGTTGTGGATCCCCAGCGCTTGACCGTCACCCGCTCGGCCTCACATGCGGAATAGTAGCTGATCGTCACGAAAAGGCCGTCCGCTCGAGGTCGCACATCTGGAAGTCGAATGCACCCGAGTCGTTGAACTCGCGGGTGAATTGATCCCGTTCGGCCACTGTGGCGCGAATCTCTTCCGGGAATCCCTCGTGGGCCCGGATCCCGAACTAAATGGCGTTTCCTTTGACGACGGACTACCACGCACAGCTTGGTGGGAGAGCCGAGCGGCCTCGGAAAGGCGCCGCGCCCTCCGGAGGACCTCGATCCTTGAGCCGAAACGCCTGTCCTGATGCGGGAGCATGATGTCCGCCGCATCTGCACGCGCGACACGGATTTCCATCGCTTCCCGTTTGTGGAGCCCATCGACGCGTTCGTCTCAGACCGGTAGGCCTCCGCCCGACATCTGATCGAGCCGTCCCATCCAGCCATCCCCTCATGGAGTGGCCGGCCGCATCGTTGGTTCAGCCGTATCTCGCTCGAGCAGGATGTGATATGGGCTTGGCGATTCGCGATGCGGGGCTTTATCCAAAGGAGGTAAGAAATGCGCAAATTGACGGGGCAAGAGTTGTCGGCGGTTCGCGGTGGTAGGCCCGGCCTGGGCACGGCTTGCGGATCCGCTGCTGGCGCGGCGTGGTCGGCGTGGCGTTGGTTTGGGAAGGTGCCGATGTGGGGCTCCTCCATCGTCGCCTATTCGGTCCTGATCGCGGGGACGACGTGCCTACTCGACGCGTTCTTCTAGGCCTTTCTGACACTCTTCGATACAAGGAGTTGGTTATGACGCGTATGACAACAGAGCAGCTGGTATCGGTGCAAGGCGGCGGCTTCTTCGATGGCTTCCTCTGCGGTGCGGGCATCGTCGCGTTGATCGCCGTCGCGACGGGCTCGGGTGGAGCGGCGCTTGGCCCCGCTTCACTCTTCTTCGCCCAGGCTGGCGTGCTAGGAGCCTGCCTAAGCGCTTTTAGGTAGGGCACGCGTAGTCCAAGACCGGAGGAGCCATGGTCCTGAGAGCGTTCGGACCGACCAGCCACCACGGCGGGGCATGCCCCGCCGTGGCATCCTCCGCTGTGGTGATCTTCCGCGCCAAATGGACCATGGAGGCTCGGAGATGAAGGTGTCCCCGGCTCAGTTGAAGGTGGTGACTCCGAGGCTTTCGTGATTAACCTGCCATCTTCATTTCGGCAACCGGCTCGCGGTCATCGAGGTGAGCTTTGAGCATCCAGAGTTGGTCGAAGCCGACGATGCGTCGGTAGTTCTTCTCGGTCTCGACGAAGGAGGCAGCGGCCCATCTCAGTGCCATCGCTCCGTTCTTCCAGTTCGTCACCCTATAGGTCTTCTGCCTCACGCCTGCGTGGGTGCTGTCGATCAGGTTCGTGGTGCCGAGGCACTTCCTCAGCCGAGGCGGTAGCCCAAGCCGGTTGATTGTGAACATCTCACCCAGCCCCTCCCTCAGGCTCGCTGCGGCCGACGGCTGATCTCGTTCAAGCCACCGCGCGAGCTGCTCGAGTTTCTGCACGCCGTCCCTCGCATCGAGCTTCCATGCTGCGAGGATCGCGGCCTTCACCTGCGGGTGCTGATCCTTCGGTAGGTGAGCGAGCACGTTTCTGAGCTTGTGATTTCGGCATCTCTGGACCGAGTGGCCCGCGCCGAACACCTGAACAATCGCCTTCCGTAACGCCTTCGAGCCATCGATCACGAACAGGCGTCGACGCTCGGGGTCCAGACCCCGCTCGACCAGATCCTGCAGCAGGGCCGTCGTCACTTCGGTGTTCTCACTCGCTCCCTGCCGCATCCCCAGCACGTGCTTCTTGCCGTCCGGATGGTGTCCCGCTGACAGTTGAAGGTGGTGGCGCCGGAGAGTCTCTTGGTTAGCCTGTCTTTCTCATTTCGGCAACCGGTTCATGGTCGTCGAGGTGGGCCCTGAGCATCCAGAGCTGGTCGTAGCCGATGATCCTCCGGTAGCTCTTCTCGGTTTCCACGAACGAGGCCGCAGCCCAGCGCAAGGCCATCGCTCCGTTCTTCCAGTTAGTCACCCTGCGGGTCTTCCGTCTTACGCCCGAGTGGGTGCTGTCGATCAGGTTGGTCGAGCCCAGGCACTTCCTCAGCCGCGGTGGGAGGCCGAGCCGGTTTATGGTGAACATCTCGCTGAGGCCTTCGCGCAGGCTGGCTGCGGCCGAGGGGTGGTCGCGCTCGAGCCATCGGGCGAGCTGCTCGAGCTTCTGCTCGCCCTGCTTCGCGTCCAGCTTCATCGCCGCCCGGAACGCCGCCTTCACCTGAGGATGCTGATCCTTCGGCAGATGACCCAGCACGTTGCGGAGCTTGTGGTTGCGGCAGCGCTGGATGGGGTGACGTTGGCCGAACACCTTCTCGATCGCCTTCCTGAGCGCTTTCGAGCCATCGATCACGAACAGCCGCCGCCTGCCCGGGTCCAGGCCGCGCTCGACCAGATCCTCTAGGAGCGCGCTGGTCACCTCGGCGTTCTCACTCGCTCCTTCCCTCACGCCCAGCACGTGCTTCTTTCCGTCTGAGTCCACGCCTACCGCAGCAAGCACGTGGTGCGAGCCCATCTGGATCCCGTCCAGGTAGATCACCAGGAGGTCCCACGCATCCAGCCGGCGCTCCATCAGCTCCTTCAGCACGCGCTCCGAGGCCTCGACCGTCTCACGGCTCACCGCCGACTTGCTCACCCCGACCGTGTCGGCCATCTCACCGATCACACGGCCGTACTTTCGCGTGCTCACCCCCGCCATCAGGACCTCGAGCATCCGATCCGCCACGGCGCCCGGTCTCCGCATCGCTGCGTACGCCGGCACCTCGACCTCGCCACCCTCCCCGGCGCCCCGGCGCCTGAGCCGTGGCCGCTCCACACGCACCTTCCGGTCCGACAGGTAAACCACACCACCCTGCCGGCCATACCACACCGTGTCGTCTTCCGCTCGTGACCGACCTGCCTGCTTCACGCCTGCCACACCCTCTGCGCTCATCTCCAGCACCGCTTCGATCGTCGCTTGTCCCATCACCTGGATGACTTCGTCGATCGCGACCTCCGTCTGCTCCACGAGCTCAAGCATCGGAAGCAGAAACTGCCCCTCCCGCTTCAGGAACTCCCTGATCGCGCGCTTGTCCGCCCGATCCCTTACCTCGTACGTTCTCTTCATCGTGGTGGCTCCGTGTTGGGGTTTTTGCCTACCCGAGCCTATCGGCCCGGGACCCCCGGAGCCACCACTTTTCTTTCTCCCCTATCAGGGACCTTCAACTACGGTTGGGACAGCTTCGCCGTCCGTGTCCACGCCCACAGCCGCAAGTACGTGGTGCGCACTGAGTTGGATACCGTCCAGGTAGATCACCAACAGATCCCATGCGTCCAGCCGCCGCTCCATCAGCTCCTTCAGCACGCGCTCCGACGCTTCGATCGTCTCGCGGCTCACCGACGACTTGCTCACCCCCACCGTGTCGGCCATCTCGCCGATCACCTGGCCGTATTTCCGGGTGCTCACACCTGCCATCAGGATCTCCAACATTCGGTCCGCCATGGCGCCCGGCCTGCGCATCGCCTCGTACGCTGGCACCTCGACCTCGCCGCCCTGGCCGCCAGTCCGCTCACGCAGCCGAGGCCGCTGGATACGGACCTTTCGGTCCGACAGGTAGACCTGACCGCCCTGGCGGCCGTACCAGACCGTCGCCCCCTCCTCGCGTGCCTTGCCCGATTGCTTCGGGCCCGCCACACCTTCGGCGCTCATCTCGAGTACCGCCTCGATCGTCGCTCGGCCCATCACCTGGACGACTTCGTCGATCGCGAGCTCCGTGTGCTCTACGAGCTCGACCATCGGCAGCAGGAACTGGCCTTCTCGCTTCACGAACTCAGCCATCGCACGCCTGTCCGTGTCACTCGCTACTTCGTATGGGCTCGCACCACGTGCTTGCTGCGGTAGGCGTGGACTCAGACGGAAAGAAGCACGTGCTGGGCGTGAGGGAAGGAGCGAGTGAGAACGCCGAGGTGACCAGCGCGCTCCTAGAGGATCTGGTCGAGCGCGGCCTGGACCCGGGCAGGCGGCGGCTGTTCGTGATCGATGGCTCGAAAGCGCTCAGGAAGGCGATCGAGAAGGTGTTCGGCCAACGTCACCCCATCCAGCGCTGCCGCAACCACAAGCTCCGCAACGTGCTGGGTCATCTGCCGAAGGATCAGCATCCTCAGGTGAAGGCGGCGTTCCGGGCGGCGATGAAGCTGGACGCGAAGCAGGGCGAGCAGAAGCTCGAGCAGCTCGCCCGATGGCTCGAGCGCGACCACCCCTCGGCCGCAGCCAGCCTGCGCGAAGGCCTCAGCGAGATGTTCACCATAAACCGGCTCGGCCTCCCACCGCGGCTGAGGAAGTGCCTGGGCTCGACCAACCTGATCGACAGCACCCACTCGGGCGTAAGACGGAAGACCCGCAGGGTGACTAACTGGAAGAACGGAGCGATGGCCTTGCGCTGGGCTGCGGCCTCGTTCGTGGAAACCGAGAAGAGCTACCGGAGGATCATCGGCTACGACCAGCTCTGGATGCTCAGGGCCCACCTCGACGACCATGAACCGGTTGCCGAAATGAGAAAGACAGGCTAACCAAGAGACTCTCCGGCGCCACCACCTTCAACTGTCAGCGGGACACCATCCCTCCAGAAGCCTGAAGAGCTTCTTGACGCTGGGGGGAAGCGACTCAGCGAGGTCGAAGGCATGCCGGGGCGATGCGTGAGGGACTAGGGAGGCGGGGCGGTGCTTGCCGGAGATGATAACAGAGGAGGCGCCCCCCGGCCGCGCCGTCTCACTCTTGCCCACGTCGGTTGCAGGGCGCACCCTACCCGTCCGCGACCCTGTCGACCCATGAATCCGCCGGCGCCCTGGCCCGCTCGCGCCCTCGACGTGGAGATTACGATGACCAGTGGGCGATGAGCACCCTCGATCGTCGCGACTTTGTCCGCGGCTCGTTAGGAGCGGCTGCATGGGCCATGCTCCCCTCCCGGCCGCCCCCCGCCCCGCGCATCTCGGCCACGGGCTTCCTCTACGACGAGATCTACCTCGAGCACGACAGCGGCGAGACTCACCCCGAACGGCCAGAACGGCTGACCTCGATCGTCGACCGGCTCCAAAGGGCGGAGTGGTACTCCTCGCTCCTACCCATCGCCTCGAGGGCAGCGGAGGTCGCTGAGCTGGAACTGGTTCACGACCCCTTCTACGTGACGCTGGTGCGGGCGGAGATCGAAGCCGGGAAGCGGCGGCTCTCCACGGGCGACACCAACGTGTCCCCCGCCAGCTACCGCGTCGCTCTCCGGGCTGCCGGCGGCATTCTCGCGGCTGTGGACGCCGTGATGGGGGGAGAGGCCCAGCACGTGTTCTGCGCGGTGCGCCCCCCCGGGCATCATGCGACCTTCGATCGAGGGATGGGCTTCTGCGTCTTCAACAACGTCGCGATCGCAGCTCGTTATGCACAGCAGAAGTTCGGAATCGAACGGGTGCTGATCGCGGACTGGGACGTGCACCATGGCAACGGCACGCAGGACGTCTTTTATGCGGACGGTAGTGTGTTCTACATGAGCACCCATCAGGCTCCCTTCTATCCGCGGACGGGCGCGATCGACGAAACGGGCGAAGGGGAAGGCGAGGGACTCAACATGAACCGGCCGTTCGCAGAGGGAGCGGGGGATACGGAAATCGTGGGGGCGTTTCGCGATGATCTACTTCCCGCCGGCCTGGAGTTCGCCCCCGAGCTCACGCTCATCTCGGCGGGCTTCGATTCCCGCGTGGACGACCTATTGGGCGGCTTCCAGGTCAGCGACGACGGGTACCGCGAGATGACACGCATCATGATCGAAATCGCCTATGCGGCCGGGGGAGGACGGCTGGTCTCGGTACTCGAGGGAGGGTACAACCTCGAGGGCCTCGCCTCGGGAGTCTTCACGCACATGGACGAGTTGGTCAGGGCCTGAGAAACAGGGGGACCCCTGTTCGGGTCGACCCCGGGAGAGACGATCATTGAAGAACACCCTCAACGCGTCGGCGGCTGCCTTCCTCACCACAGGTCTCGTCACCGTGGGCCTCCTTGTCGGCACAGCCGACCTGGCCTACGCACAGGGCGCCCCTGAGTCCAGGCGACCGTCGGCTCCACTCTTCCAGCTCCATCCCCGCCCATCCTCGCATCCCATCGGCGCATTCGACTTCCAAGCTTCCCTCCTCCGTTCCTTCCACCTCACAGCCCGCAGCGCGTCCCGACGGCCACGCCACAGCTCACCGCCCCTTCCCTTCTTGCCTCACCTCTCGCCATGGAAGCCCGTTTGAAGTTCCTATCCGTACCGCTCGGAAGCACGGTCTTTTGCTACCGATGGACTCGTAAATTGTGAGGTGACCACAGGTTGTGGACGGACGGGCCTCCAAGGCACACAACGCAAACAGGAGAGCCCATGGCTGAGTATCCTTCCAGGGTTGTCCTTCCGCTCAGCATTTCCCTGTTTCGCCCAGTTTGGCTGAGTTGGCACACTGGTGGCACACAAGATCGGCAGTGATTTGGCGAGGGGGCGATGCCCGAACTGTCAACTAAGCTGTCAACGGCCATCGAAAGCTGCACAGGTCTGGCCATCGAAAATTGCACACTTGGCGGAGGTGACGAGCCTCTAGTTCGTCGTTTTCTCCTTTGCTCTTGCTCTCTTTCTCTTCGGGGGTGAAGGGCTCGACTCCGCAGGAGGCGAGTGGAGGATCTTGGAGAGGTCGGTGTGCTTGCGCATCCGGTAGCTGCTGCCGCGGATGTTGACGATGTGGCAGTGATGCAGCAGGCGATCGATGAGCGCAGCGGCCATGACCTCGTCGCCCAAGATCTGGCCCCACTCCTCGAAGCCTTTATTGGAGGTCAGCACAGTGGATGCGCGCTCATAGCGCCGGTTGATGAGTTGGAAGAAGAGCATTGCGCCGGTCTGGCTGACCGGCAGGTAGCCGATCTCGTCGATGACCAGGAGCGAAGGATAGGTGAGGATCTTGAGGCGGCGTCCCAGCTGGCCGGTGGTCTTGGCTTCTTCGAGCGAGGTGATGAGGTCGGCCAGAGCGCCGTAGTAGACTCTGCGCCCGCTCTGAGCCGCGGCAATGGCGAGGCTGATCGCGAGATGCGTCTTGCCGACGCCCGGAGGGCCGAGGAAGATCACGTTCTCCTTACGCTCCAAGAAGCCGAGCTCGTGGAGCGAGTCGATCTGCTCGCGCTTGATCGAGGGCTGGAAGCTGAAGTCGAAGTCGTCGAGGGTCTTGATGCCCGGTAGCCGGCTCGAGCGCATCGCAGCCTGAAGGCGGCGGTTGTTGCGCAGCGTGATCTGGGCACCGAGGAGTTGCTCGATGGCCTCCGAGGCCGTCACGCCTCCGCCATCGACCCCGGTGAGGACGTCGTCGATGGCCTCCAGCGCACCGGGCATCTTGAGATCGGCGAGCTGGGCTCGGATCCGGTCACGGCGAGAGCGAGCGGCAGCCTTCATCGGTCCCCTCCCGCGATCTGGGCATAGGCCGTGAGGGGACGTCGCTCGACGTGGATGGCCGGCAAGGACGTCGTGCCGGGTGAGGAGCGATCCGGAGGCAGGACGAGGGGGTGATACGGGCGAGTCGCCAAGGGCTCGAGGAGCAGTCGTTCACGCTCGAAGCGATCGAGGGGCCGCTCCTTCAGCGTTCCGTGGCTGCGCACCTTGGCTTCCGTCTCAAGCCAATGAAGGGCCTGCGCGTTGAGATCGTCGTCCGACGTGAAGGTGCGCCCGTAGAAGAAGCTCTCCCTGAGGTAGCGGATCGGCCGCTCCACCTTGCCCTTGGTCTGAGCCCGATAGGGTCGGCACGCGCGGATCCTGAAGTTCCAGTGGTAGGCGTAGCGCATGAACTCCGGGTTCTCGACGAGGGCACCATCGTCGTATCGACCGTCCTCGATGACGACCGCCTTCATTTGGTCGAACAGAAGCTCTGAGGGCACGCCGCCGAAGTAGGAAAACGAAGACTCCAGGCCATGCATCAGGGCCTTCATGGTCTGCCGGGTGTAGAACTGAACCCACAGCAGCCTCGAGTAGCCCAGCACGACGATTAGTGCGTAACGCTTGCCCCACGGTAGCCGGAAGTGGGCGAAGTCCACCTGGCCCTGACGCCCAGGCGCCGTCTCGAAGCGCACGACCGGCTCCTCTGGGGGTCGAGGCCGGACCTTGCGTACATAGCGCTTCACTTGGTTGTAACTGCCCGGGTAGCCAGCGGCCCGGACCTCCTTGAAGAGCCGTACAGCCGTGAGCTTCGGGTACTCCTTGAGACGCGTGTCGATCAACGGCTTGTACGGATCCAGCTTCGACGGCATCAGACATCTCGGACCGTACCCGACACGCTCTTCGTCCAACTCCCGGTCCAGTTGACCGGTCTCTATCCAGTGGTACACGGTACGGCGACTGACCCCCAGATCCCGGGCGATCACCGCCTTGTTCATCCCCTGCTCGAGGTAATGACGGAGCAGCACGCGCTTCTCCCTTCCGATCATTGCACCTCCACGTTCTCGGTGGAGGCGCCAAGTGAGTGGATCGGCCGGAAGATCGCTCGGGGTGGTGCCTACATCCCCACTCTCCCGCCCGCTAGGTCAAAGCGCCAAGTGTGCAATTTTCGATGGCCACATGTGTGCAATATTGGAAGGCCGCTAACACTAAGCGGTTAGTTAGCGTCGGACTCAGTCGCCCGATAGGCGGCCGCCTCAACCGCTCTTGCATCCCCACTCCTTTGAAAAACCCTCCTCAAGGCCGTAGTGTGGACATCCGTTTGATCCACGCCACTCCCAAACCATGGACCTTACGGAGGAGTTGGCCTCTTGGACGTTCGCAGACTTGCAGGCGCACTCTTTGTCCTTGCGTGGGCTCCCGCCGTGGGCATCGCACCCCCCCTCGTCGGCCAAGAGGCCGGAGTCATCGAGGGCACCCTTTCGTTGCGCCTCGGACCCCAAAGGCGCTGGGCCTCGCGTTATCCGGGTGCCGGCGCCACCTCCGCAAAGGTCCATCCGGTCCCGGCCGTGGTGTATCTCGTTGGTGATTTTCCTGAGGAGGGGCCCGTCACGGCCGTTCGCGACATCGTTCAACGAGAGGGCGTGTTCACGCCCGCGGCCCTGGCCGTACGAGCCGGCACTGTCGTGAGCGTTCCCAACGAAGACTCCTACTTCCATAACGTCTTTTCCTACGCGGATCCCCGCTTCGACCTGGGCCGCTACCCGGAGGGGCAGACGAGGGAGGTCTCCTTCGCCGAACCGGGCATTGTCAGGATCTACTGTGAGATCCACGAATTCATGAGGGCTGTGGTCCTGGTGACCGAGCACTCCTTCCACGACGTCGTCTCTGAGGACGGCACGTTCCAATTGACGGGCGCTCCTCCCGGCGAGTACACGTTGGTGGCCTATCACCCGGACGTCGGTTCTCTAGAGGAGCGGGTCGTGGTACCGGCGAGTGGCACAGTCCGCGTCACGTTGGAGCTGGGCGCACAGGAATGATCCGTAGGAAATGATCCGCACCAAGTGGCTCCTCGCAGCTCTCCCATTGGTTCCAACAGCCTTGGTGGCCCAGGGCGGGGAGTGGCCTACGCTGACGGGCGCCGGGATCGAATATCTTGCGCAGTCGGGCTTCATTCAGATCAGCCTTTCGGGCCAATTGGATCTGGAGACCGTACACATAGGGGAGTCCTGGGCGGGCCTCGCCTTGCGCGAAGCGGGCGAGGAGCCGCTACCCACCGACCGCGTGCCCTGCGCGGTCTGCCACGTGGGAATGGGGCCCAGGGGCGAGGGAGGCGCCCTGCAGACGTTTCGTCTTCGAATGTTCGCGGACATCTTCCTCGGCGATCACATCTACGCGCTCGTCGAGGGACGGGGCGACCGCGGGCACGTGCCCTCGGACGGCGGTGCGGTCGCTCGCGTGGAGCAGGCCTACCTTCGAACCGCCACCCAACAGGGATCCGCTGGCGTACAAGCCGGCAGGTTCGTCAGCCCCTTCGGCTCGTATCCCCTTCGTCACCTGACCACGGTGGACCCGTTTCTTCGTCCTCCGCTCATGTACGACTTTCGCACGGTGATGAGCCGTGGGGTGGTGCCTGCCGACGCAGCCCTGCTCCTGGAATGGAAGCACTCGACCGAGTTTTTCCGAAAGCCCGGCGCCCCGCCCGTGTGGGACATCCCATATCAGTGGGGCGGGATGCTTTTCGGGGCGCTCGGGCCCGTCGACCTTCGTGTGGCGGCGATGAACAGTGCGCCATCGAGCACGCCCGACGCTTGGGGCTTCGACATGGAAAGGCTTAAAGACCCTTCCTGGGTCTTCTCGGCGAGGACACAACCTTCACCCGATTTCGACGTGGGCTTCTCGTACAGCAAGGGTCCCTGGATGGAGGAACTCACGGCCGGAACCATCCAGCCGCTCCCGGGCGCGCCCCCGGAAGCCGAGCTCCCTACCTTCCGAGATTTCGATCAGGAGCTTTTTGATATAGACATCACCTTCGCGCGAGGACCCATCATGCTACGCGCCGAGGCCATGCTCGATCGTTGGGCCGTACCGAACATCACGGACCAACCGACCGAACGGGCGTACAGCTTGGAGCTTCTGTGGGACCTGATGCCCGGACTTTTCATGGGGGGACGCCTGGGGTACATCGACTTCCGCCCTCTGGACGATGGCCTCGGTGACGCCTCGCCCACCGGGCCCGTCGACTGGGACAACGACGTCACGCGGTACGAAGCGTCCTTGGGATACCGGCTCGTCCGCAACGCCGGTGTCCTTCTTTCGGCCTTCAAGCAGGTCCAGAGCAACGAGGTCGATGCCGACAGTCGCTTTGTGGGGCTTCGCTTGTGGTGGGCGTTCTGACGTGGGTGGGCCGCGAGTCGTTCTAGAATTGGCGTGCCGGGCGCCCTATGTTCAAGTGACGTCGAGCCACGACTCTGAGCCTTCAGGGGTCGAACTTGTCCGCGTATACTCCGCCGGCGCGGTAGACCGCTGGTGGATTTAGCGGTGTCGACGCCACGGAGTGTCTCGATGAAGCCACCGAAGCCGGAGCGGCCTTCACAGGAGTGGCAGGTCCACAGCGCCAACGACGAGTTGAAGGCGCAGTGGAACACCCGGTTGGCTTGGTCGATGGTGGCCGCGGTGGCCGTACACGTGGCGGTCTTCGCCGTTGGGCCCACCTGGGAGACTCCCTCTCCGCCGTTGGATCTCGAGCTGGGGCCGTTCGGGATGGCGTGGATCTCCCTCTTCGAGACTCCCTCCGATGGCAGAGGCGCGTCACCGGGGGCGCCGCCGGTCGCCGAGCTCTCGGCCTCGATGCCGGCGGAGCCCGATGTCGGTGAATTGGGCGACGGCGCCGAAGTGGCGATGTCGGACTTTTCCGAGGCCTTTCGCGAGCGCCTTCTTCGCAGGGGGCGGACCCTGCCCACCATCGCCGAGCCCGAGCCCCTGCCCGAGAGTCCTCCGGCCAACGTTCTGGACGGTACAGGTGAGGAGTCCACCTCGATGGGGGGGATGCCTCAACTGCGGATCTTTCGACCTTGCCGGAAGCGACCTCGATGGACCTCTCACGCCTGTCGGCTCTTCGCCCTGACATCGTTCTGGCGGGGGTGTCGGTCTGGTGGGGCTGCTGAACCCTGCCGAGGTCGTCCGGTTCATGCGCGAGAGCTTCACTCGGCAGGAGCTGAGCCCCGGAGTGAGCGGATCGGTGAGCGTGGTCCTTTTCATCGACGAGAAGGGCTCGGTCGAATGGGCCGAGATCAGCCAGTCCAGCGGGATCTCGGGTGTGGACGACATCTTCCTGACGTTGTTCAACGAGGTCGTGGCCTTCAGGCCGGCCCGGAATCAGGGCGTTCTCGTCCCGAGGTCCGCGATCTTTTCGGTGCGCTTCCCTTGGTAGGCTGGACGCTGCGCCTCTTCACGGCGAGCATGGCGGTCGGGGGCTGTGCGACGGCGGTCAGGGGTCCCCCTGAGCCGCTCGTTTCGCCGACAGGGATCGTCTACGAGGTCGGTCCGGCCCCGGTCAACACTCGATTTTCACAAACCGCGGCGCTCTACCTCAGTCGAGGGCGGACTAGCCGAGCGCTGGAGCTGGCGAAGGAGGGCGTCGCGTCCGATCCGGGGAATCCGATCCACTATTTCCTGGTGGGTCAGGCTCACGCCCGACTCGGGGAGTACGAGGAGAGGCGGACGAGATGTTCGCCGAGGCGCAGCGGATCTACCCTGCCTACGAGCTCGATGTGGAGCCCGAGCGCGAGGCGGCGTGGGCCGAGGTGTTCAACGCGGGAGGCGAGGCTTACGCCGCGGGCGACCTGGAGCGCACGATCGAGGCCTGGGGGCAGGCGGTGGTCATCTACGACCTCCGGCCGGAAGCGCACCGGAATCTCGCGAGCCTGCTCACCCAGGAGGGGCGGTATGAGGGGGCCATTCGAGCCTACCAGGGAGGTCTCGCGGGTCTCGAGAAGCTGCCCGCCACCCGGGTGCTCGAGGCGGAGGAGCTCGAGCGCCGTGAGGAGCAGAAGATCGGGATGGAAGAGAGCCTGGCCCCGCTTCTTCTCATCACGGAGCGGTTCGCCGAGGCGGAGGTGTTGCTTCGGCGCCAGCTCGAGCGGGATCCCGCGAACACGCGGGTACAGGGCGATCTGGCCGCCGCGCTCAGGAGCCAGGGACGGGCCGAGGAGGCCGCGGCGATCTATACGGCCCTCCTCTCCGAGGCGGAGCTGGAGGCCTCCGAGCTCTTCAACCTGGGTATCGCGCTCTTTCGCTCTTCCGACTTCCCGGCTGCGGGCGAGGCGTTCGAGCGGTTGACGCGGCTCCAGCCCCAGTCACGCGACGCCTGGTTCAACTACGCCAACTCCCTGTTCGCCGCTGAGGCATGGGAATCGTTGGCTCGGGTCGGCGATCGGCTGATCGAGTTGGATCCCTTGGGCGAGAACGCCGGCCTGATCACGGCGCGCGCACATCTGGAGAGCGGCGACCGAGAGGCCGCCCTCCGGGCCCTGGAGCGGACCGAGTCGGCTCTGGTGTATCTGGAAGGACTACTGATGAGGCCTTCCGACGCAGAGACGACGGTTCAGGGTCGCGTGATCGGGAACGTGGCAGAGGCCGGGACTCCTGTGCGTCTCCGCTTCACGTTCTACGGTGACGACGGAGAGTTGGGAGCGGAAGCTGTCACGGTTTCCGCCCCACCCTCGGAGGAGAGTGCCACGTTCGAGGTCTCGTTCGGGTCTCGAGCCACGGCCTATCGATACGAGCTGATCCCCTGACGTCGACCTCGCGACCTGGCTCGAAGTGAACAGGCTCCGCCGGAGTCGATCGGCCCCTGATCGAGGTCAACGTCCGAGAGCGGGCCGGGAGGTGCAAGCACAAGTTCGGAGAAGCGCCTCCGACGAACGTGGGGATGACACGCCCTACAGCAACACCAACGGCAGCACCAGCGCGCGACAGCGGATGCCCGAACCAGAGACGATTGAGCGTCGTATCCGTGGCGAGGATGTCAACATGCTTTGGCATGGACATGGCGCCTGAGACGGCTGATCCACGAGATCGACCGTACGTCGAGGCTGTTATGCATCGAGGCGTTCACTCCTGCTCGAGTCTGCGATACGTGCACTGCCAGTAGAGCAGAGGACGGTCCCCGTCTCCCAGCGCGAGCTCGTCGACGCGGCACACGACCAGCTTGCTGCCTCCACGGGTCGGATGGATTGCCTCGACGGTGCAGGCCAGCGTGGCCACGGCCCCAGGTATCAGCGGCACGCCCTCCTCGGGCCACGGCTGGGCACCCACCGGGTAGGACTCGGCAAACCTCGAGGCCCACTTCGACTGCCCCTCGGCTAAGGAGGCTGATGCCCACGGTGGCTCCCACCTGGACGAACGCAAACGACGTCGCCGTGGTGGCGTGCACGGGACCCCGGTCACGGCCGCGGACGGCGAACACGGTCACAGTGGCGGCCCAGCGTGCTAGCGCCCCCTTGAAGCCCTCGGCAACCACCTCGGCTTCACCGGGCCGTTCGTTCCCTGTCCTGATGCGGGCCTGGATGGGGCGTCGCTTGTCCACCATGCCTCAAAAGAACACCGCAGCACGGCCGATGATTCGTGACGCCGAGGCCAGGCGCGCAAACGGGTCTCGATGTGGAGAGCGATCCATGTTGCCGAGGACTTCAGACGAAAGATGTCGAAAACCCCAGCGGTGGATCTAGCTGAGTTGGCCAGTCCAGTCTTCCACGTCGACCGCACTGATCCGCCACTGCTCCTCACATAGGAGGCGGCGGGAGAGCGGGACGGAGGCGGCGTAGAGGTGAAGAACCTCGATAGAAGTAAACACCAACCGACATCCCCGCGCCGCCATCTTCGATAAGGGCGGCGTTGGTCAGAAAGCCGGTCGGTCGTCACCAACCTTCTCTCGCGCCTCGAGAACGCTGTCGACGATGAGACGGACGTGCTCTTCGTCGGAGAAGGGGGAGACGATGTACGATTTGAGCGCGACGATGGGCTCGCCGTACTCCGTGTGGCGGTAGCAGTCCGTCATCGAGAGGAGGACGCCCCTGCCGCGCATAGCTTGTCGTAGAGGTGGCGGTAGATCTCGCGGTTGTACTCGTTGTGCGCCAGGAGGTCTTCCCGAAGTGAGGCGTCGGTGCGCTCGCGTTCCGTGATCATCCAGGTGTCGACCCCCTCCGGGTACGCGCGGAAGAGGGTGACCGTGCCGAAGTTGTCGCGGTTGAGGACGGTCGTGGCGGCGTGCCCCTCCAGGTGCTCGCGCAGGAGCTCCGCCATCTCGACCACATGCCCGAGGAGGGCGCGGAGGCCGTCCTTGCCGAGGAAGAGGAGGCTAGCGAGCGCGGAGAGAATGCCGCTTCCGCTGCGTGACGTCTCGAGCGTGAAGATCCCCGGATGCCGCTCGCCGCTCTGAAAGAGGTACGGCATCTCCTCGCGTCCGCGCGCTAGGTGCCGCAGGTCGTCGCGGTCGCGCACGAGAAAGAGGCTCGAGGTGTACGGCGCGAAGCCTGTCTTGTGGAAGTCGATGCCGATCGAGTCGGCCAGGCCGAGCGTCTCGATGCGGCGGCCCGCGCCCGCGAGCGCCCGCACCGTGCGCGGGCGGAAGCTGAGGCGGTTCTCTTCGAAGTCGTAGTCGTTGAAGACCGACCAGGCCCAGCCGATGACCGCGTCGGCGTGCACGTGCGGCCGGTAGTCGAGCTTGCACTCGTCGACGAGGCGGTCGCGGATGGCGACGATCGCCTTGAGGTCGTCGACGCCGAAGGCGTCCGTCGTTCCCAGCGTCGCGATGATGGCGGCGATGTGCTTGCCTTCGCCGATGGCCTTTCGCACCTCCTCCTCGAGGACCTCGACCATCATGTCGTTCGTCAGGTGGGTTGGGATCTGGATGGCGTTGTCCTCGCCAATGCCGAGCCAGCCCGCGACGTTGAGGCGCGCGTGGTGGCTCTGGCCGGATGAGAACATCACGGCGTCGCCATGGAGGCCTTGCTCCATGGCACCGGGCATCGCCTTTTCGAGGCCGATCTTGACGCCGTAGAGGGTCGTGCCCGTGCCGCCGAAGGTGAAGACGCCGGCCGAGGCCTCGGGATCATAACCGAGGAGAAGCGCCATCATGGCCGCGACGCGCTCCTCGGCGACGGCTATGCCATGGCTGGTGTCGTCGGAGACGAGGTTCGGGTTGTAGATCGTCGGCAGGAGGGCGCCGATGATGCTCGCGATCGAGGGCGACGGTACCACGTTCACCTGCGTCCTCGGATGGGAGAAGATCGGCAGGCCCTCGAAGTGTGCGACGAGCTCGAGCGCGACGTCCTCGACCGTCGAGTGCGAGAGCGCCAGCTCGTCGCGGCGCGCCGCGTCGTAGTCGAGCGGGGTCGGCTCGCCGAGGAGCGGCAGCTCCGATTTCATGTCGTCGACCTTCTCGAGCGCCTGCATGATCGAGAAGACGAAGTACGCGTCGTGGACCCGGTTAGAAACCGGCTGCGGAAAGCCCTGGCGCAGGGTTTCGAGGATGACGCGGTACGGTGCGGGCATGGGAGGTGAGTCTACGGCTGCCCGTACTTGCTTGCCAGCGCTCGGTGCACAGCGAGGCGCAGAGCTGCAGGTGTAAGCTGCCCTCACTTCCCTCACGGCCTTGCCCGACATAGATCCCCTCCTGAGTTCCATCGCGAGGCAGAAAGCCTAGCCGCGCGCTCGAAGGCAATAACTCAGGAGCTCAAGTCAATCTTCGCCCGGGTAGCGGCGCTCAGGAAGCGGGTACGACGACACCCTTGAGCTCAACGCAGCGTTGGAGCGCGGCTGGCGCAGGAGCGACCGAGCCCGTAGGTCGAGGTGGCGGGTCTCCGCGGCGATCAAAGAGAAGGGTTCACGTACCACTGGCCCGGAGCGCATCAACGACATGCTCGCCCGGCGTTCGTAGGGGGCGCGCAATCGAGCTCGAACCATCGAGAGGCCCAATGGGTGACAGCGACTACGAAGTGCGTTTGAAGACCACAGGGCGAAACGACCGCTGTCTTTGTGGCTCCGGCAAGAAGTACAAGAAGTGTCACTTGGCCGAGGACGAGGGCACGCGCGCCGCAACGCTCAAAGTCCTCGAAGCAGCAGCCATGGCAAAGCCAAAAGCGGCTAAAGACGCCCAGGGCGAGGCCGACACGAGGGGCTCGGACAAGCGCACGCGGTCGACGAAGCGCCAAGAGAAACAGTCCGGGTCCCAAGGGCGCGCCTCGGACGGCAAACCGAAGAACCTCCCGCGGCGGGGCGCCGTTTGATGTCGTCGGCCAGGTAGACGGTCGCCATGCCACCCTCACCTAGTTCTCGCTCGATGCGGTAGCGGCCCTCCAGGTCTGCGTTCAGGCGGGTGACTGGGTCCATGCGCTCAAGATGCGGCGCAGGTCAGCAAGCTCGGTGACATGGGGCTATGGCCGGAGGAGGACTCCGCGCGTCTATCTGCTCAGTTTGAGCAGCGCTGTTAGCGGCCTTCCAATATTGCACACATGTGGCCATCGAAAATTGCACACTTGGCGCTTTGACCTAGCGGGCGGGAGAGTGGGGATGTAGGCACCACCCCGAGCGATCTTCCGGCCGATCCACTCACTTGGCGCCTCCACCGAGAACGTGGAGGTGCAATGATCGGAAGGGAGAAGCGCGTGCTGC
Source organism: Longimicrobiales bacterium (assembly GCA_965197725.1). GTDB lineage: Bacteria > Gemmatimonadota > Gemmatimonadetes > Longimicrobiales > Gaopeijiaceae > UBA1138. The sequence continues at coordinate 169,610 of CBDANQ010000060.1, forward strand.
TCCGTCATTACCTCGAGCAGGGGATGAACAAGGCGGTGATCGCCCGGGATCTGGGGGTCAGTCGCCGTACCGTGTACCACTGGATAGAGACCGGTCAACTGGACCGGGAGTTGGACGAAGAGCGTGTCGGGTACGGTCCGAGATGTCTGATGCCGTCGAAGCTGGATCCGTACAAGCCGTTGATCGACACGCGTCTCAAGGAGTACCCGAAGCTCACGGCTGTACGGCTCTTCAAGGAGGTCCGGGCCGCTGGCTACCCGGGCAGTTACAACCAAGTGAAGCGCTATGTACGCAAGGTCCGGCCTCGACCCCCAGAGGAGCCGGTCGTGCGCTTCGAGACGGCGCCTGGGCGTCAGGGCCAGGTGGACTTCGCCCACTTCCGGCTACCGTGGGGCAAGCGTTACGCACTAATCGTCGTGCTGGGCTACTCGAGGCTGCTGTGGGTTCAGTTCTACACCCGGCAGACCATGAAGGCCCTGATGCATGGCCTGGAGTCTTCGTTTTCCTACTTCGGCGGCGTGCCCTCAGAGCTTCTGTTCGACCAAATGAAGGCGGTCGTCATCGAGGACGGTCGATACGACGATGGTGCCCTCGTCGAGAACCCGGAGTTCATGCGCTACGCCTACCACTGGAACTTCAGGATCCGAGCGTGCCGACCCTATCGGGCTCAGACCAAGGGCAAGGTGGAGCGGCCGATCCGCTACCTCAGGGAGAGCTTCTTCTACGGGCGCACCTTCACGTCGGACGACGATCTCAACGCGCAGGCCCTTCATTGGCTTGAGACGGAAGCCAATGTGCGCAGCCACGGAACGCTGAAGGAGCGGCCCCTCGATCGCTTCGAGCGTGAACGACTGCTCCTCGAGCCCTTGGCGACTCGCCCGTATCACCCCCTCGTCCTGCCTCCGGATCGCTCCTCACCCGGCACGACGTCCTTGCCGGCCATCCACGTCGAGCGACGTCCCCTCACGGCCTATGCCCAGATCGCGGGAGGGGACCGATGAAGGCTGCCGCTCGCTCTCGCCGTGACCGGATCCGAGCCCAGCTCGCCGATCTCAAGATGCCCGGTGCGCTGGAGGCCATCGACGACGTCCTCACCGGGGTCGATGGCGGAGGCGTGACGGCCTCGGAGGCCATCGAGCAACTCCTCGGTGCCCAGATCACGCTGCGCAACAACCGCCGCCTTCAGGCTGCGATGCGCTCGAGCCGGCTACCGGGCATCAAGACCCTCGACGACTTCGACTTCAGCTTCCAGCCCTCGATCAAGCGCGAGCAGATCGACTCGCTCCACGAGCTCGGCTTCTTGGAGCGTAAGGAGAACGTGATCTTCCTCGGCCCTCCGGGCGTCGGCAAGACGCATCTCGCGATCAGCCTCGCCATTGCCGCGGCTCAGAGCGGGCGCAGAGTCTACTACGGCGCTCTGGCCGACCTCATCACCTCGCTCGAAGAAGCCAAGACCACCGGCCAGCTGGGACGCCGCCTCAAGATCCTCACCTATCCTTCGCTCCTGGTCATCGACGAGATCGGCTACCTGCCGGTCAGCCAGACCGGCGCCATGCTCTTCTTCCAACTCATCAACCGGCGCTGGAGTTAGCCCCTGACGGTGGACACCTATTCTCTTTAGAGAGAGGAGTCCACGATGCCAAGAACGAGACCGCCGTATTCGTTGGAGTTCCGCCAGCAGATGGTGGAGCTGGTCAAAGCAGGTCGCACGCCTGAGGAGCTGAGTCGGGAGTTTGAGCCCACAGCGCAGACGATCCACAATTGGGTGAAGCAGACGGACCTCGACACGGGAGTCAGAAGCGACGGCCTGACGTCGTCAGAGCGCGAGGAGCTCCGCGAGCTTCGGCGTGAGAACAAGCGGCTTCGTGTCGAGCGGGAGATCCTAAAAAAAGCCGCGGCCTGGTTCCCTCAGGAGTCCGACTCGGTGCCCCCGAAGCGTTCGAGTTCGTGAGGGCCAACCAGGCCGAGTTCAGCGTGCAGATGATGTGCGAAGTCCTGAGCGTCTCGCCCAGCGGGTACTACGCATGGAGAAAGCGTCCTCCATCGCATCGCGCGGTCGAGAACGAGCGACTGCTAGGTCGGATGCGTGAGATCCACACGTTCAGCCGTGAGACGTATGGCCAGCCACGGATGTACGCCGAGCTCAGGGACGACGGCTGGCAGGTCAACCACAAGCGGGTGCGTCGTCTGATGAGGCTGGCAGGACTACAAGGCGCTACGCGGCGAAGGAAGTGGCGCACGACGAAGCGAAACAGAGATGCTCGACCTGCCCCCGATCTCGTCGCGCGCGACTTCAGTGTGCACGGCCCGGACCAGCTCTGGGTTGCCGACATCACCTACGTGCCGACCCGGGAGCGGCTTCTTGTACCTGTCAGTCGTCGTCGATGCGTGGAGCCGCCATGTGGTCGGATGGTCGATGAAGACGCATCTCAAGACCGATCTCGTGCTCGACGCGCTGAACATGGCGCTGCAGCAACGACGACCGAACGGTGTCATCCATCATAGCGATCAGGGTACCCAGCCTAGGTTCAAGCGGTCGTCGCAACAGTACCGTGTTGAAGGGTTTTCATGCGCCCCGATGTTGCTGGACACTAGGCTGGCGAGGGCGATGGGGTCCAGACAGAAAGAAGTCAGTTCTTGATGTCTCCCAACCCGAGGGAGTCAGAAGCGACCGAAGGTCGTTGAAGGCTGGAGATACGGGAGCGGTAGAGCATTTCAACGCAAGGTTGAGGTCTGGTCCTTTGATGACAACAGATTTTCCAAGGTTTCCGCCGGAGTTCTCCAACCGAGGGTCTTGCGGGGGCGGCTGTTGAGAGCGGCTGCGACGGCGGCGAGATCGTCAGCGGTATGTCTGCTGAGGTCGGTGCCCTTCGGGAAGTACTGTCTCAACAGGCCGTTCGTGTTTTCGTTCGTGCCGCGCTGCCACGGGCTCTGCGGGTCGCAGAAGTAGACGGCCAGGCCAGTATCGATGCGAAGCCGTTCGTGCTGAGCCATCTCTGTTCCCTGGTCCCATGTCAGAGACCGGCGGAGTTGCTCGGGCAGGGTCGTGATCGACGAAGCAATCGCGTCCCGGACGGCTTCGGCACCGTGTCCAGCCAACGCTGGACCGTTCTTGGTCCTGGGCTCGCCGTGTTTGTCAAGGCGGGGGAGGTGGAGCAGCATCGTAAACCGGGAGGCCCGCTCGACCAGCGTTCCGATCGCCGAACTGCCCAGTCCCAGGATCAGGTCGCCTTCCCAGTGCCCGGGAACGGCGCGGTCGTCTGCCTCGGCCGGTCGCTCACTGAGCATGATCTCGGGGTGAACGAACGTCTTGCCCCGTCCGCGGGTGCGAGCTCGAGGCACCCGTAGCGCGCGTCCCGTCCGAAGGCACGCTGTCAGCTCCCGTCGCAGCGCACCACGGCCCTGAACGTAGAGCGCCTGGTAGATGGCTTCGTGCGATATACGCATGGACTCATCGTCGGGGAAGTCGACCCGTAGCCTGTTGGCGATCTGCTCGGGACTCCACGAGACCGCCCACCGCCGGTCTTGTCGGCGACCGCGACGCCGTCCGATCCAGCGCACATCGGGGCCCGCCACGGCCGTACCATCTGAAGCCGCGATCAGGCCTCCGAGGCGATCCTGTACATACTGCCTCAGTTCACCGTTCGTAGCGAGCTTCGCAAGCTTGGGACGTTTCGCTCGCCGATCGGCGTGCCATTGAGCGGTCGTGGCCCGATACTCGAGATTGCCTCCCCGTGTAGCTGCGTTTCGCCCCAGTTCTCGCGAGATCGTCGAGGGTGAGCGGCCCAACTGCCGGGCGATCTCGCGCACGCCACGACCACGGGCTCGAAGAACGGCGATCTCTTCTCGCTCAACGAACGAAAGATAGCGCCGTGACTGGGGACGAAGATTGAGGGGTGCCATGCCACCACATTCGCGAAACCAGCGCACCCCGACAGCGGGGGACACACCCGCTGCCACGGCGGCCTCCTCGCTCGACAGACCTCGAGCGACCTCTTCCCAGAACCTCTGCCGATGCTCGCGGCGTCCCACCGGCGGACGGCCTGGTGAACGCATCTGTGGACGTAGAGCTCGATCCGCTCGTCGGCGCTTGCTTGCCTCCATCGCAACTCCTCCTCGAGGTGTTGCGACGACCGCTTGAATTCACCCAGTACACCTCGATCGCCTTCGGCCTACGCTGCAAAGAGGCCAGCGTCCGACCCTCGATGGGCTCGGTCGGCGACGCGTACGATAACGCGATGTGCGAGAGCTTCTTCGCCACGCTCGAGACCGAACTCATCGAACGAAAGAGCTTCCGCAATCAGGCCGAGGCCAGGATGGCCGTGTTCGACTTCATCGAAGCCTGGTACAATCCCCACCGACGGCACTCTGCCCTCGGCCAATTGTCTCCTCTTAACTACGAAAAGGAACACGCCCCCGCCGCGTGAATCTCTAGTCCAAAACCGTCCACCGTGCGGGGCCAACTCCAAACCGGCGCTATGAGCGCGCATCCACTGTGCTGACCTCCAATAAAGGCTTCGAGGAGTGGGGCCAGATCTTGGGCGACGAGGTCATGGCCGCTGCGCTCATCGATCGCCTGCTGCATCACTGCCATATCGTCAACATCCGCGGCAGCAGCTACCGGATGCGCAAGCACACCGACCTCTCCAAGATCCTCCACTCGCCTCCTGCGGAGTCGAGCCCTTCACCCCCGAAGAGAAAGAGAGCAAGAGCAAAGGAGAAAACGACGAACTAGAGGCTCGTCACCTCCGCCAAGTGTGCAATTTTCGATGGCCAGACCTGTGCAGCTTTCGATGGCCGTTGACACCTTAGAGGGGTGATCGGAAAGGGGGGCGGGCCGCCACCCGTGCTCTCGCACGGTGAAGAGCGACTTCACGTCCGACCAATCTAGGTCCGATGGCGGACGGTGCGGCGCGCCGGTAGCTTGGTGGGCTTCATCAATCAGAGACGGCCCAAGGGGGCTAGCCCATGAAGTCGAAGCTGGTTCTGATCGCCTGCTGCCTGACGCTGACCGTCAAGCCCCAAAGAGACGTGTCTGGACGAGCAGGGCGAGCGCCATTGGGTGTTCCGTCGCCAGAGCAGATTCCACCTGGTTTGGTAGGCCCAAGCTGAGCTTTCCAAACTCATGAGCGCGGCATGAGTTCGGCATGAGCGTACCGAAGACGGGAAAGGCGTTCGACCGCTCCATCGTCGAAGGACCGATCCGGGGCGCCGTGTGGAAGCTCGCGTGGCCCACGATGCTCCAGAACATCATCGGTGGTCTGCAGGGCATCGTCGATCACGTGATGGTCGGCAACTACGTCGGATACGCCGGCAACGCCGCGATCGGCGTGTCCTGGCAGATCTTTCTCGTCGTCATCGTCTTCATCAGCTCGCTCTTCACGGGCATGGGCGTGCTCGTCGCGCGCTTCACGGGTGCGAACGAACCCGACAAGGTGAACCGCACGGTCTACCAGGCCTTCCTGACCTCTCTCATGCTCGTCTTCGTGATCATGGCGCCGATCGGGTACCTCTCGTCACCCATGCTGCTCGACCTGGTCAACGCGGCTCCCGAGGTGCAAGCAGAAGCGCTGCCCTACCTGCGCATCATGTTCGTCTTCTCGTTCGGTATGCTGCTCTTCTTCATGCTCGGAGGCGCGCTGCGTTCGGCGGGTGACGCC
>CBDANQ010000061.1:0-266514 GCA_965197725.1 Longimicrobiales bacterium
GACTTCCGCGGCCACTACATCGATCGGCTGGAGATTCCCCAGGGTCGGTTCCGCATTCCGCCCAAGGAGTTGGAGGAGATGCTCCCGCAGCAGCTCCTCATGCTCAACGTCATGGCGAACGCCATCGAAGACTCGGGCTTCGAGGCCCAAGAGCGGCTACGCTCCGGCGTCTTCATCGGCATCGCGCTCGACCTCAACACAACGAACTTCCATTTCCGCTGGGCGGCGGACGAGAGCGTCCGCGACAACACTGTGCCGCCCCTTACGGCCAACCGCACCATGGGGGCGTTGGGGGGCATCGTCGCCAGCCGCATCGCTCGGGAGTTCCGCGTCGGTGGTCCCAGCTACACGATCTCCAGCGAGGAGACGTCGGGCATGCGTGCGCTGGAGGTCGCAGTCCGCGCGCTTCAGGCACGTGAGCTGGACAGCTGCCTCGTAGGCGCCGTGGATCTCGCCGGAGACGTGCGCGCGGTGCTCGCGACTCACGCACTCCACCACTACTCGGCAAGCGGGCGCGCGCGTCCCTTCGACGCGGACGCGGATGGCGCGGTGGTGGGCGAGGGAGCCGCCGCGGTGGTGCTCAAACGCTTGGAGGACGCGGAACGCGACGGTGACCGAATCTACGCCGTGATCCGCGGATTCGGCGCGAACTCGGGGGGCTCGGCCCAGCGGCCCATGGCCACGCCCGACACGTATTCGCGAGCCCTCGCGCGCGCCTACGAAGAGGCGGATCTCCATCCATCCCTGGTCGGCTACGTCGAGACGCACGGAAGCGGGAACCACATCGAGGACCGCATCGAGACCGAGGCGCTCTGCTCGTTCTTCTCTCCACGCCACATGGCGCCCGTGCGCCATCTCGGCAGCGTGAAGGCCGACGTGGGTCACGCCGGCCGCCGCCGCGGCGCTCGCCTCGACGGTCAAGACGGCACTCTGCCTCTACCAGGAGGTGCTGCCGCCCGTGCGCGGGCTACGCTCGGTGCGGGCTGACCTTTCGCCCAGAGATTTCCTTCTCGCGAGGGAGCCCCAATACTGGCTGAGAAACCGTGCCGACGGCCCCCGCCGCGCTGGTGTCAGCGCTCTGGGTGTGGACGGAGGCTGCTGCCACCTCGTGCTCGAGGAGCACGAGGATAGCAAGGGCGCGGCCACGCTCCCGGAGCGGCGCCAACCCCTCGGTGCGCGCAGCGAGGCGCTCTTCGCCGTGGAAGGCGACGACGTCTCCCTGCTGGGAGCGCGGCTCGCCGCTCTCGCAGCCCACGCGCGCCAGGAGGCCGAGCCCATCGAGCTGCTCGCGCGTGACTGGTTCCGCAAGGTGGGACAGAGTCCAGCCGCCAAACTCGGCCTGTCCCTCGTGGCGCGCTCCCGCGAGGAACTGCTGCGCCTTGCGGACGCGGCGGGCGCCATGCTGCGCGGTGAGGCCGACGACAGCGCGTTGTCGGAGTCGAACCGCATCCTGTGGAACTCCCACCCTCTGGGCGGGCGCGGTAAACTCGCCTTCGTCTTTCCGGGCTCGGGCAATCACTACACCGGCATGGGGCGCGAGTTGGCGGCAGAGTGGCCGGAGATTGCTCGCAGGCAAGACGCTGAGACGCTCTACCTTCCGCAACAGCTCCTGCCCGACCGCTTCTGGAACGCGTCGTCCAGCAAAGATCTGGGCGATGACGAGCGGGCGTTCATCATCGCCCAGGTCGCGCTGGGCACGGTAGTTTCCGACCTGGTGCGCTCCTTCGGCGTCGAGCCTGGCAGCGTACTGGGCTACAGCCTCGGAGAACCCGCCGGACTCTTCTCGCTACGCGCTTGGCGCGACCGGGAGATGATGCTCGCTCGCCTCATGGAGAGCTCCCTCTTCACCGACGACTTGGCGGGCCGCTGCGACAGTATTCGCAGAAGCTGGGGCTTGACGGAGTACGAGGAGGTGGACTGGGTCACCGGCGTGGTGGATCGCGCGGCGGGGGCGGTGCGTGGCGTGCTCGACGCGGAGGAACGCGTCTACCTCCTCATCATTAACACGCCGGCGGAGTGCGTCATTGGAGGAGACCGCAGGCGGGTGGCCGCCGTGGTGGATGCCCTGCACTGCAACTTCCACGCGCTCGAGGGCGTGCCCACGGTGCACTGCGCGGTGGCCGAGCCTGTGGCCACGGAGTACCACGACTTCCACCTCTTCCCGACGACGGCTCCGGCCGGAGTGCGCTTCTTCAGCGCCGCGGCGGGAGACGTCTACGATGTGACCCGGGAGAGCGCGGCCGGCAGCATTCTCGAGCAAGCCCGTGAGGGGCTTCGACTTCCCGAGGCTCATCGAGCGGGCGTACGAGCAGGGCGTCCGCCTTTTCCTGGAGATGGGCCCGGGCTCCTCGTGCACGCGCATGATCGCGCGCATCCTCGAGGGCCGCCCACATGTAGCTCAGTCTGCGCTGAGCGCTCACCAGGGTGACGTGTCTTCGCTGCTGCATCTGCTGGGTCGGCTCATCGCTGAGCGGGTCCACGTGGACCTACATCCTCTCTACGGCATCGAGACCAGAGCGCTCGGCCATCGCAGCGTCCTGCGCGAGGGCTCGTCGGCACTGAGGATCCCCATCGGTGGCGACCCTTTCCATATACGCTGGCGTGGTCCGCGGATGGAGCCGGCGGCGCCCGAGACGCAGCCCTCTCCTGTGCCCGCCTCCGCTCCGGTGGTCGCAGCGGGGCCGACAGCCACGCACGCCCCTATGCCAACTGTGCCAGCAGCGCCGGCCGCGGCGGCCTTCGCCCCGGCAGCCGCGCTGATTGCGTCTCCGGCTCGGGCGTCCGGATCCGTGCCGCTCGCTGCCGACCCGACACTGTTGGCGGGGCTGAGCACCTCGAGCGAGGCCCGGGCGCGAGCGCATGGCACCTACCTGCGCGCCGCCCGCGAGCTCGACCGCGCGCTGCAGGAGACGGCCGCCCTCCAGTTCCGGCTTGCCGAGCAGCTGTTGGCTGCGCCGGGGGATGCCCGACCGCCGACTACACTCGACCGCGAGGCGTGCCTGGAGTTCGCGGTCGGGTCCATCGGCAACGTGCTGGGAGAGTCGTACGCGTCCATCGACGAACACGCCACGCGAGTGCGCCTGCCGGACGAGCCGCTCATGCTGGTGGACCGCATCCTCAGCATCGAGGGCGAGCCGCACTCGATGAGCGGCGGACGGATCGTCACGGAGCACGACGTAGGCGCACGCCCCTGGTACCTGAGCTGCGGCGCGATCCCGACATGCATCGCCGTCGAGTCCGGACAGGCCGACCTCTTTCTGGCCGGCTGGCTGGGCATCGACGCACAGACGGACGGTCTGGCCGTGTATCGCCTCCTGGATGCGGTGGTGACGTTTCACGACCATCTGCCGGAAGCGGGCAAAGTCATCCGGTACGACATCAGCATCGAGCGCTTCTTCCGCCAGGGTGAGACGTGGCTCTTCAACTTCGCCTTCGAGGCGACGGTGGACGGCCGTCCGCTGCTATCCATGCGCGAAGGCTGCGCGGGCTTCTTCACGATCGAGGAACTCGAGGCGGGCCAGGGCATCGTGCGAACGAAGATCGACCAGCAGCCCCGGCCGGGTGTTCTGCCGGAGGGCTGGACCAACCTCGCGCCTATGCGGGCCGGCGACTTCTACGACGACGAGCAGATCGCGGCGTTGCGTCGGGGGGACCTCGTGGCGTGCTTCGGTCCGGCCTTCGCGAAACTGCCTATCGGCACGCCGGAGACGCTGCCCAGTGGGCTCATGGAGCTGGTGCAGCGGGTGACCCACCTGGATCCCGAGGGCGGCCGCTTCGGCATCGGAATGATCCGCGCGGAAGCGGACATCCAACCCGACGACTGGTTCCTGACCTGCCACTTCAGCGACGACATGGTCATGCCGGGCACCCTCATGTACGAGTGCTGTCTGCACACGCTGCGCATCTACCTGCTGCGCATGGGGTGGGTGGGAGAAGAGGGTAAGGTCCGGTACGAGCCGGTGCCCGGCGTGAAGAGCCGTCTCAAGTGCCGTGGCCAGGTCATCCAGACCACGCAGCGCGTCACGTATGAGATCGAGGTCAAAGAGCTCGGCTACCGGCCGGAACCCTACGCCATCTTCGACGCGCTCATGTACGCCGACGGGAGGCCCGTGGTCGAGATCGTGGACATGTCCATGCGGCTCACGGGCCTCGGGCGCGAGGACGTGGAGGCGCTCTGGCACGCCCGTGAAAAACGTGTGCTCTACGACCAGGAGTCCATCCTGGCCTTCGCCATCGGCAAGCCTTCGGACGCGTTCGGTGACCGCTATCTGCCCTTCGACGAGGACCGGACTATCGCCCGCCTGCCGGGCCCGCCCTACGCCTTCATGGACCGTGTCGTAGACACCGTGGGTTCGGCCTGGGACCTGGAGGCCGGCGCCGCGGCCACGGTGGAGTACGACGTGCCGACAGACGGCTGGTATTTCGAGTCCAACCGCCAGGCGGATATGCCCTTCGCTGTACTGCTGGAGGTGGCGCTGCAACCGTGCGGCTGGCTGGCCGCGTATTGCGGCTCGGCTCTGACGAGTGAGACGGACCTGCGCTTCAGGAATCTGGGGGGACGCGCGGTCCAGAGGCGGGTTGTGCGCCCGGACTCCGGTACGCTCACCACCGGGGTGTGGCTGACGGACGTGTCCCACTCGGGCGGCATGATCATCGAGCGCTTCGACATGCGCATGACCGACGAGCAGGGTGTGGTCTTCGAGGGCGATACCTACTTTGGCTTCTTCAGCGCGGAGTCCCTGGCCGACCAGATCGGCATGCGAGAGGCGCAGAAGTACGAGCTCACCGAGGCCGAGATGACTCACGCCGTCAGCTTCGATTACCCTACCGAGGCGCCCCATCCCGACCAGGGCTTCCGCATGCTCGCGAACATCGACGTGCTTCTGCGCGAGGGTGGGCCCCACGGCCTCGGCTTCGTCCGGGGGAGCATCCCTGTGGATTCTGAGGCGTGGTTCTTCAAGGCACATTTCATGCAAGACCCCGTGTGGCCGGGCTCCTTGGGGTGCGAATCCTTCCTCCAGCTTCTCAAGGCGTACGCCGCGGACCGGTGGCACGTCGCCGCCGACGCGGCTTGGCGGACGAACGGCCTCGGACGTGAGCACAACTGGACCTACCGTGGCCAGGTGCTGCCCACCGACGGGAAGGTCGAGGTGGAAGCGGTCATCACCGAGGTGGACGATGACGCTCGCCGCGTGATCGCGTCCGGACACCTCACCGTGGACGGCCGCACCATTTACCACATGGGCGACTTCAGCGTCGAGATCGTGCGGGAATCCGAATGAGGTATGACAAGGTTCATCTCGAGGCCATCGGCTACGAGCTCGCGCCTGTCGTCGTCACGTCCGACGAGCTCGAGGAGCGGCTCGAGCCGCTTTACAAGCGTCTGCACGTCTCGGAGGGCTCTCTCGAGGCGCTCACTGGCATCAAGGAGCGTCGTTGGTGGGAGCCGAACCATTCGCTGTCCAGTAGCGCGGCGGCGGCGGCGAAGAAGGCTCTCGCCAAATCCGGAGTCCCCGCCGAGGCTCTGGAAACGGTGGTGTATGCCGGAGTCTGCCGCGAGAACTTCGAGCCTGCCACCGCATGCGCGGTGGCCGTGGAGTTGGGCGTGCAGGGCGCCGCGTCCGTCTACGACATCAGCAACGCGTGCCTCGGTATCCTCAACGGTATTCACGAGATCGCCAACCGGATCGAGCTGGGCCAGATTCGCGCCGGCATCGTCGTCTCGGCCGAAACCGCGAGAGAGATCGTGGACGTGACCATCGAGCGCATGCTGCGCGAAGCCACGATGGCTACCTACACCGAGGGCCTGGCCACGCTCACTGGCGGCTCCGGCGCGGTCGCGGTGCTCATCACCGATGGCTCCTTCGGCAACGAGGGTACGCACCGCGTGCTCGGAGGCGCGCAGCGCGCGTCTCCCGAGCACAATGATCTGTGCCGCTGGGGCCTCGCCGACGCATCTACCCTGCACCCCGCCGAGCCGCTGCCGCAGCGGATGTACACCGCTGCCGCGTCGGTCCTGCAGCACGGCGTCACGCTGGCGAACGAGACGTGGCGTGACTTCCTGGGTCAGATGGACTGGGAGGCCAACCACGTGGACCGGGTGATCTGCCACCAGGTGGGCGCGGCTCACAGGGACACGATCCTCGCGTCAATCGGCATCGCCGCGGAGAAGGACTTCTCGACCTTCCCCTACCTGGGCAACGTCGGCACCGTGTCGCTCCCGCTGACCGCCGCGCTGGCGGAGGAGAGAGAGGCCATCGGACCGGGCGACCGCGTGGCCTTCCTGGGTATCGGAAGTGGGCTGAACTGCATGATGCTCGGAGTGGAGTGGTAGGCGTGGAGCCGCCATTCGAGGACTTTCCTTTCGAAGGCCGCTTCCTGAATCTCGACGGCGTCGGCATGCACTACTTGGACGAGGGTGCGGGTCCCCCCGTGCTCATGGTGCACGGCAACCCCACCTGGTCGTACTACTACCGCCATCTGGTGCTCGCGCTGCGGGACACACACAGGGTCATCGTGCCCGACCACGTCGGGTGCGGACTCTCGGACAAGCCGGATGACGACTCCTACCCGTACCGCCTCGAACGCCGGGTGCAGGACCTAGAGCGCCTCGTCGACCACGCGGAGCTGGACGGGAAGATCACGCTCGTGGTGCACGACTGGGGGGGCATGATCGGCATGGCCTGGGCCACGCGTCACCCCGAACGAATCGAGCGCCTGGTGATCTTGAACACCGCAGCCTTCCATCTACCCGCCGGCAAGCGAGTGCCGCTCTCTCTGCGCCTCTCCCGGTCGGCGCTCGGAGGCTTCCTCGTGCGCGGGCTCAACCTGTTCAGCCGCGGTGCCCTCCGGTACAGCGTCAAGCGGCGACGGCTCACAAGGGGTGAGCGCAGCGCCTACCTGGCGCCGTACGATTCATGGGATCATCGCCTGGCCGTGCACCGCTTCATCCAGGACATCCCTCTCCGACCCGCCGACCCGGGGTACGAGGTCGTGAGCGAGGTCCAGGCGGGCCTGGAGCACTTCAGGGACACTCCGACCCTGCTGCTCTGGGGCCTGCGTGACTTCGTCTTCGACGCGGACTACCTGAAGGAGTGGGAGCTGCGAATGCCCCACGCCAGGACGCACACGTATGAGCGGGCCGGCCACTACGTACTGGAGGACGCCCGCGACGAGGTGCGCTCGCTCGTGGAGGCGTTCGTGGCCGAAGCGCCTATGGCGGAGCCTTCGTGAAGACGACGTCGACCAACATCGCCGCCGCGCTGCCGAACATGGCCGCGCTCCAGCCCGATAGAATGGCGGTCGCGTGGCCCGACGGCCGAGGCGGATTCCGTGAGCGCACTTTTCGCGAGCTGGACGAGGACAGCAGCCGCCTCGCTGCAGCGCTGACGGCATACGGCATCGGACACGGCACGCGCACCGTCCTGATGGCGCCACCGAGCTGGGACTTCTTCGCGCTCACGTTCGCACTCTTCAAGGCGGGCATCGTTCCGGTGATGGTGGACCCCGGCATGGGTCTCAGGAGCTTGAAGGCGTGCCTCTCAGAAGCGGAGCCGGAGGCCTTCATCGGCACGCCCAAAGCCCACGCGGCACGCATAGTACTGGGCTGGGGCAAGGACACGATCCGGCTGCGGGTCACCGCCGGGCGCAGGCTCTCTTGGGGCGGAACGACGCTCGCGAAGCTGCGCGCCAGCACCTCCGATCTCATGGAGCCGGTCGAGACGTCGGAGGACGACGTCGCCGCGATCTTGTTCACGAGCGGCTCCACCGGCGTGCCCAAGGGCGCCGTCTACACCCACGGGAATTTCCTGGCCCAGGTGGAGCTGCTGCGGGAGACGTACGGGATAGAGCCGGGGGAGGTCGACCTACCCACCTTCCCGCTGTTCGCGCTGTTCGATCCTGCGCTGGGCATGAGCGCGGTCATCCCGGAGATGGACCCCGCACGTCCGGCGAACGTGGATCCGGAGAAGATCCTCGCCACCATCCAGAGGTACGGCGTCACCAATACGTTCGGCTCACCGGCGCTTCTGCACCGGGTGGCAAGCTACGGCGCCGCGCACGACGTAAAGCTTCCGACTCTCCGTCGAGTAATCTCGGCAGGGGCCCCGGCGCAGCCCACGGTGCTGGAACGCTTCAGCCGCATGCTTCCCGAGGGCACACAAATCCATACGCCCTACGGCGCGACCGAGGCGCTGCCTGTCAGCTCCATGGGGAGCCGAGCCATCCTCGCGGAGACCTCCGCCCAGACGATTCTGGGCCGAGGCGTCTGTGTGGGCCTTCCGGTGAAGCGTATAGACGTACGCGTCATTGGGATCGACGACGAGCCGATCCCGACCTGGTCCGACGATCTGGAACTTCCCACCGGAGAGGTGGGGGAGTTCACCGTGAAGGGAAGCCAAGTGACTCGCGCATACTACGGGCGGAATCACGCCACCGCGCTGGCGAAGATCGAGGATCCCGAAGGCGGTTTTTGGCACCGCATGGGGGACGTGGGCTACGTGGACGAGCAGGGACGACTCTGGTTCTGCGGCCGGAAGGCCCACCGGGTCGAGCTCGAAGGCGAGACCCTCTACTCACTGCAGTGCGAGGGGGTCTTCAATGCCCACCCGGACGTGTACCGGACCGCGTTGGTTGGCGTCGAGCGCGATGGACGCACGCTTCCCGTGCTCTGCGTGGAGCTGCTCAAGGACCACCCCGTGGACCGCGCCAAAACGGAAGCAGAGCTGCGCGCCACCGCCGCCGGCAACGAGCGGACGCGCAGCATCGACACGTTCCTCTTCCATGCTGGCTTCCCCGTGGACATCCGCCACAACGCGAAGATCTTCCGCGAGAAGCTGGCCGTCTGGGCTAGAAGCCAGCTCTCGTGAAGGCCCTCGTCACCGGAGGGGGAGGCTTTCTGGGCATGGCCATCGTGCGCAATCTGCGCGCGCGTGGCGACGAGGTGCGCAGCTTCTCGCGGGGCGCCTACCCTACCCTCGAGCAGCTCGGCGTCGAGAGCGTGCGTGGAGACCTCGCCGACGAAGCAGCAGTCCTGCGGGCAGCCCGCGGTTGCGACATCGTCTTCCACGTAGCGGCTAAGGCCGGGGTGTGGGGCCTCACGGAGTCGTACCACCGCGCCAACGTGGTCGGCACCGATCACGTGCTGAAGGCGTGCTCCGCGGAAGCCATCCAGCGTCTCGTGTATACCAGCACGCCCAGCGTGACCTTCGTCGGCACCGACCAGGTTGGCGTGGACGAGAGCGCACCGTACGCGAAGCGCTACCTGAGCGACTACCCCCGCACGAAGTCGATCGCCGAGCGCCGGGTGCTCGAGAGCAACGGTGCCGCTCTCGCCACCGTCGCGCTGCGTCCGCACCTCATCTGGGGCCCCGACGATCCGCATCTGGTGCCGCGCATCCTCGAGAGGGCCCGATCCGGTAGGCTGCGCCTCCTGGGGGACCGGCCCAACGAGGTCGACTCGGTCTATGTCGACAACGCGGCCGATGCGCACGTGCTGGCAGCCGATCGACTCGCGCCGGGCTCTGCCATCGCCGGTAAGGCGTACTTCATCTCGCAGGGCGAGCCCTTGCCGCTCGCGGACCTACTGAACCGCATCCTCGCGGCGGGAGGCCTGCCACCCGTGGAGCGGCGGATTCCGGCGGGCGTCGCGTATTTTCTGGGCGCGCTGTTGGAGAGCGTCTACGGACTCCTGGGTATCCAGGACGAGCCCCCCTTTACCCGCTTCGTGGCGCTCCAGCTCTCCACTGCGCACTGGTTCGACATCTCGGCGGCGCGCCGAGACCTGGGCTACGAGCCGGCCATCAGTCTCGAGGAGGGCATGCAGCGGCTCGCGGCGTCACTGCGTGCTTAGCATGAAGCCAAGAGGAGTGCCCGCCCCCGAAGGCATCGAGCTCTGGCTCGTCGAGGGCCCCGCGACAGAGTCGGAGCGCGCGGTCCTGTACGACCTGCTCACTGAGGACGAGCGTGCTCGAGCCTCCGGCTTCAAGGTCGAGCACGCCCGCGCCTCCTTCATCGTGTCCCGGGGCTTCCTGCGCACGATCCTGGGTGACGCACTCGCGTGCGCGCCGGAGGCCATTCGCTTCGGCGAGGGAGAGCACGGCAAGCCGTTCCTCACCGGCGCGCACGCCGAGAGCGGCATCGAGTTCAACGTCTCCCACTCCGGCGACGTCTTCCTCTACGCCGTGTCGCGGGGTCGAGCGGTGGGTGTGGACGTGGAGCGGAAGAAGGAGGGCCTGGCGGTGGAGACCATAGCCCGGCGCTACTTCGCCCCGGAGGAGGCTCGCCGCCTCCTCGAGCAAGCGCCCTACGAGGACCGGTTACCCAGCTTCTACCGCTGCTGGACCCGTAAGGAGGCGTACCTGAAGGCCAGAGGCACTGGCCTGACTACGAAGCTCCACGCTGTCGAGGTCACGTTCCTCCCCGGCGTCCCGCCCGCGATGCTGCACACGGAGATCGACGGTGAGGATCCCACCGACTGGCAGGTCTTCGAAGTACCGGTGCCCGATGGCTCCGTCGCCGCCTTGGTGGCACAACGCTAGGCAGCCCGTATCCCGAGCCGTGGGCTCATCCGACGGCCGAGTGAAAGCCCCACCCAGGCAAGGCCTGCATAGACACCTGGATCAGTGCCAATGCCACAATGGCGGGATGTCCCGCGAGAGTGCGCGGGGTGCTCAGTGATACCACGCCACCCGCGGCGTCTGGCGCCACACCAGAACGGGCCGCCCCGACGAATCGGAGCGGCCCGCGTAGTACGCTTTCGACTGCCGTCTAGAGAGCGACGACATTCTCCGCTGCGGGGCCTTTGGCTCCCTCAACGACGTCGAACTCGACCTGGCCTCCCTCGGCGAGGCTCTTGAAGCCCTCTGCCTGAATCGCGCTGTGGTGGACGAAACAGTCCTTGCTACCGTCCTCCGGCGTGATGAATCCAAAGCCTTTTTGGTCGTTGAACCACTTGACTGTTCCCTTGGTACGCATCAATGCGCTCCTTGGATGTGCAAGTCGGAGCCACGATGATACGTACTTCCCGACTGCTTGATATGCGCGGAACCTCCGCGCGGTGTGTGACCGTCGTGGTCACAAAAAAAAGGCAGCGGTCTCCAAGAACGAAACAGCTGCCCCTCCTCAGAATCTGTGCTACCCCGCTCGGGTTATGACAACACCCTCGCTCCTCGCGAGGGCGCTGTCAACAGGCTGGTGGAAGAAGACCGAATCGCCGTCCAATCGCTTCTGTGCTTCCGCTGCGCCCAGTCAGCCCCCCGAGGCACGCTCGAAGACTTCAGAGATGTCGAGAATGGTGATGTCCGCTTCCGTCACATCGATCGAAAAGCCCGCGATTTCTTGGTCTTCTGCCACGATGGCGGGAGACGGCTCACCCGAATAATCGATGGACGTAGGCGCTCCGGAGAGCAGAAGACGCTTCAACGCACCGGCATCAGCAGTGATGAACACCATGTACATGCCGTCCGAATCCAGGTGTCGGCGGATCGCCGAATCCACCGCAGCCTTGTCCAACGCGGCCAGCTCCGGACGGATGGAGGGCAGATACGCGTTCTCGGCCAAACCGTAGAACTCGTCGTCCACCGCAAAGCTCAGGCGACGGCTCACGGTGGAGCCGTAGTTCAAGCTGAAGTCGTGGAGGTAACGGCGGGTGCGCTCGATCTGGTTTTCGGGTAGCCCACGCTGCACGAGACGGTGCAGCTCTCTGAGGGCCGCCCTCGTTGCGAAGAGGGTCCGCTGGTGCAGGTTGCCGGGCTCGGTAAGTGAGATCGGTCGGATCCAGATCTCGAATAGGTTGCTACGCCGTACGGCGTTCACGGGTCTGCTTTGCGTTGTGTAGCCGAGCGGGAAGGGTTCGATGTAGGTGTAGTCGCCGTAGTTCATTCCCCGCTTCTCGCGGATCACCTGATACAGATTGGAGAACGAGCTCCTGTGCTCGCCCATCCACGAGTTGACCAACTTCATCGCGTAGAAGTCGTCGCCGCCGCGCACCAGGTCCGTCGGGAAACCTATCGAGATGGCAGCGGCATCGGTCTCCTTCTCAACGATGAGAACTTCGACACGGTCGGGCTTCCGAGGGTTCGGATGAGGCACCTGCCGCACCACGCCTTCAGGCCGCGCGTCGAAGTCGGCACGCACGCGCTCGACGAAGCCCTCGGGGTATCCGCCACCCACACCGACTACGAGGTTGTTCCGGACGTAGAACTCTTCGTAGAAGCCCTGCACGTCGTCGAGAGTGATCGATCGAACGCTCTCCACGTAGCCCTCTTCCGGGTGCTCGTACGGCGTGCCCCTGTACGCCATCCAGTAGAGCAACTCCTTGCTCAGCTCCTCGTCGCGGTTGAACCGCCTCCCTCTCTCGAGGAAGTTCAGCATCTGGAGCTTCACGCGCTCGAAGTCGGACTCGTCGAAGGCCGGCCCTATAGGAGCGCGTTGCGGAGCAACTCGTAGTAGCCCTCGAGATTGTCCGTGTGGACAGTGCCCCGAAAGTTGGTCATTTCCTTGTCCACCGAGGCGCCATAGCCCGCCGCCATGGGGAACAGCTTCGCCACGATCTCCTGGTAGGTATGGCGGCTCGTGGAGCCACTGCTCAGCAGCCGCGCGGTCAGGGTGGCCAGTCCCTCTTTGCCCTCAGGATCGTTCTGTGACCCTACCTTCAGCCAGATGTTGAAGGCCACGAAAGGCGACTCCGCTTCCCGCCGGGCGATCGCTCCTTGGGGTGCCCGGGCTTCCTGCGCTTCAGGGCCGCCGCGCGCCGTGAGGCTTGATACCGCCAGAGCCCATCCGAGCGCCAGTCCAGTGACCCACTGAGATCTTCGTGCCGTGCTCATGGCTCAGCCCTCCGTCTGCGTGAGGGTGACGATGGTACGGACCTGCTCCTCGAGAATTTTGCGAGCGGCCTCACGAAGGTCCTCCGGGGTCACCCCCCGCCAAGGTGCGATAATAGTCGTTGATCGCCTCCAGCCCCCCCGGTGTTCACGATCGCGCGCGACACCGAGTTGGCTACGCCCCAAGTGTGTCTCGAGGCCCCTGAGAAACCTGTAGCGGGCCGCGCTCTTGGCATCCGCGAGCTTTGCCTCGTCCACGAGCTCGTCTCGAAACCGTTCGACTTCGGCCAACAGTTCGGTCTTGATCGCGTCCACTTCGTCCGGATCCGACACCATCGCCGAGATCTGAATGAAGCCCGGGTCTCGCGAAAGACGGAAGCCACCCCGGAGCACCTGAAGGCGGCGCTGCTCGACGACAAGCTTCCGGTAGATGTCCGAGTTGGGGCCGAAGGTGATCCCGCCGAGTAGCTCGAGCGCCACGGTGATGCGGTCCTCGGCATCCCACGCTGGAGCCATGTAGTTGATGGTGATCATGGGCAGTGTCCTGCCCCGATAGGTCACCACGGCTTCGCGCGGGGCCGTCTGCCGGGGTTCGGCCGGAACCGGAGGCGCTTCGTATCCGGCCGTCCAGCCGTTGTAGCGGTCACGAATGAGAGCCTCCGCCGCGTCGAAGTCGAAGTCCCCGACCACGAGCAGAACGACGTTCTCTGGCCGATAGAAGCGCCCATAGAAATCGAACGAATACTCGTACTGGTCGGGCATCGAGCGGACATCGGCCTCGAAACCGATGGTTTGATGCCGGTACGTGTGCGTGGTGAAGCCCGTTTCGCGAACGGCACGATCGAGAACACTGAGGGCCGAGTACGCGCTGTTCTGATATTCGCCGAGCACCGCTCCTGACTCAGTGCGAAAGTCCGCCTCGTCGTAGGAGAGGTTCTGGAAGCGATCGGACTCCAGATCGACAATCAGTTCCAGGTACTCCGACCCCGCCACGACGTAAAAAAAGGTTCGGTCCTGTGACGTGCTCGCGTTGCGGTTGGCCCCGAACGACTCGGTGACGCCGTCGTAGTTGGGGTACTTCTCGGTCCCGCGAAACATCATGTGCTCGAAGAAGTGGGCGAAGCCGGTCACGCCTTTTTCCACCTCGTCTCGGGCCCCCGTACGCACGACGGAAGCGTACGCGAGCATACCCGGGGATCCCGCGCGCACGAGATATGCCGTCAAGCCGTTATCCAGCTCGAAGCGGCGGGTCTCGAAGGGGAAAATGCCTTGTTCGGCCTGAGAGGTGGCGGGTGCCGGGTGGTAGCTCAACAGTCCGCACGCCAGCGCGCACATGGCAAGAAGTGCCCTCATCGTCGTCCTCCACGTCTTCGTAGCGTGTTCCAGAAGTCTCCGCCCGCGCCGGGCGATGACGGGGAAGAAGATGGCCCGGGGGGAAGTCGCCCACCAGCGCGCATGAGCGTGCTAGCGCTGGAGCTTGCGCCACCCGACGCGCGGGTAGGATCTTAACCGGGTCTGTCCCCTCCGCCGGGCGCACACCGATCCCCACAGAAGTGGACCCTGAAAACGGAAGTGGACCCTGAAATGACCAGACGGCCGTTCACGTGCGGGCTGCTGCCAGCGCTGACCCTGCTGCTCGCTTCCTGCGCGAGCGGGGTCCCTGCTTCCGAGCTGAGCCTCGCCTCGCTGTCGGGAAACGGCGCGTACGAGGTCGTGACCTACACCGACTTTCCGGATGTGCCTGAATTCGGTGATGCAACGATCTACTATCCGCAGGACGCATCGGCACCCGTCGGCGGAGTAGCGATCGCGCCCGGGTACACGGAAGGCCAGAGACATATCAGTTGGTGGGGACCTCGCCTCGCATCCCATGGATTCGCCGTGCTCGTGCTCGATACCAACGAGCGGACGGACTCTCCGAACGGGAGGGCGGACGCGCTGATCGCGGCGGTGACCACCCTCAGGGCTGAGAACAGCCGAAGCGGCAGCCCCCTCAGGGGCAAGATCGACGTCGGCAAGATGGCGATCATGGGCCACTCCATGGGCGGTGGCGGCACGCTGATCGCGGCCAACGAGCACGGGGACCAGATCCAGGCGGCGATCCCCTTCACCCCTTATGAGCCGGCTGCCGAATTCGGCAACATCACGGTCCCCACGCTCATCATCGCCGGCTCGGCCGACAGGATCACCCCGGTGGCTGATCATGCCTGGCGGCACTTTCAGTCCATCCCTGAATCGACGACCAAGGTCTACATGGAGCTCGATGGCGGCGGTCACTCCATAGCGGATTCGAACCGTGGAACCGACCTGACGACCATCGGTCGATACGGAATCGCCTGGCTGAAGCTCTATCTCGACAGGGACGAACGTTATCGAGGCTTCATCTATGGTGAACAGCACGAGCTCGACCTGGAAAAATTCTCACGGTACATAGCCACCCCAAACCCCAACCGGTAGTCGACGCCGATCCTTACAGGCAGAGCAGACTCAAAAACAAGCAAGGAGCATCCCATGTCACTTCGCATCAACGATACGGCGCCCGACTTCACCGCCGAGACCACACAAGGGACGATCAACTTCCACGATTGGATCGGTGACGGCTGGGCGATTCTCTTCTCGCACCCCAAGGACTTCACCCCCGTATGCACCACGGAGCTCGGTGCGGTCGCGGGACTGCAGGACGATTTCGCTGCCCGCAACTGCAAGACGATCGGAATCAGCGTCGACGGCGTGAGCGACCACGAGGCGTGGTCGAAGGACATCGAGTCGTCGCAGGGTCACGCGGTGACTTACCCGCTCATCGGGGACCCGAGGCTCGAGGTCGTGCAGGCGTACGACATGCTACCGGCTGATGCCGGTGATACGTCGGAGGGCCGTACGCCGGCGGACAACGCCACGGCGCGCTCCGTGTTCGTCATCGGACCCGACAAGAAGATCAAGGCGACGCTCACCTACCCGATGAGCACCGGTCGCAACTTCGCCGAGATCCTTCGGCTGCTGGATTCGTGCCAACTCACCGCCGAGAAGCAGCTCGCCACGCCCGCGAACTGGCAGCAGGGCGACGACGTGATCATTTCTCCCTCGGTCTCCGACGAGGTGGCGAAGGAGCGGTTCCCCGATGGTTGGGAACAGCCGCTACCGTACATCCGACTCGTCCGCCAACCGCGCGACTAAGACCGGGCACCGATGTTGCGTCTTTCGCGCGGCTTGCTGCGCCTCGTCGCCACCCTTCTGACGCCCAGCCTGCCCATGCGACGATCGTGCTGGAGTCGCAACAGGCGGGGACGGTGCGGCAGACTCTGGAGCTACCGGGAAGTGTGAGTCCGGCTCAGCGCGTGCTTGGCCGGTAGGGCCCCAAGGCGAATCCACCGCGCAGCGTCACGGAACGGCCCTCGCGCCATACCAGCAGCTCGTACTCCTGGGCATGCGTTCTCAGCTCACGCACGAGCCAGTGATGGAGGCCCGCCACGCCGCCTTGGTCGCGGAAGAAGGGCTCGCCGCCGAAGCCGAGCAGAATGTCCCCGGACCGCAGACCGGCCCCGGCAGCGTCACTGCGTTCATCCACCGCGGTGACTCGGATCGCGAGCTGTTCCGGTGCGGTGGCCGCCGTTGGCATGGGCACCCCCCTTCCGCTGAACCCCACGCTCGCGAAGCGCTCCTCGAGCGCGCGCACCGCGTACATCTCCCAGAAGGAGAGCGTGCCCTCGGCGTGCTTCGGCTCGAGCTCCTCCGAGAGCGCCGCCGCTACTCCTATCGAGGCTGGCGTGCGCGGCACTTCCACCTCCAGCACGACCGGGTACACCCGCCGTTCGTCCGCCAGCTCCCGCGCCCCTTCGAGCGCCGTCAGGATCGAGCGCTCGAGCATTCCCTCGAACACTTTCTCCCCGTTCACGCGGATGGTGATCGCCCGGTCCAGATCGACCAGCCGGTCGTTGAGGTGGAGCCGGACGGCGCCGGTCCACCGAGCCGTGATCCGAATTTCCGTCTGGCTCACGACCCGCGCGCGCACGACGCCCTGTCGATCCCGCGATTCGACCCAGTGCACGCGACGGCTCGTGGCTGTGATGCCGGCATGCGGCACGCGCAACACCTCGTGCGGGTCCGTGACGCGAGGTCGGCTGTGCAACCACCGAAGCACGTCGGGATAGTGCTCCGCGAAGCCCTCGTGGGCCCGGTCGCTGAACTCACGATAGACCAGGTCGTTGCCCAAGGCGGTGAGGATGTCGTTCAACGCGCGGGGGCCCCTCACGCCTCTGATGTTGCGGTCCTCCGAGCCCTCGAGCACATAGACCGGCACCGGCGCGAGATTGCGCAGCAGGTGCTCGCGAGACTCACCCTCCGTGGATACAGGTACGATCGCGGAGAACCAATCCGGGTGCGCGGCGGTGTAGGCAATCGAGAAGTTCGAGCCCAGGGAGATCCCGGTGGCGACGATTCGATCCGGATTGACGTTGAAACGGGCGCGCACCGCACGGATGACCGCACGCGCTTCCTGGGGCTGGAAGATCTCGTACGGGAGTCGCTCCTGCGTGCGCCCATCTCGTGAGACGACGTCGACCATCGCGGGCGACGCCACGATCCATCCTGCGGTCTCCGCCGCCGCGGCCCACACGTCGATCATGCCCACAGCGCTACCAACGGCGCCCTCGACGCTCCCCGGCGGCCCACCGTGCATGGCGAAGATCAGTGGCCACTGGCGATCGCTCGTGTAGCTACGAGGAAGCCGAACCAGAACCGGCACGCTCCGGCCGCCGGGAGTCGAGACTACGAACGGGTTCAGCGTGTCTCCAACGGCCGGGACGATGCCGGCCGCGACCGGCGGCCCAGCTCGCATGATCCGCTCGAGGCCATTCATGTCGTCGCGACTCGCTCCCGTCGTCCAGGGAGCGGCACGGAGAGCAGCCTCGGCCGGTGCGAACTCGGCGGCGGACCGCGGCCACAGGTAGGAGCGCACGAGCTGCTCATCGATCTGCGCTCGTAGGACCAGGGGGATGGCGAGCAGGAGCGGGACAAGCAGGAGCGCAGCACGAACGGTTCGATGTCTCATGGGCGAAACATGCCGGCGGAGGTGGTAGCGCGCGAGTCGTTATGTGTGGGCGCAAACGCGGCGACCCGCTTGCCGATGCACGGACTTCATCATCCGCTGGTGAGGGTGCACGGACGCCATCGTGGCGGAGCGGACCACGAGCATGACATCTTCAGGTACGCCATGAAAGCTCGTCACACTCCCCCCAGTCGACGGTCGACCGGCCGACCAGGTCGGCGAAATCGACAGGGCTTCACCCTCGTGGAGCTCGTCGTGGTCGTCATGGTCGTCGGAATCCTCGCGGCGATCGCTATCCCGAACACTCAGGCCGCGCTCATGAGGGCCCGGGCCGCTGAGGCGGTCGGGGACCTTCAGGTTCTCCGCGTCGCCGTCTTCCAGTACGTCGGTGACAACCATCGTTGGCCTCCCGACGCCGTGGTGGGCGTCGTACCGACTGGGATGGCCGACTATCTGCCAGACGGCTGGACGATCGTGAAGGAGAACTATGAGCTGAACTATGACAACTGGAGCCAAGGTGGCTCCGAGGACTTCATCGCGGTCACGGTGGAGGTGAACGACACCGACTTCGGCACCTACATCGTCGACATGCTCGGGCCGAACGCCTGGACCAACGGTTCGTTCAAGTTCACCTGGGTGATCAAGTGGCTGGATTGACGTCCGGTCCCACCGGCAATGAGACGCGCGACGCGCTGGCCGCGGTCCTCGAGGACCAGGCCGAGCAGAGGCAGCGCCGGGAAGAAAGGCCCGAGCCCAAGGAACGAAGCCAGACCGCGCACAAGCTGGTCATCCCCCTGGCGGCTGTCACCCTTTGGTTCGTGATCGCGCCTCCCGCCGTGCTACGACCACGACCGGTTCCCGCCCCCACTTTCGAGGCAGTGCGAAACGGTCTCCACATGGACATCTACATGGTGGCTACGCAGGTGGTCCGCTACCGGAACGCGAACGGTCGACTCCCCGGCACCCTGGTCGAGGCTCTGCCAGGCCCTGAAGCGGCTACGAGCCTCACATACACGCGCGGTCCGGACGAGACTTTCGAGATCGGGGGCGAGCGCGACGGCCAGGCCGTCGTATACCGATCGAGCGAATCACTGACCCAGTTCGTCGCGAACGCACGCGTGACGATCCGGGAGGGACCTGGCTCCTAGTGACGAACTACTGATCAAGCCGAGAGCAACGCCTCGAGTCGACCCCGAACGATCTCTTCAGCCTCGCTCATGATACGATCGATGAGCTCCTTACACGTAGGGATGTCGTGAATGAGGCCGGTGACCATGCCGCAACTAAACACACCCGCGTCCATCTTCCCCTCGTGCAGCACTGTCCTTCCCCCGGTGCCCGCCACGAGGTGCCGGATATCCTCAATCCCGATGTCGCTGCCCTTCTGTCGCTCGATCTCGAGGATCTGCTCGGTCGCGGCGTTGTTCAGGACACGCTCCGTGTTGCGTAGCGGACGCATGATGAGCCGTGTCTGCAATTCGTCCGCTTGGACGAGTGCCTGCTTCACGTTCTCGTGTACCGGCGCCTCCTGTGTAGCTATGAAACGCGTGCCCATGTTCATGCCGTCGGCGCCCATCGCCAACGAAGCCACCAGACTGCGCGCGTCGGCCATGCCACCCGAAGAGACAAAAGGAATGGTCAACTCCTCGGCGGCGCGCGGCAGCAGGATCATGTTCGGGATGTCGTCCTCGCCGGGATGGCCGCCGCACTCGAATCCGTCCACGCTCACCGCGTCGCACCCGATCCGTTCCGCCTTGAGTGAGTGCCGCACGGAGGTGCATTTGTGGATGACCTTGATGCCCTCTTTCCTGAAGGCCGGCAAGAGGGGTTCGGGGTTGCGTCCTGCCGTTTCGACGATCTTCACGCCGCCTTCGATGACCGCCCGGATGTACTCCGGATAGGGCACCTCCTTGAACATCGGCAAGATCGTGATATTCACGCCGAAGGGCTTGTCCGTCATCTCCCCGCAGCGAGCGATTTCCTTCGCCAGATCCTCCGGCGTCGGCTGGGTCAGCGCAGTGATAATGCCGAGGCCGCCGGCGTTCGAGACCGCCGCCGCGAGCTCGGCGTAGCCGACATAGTGCATCCCACCTTGGATGATCGGATGCTCGATGCCGAACAGTTCGGTGATGCGTGTTTTCATGGGCGAAAAGACACGTTGCTTGTCTCGGTCTCGAGGAGCAGAAGGTTGAAGTGTAGTACCTCCCCAGTGGTTACGTCAGCGGCTCCGCGCCCAAGGACTATCGCAGCTTCCCCCAGAAATCGCCGCAGTTTCTTGGTGTCGCTGACGCACACTCGGGCATGCCGCGCTTCCGCAGTCGTGGCGCCAGTTGACAGCCCGCATATTCCTTGAGAAAACGGCCCCGCCGAGCAACGGCACGGCCTCCCCGTCTTGCCGATCGCTTGTCATCGCAGGCGCCCCGATCTCGGGTGCGCCCGGCGGGTCGCACACCCACAAGCCACGCAAACTCCCCCACCCTCTTCTCAACTGCGCTGCCGTTTGTACTCTTCTAGAAGCCGGAAGACTGGGGTGGTGGCGTGAGCGAGCACCAAACGTCTCTGATCAGGGAGGAACGGGCATGGCCCGTAAGAAGAGGAAGCGACCGCTGACCCTGAAGGCCATGCTGACCCGAGCCCCCGAGCTCGAAGGGGTATGCCGTCAGTTGGCGGCGCTTGCGCTCGCTGAGTTGGAACAGGACAGCCCGCTCGGCGTCCGCCAGAACGAGCAACTGCGGAGGGCTCTCGCGACGGCCGGGGACGCTCTGGGTTGGACGGCAACGGCGGCGCACAACGATGATTCCATCACTGAAGTCAGCAAGGACTTCATGACGATGGCCAGGGGAGGCTCGAGGGCCATGGGCCGCGACCTGGCGAAGGAACTGGCCGCGAAGAAGGTCGAGGTGCAGCAGCTCAACGTTACGCTCACCTCCGCCACAAAGCTGGCCGAGGGCGCGGACATCGCGTATCCCACGGAAATCATCTTCTCCTACACGGTCCGTGACGCCTTCGCGGAGCTAGTCACCAAGACAGAGACCGTCACTGTGACTGAATCCGCAGAGGCGGCGAGCGCTGCTGCGGCCCTCGAGAGGAGCATGCCGGCGCGGACGAAGCTCGCGGATCTGATGATCACTGAGCTCAAGCGGAAGCAAAGCCAGCTGGATGTGATGACGAAGAGCCTCTCTGAATTCATCGAGTCCTCGCAGAGGCTTCTGCGAGAGGTGATCGCCAACCTGCAGTAGGTGGCTAAAGCACACGCGACGAGCCACCTCCTGCAACGCCTCCCGGCGATCCATCTTCGGGGGTTTCTCGCCGGTGCCCTTTTTCCAGAACGCGGTCATGTGAGGTACACAGCCTCTCCCGTCTGGGAGCTGCGATGCACGGCCTCCGTCCACTCCATGTAGTGCCTGCCTGTTTTGAACGGCGCCATCGTGATCTCCTCGACGCCCTCAATCGCGTTGATGAACTCCCGCTCCAATCCCGTGAGGTCCCCCTCCAGCGTGGTGAGCTTGGCCAGCTCGTCGCGGGCGCTGGCGATGGTGGACCAGGCCTCACGCTCCGCCTGACGCAGGTTCGGGTACTTCTGCGCGAGCCTCAGAAACGTGAGGATGGGTCGTGCGGGGCCCTTAAGGCATCCCGCAGTTAGGACAGTGGTCCTTGTGGTCGGATATCTTGAAGCCGCACCGCCACGTGCGACATTTCCGGTGCTTCATCTCCATCCTCTTCGGCCGGCGCTCGGGCACGACCCTGCCAACCTACTGCCACCGTCATGCAGTTCCACAACCTACCTACCTGAGGGGCGACCGGATGGCGCCGATGAGGTCTGGCTGGCTGGAAGGCGGGAGCGTATCGTCACGATCGATCCTGCCCTCCGGCAGATCCGTAGCGGCCGATTAGATCGGCCCGGACATTGCCCCTCCCAACGTGGACCGGACGAACAACGGGATGCTACCTAAATCGCTCTTCGGCGCTCTTCTTGTGGCCGGGTGCGCCCTGCCGTCGACTCTCCCAGCGCAGGCCGACACCTTCCCCGCCGCGGACGGTGAGATCCTGATCACGCCCTTCGTCGGGGCCAGCGTGCAGGTCGAATACTTGGGCATGGTGATCCACCTGGACCCATGGGGACGCGCCGACTATTCCGACGCCCAACTGGCGGACGTCATCCTGGTCACCGACACCTCTTCCGATCACCTCGATCCGGAGCTGATTCGCCAACTGCGGACACCGGGCACGACGGTGATCGTGCCGGCAAGCCCCGAGGATGCTCGGGACGAGGGAGGAGCCAGGCGTCTCCGCCAGGTAGAAGGCGCCGACGTGATGAACAATGGCGAAAGGCTGGAGCTCGACCTCCGGAGGGGCAGCGCGCCCGACGTTACGATCGAATCCGTCGCGATGTACGATCTGATTCCGGGAGCGCCCTTCCACGCCCGCGGGGAGGGCAATGGTTACATCGTGACCCTGGGAGGCGTGCGGATCTACTTCTCGGGGGTGACCGAGTGCACGCCCGAAGTGCAGGCTGTCCAGGACCTGGACATCGCGTTCATTCCGATGAACCTACCGAACGGCAGGATGCCGCCCGCCGCGGCGGCCGATTGCGTGAAGGGGCTCGATCCGAAAGTGGTGTACCCCTACCACTACCGGGAGAGGCCGATCGATGAGTTCGTCGACGCGCTCCGCGATGGGCCGATCGAGGTCCGCATGCGCGACTGGTATCCGCCGAACTAGACGGCTTCCGCCGAACTAGGCGGCACGCAGGCGCCACTCACCGCTAGCCAGGTCCGTCTCGACGTCGTCGGGAGTCGGTCCCGTTGGCACACGCCTTGCGACCCTTTGCTCGTGTCCGATTGGCAGCGACCGGTGGATCGTGGGGCGTCTAGGATTACCGGACACACTCGGTTCCTTCTTGGCCGCCGGTACAGACTTCCGGCTCAATCGCCCGGTTGCGCCACCTATCCGTATGGGGATGACGGGCGTACCATTGGGAGGCTGGTCACAGGGTGATTCGACACCCCGCTTCCCCTCCTCTCCCCCTGGAGGTCCGCCATGGCTAACAGACAAAAAGCGACTGACTTCCCCAAGGAGGTGCTGGCCCTCTTCGACGGGTACGTGCACGGGTTCATCGATCGGCGCGCCTTCGTGGAAGGCGCCGCGAAAGTCGTTGGAGGCGGCGCCGCGGCGGCGGCGGTCCTGGAGACCCTGCAGCCCCGCTACGCGTGGGCCGCGCAGGTTCCGGAGGGCGACGACCGCATCCAGGCAGAGTACGTCGAATACGAGTCTGCCAACGGTTCAGGCACGATGCGCGGGTACATGGCCGTGCCGGACGGGGCAACTGAGTCCAAGCCGGCGGTGCTGGTCATCCACGAGAACCGTGGACTCAACCCCTACATCGAGGACGTGGTACGCCGCTTCGCCGCGGCTGATTTCGTCGCGTTGGGTCCGGATGCGCTGACACCGCTCGGTGGGTATCCTGGAAACGACGACGATGGTCGTCAGATGCAGCGGCAGCTCGACCGAGACGTGATGATGGAGGACTGGGTCGCCGCGTTCGAGTTTCTGCGAACCCACTCCACTTCTACTAGCCGCGTCGGAGCGGTCGGGTTCTGCTACGGTGGCGGCGTGGTCAATCAGCTGGCGGTCCGCCTGCCGAACCTCGGCGCGGGCGCACCCTTCTACGGAGCGGCGCCCCCTACCGAGGATGTGCCACGGATCCAGGCGCCCCTACTCATCCACTATGCGGGGTTGGACGAACGCATCAACGGCCAGTGGCCCGAATACCAACAGGCGCTCGAGGCCAACGGCAAGACCTACACGATGCACATGTACGAGGGAGCGAATCACGGCTTCCACAACGACACCACGCCTCGCTTCGACGAAGAGGCGGCTGCACTCGCGCAGAGGCGCACCATCGTCTTCTTCAACGAGCGCCTTCGAGACTGAGTTTTTTTCCCTGGCTGTGGTGCAGTCGCCAAGGGACTCCATTCACGAGACTCACACGGACAGAAAAGGGCGACGAATCGACCGTACCAAATGGAGAGTGACAGCAGCCCGTCCCGGGTGAGTATTGAAAAACCAGTGCGCTTTTCGTGACGGTGAAGATGATGGCGGATTCAAAACAATATTGGGTTTTGGTCGTAGAGGACGACCCAGAGCACATCACGCTGCTCGAGGCTGTCTTCGCGTACCGCGACGAGGAGGCGCACGTCACGGTGACCAGGAGCGCGGAAGAGGCGATCGCCTACCTCATGGGGCCGTGGCAGGAATCAGACTTCGAGGGCGGAGAGCTGCCGGACGTCATAGTGCTCGACATCAACATGCCCGGGATGGGCGGGCTCGGGTTCCTCAAGTGGTACCATGAGCAGCCGAAGATCGCCCATGTCCCGGTAGTCGTCTTCACTTCCACTGGAGGGCCGGAGCTAGAGCGGCGTTCCCTCGCACTCGGGGCCAGGGAGTTCATGGTGAAGCCGACGGACTTCCGTAAACTCCTGCCAGTGGTTCGGCGAGCACTCGATCGGTGGGTCGGCCAGCGAGCGAACTCGGTCTAGCGACTCTCCATGTGATCTCGTAACTCAAGGCTCCGGAGGCAGTAGCCTTCTTGGAGGAGCAGGCTCCGGGCCTCGGCCGCGACCTTTTCGAAGAGGTCGCTTGGGGTCTACCCGCGGGGCGGATCGCCGTCCCGAGCGTACCGTTACGCGGCATACGCACCGCGGCCCAGGTCGCTAGACACTCCTCGCAGACCGGCACGTCGAGCATCTCGTGGTGTGTCTCGTAGGTCCCCAGAACTCGCGGTTTGCCGATCTGCGCCGCATCTTGAGCGCATGAGCGACTCCGATCCCATCACCCGCCCGAACACAGCCCTGGAGGGTCGCTACCGCATCGAGCGTGAGCTAGGTGAAGGCGGCATGGGCACGGTCTACCGGGCCGACGACCAGAGGCACGAACGCAAGGTGGGGAGGAAACTGCTTGTTGCCGTCGCAGCTGCTCTGAACGCGTCGTGCGGTCCGGCGCCGCCGGATCAGGCCAGTGCGTCCACCCCGTCACGCCAGCAAATCGACTTCGAGCGGGCGCGGCGCCAGATGGTAGAAGAACAGATCGAGGCGCGCGGAGTCACTGACCCCCGGGTTCTTGAGGTGATGCAGAGGGTCCCCCGCCACGAGTACCTTCCTGCCGAGTATCGAGCCCGCGCCTACAGTAATAGACCCCTTCCGATCGGGCTCGATCAGACGATCTCACAGCCCTACATCGTCGCCCTGATGACCGAACTCATCCAGCCGGAACCGGACGACCGCTTACTGGAGATCGGAACGGGTTCCGGATACCAGGCAGCCGTTGCGGCTGAATTGGTCTCAGAGGTCTACAGTATTGAGATCATTCCGGAGCTGGCGCACTCAGCGGCCGAGCGACTCGACCGACTTGGAGTTCCGAACGTGTTTGCCCGTGCCGGTGACGGGTACCTCGGATGGCCTGAACAGAGCCCGTTCGACGAAATCCTTGTCACGGCGGGGGCCGAGCACATCCCCGAGCCGCTGGTGGAACAGTTGAAGCCTGGCGCTCAGATGATCATCCCCGTGGGTGACCGGTCCTCCTTCCACATCTTGAAAATGGTTGAGAAGCTGCCCGGAGGTGAGGTCGAGATACGTGACATCACTCCGGTCCGGTTCGTTCCGTTGCGCCGGAACGAGCAGGATTAGACCCGCGCGGTTGTCGACCACTACCTTGGAGAGGTTCGGTAATGGCGCCTCTTGACCTGAGGACATCCCGATGTCAGATCCCACCTCCCGCCGGAACGCAGCCCTAAAGGGCCGCCACACATCGAGCGGCCGAGCTTAGGCGCTTAGGGCGCCTCTTATCGTTTCATCCACCCCTGCGGCACGGTCGCGGAGGGGTTCCGGGTAGTGGGGTCGCCGAGATCGGGATATGGGACCCAGACATTAGCGTTGCCGTAACTGCACAATCACTTCACGGCGCTCTGAGACATCAACGATTCTGCGGGTTCTTGGTGGAGCAAGGGATTCATCATCCCCTTTGACAAGTACCCGGTGCGTGCGATCGCCGTGAGCGGGCGGCTCGCGCTGGGACTGCCGTTGGTGTTGCTGTAGGGCAGAGTTGGCCTGCGGGTGCTGATTACCCTCGCATCACCTCGCGAAACGAGTCTGTGCAGCGTATGGTGAAACCCTGAACCAATGGGGCCTTTCGGTCCCGCCGCCGCTGTAGACGCCCCTAAGGACGCCCGCCCCGACGACGAGACCGTTCATCGTCCCCCTCGGAAAACGGTAGCCAAGGGCAGGCACCGATGAACGATCAAGGATGGTGTCCCGCTGACAGTTGAAGGTGGTGGCGCCGGAGAGTCTCTTGGTTAGCCTGTCTTTCTCATTTCGGCAACCGGTTCATGGTCGTCGAGGTGGGCCCTGAGCATCCAGAGCTGGTCGTAGCCGATGATCCTCCGGTAGCTCTTCTCGGTTTCCACGAACGAGGCCGCAGCCCAGCGCAAGGCCATCGCTCCGTTCTTCCAGTTAGTCACCCTGCGGGTCTTCCGTCTTACGCCCGAGTGGGTGCTGTCGATCAGGTTGGTCGAGCCCAGGCACTTCCTCAGCCGCGGTGGGAGGCCGAGCCGGTTTATGGTGAACATCTCGCTGAGGCCTTCGCGCAGGCTGGCTGCGGCCGAGGGGTGGTCGCGCTCGAGCCATCGGGCGAGCTGCTCGAGCTTCTGCTCGCCCTGCTTCGCGTCCAGCTTCATCGCCGCCCGGAACGCCGCCTTCACCTGAGGATGCTGATCCTTCGGCAGATGACCCAGCACGTTGCGGAGCTTGTGGTTGCGGCAGCGCTGGATGGGGTGACGTTGGCCGAACACCTTCTCGATCGCCTTCCTGAGCGCTTTCGAGCCATCGATCACGAACAGCCGCCGCCTGCCCGGGTCCAGGCCGCGCTCGACCAGATCCTCTAGGAGCGCGCTGGTCACCTCGGCGTTCTCACTCGCTCCTTCCCTCACGCCCAGCACGTGCTTCTTTCCGTCTGAGTCCACGCCTACCGCAGCAAGCACGTGGTGCGAGCCCATCTGGATCCCGTCCAGGTAGATCACCAGGAGGTCCCACGCATCCAGCCGGCGCTCCATCAGCTCCTTCAGCACGCGCTCCGAGGCCTCGACCGTCTCACGGCTCACCGCCGACTTGCTCACCCCGACCGTGTCGGCCATCTCACCGATCACACGGCCGTACTTCCGCGTGCTCACCCCCGCCATCAGGACCTCGAGCATCCGATCCGCCACGGCGCCCGGTCTCCGCATCGCTGCGTACGCCGGCACCTCGACCTCGCCACCCTCCCCGGCGCCCCGGCGCCTGAGCCGTGGCCGCTCCACACGCACCTTCCGGTCCGACAGGTAAACCACACCACCCTGCCGGCCATACCACACCGTGTCGTCTTCCGCTCGTGACCGACCTGCCTGCTTCACGCCTGCCACACCCTCGGCGCTCATCTCCAGCACCGCTTCGATCGTCGCTCGTCCCATCACCTGGATGACTTCGTCGATCGCGACCTCCGTCTGCTCCACGAGCTCAAGCATCGGAAGCAGAAACTGCCCCTCCCGCTTCAGGAACTCCCTGATCGCGCGCTTGTCCGCCCGATCCCTTACCTCGTACGTTCTCTTCATCGTGGTGGCTCCGTGTTGGGGTTTTTGCCTACCCGAGCCTATCGGCCCGGGACCCCCGGAGCCACCACTTTTCTTTCTCCCCTATCAGGGACCTTCAACTACGGTTGGGACAGCTTCCGATCAAGTAAGGTATCTCGCATTGCTCTGGTGTTTCGCACTACCGCTCGTGGCCACCGCGTGCGGGGCTGAATCGCCGACCGGAGGAGCTGTGGTTGACGTAGTTGAGCTAGTTGAGGGGAGTCTCCTAAGTGTCGCTGGGGACGGACAGGTGGGAAGCCTCGGCCATCCTCTCTCTGACTCTCTCATCGTTAAAGTGGCCGATCCGTCCGGCGACGGGTTGCCGGGCGTGACGGTCGAGTGGTCGGTGGGGGTAAGGGTCGCCACTGTGACGGACTCAGATGGTCTGGCGAAGGTGCTATGGACGCTGGCGCAGTTTACGGTGGGCCCACAGACGGCGACCCGACAGGTGGCAACGGCGTCTGCGTCTGTGAGTGGGGTTAGCTCGCTCAGTTTCACGGCCACCACTCCGTCGCTGGTGCCCCTTACAGACATGGGTGCCTCCACCTACTTCGGCTTCTCAGGCGGTCTTTACCCCGGCGGCAACGTCATGCCGCAAGCGCACGCCGACGCCCGCCAGGCGTTTGCGGCTGCCGTTGAGCCACTCGACAGAAACGGCAATCCTAGCCCGAGCGGCAAATACGTCCTGCTCGCCATCGGACACTCGATTACCGCGCCAATCTTTTGTAACATAGATCCGGGTCATGTTTGCGCCCCCTATTCTTTCATAGGTCAGGCCATGGCGGACCCTGATGTCGATAGGACGAATCTCGCGATCGTCAGGGTCGAGTGCTGCCCCCGCGCGGAGGAGTTGGAGAACCCCGACTTCTCGGGATACGACAGAACCCGCGACCGGTTGAGCACTCTGGGGCTACGCGAACAGCAGGTGCAGGTCGTGTGGTCGCAACTCTACACCTCGGTGACGACCCTCGAACTGCCTGACCCTCGTGCCCGGGCCTATGTCCTAACGAGACAGGCGGGTACCGTCGTGCGAGCGTTCAGAAGCCTCTATCCCAACCTGAGGCTCGTATTCTTCACAAGCAGGGTCTACGGGGGGTACAGTGAGCGGCCGCTTGACACCGGAGAGCCGGCTGGCTACGAGAACGGCTTTTCGGTGAAGTGGTTAATCCAGGCACAGATCGACCAGATGGCCAGCGGGGGCACAATCGTCGATGTGCGAGCGGGTGGAAGGTGTCCCCGGCTCAGTTGAAGGTGGTGACTCCGAGGCTTTCGTGATTAACCTGCCATCTTCATTTCGGCAACCGGCTCGCGGTCATCGAGGTGAGCTTTGAGCATCCAGAGTTGGTCGAAGCCGACGATGCGTCGGTAGTTCTTCTCGGTCTCGACGAAGGAGGCAGCGGCCCATCTCAGTGCCATCGCTCCGTTCTTCCAGTTCGTCACCCTATAGGTCTTCTGCCTCACGCCTGCGTGGGTGCTGTCGATCAGGTTCGTGGTGCCGAGGCACTTCCTCAGCCGAGGCGGTAGCCCAAGCCGGTCGCTGTTGTGTTAAATCAGGAGGACACGAGGGTTTTTGCAGCGAGGACGGCGATGGCGGTAGGCAAGCGGCCCGAGGCTCGGCAGGGCGAGATGTTCGTGGTGGCGAGCGAGATTCGGGCCTTGGACAACCCGTTCTACTGGGCCTTGAACGAGCTTCTGGCGAAAAGCGGGTTTGACGAGTTCGCGGAAGAGGCATGCCGTGAGTGCTACGCGGACAATCGGGGTCGGCCGGGGATTGCTCCCGGGGTGTATTTCCGAATGATGATGGTGGGCTACCTGGAAGGGATCGGCTCGGAGCGGGGCATTGCCTGGCGGTGTGGGGACTCGTTGTCGTTGCGTGAGTTTCTGGGATACGGGTGGGCGAAGAACCCGCCGGAGCATTCGACCCTGTCGAAGACGCGCAAGCGCCTGAGCGTGGAAGCGCACGCGGCGGTGTTCGGGCGGGTGCTGGAGCTGCTGAAGGGGTCGGGGTTGCTGAGCGGCAAGACGCTGGGCGTCGACTCGACGACGCTGGAGGCGAATGCGGCGATGCGCACGATCGTGCGGCGCGACGACGGGTTGGGCTACGATGAATGGCTGCAGCAGGTGGCCCGGGCGTCGGGGATCGAGACGCCGACGCGCAAGGATCTGACGACGCTGGACCGGAAGCGTCCGAAGAAGGGCTCGAACAAGGACTGGGTGCATCCGCACGACCCGGAGGCGCGGATCACGAAGATGAAGGACGGCAGGACGCGCCTGGCGCACAAGTTGGAGCAGGCGGTCGACATGGAGACCGGTGCGCTTGTGGCGGTGACGGTGCAGACGATGGACGGGGGAGATGTGGCGTCGCTGCCCAACACGCTGGACGAGGCAGAGCGGCAGCTGGAAGTAGTGCAGGTAGAGCCCGAGGAAGTGGTGGCCGACAAAGGCTACCACTCGAACAAGACCATGACGGGCGTGAAGGAGCGGGAGCTGCGCAGCTATGTGAGCGAGCCCAACCGCGGGCGCCGGAAATGGAAGAACAACCGGGACGCGCAGACGCCGACCTACGACAACCGCCGCCGGATCCGCGGCAACCGGGGGATGCGGCTGCTGCGCCAGCGCGGCGAGAAGGTGGAGCGGGGGTTTGCGCACTTGCTTGTGACCGGAGGGCTGCGTCGCGTCCACATACGGGGCCAGGAGGAGATTCGAAAACGGATGTTGATCCACGCGGCGGCCTTCAACCTCGGCCTTCTCATGCGCAAGCGGTTCGGGGTTGGAACCCCCCGTGCGTTACAGGGCCTCGCTACCGTACCAGCTGCGCTCGCAACTCAGGTTACAACCCGCGTCTCGCGCTTTTTCCGCCGTATTCGGCGCTATTTCGCCTTCCTTGGGCCGAATATCGCCTCGTCAGACCCCAAAACCCGCTTCTTGCACAACAACACAGCCCCCGCGTGTCTGCCTTCTCTCCCACCCATCATCCGCTGGGAACCTATTTCTTCCACGGACTGCTAGCTAGTGAGTTGACGAAGCCGAAAAACAACGACAACGATCCGCCGGGCGTTCACCTGGTGCCACAAAAAGATGGTAGGCCGCGACCATAACCCCGGTGCCATGAGGGCTTGGATGGCCGGCGCGGGAATCCGTGGCGGCCAGGTCATCGGCTCGACCGACGAATTCGGCTACAAGGCTCTGGAGCAGCCGATCTCGACGCACGACCTGCACGCGACCATGCTACACCTGCTGGGCATGGACCACACGCAGCTGACCTATCGATTCAGTGGCCGCGACATGCGGCTCACGGAGCCGGCGCGGCCTTCGGGATTTCCTATCCCTTGCCGCGACTCTTCGTACGCGACGGCGACCTCACACGCTTGTAGGTGCCCCGGAAGAGCTGGCACAATCGCGAGAGGCAGTGAGTGCACGTCCGGCCAGTTGCTGGTCAGTTGGCACGTGGCGATATCCGCTGTACTCTTCCTGCCTGGTTCCGGAAACTCCCTTTGGACCCGGTGACGAACAATGAGCCGATCCCACGGTTGGAAGCGCGCGGTCGTCGCAACATCGATTTTGGTATTCGCCGCGTCGGCATGCGCGGTGGACGACGGCGACATGACGTCCTCGATGCAGAGCATGTCCATGCCGGCGGACGCGTCGGGACCCCAGGTGCCGGAGGGCGTGGCGCAGTTTGCGGTCGACCCGTTCTGGCCCAAGCCCCTTCCCAACAACTGGATCATCGGGCAGGTCGCCGGCAACTCAGTAGACAGCGACGACAACCTCTGGATCATCCACAGGCCGTGGACCGTGCAGCGTACGAACGCCGGCTCGACCCCGTTGCAGACCACGCGGGACCAGTCGTGGGGCCACGATCCGCTCCAGGCGCTCTGCTGCACCACGGCGCCACCTGTGTTGGCGTTCGACCCCGAAGGGAACGTGATCCACGCCTGGGGCGGCGATAGTCCCACCGGGGAATACCAGTGGTTCAACAGCGAGCACGGAATCCACGTGGACTACCAGGGATTCGTGTGGGTCGCCGGGAACGGCGGCGACGACCATCACCTCATGAAGTTCACGCAGGACGGCGAGCTGGTCCTCAAGATCGGGGACGTCGGTGTGAGCCAGGGCAGCGACGACCCGAACTCGGTCAACCGGGCCGCTACCATGGAGGTGGACCCCGCGACGGACGAGCTCTACGTAGCGGATGGCTACGGCAATCGGAGGCTGGTCGTCTTCGATGCGGAGACCGGCAAGTACCTGCGACACTGGGGAGCCTATGGCAAGCCTCCCGTTGATGAGAACCCGGGCCCATGGGACCCGAACGCTCCCCCAAGCCGTACGTGGCGTACACCAGTCCACGGACTGGCCCTCTCCACGGACGGGCGAGTCTACGTGAGCGACCGTCCCAGCAACCGCTTCCAGGTCTTTGAGTCGGACGGGACCTACATCATGGAGAACGTTCTCGCTCCAGATACATACGGGCCCGGATCCACCTGGGGCGCCGAGTTCGACCCGCTCGACACCGAGCAACGGTTCCTTTACGTGCCCGACGGCACCAACAACAAGGTGTGGGCCCTGGATAGGGCGACGCTCGAGCCCGTGTACTCGTGGGGTTCGGCCGGGCGCCAGCCGGGCCAGTTCGATTGGCTCCACTACATGGCGTTCGATTCCCAGGGGAATCTCTACACCGGCTCGGTGCAGACCGGCCACCGGATCCAGAAGTTCGTGCGTCTAAACGGCAACTAGGCGTTTTCGAGTTTACTCTCTTACGTCGGATCAGTCCCCTCGGAGGGTGATCGGAAAGGGGGGGTGGGCCGCCACCCCGGGCCTCCCGAACGCCAGCAGGATAGAGCCGACGATCACCACGCCTTCCACGAAGACGCGCAGCCAGGGGATCTGGGCCTTCAATTACTGCCCATCCGCTCGCGAAGCTCGGTGAGCCAATTGGTAACGAGTGTCGGGCAACACTAACACGAGAGGTAGCTGGAGATGGTTGGCCGGAGTATCGGCTGGCTCCATTGGGGAGGAAGCGAGTCGTTGAGTACCAGGCTCATGTCAGCGAAAGCCGCTTTTCGCCCTCGGGTCAGCCTCCCGCAGACGCGAGCATGGCCCCGTAGGCCACCAATGCGACGAACAAGATCACGCCGAGCAAGAACAGGATTCCCATCACCTTGAACGCCGAGCCGAGCTTGTCCAGCGCGGTCATGAGGTGGTCGATGTCGTTGCCGGCGGTCTCGACCACGGTCTTCATGGAAACTGCCGCGCCCCGGAAATTGAGACCGATGATGAAATAGATCGCCGCCGCGATGAGGGCGCCGAGGCGCTCGACGTCGAGGATCAGCATCCCGCCGATCACCATGAGGCCCCCGCTAGCCATCAGGATCCAGGCGAGCAAGCCGGCCCAAGTGGCCGCCTTCTTGAGAATCTCGTTCTGGGCTGCGGTGAATTCGTAGTGGCCGGTGTCGCTATCCATGCGCATCTCCCGAGTGGAGGGTAGAAGCGGCCCAAACGACGCCTCGCGTGAGCAGTGGCCGAGGGCCAGCAGAACCCGAAAGGGCCTCCGGCCGGCATCCGGGACCAAGATGTACCGGCAACGGGCCAGGGGCAACAAGAACCCCCTGCCAAAAGGGGGTCAGAAGAGTAAGGAATCCGCCTCACCCGAATCGAACAGCGGCAGGATGTGCGGGTGCGTGCTGTTCGCGCGCGGTATGCATCTTTGGTCGTGCAGTTGAGGCGCAAATCCGTTCGCCAATGGCACTGAGTGTGACATATGGCTCGAAAGAAGGAATACCAGTGGGCCCTGCAAGACCAGATCTCGATAGTGGAGCTGGAGGACTGCCGAGAGCCGACGACGGGTTCCATGAACCATGTCGAGGATCTCCGAGAGGAGCGGTCCCAGATACAACGTATGCACGATGCGGGGCTTACCGGTCCACAGGAGGGTGATGTACATGCTCCCCGGAAGAGGGGCAGACCCAGTTAGCCGCGCGGGCTTGCCCGACGTGGCCACGGCGGTTAACTAAACCAGATAAAGTAGAGGCGGGACACGACCGGTCGCGATCTCGCGGCGCTTCACGAGCGCCCCGTCGGAGTCGAGGGTGGCGATCACGAAACTGCGGTCGTGGAGATCGATTCTGTGCTTGAGCATGATGATCCGTGATGGGGTTCTGATGGGGGTCGCGGCTGAAGAAAGTGCCGTGATGAGCGAGCGAGCGTACGCAAGGGGTCGTTCACAGTTCGCAACACCGAAATCTCCACGCATTGCAGCCGCCATGACATCCCGACGGTCCTT
This sequence comes from Longimicrobiales bacterium, assembly GCA_965197725.1. Lineage (GTDB taxonomy): Bacteria > Gemmatimonadota > Gemmatimonadetes > Longimicrobiales > Gaopeijiaceae > UBA1138. The sequence continues at coordinate 33,807 of CBDANQ010000061.1, forward strand.
AGTTCGACCTTATCGCCTGGCCTTCTTGCGATAGGTGACCGCAAGCCAACTCTTAGACTGGAGGTTTGAGTATGCGCGGCATGGTATGCGGCATGGTATTCGGGCTGCTCTTGGTGCTTTTCAGTGGTCGAGCGTTCGCCCAGCAATCAGTCATGCTGGACGAACTGACGGCGTCTGAAATCATCGACGCAGTGGCAGCAGGAAAGACGACGTTGATTCTGTATACGGGAGGCCACCATGAAAACATGTACTCCAGTACGGTCAACAGCGTAAATGGACCAACTCGAGACGCCGTTGTCATCGGCAAGCACAACATCATTGGCCAGTACTTGGCGCGTCGTGTTGCCGAGGAACTCGGGAACGCCTTGGCGCTTGGCGTCATCCCATACACGCCCAATGGGAGGGCCATGGGGCAATCAGGCGAGGAATATACGGGCGAGCTCGAGGAAAACCCCGGGCATATGAGGTTTCCAGGTACGATTAGCGTCACGGATGAAACCTACCTGCGCCTGCTGGACGACATCGCGAGCAGCGCCATCATGTCGAGCCACTTCAAGAATGTCGTCATGCTGGGCGACAACGGTGGTGGTCAGAATGTGATGAAGAACGCGGCGGAGGGGCTCAGTAGTAAGTGGGAGCCTAAAGGAGTGGGCGTCTACTACTTCAACGTTTATGCAGAGGCCAAACTGGAGTGTGCGAAGACGATCTCGCAGCTCGCCCTGCCGCCAGAGTTGCCAAGGGGCAGCGGGCCAGGGGGCGGATGTATCATTCCGATCGACGATGCGGCGGAAGTGCTCGCGCTCGATCCAGATGGCAAATTCGTTCGGATACATAAACTCACCGTTCCGCCGGTCGGGGCCAGACTGGTGACACCAGAACTAGGACGTATTCTTCTGGAGCAGAAGGTGAAACTGGCGGTGGGCCATATCCTCGACGAAGTGCCACGGAGCCAGGGGGTCACGTTCGCGCCCGACTCCCACTAGCAGCTCCGACCTTCCTCGTTCCCGTTCTTCGTCAAAATGCGGATTCGTGCTCGGGAGAGCTGCGCACGTAGCGCTAGGCTTATTCAATTCAATTCTTCCCTAGGTTCCCAGCGGATGATGGGTGGGAGAGAAGGCAGACACGCGGGGGCTGTGTTGTTGTGCAAGAAGCGGGTTTTGGGGTCTGACGAGGCGATATTCGGCCCAAGGAAGGCGAAATAGCGCCGAATACGGCGGAAAAAGCGCGAGACGCGGGTTGTAACCTGAGTTGCGAGCGCAGCTTGTACGGTAGTGAGGCCCTGTAACGCACGGGGGGTTCCAACCCCGAACCGCTTGCGCATGAGAAGGCCGAGGTTGAAGGCCGCCGCGTGGATCAACATCCGTTTTCGAATCTCCTCCTGGCCCCGTATGTGGACGCGACGCAGCCCTCCGGTCACAAGCAAGTGCGCAAACCCCCGCTCCACCTTCTCGCCGCGCTGGCGCAGCAGCCGCATCCCCCGGTTGCCGCGGATCCGGCGGCGGTTGTCGTAGGTCGGCTTCTGCGCGTCCCGGTTGTTCTTCCATTTCCGGCGCCCGCGGTTGGGCTCGCTCACATAGCTGCGCAGCTCCCGCTCCTTCACGCCCGTCATGGTCTTGTTCGAGTGGTAGCCTTTGTCGGCCACCACTTCCTCGGGCTCTACCTGCACTACTTCCAGCTGCCGCTCTGCCTCGTCCAGCGTGTTGGGCAGCGACGCCACATCTCCCCCGTCCATCGTCTGCACCGTCACCGCCACAAGCGCACCGGTCTCCATGTCGACCGCCTGCTCCAACTTGTGCGCCAGGCGCGTCCTGCCGTCCTTCATCTTCGTGATCCGCGCCTCCGGGTCGTGCGGATGCACCCAGTCTTTGTTCGAGCCCTTCTTCGGACGCTTCCGGTCCAGCGTCGTCAGATCCTTGCGCGTCGGCGTCTCGATCCCCGACGCCCGGGCCACCTGCTCCAGCCATTCATCGTAGCCCAACCCGTCGTCGCGCCGCACGATCGTGCGCATCGCCGCATTCGCCTCCAGCGTCGTCGAGTCGACGCCCAGCGTCTTGCCGCTCAGCAACCCCGACCCCTTCAGCAGCTCCAGCACCCGCCCGAACACCGCCGCGTGCGCTTCCACGCTCAGGCGCTTGCGCGTCTTCGACAGGGTCGAATGCTCCGGCGGGTTCTTCGCCCACCCGTATCCCAGAAACTCACGCAACGACAACGAGTCCCCACACCGCCAGGCAATGCCCCGCTCCGAGCCGATCCCTTCGAGGTAGCCCACCATCATCATTCGGAAATACACCCCGGGAGCAATCCCCGGCCGACCCCGATTGTCCGCGTAGAACTCACGGCATGCCTCTTCCGCGAACTCGTCAAACCCGCTTTTCGCCAGAAGCTCGTTCAAGGCCCAGTAGAACGGGTTGTCCAAGGCCCGAATCTCGCTCGCCACCACGAACATCTCGCCCTGCCGAGCCTCGGGCCGCTTGCCTACCGCCATCGCCGTCCTCGCTGCAAAAACCCTCGTGTCCTCCTGATTTAACACAACAGCGATGACCGGACTTTATCCACGGTCTGCTAGTCGCTTCTCACATCTCACAAAGGGGGGTGGGCCATGCAAGACGGAAGCTGTTTCCCGGACGCTGGCACGCGGCATGTGGTTTGGGCAACTGGCCTAGCGGTCCTCCTCGGAGGCGTTCTCGCAGGGTGTTCGCCTGTTCAGGAGGGCCGCGCACAGCAAGGGCAAGGTGGCCGGTTGAATGGAATTATCGAGCGGGCCGAGCGGGGTGAGCTGATCTTTAACGGGGAATCATGGCAAATGCTGCCGGATCAGGAGCACGATGTGTTCGGACTTTTCAAGCTCGAGGCGGCACTCGCCACCCTTCGGCCGGAAGGGTCCACGCGGCCGACGCTGGCGCCAGTAGTGCGAGTTGGGATGGAAGCCGGTCAGCAAGAGAAGCATTACGTCAAGCAGCTGCTGGATGCAGGCCTCATGGGGCTCATTCTCCCACAGGTCCAGACGGCGGAGCAGGTATACGAGTTCATCTCCGCGATGCGCTATCCGCCCCAGCAAGAAGGACGATGGTACTCGGGGGAACCGCTCGGGAAGCGAGGGTGGTCCCCAGGTCGGGCAGTACAGTTATGGGGAGTGAGTACGGAGGAATACGCACGCAAGGCCGACGTGTGGCCCCTCAGTCCGGAGGGGGAACTGCTTGCGATAATCTTGGTTGAGACGAAGCAGGCGGTGGACAACATTGAGGATATTCTCGAAGTACCGGGCTTAGGAGCGGCATTACTGGGTATGGGCGACCTGAGCATGTCGCTGGGCGTGGGGACACCCGCTTCCGATCAGAACCATCCGGACGTTATGGCCGCTGTCGATCGAGTCGCTGCGGCCTGTGCGGCGCATCAAGAAAGGGGAGGAAAAGTCATCTGCGGCAGGTATCAGACGCCAGAAGGTCTTGAAGCCGCCATCGGCAAGGGATTCACGATGTTTACGTCCGAGCGGGGAAGCTATCGGGGGGACCTGACTCGCTAGTCTGGAGGGTGAGGCACGGCGGTCTCCCGCGTGGGTTGCGTGGTGCATACGCCCTAGCGGCTCGCAATCGCGGCCCGGATGGCCTTCGCCGTGATGGCAGCACGGTACGCAACCAGGCGTCGACCGTTCTCGATCGTCTGTTCCAGAGGCGCAAGGTCCACGCCATTGATGCTGAACAGACCAGCCTCCAGGCGCTGTTCCGCCCGAATCCGGTTCGGGTCGGTCGTCGCGATAATCGATGAATAGTGGTAGTCGTCGTGGTATTCGTTCCGCGTCGCCGCACACTCGTCCGGCTGTTGGAAGATCCCCAGCTCCTCCTTGAGAAAGTCGCAACTGTAGATGTCCTCACTGTAGTACTCGGGAATGAAGTGCACTCGAGCGGGTGTGCCACTCCACGCGGCGTTCAGCTGCTCGGTCACCGTCGCCATGCCATGCCGATTCCCGCCACTATCGCCGATCAACACGATATCGTTGAAGCCGTGCATCGCGAGGCTGCTCACCACGTCCGTGAGCAGGGCGACGAACGTTTCTTGGGTGACGCTGATCGTGGCGTGATAGCGCATGTGACCGGAGGGCGGATCAATATCACCTTCCGGCACGAACTTCACGATCGGAGCGACCAGGGCATCTCCGAGCTCCCGAGCGATCGCCTCGGTCGTCGCCTGCAGCACGAAGTTGTGTTTGCCGCTCGCCACATATGGACCGTTCTGCTCGACGCCGCCGGTCGCGACGATCGCGGTGGTCGTGCCCCCCTCGATCGCGTCCCGGACCTCCATCCACGTCATCTCCTCGATGAATACCGTGCTGAAGGCGGCGATCGGACGGCGTGCGTCGAGGTCCTGCGCCACGGCGGCCGAGCCCAGGAGATGCAGGGATGCAAGCCCCGCTATGATCCAGATCGACTCTCTCATGACAGAAATCCTCCTGGCGAAAGGAACTCCCCCTTAGGCCGTGATCTGTACCTATCACGATGACAAGATCGGTGACGAGCCCCCCGCCGCAGGGAAGACATGGGCTTCCAGCTTTTTGGGCTTACGGTCAGCTAGTGGCCCGAATCGGGTGGGTGGTTCCTTTACCGACGCTGTGATGGCTTAACGGCCGCCATGCCCCGCCGGCTCGTCAGCGTCCGACCCGAGGAAGCGGATCAGCTCGGCGTTCACGATCTCCGGCACCTCTTCGTGCGGGTTGTGGCCGACGCCGGGGATCAGGAAGACTTCGGCGTTGGGGAGCACGTCCACCGCATGCCGCGCGTTCCCAGGAAAGTCGGGTCCGTCGATCTCACCGCCGAGGATCAGCGTCTTCGTCTGGACGTGGGGCCAGTCGTCCACGACCGTATCCATCGAACGCAGGTTGCCACCGAGCGACCGTACATAGGCCAGTCGCGGCCAGTCGCCGCTGAGGCGTTGGCCGTACCGGATACGAACGTGCTCGATGAACTTGGGTTTCCAGTTCACGTAGCGGCGCATCTCCGTCCGAACCCCGGCCTCGTACGCGCTCCGCAGGTCCGGCTCCGCGTCGATCTCCCCGGTGAAGGGCCGATACCCCCTTCCTGCGCGGCGGTCGGTCAGACCGGTCTGGTTGACCGTCACGAGGTGCGTCGTCATCTCCGGATAGAGGAAGGCGAAGCGGGTGGCCATCTGGCCGCCGATCGAGTGGCCCACGATGGCTGCCTCGGAGATCCCCAGGTGCTCTAGCCCACGAGCAGAAGATCACCGCGATGATCCACGCCATCTACGACCTGGCTCGAAAGAAGAAGGACTACGCCACGGAGGCGCACCTTCAGTGGTTCATCACCGAGCAGGTCGAGGAGGAGGGCAAAGCAGGACTCGCGGTGGAGCAGCTGCAGCTGGCGGGGGACGACACGTCGGCACTGCTCATGCTGGATCACCGCCTCGGGCAACGCCCTAAGGGATAGCAGGTCGCCAGCAGCAATCATCGCACGTAACTCGTGCACTATTAGTTGCGACCTTTGCCAGACATCGGCTGGAAGTGCCACATCCTCACGCGGGTTCGACCTCCACCTCCATTCGAGCGTGTGCGACTCGGAGCGCGGTCTCTACCTGATCAGGCGTCTCCGCGTTGGCGAAAAGGAACCCTAGGTACCGATCGCCCTCAGGCAGGGGGACCATGGTCTGGCCTGGTGTGATCGTGATCTCGAGTCCCTCGATGCCCGGCACTTCAAGCGCCGCCTCTAACCCGCCGACCTGGCGCAGGACGCCGGACTGGGGAATCGGCAGCATCATGACGCCTGCCGCCCCGGTCTCTCGAACGAAGCCGTGAAGCGGCATGCCCAGCGCATGGCGCAGTATGAGCTCCTCCAGGGCTGCTTCCGGGTCGAACTTGAGGATCGCTGAGCAACGACCCCCGATCGAACGCGGGGCGATCTCGAGAAGTGAGATTTGGTCGGCGTCCACCCGCAACTCAGCGTGAATGGGGCCGTCAGAGAGGCCCAGGTGGGCAGCGCAGCGCCGCACGAAGAACACGATATCGTCCTGAACCCTGTCCGGGAGACGCGAAGGAGTCACGAGGATGGTCTCCTCGAAGAATGGCCCCTCCATAGGGTCCGGTTTGTCCAGGATGGCCAAGGTGAGGAGCTCACCCCCGGCGACGATCCCTTCAACCGCAACCTCGCGTCCTGGCAGGTAAGCCTCGATCAGGATCTCGGCCGCCACGCCTTCGCTTCGCCCAACAACATCGCTCCCCTCGAGAATTCCCCGAATGCGGTGCCAGGCGCGGACGAACTCGTCGGGCGCATCGGCTCGGATCACACCGCGGCTGGCTGAGAGCGAGAGCGGCTTGAGAACACAGGGGAAGCCAGTCCTTGAGGCTACACTTACCGGATCGTCGCGGAGTGAGGCCACGTGGAAGCAAGGTGACGAGACCCCCGCCGCCGAGAGTCGCTTCCGCATAAGAGCCTTGTCCCGGGCATAGCGGACCGCCTCGCGCGGATGGTGCGTCAGGCCGAGAGCCTCGGACGCCGCTGCCGCCAACGGCGTGAACGCGTCCTCAGCCGCCACGATCCCCGCCAGGGGATAGTCGGAGGCGAACCGCACGACGGTGGCGGTCGATCGGTCGACGTCCCTGACGCCAACCGAGAGGGTGCCGCCTGGAGCGAGATCGGCTAGCACCTGCCTGTGATTCGAACCCACCGTCACGTCCACGCCGAGGCAGCGGGCCGCTAGGAGAAAAGCCTCGGCTCGATAGCTGGTTCGCGCGAACAGGAGAAGGACCCTTGGCAAGAACTGTCCGCCGCTGGAGGGCCCGCTACTTGGCGGCGGTGAAGTAGGGGCTATCGCCAGCCGAGTGGTTGGTTACGTCCTGGATGCCCGCGATCTCCGGCACCTGTTCCATGAAGATTCTCTCGATCCCCTGGCTCAGGGTTACGGACGCCATTCCGCACCCCTGGCAGCCCCCGCCCATCTGGAGGTAGACGATGTTGTCCCTCACCTCGACCAACGTTACGCGCCCGCCATGCTGGGCCACTCCAGGGTTCACGTATTGATCGATCACCTGCTGAACCCGGTCAGCGAGAGGGCCCTCCAACGGCTTGGAGCCGATCGGCTCCAGGTTCGGGTTCTCCACTTTGAACCCGCTCTCCATCACGGTTTCGATCCAATCGATGCGGGCACCGTCAAGGATCTTCGCGCTCTCGGGGTCCATCACAACCTCGAACCCGTGGTCGTCGAACACGAGGTCTTCTTCGCACTTCTCATGGTGCTCGATCAGCGTGATGTCGTAACGGGGATCAAGCGGACTGGGGCTCGCGACGTGGATGCGCAGTGCAAACCTGGTGTCGCTGTCCCTCTCAAGGAAGCCGAGGACCGTCTCTCTTGCGAGGTCCGTAAACTCGACGGGCGCCTTCGTGGTGTTGCTCATTGCTTAAGCGTCGACTCTGGGCTGGTCGATGGACGAGCCCTAATCTAGGGCATCATGGGCCGCCCGTCACGCTTCCCATTCACTTCCCGCCAGCCCGACGTCCGGGCGCTTATCACGGCCTCTCTCGCGCACACGTTGCTGATGTGGCGTGCGAGTTGTAATGGAGTTGACCCTGTTGTGCTTCAGGACCTCTCGGACAAGTGGAATCCGGCCGCTTCAGCAAGCAGTAGCGCATACCCTGAGGACGGGCACATAGCGGTCGGCCTGGAGGCGCCTGGCCTCGCTCGTGTGCCCGGCCTCGGAATAGGCCGCACCGAGAAGCACCCGATCAGCCCCGCACGCGATCCAAGTATCGGTATTGGAGGGCCTCGGCCGCATCGCGGTAGCGGATCTCCTCCGCGCCGTCCAGGTCGGCGATCGTGCGAGCCACCTTCAAGATCCGGTGGTAGGAGCGCGCTGACAGACCCACGCGATCGACCGCGCGTTGAAGGAGGCGTGACACAGCTCGACTCGGCCGGCACCACCGACGCAACTCCATAGGACGCATCTGGCCGTTGGCGTGCACCGCCTCGACCCCCTCGAAGCACGCCTCCTGGAGCCGACGGGCCTCTGAGACGCGTGCCTTGATTTGTCCGCTGCTGGACCCTTCGCCATCTCCCGACAGATGCTCGAACGGCACCGGCGGGACTTGTAGGTGCAAGTCGATTCGGTCGATGAGCGGCCCCGAAACCCGCCCCATGTAGCGGTGCACGACCGTCGGATCGCAGAGGCATCGGTCGCTACCGTCTCCCCAGAAGCCGCACGGACAGGGGTTCATAGCCGCCACGAGCAGGATCCTGGCAGGGAAGCGGACGGCCGACCTGGCCCGCGAGAGATGGATGACCCCGGCTTCCAGTGGCTGCCGGAGTACATCCAGCACGTTCCGGCGAAATTCGGCCAACTCGTCGAGGAAGAGCACGCCGTTGTGCGCCAGGCTGACCTCCCCAGGCCGGATCGGAGATCCACCGCCGACGAGCCCGGCGTCGCTGACCGTGTGATGAGGGGCCCGGAAAGGGCGCCGGGAGATCAGGGGCATCCCGCTCCGCAGCATGCCCGCGACCGAGTGAACGCGGGTAGACTCGAGTGCCTCGTCGAGGGTGAGCGGGGGCAGGATCCCGGCAAGCCTGCGCGCCAGCATCGTCTTGCCCGACCCCGGCGGTCCAAGAAAGAGCACGTTGTGTGAGCCGGCGGCAGCGATCTCCAGGACGCGCTTCGCTACCGCTTGGCCTCGCACGTCACGCATGTCCAGGCCGTCCGAAACGCTCTCCTGCAACAGCTCGCGGGGTTCGAGGGCGCCCTCTTCGAGCGACCGTCCCCCCCTGAAGTGCTTGATGACGTCACACAGGGTCGCCGCGCTGAGAGCGGTCACACCGGGGACGACACTCGCCTCTTCGGCGTTCGCCGACGGCAGCACCAGAGTGCGGATACCCGCCGCCGCACACTCCGCCGCGATCGGCAGTGCGCCGCGAATGGGTCGTAGCGAGCCGTCGAGCCCGAGCTCTCCGAGGAACGCGCACTCAGGCAACAGCGAGTCGTCCAGGTGCCCACCCGCTGCGAGCAACCCCACCGCGATCGGTAGGTCGAACGCCGTTCCCTCCTTGCGCACGTCCCCTGGAGCGAGATTCACCGTGATGCGCCGAGGCGGAAGCGGGAAGCCGGAGTTCCACAGTGCCGCCGCGACCCTGTCGCGGCTTTCGCGCACCGCACCGTGCGGCAGCCCGACGACAGTGAAGGCCGGCAGGCCGGAACTCAGGTTCACCTCGACCTTCACGAGAAACGACTCGACGCCCCGGAGAGCCGCGGTGTGGACATGAGCGAGCACGTTTCACTCTCGTCGCGAGCACGGGACACGGGTATGGCGTAATCGGCCTCGATGCACGCGCCATTCTGTGCTTGTGCGGTCCCAGACGACCCCATACGATGCGGGCGCTCCGACCCTCGAAAACGAATCTGAACCCACACGGAGAGTGTGCATGAAGGTCGCCGTTCTGAAGGAAACACGTCCTGGAGAGCGCAGGGTCGCCCTGGTCCCTCAAGGTGTGAAAGCGCTGCTCGAGGCTGGACTCGACGTGACCGTGCAGGCCGGCGCGGGATCGGCCTCGAGTATCTCGGACGATGAGTACGAAGAGGCCGGCGCTACTGTCGCTCCCTCCGCTGCCGAGACTCTCCGGGACGCGGGCGTGGTGCTCGCGGTGAACGCGCCGTCCCTTGGGGACCTGGCGGCGATGTCCGAGGGCACGATTCTGGTGTCGTTCTTGAGCCCACTCACGAACCCGGACCTCGTTCGCGTGCTCGCGGAATCGAAGATTACCGGGATCGCCATGGAAATGGTTCCTCGGATTACGCGAGCGCAGTCGATGGACGCTCTCTCCTCCCAGGCGACCGTGGCCGGGTACAAAGCGGTGCTGATCGCCGCAGACCACTTGCCGAAGTTCCTCCCCATGTTCACGACCGCGGCGGGCACGATTCGACCCGCGAAGGCGCTCATTCTCGGGGCGGGCGTCGCGGGTTTGCAGGCGATCGCGACCGCTCGACGCCTCGGCGCCGTGGTGCAGGCGTTCGACGTTCGGCCGGCGGTGAAGGAACAGGTGGAGAGCCTGGGCGCCAGCTTCCTGGCGGCCGACGAGGAGGTCGCAGCCGAGGGTGAGGGCGGCTACGCAAAGGAGCTCTCCGAGGACCAGCATCAGAAGGAGCTGGACCTCATCGCCGGCGCGATCGTCGACTGCGACATCGTGATCACCACGGCTCAGATCCCCGGCCGCGACGCACCTCTGCTAATCACGGAAGATATGGTCAGGTCGATGCGTCCGGGGTCGGTGATCATCGATCTCGCTTCGGAGAGCGGCGGCAATTGTGCGTTGACCCAGAGCGGCGAAACCGTTGTCGAGCACGGCGTGCAGATTGTCGGGCCCGTGAACCTACCAACCGGCATCCCAGTGCACGCGAGCCAGATGTACTCGAAGAACATCGTGACGCTGGTCAGCGAGTTCGTCGGAGAAGAAGGCCGAATCGAACTCGACCTGGATAACGATGTCGTAGGGCCCTCGACAGTCACACACCGGGGCGAGGTCACGAACGAGCGCGTGCAAAACGCGCTGTCGGCGTGACAGCGTTCTAGTCGACGTAAACTCACAGCCAGGACTCAGGAGAATCGATGGGCGAGTTGATGATCGGACTGTACGTGTTCGTGCTCGCGGCGTTGGCCGGTCGTGAGGTGATCACCAAGGTGCCTCCCACCCTCCACACTCCACTCATGTCAGGCGCCAACGCGATCTCCGGCATCGCGATCGTCGGCGCGATCGTCGTCGCGGCCCGCGCCGAGGGTACCATGCAGATGGTGCTCGGCGTCGTGGCGATCACCATGGCCACAATCAACGTGATCGGGGGATTCATGGTGACGGATCGCATGCTCAGCATGTTCAGGAAGAGGTAGCTCGGCATGAACGCAGACATCCTGGTCGAACTGACCTACCTGCTGTCGGCTATCCTCTTCGTCGTCGGGCTAAAGCGACTGCAATCGCCCGCAACCGCACGTGGTGGCAACGCGCTTGCGTCCTTCGCGATGCTTCTCGCGATCATCGCGACCGTGGTCGATACCGACATCCTCAGCTGGACCGGGATCCTCGTCGGGGTGGCGATCGGTGGCGTCATCGGCGGCGTAGCAGCCCGTAGGGTCGAAATGACGGCAATGCCGGAAATGGTTGGCATGTTCAACGCCTTCGGTGGTGGCGCATCGGCGCTCGTGGCCGTAGCCGAGTTCCTCAACCTCCCCGGGGTCGGTTTGGGCACGGGGGGCGTCTCGATGCTGCTCGGGACGCTGATCGGCGGCGTGACCTTCTCCGGGTCGTTCATCGCGTTCGCCAAGCTGAGGGGCATCCTCACCGGGAACCCCATCACCTTCCCGGGCCAGAATGCCACGAACGCCCTGCTCGTCCTGGGCACGGTCGCGCTCGGCGCGATGACCCTGGGCGTCTTCGGGGGTCAGGATCCTACCACGCTCTTCTACGTCTTCTGCGGCATCTCGCTCCTGCTCGGCATCCTTTTGATAATCCCGATCGGTGGTGCGGACATGCCGGTCGTGATATCGCTGCTGAACTCCTATTCGGGCTTGGCCGCGAGTGCGGCGGGATTCGCAATCGGCAACATGGTCCTGATCATCTCCGGTGCCTTGGTGGGGGCCGCCGGGCTCATTCTGACGCAGCTCATGTGCAAGGGCATGAACCGCTCCCTCGCCAACGTCGCTTTCGGCGGCTTCGGTGGCACTGCGGGCGTCGAGCGCGCGCAGATCGGCCAGCGCCCGGTGAGGCGGGCGGACGCCGAGGCGGTCGCAGCGGAGCTCGGCTACGTGAATTCGGTGGTGGTGGTGCCAGGGTACGGGTTGGCGGTCGCGCAAGCCCAACACGAGCTCCGCAAAGTCGGCGACCTACTCGAAGGTCGCGGAGTGGACGTGAAGTACGCGATCCACCCGGTCGCTGGTCGCATGCCCGGTCACATGAACGTGCTGCTCGCGGAAGCGGACGTCAGCTACGACAAGCTCTTCGACCTCGACGAAATCAACGACGACTTCTCGAAAACGGACGCGGTGCTCATCGTAGGAGCGAACGACGTGGTGAACCCCGCGGCACGCGACCCGCAGTCGGTCATCGCCGGCATGCCGATTCTGGACGTCGACCAGGCACGCCGGGTCATCGTCATGAAACGGAGCCTCTCTCCCGGCTTCGCCGGCATCGACAACGACCTGTTCTATTCGGACAAGACGCTGATGTTCTTCGGAGATGCCAAAGATTCGATGGGAGATCTCGTGCGTGAGGTCCGCGAACTGGCGTAGGCGAACACGAATAGGCCCCTTCGAATACCAGCCACCATGTCTTCGTCGATCGCTTCCGGGCAAGCGAGTCACTAGTGCTCCTTCGTGCTCTCCTGCCCGGTCGTGGCGAGTACGCTTACCGTCGATTCGAACTCGGCGCGAATCACGCCGAGCTGCTGTCGGACCTCTTCCGCCAAGGTCGCCGGCAGCACGGGGTCCCGGGCTTCACCCTTCTCGAAGAGCTGGAAGAAGAGCACGTCCGTGTGGCCAACGCTGCCGTGCGTGACCGCCCGATCGATGACGCGGTTGAGCTGAAGGACGTCTCTGAGAGAGATCGGCACCTGACCCCCCATCGGGGGATCGCGATAAAGCTCACGAATCACCAACTCGCGAAGCACCTGCAGCTCCTCGATGACTTCCCCGGCGGCCAGACCCCTTTGGGCCGCGGTCGCACCGAAGAGCTCCGTGCACCGATCCCAGATCGGACTTACTTCCCCCCTCAGTGGCCCCAATAGCGGTGGGAGAAACGCCACCAGCAAAGACGTGAAGGCGTCGATGATCCGGTCCCAAGGCTCGCTGCGCCCCAAGCCGTTCTCATGGATTCGCCTCGCCCACTGCTCGCGAATGGCTGGCAGCTTCCGCTGGAGCCACTCGGCGAGCTCGAGGGGTGCCATACGGCGGTGCCCCGGGCCAGGGATCCGCGTGGCGGCGGACCCGGGCCCCATTGCTCGCTCTCGATCTGTGGCGTAGTTCGGCATCCGGGTAGAGATGCTCCGGGCTTACGTCCGCAGGGCGCCTCCGGTGGCGACATCTCAGAGCCGGGAAGGGTCGGCTCCGAGAGTACTCAAGATGCCGGAATATGACCGCTCTGACCAGTCCAGCAAACTGAGAATGAAGTACAGTGGGCCGCCGAGGGGGCTGCTAGCCCCGAGAATCTGATCGCTGCAGCCGGACCGATACCGTCGTTCCCTCACCGGGCACGCTGATGACGTCGACCGACCCTCCCCACGCGTTTACCAGTCTCTGCACGATCGGAAGACCGAGCCCGGCGCCGGTGGAACGTGTGGAGAAACGCGGATCGAAGATGCGGGGCAGCAACGCCTCATCGATGCCCGAGCCGTCATCTACGACCTCGACCACCACGGCACCGTCTCCGTCCGCGCGTCCGCAGATACGAACGACCCCTCGGTCGCCGATGGCGTCACGGGCGTTCTCCATCAGATTGACGAGAACCTCCTTGAGCTCCGAGCCACGCGACACCACGGTGGGCAGATCGTCCGGTACGTCTTGCTCAAACCTCACGAGTGGAGAGGATCCGCCCCCGTAGAGCGCCATCACATCGTCGACCACGGCGGGAATCGAGACCACAGACAGCGGCGCCTCCCCTTCTCCGCTCGGGGCGCCGAAACGGGAGAAACTCTGCGCGATCGCGGCCAGTCGATCGATTTCCGCAAGCATCGCGTCGGCGTTCCTGACGAGGATTTCGTTGAAGTCCGTGGCCTCGTCGTCCCAAGCGCGACGGATGTGCTGGATACTCAACTTGATCGGTGTCAGCGGGTTCTTGACCTCGTGGGCCACCTGCTGTGCCATCTCGCCCCACGCCAGTACTCGCTCCGCGCGTAGCTTATCCGTCACGTCGTCCAAAGCGAGCACGACGCCGCGGCGGCTACCCAGCGCGCCGAGCCGGCTGGCCCGCACGCGTACGCGACGATCGTTCGCGTGCAGCTCCATGTCCGCCTGGTCGGCAGAACCCGCAAGGAAGTGAGCCAGCCAACCGGAGAGCGCTTCACCGAGCGGGCCTTCACCGGGCACGCTTCTCCCGACGAACACCTCCGAGCCCAACATCTCCTCGGCGCGAGGGTTTACCTGCATGACCCGTCCTGCCGGGTCGAGCGCGATCATGCCAACGGCGGCCTCGTCCATGATCGCCTGCGTGCGCCGTGACGTGCGTACGAGCTGTCGACGAGCTCTGCGCACACGGCTGACCATCCGGTTGAAGGCGCGGAATACCGCGCCGAACTCGTCCGCACGCGTGCTGGGAAGGCGGAGCTGAAGGTCCCCCGCACCCACCGCTTCGGAGGCGACCTGAAGCGCCCGGATCGGGCTCGTCAGGGCTCGACCGGCCATCCACGCCAATACGAGGGACAACGCGCCTCCGACGAGAATCGCGAAGCCCATCAGCTCGATGAGATCGGTGGTCTGGATCGCCGTGGCGCCGGCTTGAAGCGGAACCTGCACACCGAGGATGTCACCGTCGGGGAGACGCCGGTACGCCGTGATGTACCGCCAGCGCCCCAGCGAAGTCTCCGTGTACTCCCGGATCCCTTCACTTCCGTCGAGCAGACGATGCTGCGCGAGCGGAATCCAGCCCTCGTAAAGGCCAAGCTCGACGAGCTCCTCGACCGAGCCCTCCCGCAACTCGCCGTCCCGGTACTCGAGTAACTCCGCGCCCACCTGCTGCGCGAGTCGCTCCATCCTGGTTCCCCCGGACGCTCCGGCGAGCGACAGGTACCAGTCCGCGGCGTCCTCGACGACTCGCTCGGCGATCGCTTGAGCCGAGCGCACCGACGCCCGCGCCAGGGTTCGGTACGCTATGGTTCCGAAGAGCGCGTTGGCGAGGACGAAAAAGCCGAAGAGCGCGAGCGTGACCCGGGCGCGGAACGAGATCACCCAGCCGGACACCCTCATCTCCTCAGGCATCACCTCCCGCAGCAATGCTCGCCCACCGAGCCAGAACGAGAAGAAGACGAGGAGGTCGAGCGCCAACAGCAATGAGCCGCGAGCCGACGCGAGCAGCGGACCCGGCAGCTCGACCAGGTAGTGTGCATGGTACGCCCTGTTCTCGAACTCGAGCGCGAGGTCCCCCTGCCAGCCCGTACTGGCACGCGCCCAGGTGATGGACCCGGGTCCGTGTGGATCAGTATCGAGCAAAGGGATGAGCGTGAGCGGCTCCGCCAGCGACGCGGAACCGCTTCGCATGAGGGCCGCAAGCGCCGAGCGGGAGCTGCGAAGCGTTGAGATCGCGGGCCCAACCGCTGTAAGAACGTGCCCCGCCGAGAGCGGCAGCGCGATCACGTAGCGGGCGTCGTCCCTGCGCAGATGAAACAGCTCCGACGTGCCCCGCACCCGTGTCTCGCGCACGATGCCGGCGACCCGCCCCGGTCGGTCCGTACCCACGCCGATGCGAAGTTCCTCACCGGCTTCGCCCCCTTCCGGCCACATGGTGATCCGCAACGGCACGCCGTCTTCGGCCAGACCACTTCCGCGCCAGGCGCCGTACATGACGTCGACGTCTCCCTTGCCCTCCCGCTCGAGCGAGTCCGCGACCTCACCCAACCGTATGAGCCCCCGACGCAGCGCCAAATCCTCGGGCGCCGCAGCCGCCGTGAGGCGCGCGGTCCCCTCCGCGACTTCTGCTGCGATCTGTTGCTGCCACGCGGCCGGAAGCGTGGCGGTCACCGCCAGGACCCCAGCCATGAGCCAACCGACGAGCGGTCGCTGCCAACCCGCCCAGGCCCCGATCGAGGCGGCCGCGAGCGAGGTGGGCGCGAGCCAGAGCGCGCTCCACCAGATCGGCAGCGTTCGCGTCAGCCCCACGTACGTGGCGCCGGCCGCGGCAAGCGCGATCGCGGCAACCAGCGCGGCGGCGGCGAGTCCCCGATTCCCCTCTGGGCGAGCGCGCGTGAAGGCGAGGGCGGAGCCCACGATGAGCGTGAGCACGGCCGCCAGGGCGCCCTGGTACGCGATCCACTCGAGCCTTCCACCCGCCAGCGACTCGGGACGGAGGCCGGCTTGGGTAAGCAGAATGGTCAGCGGAAAGAGCACGCTGGATATCAACCCCGCCACCCAGAACGGTATTTCCAGCCTCGGTCGCGGAAGTACGGCGATCATCGTGAAACCCGCCAACGCCAGGACGGCGAACCTCCCGAGCGAGATCGGAAGCGGGCCCGGAAGCTCGAAGAGACCAGGGTCGAAGAGCCCCGCCAGACGATCGATCTGATCCAGCGGAAGGAACGCCGCGACGAAGAGAAGGCTACCCGCTGCTACGGTGCCAGCGGCGAGCCTAGGCGGTCCACCGATCGCGAGCAGCAGCCACGCGAGTAACAGACTCATCGATACGAACGCTTGCCAGCGCCCCATGACCGTCGACACGCGCGCGGCTAGTTCCGGACGCTCTATGACGACGCTGAGCAGACGTTCGCCGCCGGGCACGCTGAGTTCCCACACTCCCTCCGAGACGTGAGGAGATTCGGCGCTGATACGGATCGACTCGCCCGTCTCCCGCAAGAACTCGGCGCTGAAGTCGCCAACATCTGCCGCTACGTCAGCGGACAGATCCGTGCGTAAGAGGTGGGCGGCCATGGCGACGCTTCCGTTGGACGCCACCGCGGTTACGTACAGGTATCCGAAGAGCGGGAGGTCACGGTACATGTACCGCCGCTCCCCCCTTTGCGCGGGCTCGGGTACTTTCCCGCGATGCACGCCGTCCCAGAGGATCAGCTGTCCCCGTGGGTCGTAGAGTGCCATCGCCGCAGCACCGTGCCGAGCCCTCAGACGCTCGAGCGCAGTCACGTCCTGCGACGCGGCCAGCTCTCTCGCCATGCCCGCGAGCGAGTCGGCCGCGACCTCACCGGCCGTGAGCAGCCCTTGCAGCGCGGCGTCCAGCCTAGTCTCTCCGACCTCCTGCTCGCGCTCCGCCCAATACTCGTCCCACCCCGACGTGAGCTCGCCTATCTGGCGTTGGGCCCCGAATGCCGCGAGGATGGCAAACACGAGGATCGCCGAGCCGGCACCCCAGGCCACGCCTGTCCGACGAGGGCCCCAGAGGAGGGCGGCCGTGACGCCAGCAGCCGCGAGGACCAGGACCGCGTGCCCCGGCGACGCCGCCCACAGCGACAACGAGACCAAAGCGATCCACGGACCGAGCCACCCGATAGCCCGCGCAGCTCTAAGCCACTTCAGGGACATCCGCGAACGTGACTTCATTCGCGATCGACGAACTGAGCTGGTCGGAGATCGGCCGGGCGATCGCCAGAGACCCTCGATTGATTCTCGCGGTAGGAGCGATGGACCAACACGGCCCTCACCTCCCTTTGGGAGCCAACGTCCTCATCGCGGACCGCGTCGCCCAGGCCGTTTCGCAGCGACTAGGCATTCTACGCGCTCCGACCTTCTCATACGGGGTTTTGATCGGCGGAGGTCCCTTCGCCGGGACGGTGGTGAGCTGGCAACCTCGCTCGTAGTGCACCCCCGCCCAAATCTCGAGGCGTCGTCGGCCGCTCCAAACGAGGTACGCTCGAGAAGGGGGCAGCGATCCTCGAGCGATACACGCAGGAGATCACCGCTGCGCTCGAAGGGAGGCCGACGCACGATGCGAACGCACGACGCGCGCGCGGGTAGGACCGTCATGCGCCTTGGATTATCTCTTTGTGGCTCACTCTTGCTCGCGATGGGCACCGCGCTCGGGCTCAGCGCGCAGAGCGTGGTCGTGGATCAAGGCATTTTCTCCGTGAGGATTGGCGGCGAAGTCATCGGCAGCGAGCAGTTCTCCATTCGGCGGGCGGGCTTTGGACGGAGCGCGGCGTATATCGCGAGCGGTGCCGTGGCTCTGTCGCGCGATGGCGAGGCCCAGGAGCTGCGTCCCTTGCTGAGCGCCCACGCCCCCGAGGGCGCGGCAGACGGCTATCAGCTGAAGGTCTCTGGGATCGACGCCTCCGAAATCGTGCTCAACCTGGTCGGCCCTCGTTTCGTTTCCAACTTCCGCTCGGCGGCCGGAGAGGAGCAGCGCGAGTTCAGCGCAAGCACCCACACCCGGATCGTCGAGCGGCTCGTGGCCCATCACTACTACTTCCTCGGGAACGTGAGCGAGGGGGCGCGGGTCCCGGTCATCGAGCCCCGCTCCCGCCTGGTGATGGATCTCGTGGCGGGCGCCTGGGTGGATGAGGAGCTCCGCTTGGGGCCGAATCGAGTGGACGCTCGAAAGGTCGTGTTCCGGGATGGTGAGCAAGACCGGATCGTATGGTTCGACCGTCAGGGGCGCGTGCTGCGCGTCGAGATCCCCGCACTGCAATACGTGGCCCAACGCCAGGACCTGGTCGGCTGAAAGAGCCGTAGTGGGTCAGTTTGACCCACTTCCGAAAAGGGCCGCCTACCTTGGTCGCTGGCGCCCGCGCATTAGCTTTCAATCCGATTGTGAGGTGACGTGCCATGAAGATGTGCCCCGTCCGCCGCGTAGAGGCAGTCGTGAACAGAGTCCGGTCCGGTCTCACGACTCGAAACCACCCGCTCGCGGGCGGCGTACGGGACTCTAGATCGACTCCACTGACGGACATAGGGGGGATTGTGAGGATGAGGAACCGGGCGGGGGCGATCGGTCTCATCGCCGCGGTGGCCGCGCTACCTCTAGCGGCCCAGGAAGCGGTCCCGAAGAGCCTTTCTTTGGCGGACGCGCTCGAGATCGCACGTGGCAACAACCCGAGTTTCCTGCAGGCTCGTAACGACGAAGCGCTCGCTGATTGGGACGTGCGTGAAGCGTACGGGGCGCTGCTGCCGACGGCGTTCGCGGGCTCGGGCGTCTCCTGGCAAGGGGCCGGCGAGCAGCGGTTCGGAAGCCTGACGCTCGGGGACCTGGGCTTCGGCGGCCAGCCGTCGTACTACTTCTCGAACTACAACCTCAGCCTGAACTTCTCGCTCGACTGGGCTAAGCTGAAGGCGCCGTCACAGGCGCGGGCCCAGCGCGGAGCCACCGTCGCCCAGATCAGGGTTGCGGAGGCGAATCTCACCTCGCAGATGACCAACGCCTATGTCGACTTGCTTCGACAGCAGGAGGGCCTGCGGCTCGCCGAACAACAGCTCGAGAGCAGCCGATTCAATCTGCGGCTGGCGCAGGGCCAACTGGAAGTAGGTCAGGTGACCCCGATCGATGTCGGTCAGGCGGAGGTTCAGGTCGGACGCTCGGAGGTCGTAGAACTTCAGGCGCGCAACCTGCTCTCCACAGCCCGCATCAGAGTCCTCCAGCGGCTCGGTCTGCCCGTGAGCCAGGACTTCGAGCTGTCGACGGTGTTCGAACTCTCCGAGCCGTCGTGGACGCTCGAGCAACTCACCGACATGGCCCTGAGGCTGAACCCCACGCTCGAAGCTAGGCGGCGCTCGAAGGAATCTGCCGACATCGGGGTCAGCTCGGCGCGTTCGGCGTACCTACCTTCCCTGTCGATCTCAACGGGATGGAGCGGATTCACGCGCCAAGCGAGCTCGACGGACTTCCAGGTCGCTCAGTCCGAGGCTCAGATAGCTAGATCCGTCGCTCAGTGTGTCCAGGCGAACAACCTGTACTCGCGGCTCGCCGACCCGCTGCCCTCCCTCGATTGCTCGCGCTTCGTGTTCACGGACGCCCAGCGGCGGTCCATCACCGACCAGAACAGCGCGTTTCCGTTCAAATTCGAGCGCTCTCCACCGAGTGTGTCGCTGGGCCTGAGCATTCCGATCTTCCAGGGCCTGAGCCGCCACAGGAACCTCGAGGCAGCCCGACTTCAGAGAGACGATCTGGGGTATCAGGTCCGCGAGCAGGAATTGGCGCTCGATGCCGACATCTCCATAGGGCTTGCGAACGTGCGCACAGCGTATCAGAGCGCCTTGCTGGAAGAACGAAACCGGGCGCTCGCGGAGCAGCAGTTGAGCCTCGCGCGGGAACGCTACCGGTTGAGCGCGATCACGTTCATCGAGCTCGTCGACGCGCAGACCGTATTCACACAAGCGGACCGAGACCGAGTCATCGCGGTTTTCGCCTATCACGACACCGTGACCCGTCTGGAGGCGCTCGTGGGCTCCTCTCTCAGAAACTAGAGGCCATGAATCGCAAGACGAAAATCATCGTCGGTGTCCTAGTCATTCTCGTGCTCGGCACCGCCGCCGCGATCCAGGCGAACCGAGGGCGCACGAGAGGCATAGAGGTGCGGACCGAGGAAATCGAGCTCAGAGACCTCGTCGAGGTCGTGACCGCGAGTGGGAACATCCGCGCGCGGCGCACGGTCGACGTCAGCTCAGACGTCTCCGCGAAAGTCGTGGAACTCCTGATCGACGAAGGCGAGGACGTCGTGCGGGGGCAGCTCCTTCTCCGGCTCGAGCCCGATCAGTACCAGGCTGCGGTCTCTCGTAACGAAGCTTCTCTGGCCCAGGCCGAGGCACAGCAGACACAGCAGGAGGCCAACCTCTTGCAGGCCCAGCGCGACCTCGATCGCTTGCTCAATCTCAGGGCTCGCGACTCCGTGCTCGTCAGTGGGCTGCAGGTCGACGACGCACGTACGCGCGTCGACGTCGCCCTGGCGACGCTCTCCTCCTCACAACACGGCGTCGCGCAATGGCGCGCATCGGTCGACGAGGCCGAGGAGCAGCTCTCCAAGACGATCTTCCGAGCCCCCATGGACGGCAAAGTCACGCGCCTGAACGTCGAGGAAGGCGAGACCGTCATCATCGGGACGATGAACAACCCCGGGAGCCTCGTGCTCACGATCTCCGACCTCTCGGTCATCGAGGTGGTTGTGCAGGTCGATGAGACCGATGTTCCGGCGATCTCCGTCGGTGACAGCGCCACGATCCGCATCGACGCCTTCGGTGACGCCGAGTTCACAGGGCGCGTCACCGAGATCGGCAACTCGGCAATCAACCCTCCAGCTCGGCAGGCCGCCGGCCAGCAGGCTGCGATCGACTTCGAGGTCGTGCTCACGCTCGACCTGAACGAGGCACCTCTTAGGCCTGATCTTTCGGCCACCGCCGACATCGTCACGGAATCGCGCTGGAACGCGCTCGCCGTGCCGATCATCGCCCTGACGGTGCGAGAGGAGGAACGTGATTCGACCGAAGCCGACTTCTCCGAGGACGACGAGGTCGACGACCTCGAGGGAGTCTTCATCGTGAGCGATCGGACGGTGACATTCACCCCCGTCGAGGTCGGCATCGCGGGTGAGGAGTACTTCGAGATTCTCTCCGGCATCAGCGTTGGGGACACAGTCGTAGCGGGACCGTACCAGAGGATCCGACGACTCAGCGACGGTGATGCGGTGCGTAGCAGCGACGGACCGGTCATCAATTGACGGACAGACACTAAGGCACCCGAAGAGAGGCGGACCGTGCAGATCTGGGAGGGTGTCACGCTCGCGATGAACCAGCTGTGCACCGAGAAGCTGAAGACGTTCTTCAGCCTGCTCGGGGTGATCATGGGCGTCATGTTCCTCATCGTCGTCGTGACGGTCGTGGAGGGCCTCGACCGGTACGTTCGCGAGGAGATCACGTCTCAGGTCTTCGGCATCAACACCGTCACGGTCCGGCGCTGGCCCGAGTCCGACGTAAACTCCAACGAGGAGGTTTGGAGGGAGCGCCTGAGAAGCCCGCGGCTCCGATACTCGGACGCGGACGCCATCCGCGCGCAACTCACGATTCCGGCACGCATCGCGGTAGAGAGCAGCAGGAGTACCGACGCCATCGGCGACAACGGTCGCACGGCGACCGGGGTCCGAGTCACCGGTGCCTCCCCCGAGGTGTTTCCCGTCCGCAACCTAACAATCGCGCGAGGCCGGGCCTTCACCCAGCAGGAGGCCGGCCGTGGAATCCCTGTCCTGGTGCTCGGCAAGGAGACCGCCGAGGTCGTGTTCGAGGACCTTGACCCCATCGGGCGAACCGTACGACTGCGCGGCTTCCCCTATCGCGTCATCGGAGTGCTGGAGGAGCGCGGCTCCATTTTCGGCCAGTCGCTCGACAACTTCGCGATGGCTCCAGCGCGATCGCCGATTCAGTCGATCACGAACCCCCGGGGAGTCATTGACGAAGTTATCATCCAGGCGCTCGACCCCGACCGGGTCCGGGAGATCCAGCTCGAGGTGGAGGGGATCATGCGGTCGCGCCGACAATTGAGGCCGCATCAGGCGAACAACTTCGGGGCGGAGACCGCCGAAGACGCGATCAGTTTCTGGGACAACATCTCGCGCATCCTCTTCACCACTCTGCCAGGCCTGGTGGCGATCTCGCTGGTGGTGGGAGGGATCGTGATCATGAACATCATGCTGGTCTCGGTCATGGAGCGAACCCGCGAGATCGGAGTGCGCAAGGCACTCGGAGCTCGGCGGCGCGACATCTTGGTGCAGGTGCTCGTCGAAGCGGTAACCCTGTCCACCGTGGGTGCGATGTTCGGCGTTGCCGCGGGACTCGGGATCGCGACCCTCCTCGCCGCCATGTCTCCGCTCCCGGCCGCCGTGAGCGCGAAATGGATCATCGTGGGGGTGGGCCTCGGCATGTCGGTGGGCATCACGGCGGGCGTGTATCCGGCCACACAGGCATCGAAACTCAGCCCCGTCGACGCGCTCCGTTATGAGTGAAAAGCCGGCGCTCCCGGGCACCTCCGGTCTGACTTCCCTTAACGAGGGCCTGCTGATCGCGTTCGGCGCGATGCGCGCCAACGCTATCCGCTCGGGTCTCACGATCCTGGGAGTGGCCGTCGGCGTTTCGGTCGTGGTGGCGCTCGCGGCGCTCATCACGGGCATCCGCACGAGCGTCATGGAAGCGTTCGAGGCGGGCGGGCCCAACAACTTCGTCGTGATGCGCTTCGACTTCACCGCCGTGCGCCTTTCGGACGCCGGCAACCACCGCCCCCCCTGGTGGAACAAGCCCGAGCTGCTGCCGGCCGAGGCCGAACGCCTCAACCGCTTGCCGACCGTCGAGGCGGCGATGTTCACTTTCCCGTTCTCCATCGATATGGACTTCGACGGGCACACGGTCCGCAGTATTCAGACGAGCGGGTACTCGGCTGGATGGCCGGCCTATACCCCCGGGGACTTTGTCGCCGGCCGTGACTTCACGCCGGCCGAGGTCGACCAGAACCGTGCCGTCGCGGTGATTTCAGGGGAGCTAGCGACCGAACTCTTCGGTGAACGAGACCCGATCGGGCGACGGGTGCGCATGCTCAACCGCTGGCGCGGGACTCAGGAGCCGTTCAGGGTGGTCGGCGTGTTCACACCTGCGGAAAACATCTTCTCGGGTGCGTTCAGGCATTTTGCGATCGTACCGCATACGGCAGCGAGGCGGCGGCTACGTCAAAGCCCCGAGATGGCCCAGATCGTAGTCGTGCCGAAGGACTCCGTGACGTTCGAGCGCGCCCAGGACGACGTCATCGCCGCGATGCGCGGGATGCGCGGCCTGGGTCCGCGTGAGGAGAACGACTTCGCGACGATCGCGTCGGCTCAGATCCTGGATCTCTTCAATCAGCTCACCGCCGTCTTCTTCCTAGTGATGATGGCGCTCTCCTCGACCGGTGTCCTCGTGGGCGGCATAGGAGTCATCGGCATCATGCTCATCAGCGTTACGGAGCGCACCCGAGAGATCGGAATTCGGAAGGCCGTGGGCGCCACTCGCAGAGAGATCTTGTGGCAGTTCCTCGTGGAAGCCTCCGCGATGACCGCGCTGGGGGCACTCCTGGGCATGCTCATGGGATGGGGCCTGGCGTCCGCGGTGGCCGCGTGGACTCCTCTGCCCGCCAGAATCCCCGTCTGGGCCATCTTTACCGCGCTCGCGATGGCCTCTTTGACGGGTATGCTGTTCGGGCTGCATCCCGCGCTACGGGCAAGCCGCATGGACCCGGTGGAAGCTCTGAGGTTCGAGTGAAGGTGGCGGCTCGCCCCCCTTTCCGATCACCCTTCTAATGGGCAGGGAGCTTGACCTCCTGGTCATCATGGCCCACCCCGACGATGCGGAACTCCTCTGCGGGGGCGCCCTCATCAAGAGCACCGCCGCCGGAAATCGAGTCGGCGTTCTCGACCTCACGGATGGCGAGATGGGCAGCTCCGGATCGATCGAGCAGCGCGCCCGGGAGGCCGCTCGAGCAGCCGAGATCATGGGGCTCACGGAACGACGGAACGCGGGACTTCCCGATGCGGCGCTCAAGAACGACAACGAGTCCCGCCTCATCGTCGCGGAGCATCTCAGGGCACTCCGGCCGAGGGTCGTCGTCACACATTGGAAGGTCGGCCGCCACCGGGACCACCGGATCGCGAGCGAGCTCGTGCGGGATGCTTGCTTCTTGAGCGCACTCAAGAAGCTCGACGTCCCGGGTGAGCCGTTTCGTCCCACGAAGCTCATCCACGCGACCGCGTTCCGCGAAGACGCCGGCCCCCCCGACTTCGTCGTTGACATCAGCGAACACATCGATGCGAAGCTCGAGGCGATCAACGCCTATGAGTCTCAGTTCGAAGGCGTCAGCCAGGCGGGCGAGGCGTTCCCCGGCGGTGACCGACCGCTGGTCGATCAGATCCGTGCCCAACTCGCGCACTACGGGTCCCTGATTCGGGTCCCGTACGGCGAGCCCTTTCGCGTCGACGAGGCACTCGAGGTCGGCGACCTCGCCGAGCTAGGAGTGTCGACGTTCTGATCAGGTCGTCCGACACACGACCTCGAGTAGGACGCGCCGCCACGAGGGTACCTCAGCGCCTCTCACCCGCAGGGCCCGTGCTTCCACGACCCCACCCCCGTCGCATCCACGGCCAGAGCCATTGAGCGATTTCGGGCGGCAGGTGTCCGATTGGATCACCCGACGTGAGGTGTACCCAGACTTCGGGGTTGTCCTGCACAGGCGGGTCGGCGACCAGGTGCAGCGTATCGCCGTCACTCACCGTATCCACGTGACGGTCTCGACCCGCGAACACCGTCCCGTGCACTGTCGACCGGAAGCGGTTGGGCGGGTCGTCGGGAAGCGGCGGTGAAGATCGCGTCATTCAGTCGGGAGTCGGCGCATGGTTCGAGGGAACGCAAAAACGTCGTTAAGTTATGGCACGCGCAACTGACAGCAACTGGCGCCTTCTAGAAGGGTGATCGGAAGGGGGGGCCGCGCGACGCACGCCGTACGGCGTGGGTACCCCACGCTTGCGCGCGTTCAGGGAAGGAACGACGAGGAGTCGTAGCCGAGCGGGCACCGCCGCCGAAGGCGGTGGTCCGACGAGGAGAGACGATGGATCAACCGCGCGGGCACCGACGTGAAGCGTTGGTCGCCATGTGCCCAACACCAGGATGAAATGAACAGACGTGTCTGTGGGTTGCGGTGGCACGGCCCTATCTCCTGCCCGCCCCCCCTTCCGATCACCCTTTTAGCCCTCCTCCGCGGCTGACACGGATGCACCCCGTCTACTTCGACTACGCCGCGACGACGCCGATGCGCCAGAGGTACGAGAGGCGATGGATCCCTACCTCTCCGATACGTTCGGTAACCCCTCCAGTCTGCATCGATGGGGTCGAAAGGCCTCCGCGGCGCTGGAGGAGGCGCGCGCCGTCGCCGCCAAAGCCCTCGGCTCGCAACCGGGCGAGATCTTCTTCACACGGGGCGGCACCGAGTCCGATAACCTCGCGGTCCTGGGCCGCTGCCGAGCGATCTCCCACGAGGGCGGCATGCCCACGCTGGTGATCAGCGCCGTCGAACACCACGCCGTGTACGACACCGCTCGCTGGGCAGATTCGAGGGGGGAGCTCCGGCTGGTGATCCTCCCGGTCCACCTGGACGGAACCATCGATCTAGACCCCCTTCGCGTGGTATTGAAAGACGGACCGACTGTGGTGTCCGTCATGTGGGTGAACAACGAGATCGGCTTGTTGCTCCCGGTTCCGGAGATCGCCACGCTGGTAGAGGAGCTCGGGGGCACGTTCCACACCGACGCGGTACAGGCGATCGGGAAGGTGCCGGTGTCGACGACCTACCCGGGTATCCGCCTCCTCACGGCGACCGCGCACAAGATCTGTGGACCGAGGGGAACCGGGCTGCTCTACGTACGAGAGGGAACAGAGATCACGCCTCTTCTCTTTGGTGGCGGCCAGGAAGGGGCACTGCGTCCGGGGACTGAGGACGTAGCGGGCGCCATCGGGTTTGCGACCGCACTCCGCCTGGCCGTTGAAGAGCAGCCCGAGGAGGCGATGCGCCTCGGGGCACTGCGGGACGCATTCGAGAACCGCGTACTAGCTCAGATCGACGACGTGCGGATCAACGCGGGCCGAGCGCGGCGGAGCCCGAGCATCTCCAGCCTGGGGATCGATGGGGCGGACGGTGGCTTGTTGCTCAACGCGCTCGACCTCGAAGGCGTCGCCACCTCCGGCGGGTCGGCGTGCGCGAGCGGCAGTAGCGCGGTAAGCCACGTGATCAGCGCGCTATTCGGTCCGGACGATACGAAGGCGACAGTGCGATTCTCGATGGGTCGACATTCGAGCGAAGCGGACGTGTCGCGAGCGGTGGCGGTGCTCGCGGAAGTTGTCGGACGGGTACGCGGGCTCGAAGAGGTGTCATGAGTCGCGTTCTGGTCGCGATGTCCGGCGGCGTCGATTCCTCCGTGGCCGCCGCACTCCTCGTGGACGCGGGGCACGAGGTCGTCGGCGTGACGATGAAGACGTTCTGCTACTCGGATACACCCGCCCACTCCAAGACGTGCTGTGGGCTCGACGGGATCCTGGACGCGAAGCGCGTTGCGGACGCGCTCGGGATTCCACACTACGTCTTCGACGTGGAGGAGGACTTCACTCGTGACGTGATCGACGACTTCGTGTCCGAGTACGCCCAGGGCCGCACACCGAACCCCTGCGTGAATTGCAACAGCAACACCAAGTTCAAGGATCTCCTGGCCCGCGGGCAGGCGCTCGGTTGTGACTGGATCGCGTCGGGGCACTACGTGCGGATCGAACACGCGCCAGCGGGATCATCCTTGCGGCGAGGGCTCGATCCGGACAAGGACCAGTCCTACTTCCTTTGGGCGATGCCTCGGTCCCTGCTTCCCACATTGCTCTTTCCGGTTGGCGAGCTGACCAAGAGCGCCGTGCGAGCCCACGCGCGCGAGCTCGCGCTCATCACGGCCGACAAGCCCGAGTCCCAAGAGATCTGTTTCGTGCCAAGCGGGAACTACCGAGATCTACTGGAAAAGCGTTTGAGCCCCGTGCATCCGGCGCTTCAGCCGGGTCCCATCGTGCGCCGGAGCGGAGAAGTCGTCGGTGAGCACAATGGATACGCGAGCTTCACCGTCGGACAGCGGAAGGGTCTGCGCGGAGGGTTCTCAGAGCCGATGTTCGTTCTGCGGATCCGCGCACCTGAGCGAGAGGTCGTAGTCGGTACTCGGGACGAACTGTTCGAGGACGTCGTCGACATCGGGGGGCTGAACTGGTTGGGGCAGCCCCCGGCCGTCGGAGAACGGGTGAACGCCCAGCTTCGTTACCGAGCTCCAGCCGTGCCGGCGATCGTCACCCGGATCGACGACTCCTTGACGCTCGAGTTAGCCGAACCGCGGATCGCGGTCACGCCAGGGCAGTCGGCGGTGCTCTTCGACGATAACGAGCGCGTATTTGGCGGCGGAAGGATCGTAGCGGCATCGACACGAACGAAGCGTGTAGCGACGGGCTTCTAAGTCAGTGTCTCAGGCCGCTGGCCTCGGCAAACTCCTCCATCGCCTTTTGCTCATCAGCTGTCAGCTCGTCCGGGACCGAGACCTCGACTTCCACGAGCTGATCCCCTACCCGGTTGGCCTTCCTGATCCCCTGTCCGCGGATGCGGAACTTCGTGCCGGACTGCGTGCCCTTCGGGATGCGGAGCACGACCTTCTTCCCGCTCACGGTCCGCACCTTGATCTTCGACCCGAGCGTGGCTTGAACGATGTTGATGGGGATCGTCACATGGATGTCGAGTCCCTCCCGCGTGAAGAAGCGATCCGGCTGCACTTTGAAGGTGATGATCAAGTCTCCCGCCTTGCCGCCGGACTTCCCGCGCTCCCCGTGCCCTGACAGCCGGACCTTCCCGCCTGTGTCGACGCCAATCGGCACGTTGATCTGTAGCTTCCGCTGCTGACGGACGGTTCCGCGTCCATCACACGAGGAGCACGGAGTCTCAGGGATCATGCCACGCCCGAAGCACGCCGGGCACGGACGCTTGACCGCGAATCCTCCCTGACCGAAGGAGATGTCACCGGTGCCCTTGCATTCCTTGCACGTATGGAGGTCGGTGCCAGGCTTGGCGCCCACGCCGCTGCACGTCGCACAGTCCTCGGTGCTCGAGACCTCGATCGAAACCTTGCCACCCCGCACCGCCGTGAGGAATGGGATCTCCACGACGTACTCGACGTTCTCCCCCTTCTCACGGCCGCCTTTCTTCGCGCCCGCAGGCTCCGTCTTGCCGATGTTGTCGAAGAGGGTGCTGAACAGATCCGAGATGTTTCCGAAGCCGCCCTGTAGGTCCTCGAACGAGAACTCCGGGTCGGTCCGCGTCCCAGGGCCGGGGCCGCGCCCCCCCGGGGAGCGGCCGCGACCCAAACCGAACGCGCCAAGACGACGCATGTGATCGTACTGCTTCCGCTTGGCGGGGTCGCTCAGAACCGAATACGCCTCGCCGACTTCCTTGAAACGATTGGAGGCCTTGCGATCGCCACTGTTGGCGTCCGGATGGAACTGCTTGGCGAGCTTGCGATAAGCTCTCTTCAACTCGTCCGGCGTCGCCTTCTCACCGACTCCGAGGACCTGGTAGTAGTCCTTCTTCGCCGCGGCCATTCGTGCCTAGCCGTGCTTGTGAACGCTCACCCGGGCTGGCCGGACGAGAATGCCCTTGAGCGTATACCCCGTCTGAAAGACCTGTGCGACGACGTCATCCTCTTCTTCGTTCTCCGTGGGGACACGCATCATCGCCTCCATGCGTTCCGGGTCGAACGCGTCGCCGACAGGATCGATTATCTCCATGCCCGAATCCGCTATGACCCGCACAAATTTCCGTTCCACTAGGTCGATGCCCTCCATGATCCCCTCGACCGTCGCATTGCTCAGGTCGAGGTCCGCGGCTCGATGAAGATCATCCAGAACGTCTAGGAACTTCTCGACCAGATCCGCCTGCGCCCGGGTCCACGATTCCAGTCGCTGCTGCTCGGTCCGGCGGCGGAAGTTATTGAACTCCGCCGCGAGCCGGAGGTGTCGGTCGTTCAGCTCGTCGAACTGTGCCTCCACCGCGAGCACTTCGGCGTCGGCGTCGTCCTCGTAATGCGCGCCATCTTCCGCCCCTGCAACCGCCCCGTCCGGCGGCGCGTCGTCGTCCGACGTGTCGTCCTCATACGACTCGTCGAACCCCTCGAGCGGGTCCGGAAGATCGGAGTCGTCCGTCGGGCCGGCGACCTCATCATCGACGATCTCGTCGTCCTCGGCGGGCTCGATATCGTCCGTGTTCGATACGACATCCGTCATGATTTCGTCTTGTTCGGGATGGGTCCAAGCGTACAAGATACCATGCCTACGGCTCGCCGTTCAGGTGTCCGCCTTGGATGCTTGAAGGCTTCGGAGCAGAAGCGCGAAGGCCGCTTGAGCCGCCCGCTCTCGCACCGCCTGGCGATCCCCTACGAAGCGGGTGTGTTCGCTGGTCGTGCTACCGGGACCCGAGACCGCAAGCCAGACCGTACCCACGGGCTTTTCATCGGTCCCACCACGCGGTCCTGCGATACCCGTCACGGCGACGCCGAGGTCCGCGCCGAGCCGCCGCGCGACACCCCTCGCCATCTGCGTCGCGACAGGCTCCGAGACAGCCCCGTGCGCCGACAGCAGGTCCTCCGGGACCTGGAGCAACGCTGTCTTGACCGCATTGTCGTATGCGACGAGCCCACCGACGTAGATGTCGGACGCTCCCCCGAGGTCGGTAATCCGTTTAGCCATCAAGCCGGCCGTGCAACTCTCGGCGGTGGCCAGGCGCATGTTTCGACCCCTCAACGCCTCCGAGACAGACTCGACGATATCGCCGCTCGTGGCACTGAAACGCCATGGGTCCACGACCGGCTCCAGACGATCGAGCACATGATGTAACTGGGCTTGGGCGACCTCGGCGGGTAGCCCACGTGCCGTCAGCCGCAGGTCAACCCCTCGCAAGTCCGGCAAGTACGCGACCGACACGTCAGGGGCGAGCTCTGAGATGGCGGGGGGCCGGGCGAAGGCTCGCTCGATCAACTCGGCGAGGCGGGACTCGGGGACTCCGGTCGTATGGACCGTTCGGTGGGACACCGGGAGAGCCTGGTCTCCGAACTCGACCTCGAGGAAATCGCTCAACTCCCCCCCAAAGATCGCGCGCAACTCCCGAGGCACGCCCGGAAGCAGCACGAGCCAGGCCTCTGAAAACCGCATCGCGAGGCCCGGCGCGGTTCCCCGTGGGTTGTGTAGGACGCGCGCTCCCCTCGGTACTTCGGCCTGTGAGACGTTCGGGACCGGTAGCTCCCCGTATCCACGAGCCTCGAACCGCTCGCGCAGACGTCGCAGCAAGGCCTGGTCCACTTCAAGTACTGCACCGATCAACTCCGCCACGCTCTGCCGCGTGACATCATCCGACGTCGGGCCCAGCCCCCCGGAGACGAGCACGAGGTCCGCGATATCGGCGGCCTCCCGCACGGCATGTCGGATCTCCTCGGCGACGTCCGCGACGGTATAGCGGCGGACGATCGTGATTCCACGGGACGCCAGAGCTCGACCCATCCACGCCGAGTTGGTGTCGACCGTTTCGCCGAAGAGCAGCTCGTTGCCGACCGAAACGACGCAGGCGCGGACGCCCGACGCGTTCACGCGGACCTCCTCAGCTTCTGATTCCGACCAGAGACCGGTACGACCACAGGTAGTCCAGCATCGAATAGATCGTCAGGATGAGAGCGAGGGCAAGCGTGACGCCCACCCACCCGGTGTGCAGCGTCTGCCAGTAGCCGTACAGACCCTCGTCGTCCCACCCCCGCGACTCCGCCAGCATGCGCAGCGGATACCAGAGCAGCAGACCGCCGATGAACAATGCCTGCAGCAGCGCTTTCTGTTTCCCCGACTTGCCGGCTGCGATCACCACGCCTCGCCCCACTGCGTAGCTACGAAAGATCGTGATGAAGATCTCCCGCCCAAAGATGACCACCAACACCCATACGGGCATAGGGCCCCACCAAGGGATCAGATCACCGTCGAAGCCTCGGTGCGAAATGACGAAGAACGGGACGAACGTTACAAAGAGTAAAAGCTTGTCCGCTATGGGATCGAGCAGCTTCCCGATGTCGGTGATCTGGTCGTATCGGCGCGCCAGGTACCCGTCCCAGATGTCGGAGAGACCCGCCACCACGAAGAGCACGAAGGCGCCGAACCGAACCGTCATCGTCGGCGACAATGCCATCAAGAAGATCACCGGACACACGGCGATCCGGGCCAACGTAATGACGTTGGGGAGGGTGAGACGGTTCTCGGACAAGGGGGCCTGCCCTGCGAGGTCAGGCGAGCGCTTTGATGACCAGCTTGCTCACGCACGAAAGGGTCTCAAAGACCCCTTTCCCTTCGATCGCGATACCCTCGAAGTCCGGCACCCCCATTGGGTTGATCTGGGCCCGGAGCTCTTCGGGTGAGAGCAGGTCCGACATGTCTCGCTTGTTGTATTGGATCGCGAAGGGAATCGTCTCGAGGTCGTATCCATAGGTCTCGAGGTTCTCGTACAGATTGTGCATGGACTCGATGTTCGCCTCGGCCCGTGCAGCTTGCGAATCGCCCACGAACACAAGCCCGTCCACACCCTTCAAGATCAGGCGACAGCTGGCGTTGTAGTAGACCTGCCCCGGTACGGTGTAGAGGTGGAAACGAGTCTTGAAGCCGCGAACCTCACCAAGGTCGATCGGGAGGAAGTCGAAGAAGAGCGTGCGCTCGGTCTCCGTTGCGAGAGAGATCATTTTTCCCTTGGTATCGGGATTCACCCGGGAGTAGATGTACTCCAAGTTCGTCGTCTTGCCACCGAGACCGGTGCCGTAGTAGACGATCTTGCAGTTGATCTCGCGCGAGGCGTAGTTGATCATCGACACGGGTCGACGCTACCTCTCTCGCTGCACGGTTGTCGGGTCCGCCGGACGGATGACGCCGGCCGGCTCGAAGGGCCCATAAGCTCGGTAGCGCCGCCCTGCGGGGCAAGATGGACACTTCACAAGCCCTCAGCCTCTGCTAGCAAGCCTGCGTGAGCCACTTCTTCCTCCATCCGAGATACGATCGATTGCGCGCGCTCACGCAACAGCCTTCTGGGCTCCCATGCTACGAAGTCCCTTAGCATTCGAATAGTATCGACTGAGGCGGGCGCCTTGCTGACGTGCCCGAGGGCAGCCAATCGCCGCAACGCGCGGGGGGAGAAGAGATCTCGCTGGTGGCGCGTGATCTGGTCGCGGATGATCAGCGCGGCAAGCGCCCCGGCGGCGGCGGCCGCGAGCACCGTGATCCCCGCCGTGCGAAGTCGGTTGCTCAAATCGACATCTCCCGCCGTCCGGCAAGCGCCTGAGCGATCGTCGTGCCGTCCACGTATTCCAGGTCACTTCCAACAGGAATTCCACGCGCGAGCCTCGTCACACGTGGTCCCAGCGGGCGGATCTCTTGATCCAGATACACCGCCGTTGCCTCTCCTTCCACCGAAGCGTTCGTAGCGATGATGATCTCCTGAATCTCTCCATCAGATTGGCGAATACGCTCCAACAAGGGAACCAGATTCAACTCGTCGGGCCCCACGCCGTCCAAGGGAGAAAGGCGCCCACCGAGAACGTGGAAGAGCCCGCGATATTGCCCAGTGCGCTCGATCGCGCCCACCTCGTACGCCTCCTCCACAACACACAGTACGGTGCCATCCCTGCTAGGAGTCGAACACACTTCGCAGAGCTCGTGCTCGGAGAAGTTTCCGCACACGTCGCACTGGCGAACCCGGTCCGCGAGGTCAACCAAGGACCGAGCAAGTCGCCGCGTGTCCTCCTTCGAGCCCTTCATGAGATGATGAACCAGACGGAGCGCAGTCTTGGGCCCGATACCGGGAAGCCTCGCGAGGTCGCCGGTGAGCCGTTCGATTACCGACATGGACGTGGCCCTCCGGTCGCGGTGGTCAGAAGAGCTTCGGCAGGCCTGGGATGTTCATGGGAAGCCCGCCCGTGACCTTCTTCATCTCTTGCTCATACTCGCCCTGAGCCTTGACCTGAGCCTCGCTCACCGCAGCCAGGACGAGGTCCTCCAGCATCTCCACGTCGCGAGGGTCGACGCAGGTCGGATCGATCTGCACCTCCTTCACGGAGCCCTTTCCGTCTACCGTGACGGTCACCATTCCGCCGCCGGAGGACGCGGAGACCCTCCTGGCCTCCAAGGACTTCTGAAGTTCCGTCATCTTGGCCTGCATCCGCTGGCCGAGCTGCATGAGCTGCTGAATGTTGTCCATGGCTCCGTACGCTAATCCATTAGCTCCAGGTCGAGTTCTTCTACCGCCTCTCGTAGGCGGAGTTCCTGCCGGAAGAGAGCGCTCAGCGTGTCTCCCCGGACCTCCTCGTCGGTGATCCGCACGGTCTCCGGTGCAGCCTCCGCGGGCAATCCGAGAACCAGATCAGGGACCCGGCCCAAGTACGGCTCCAGTCCCCGACCGACTTCCGCCAGAACGGCGGAGGTGCGAAGCCTCTCCGTCGCCGGACCTGGCAGCGGCGTAACCTCGATGCGTCCGTCCGACAGCTCGCGCACGGTGGAGGAGCGCAGAAGAGCACTGAGTCCACGCGGCACGGTCTGCGCGGCGTCAAGCCAGCTCAGCCACGCCTCCTCGACTTGAGATACTGCCTCCTCAGTCGTGGCTAAGTCCAACGTGTTATGTGTGTTGATATCGTTTATATCATGTTTGGCATCATGCGAATGAGAGGTGCCCGAACCGCCGCCATGTCCCGCCCCACCGGTGGGCGGCGGCGCCCCGCCGAGAGCCGAGATCAGCTCCTCCAGGGCGATCGTGCGGTCCAAATAACTGAGCCGAAGCAGAAGCATTTCGATGAGAACGCGCGGATTCGGACTGCGCCTTAGGCTACCCTGGCTTTCAAGGTCGGCCGCGGCCGCGAGCATGCGGGCCAGATCGGCGGCCTCGAACGAGCCCACACGCGAAGCAAAGTCGGCCCGGAGTTCCTCCGGGAGATCGAGAGGCGTCTGCGGGGCGAGACGTAGCCGCAGCAGTGTGCGCAAGACGTCCATGAGGCCGTAGTAGAACTCGACCAGGTCGTACCCTTCATCGGCGAGGCGCTCGACCAGCGTGAAGACCTCCGCATGGCGGCCCCCCGCGAGGATGTCCAACAGCTCCAGGTATCGCTCTTCCTCAACGAGGCCCAGCACACGCCGGACGGCGTCGGCCTCGACATCGCCTCCGGTCAAGGAGATGACCTGGTCCAGCATCGAGAGGGCGTCCCGCATACCCCCGTTGGCTTTGCGAGCGATCATGCGAAGCGCGTCTTCGGGCGCGTTCGCATCCTCCTGGGCAAGCACGGCACTCAGCCGCGAAACGATGTCCGATACGCCAATGCGCCGGAAGTCGAATCGTTGGCAACGCGAAAGGATCGCCGCCGCTGACTGTTCGATCTTCTGAGGCTCTGTGGTCGCGAAGACGAAGATCACCCGCGGCGGCGGTTCCTCGAGGATCTTCAGTAAGGCGTTCCACGCCTCACGCGTGAGCATGTGCGCCTCGTCGACGATGTATACCTTGTATCCGGCCCCGGAGGGTGCGTACATCGCCCGCTCACGAAGGTCCCTCGCGTCGTCGACACCCCGGTTAGAGGCCGCGTCGATCTCGACGACATCCAAGGCGGTGTGGCCACCCCAAATTCGCGTACAGCTCTCGCACACCCCGCACGGCTCGCCCTCCGCGCTACGGTCGGGACAGTTCAGCGCCATCGCGAGTACGCGCGCCAGTGTCGTCTTTCCGACACCGCGCGGCCCGCAGAAGAGGTACGCATGCCCCACTCGCCCGCCGGAGACCGCGTTACGGAGCGTGTCGGAGACGTGCTCCTGCGTCGCCACATCCGCGAACGATCGGGGTCGATACTTGCGGGCTAAAGCAATGTGGGCCAATACGTTATCGCGTTACGAGTGCCGCCGCTGAATCCTCTTCCGAGGCGAGTCGTCGACACCGCCGGAGGGAAGGAAAATGCCCCAGGCGACCCGCAGCGACGATCACCGCACTTACCGCTGCTACCTGCGGGGTCCTGACGGGATTCGTGAGCTTTCGCCCTGCGGACCTGGGGCACCCCTGAAGCTATTTCTGGGGGCGTGGGCGGTCAACGAGGCCCGCTACCGAACCGAGGCCCACCATGCGGCATCCTCCCTCACGGCCAGCCAGGCCTCCAGGCGTCTTCAAGGTGCTCCAAGCGCGTGACACAGCCGTGCAAAGCGACCTCGATGGCGATGACGTCGAAGCGGACCGGACCGTCAACACGTGCGCTCCGAACCAGATACTCCGCGGCGACGGCTTCGATCTCGCGGCGCTTCTTCCAGGTCACTGCCTCTTCAGGATGACCGCATCCGCCCCCTGCCCGGGTTTTCACTTCGACGAACGCGAGCAGCCGGCCCTTGCGCACGATCAGGTCGACCTCGCGGCGGCCGAAGCGATAATTTCGGGCCATGACGGTCCAGCCCGCGGAGCGCAGGTAGCGGATGGCGATCCGCTCGCCACGACGGCCCAACACGTGCGGCGGGTGGTCCCGGTGAGTGCCCATCCAGAAACGATCGCGACCGGACTGGGACCGAGGGATGAGCGCATGGGACAGCGCTAGAGCGGGGCAGTCACGTGCCGTCCGATCGCTTTCGCGATAACCTTGATCTGCTCCATGAGGCTCGCGAACTGATCCGGATAGAGAGACTGCGCCCCGTCTGACATCGCGCTCGGCGGATCACCGTGCACCTCGACGATCAGCCCGTCCGCACCGGCGGCCACCGCTGCGCACCCCATGGGGATGACCATCGTTCGGATGCCCGTGCCGTGGCTCGGGTCCGCGATCATCGGAAGATGAGAGAGCGACTGGACGACAGGGATGGCCGCAAGATCCAACACGTTCCTGGTATGCGTGTCGAAGCCGCGTACGCCACGCTCGCACAAGATCACGTTGGGGTTTCCCTCGGCGAGAACGTACTCCGCCGCGAGCAGAAACTCCTCGATCGTAGCGGACATGCCACGCTTGAGCAGCACGGGCTTACCAGAGCGCCCGGCGCGGCGCAGCAGCGGATAGTTCTGCATGTTCCGTGCGCCTATCTGCACGATATCGGCGTACTGTGCCACGAGGTCCACGCCTTCGGGGTCCAGAGCCTCCGTCACGACGGCCAGTCCTGTCTCTTCACAGGCCTTGGCGAGCAGATCGAGTCCCTCCAGCCCGAGGCCCTGGAAAGAATACGGTGAGGTTCGGGGCTTGAACGCGCCGCCCCGGAGCACGGTCGCGCCCATCTCCTTGAGCTGGTGCGCGATGTCGAGGATCTGCGCCTCGCCCTCCACCGCACATGGCCCGGCGATCACCGCGATGTCCGACCCTCCGAACGACGTGCCGTTCGCGAGTGAGACGACCGTGTCCTCCTCCTGCCACTCTCTCGAGACCTGCTTGTACGGGTGCGTGACGGGAATGACCTCGAGTACCCCCCCGAGACCCTGCAACCGGCCCGCATCCACCCCGCCGTCATTGCCGATGATACCCACGGCGGTCCGCTGTCCACCCGGAATTGGCCGAGCATCGTAGCCCATGTCCTTGATGACTCCGACGACCGCATCGATCTGGTCGTTCGAAGCCGCGTTCTTCATGACAACGAGCATCAGGAGCTCGGTTGGGGAAGGAGGAACCGGGGAAGGAACAACCTAAGTCTACACGTGTGTCGTGGAGTGCTCAACGACCGTCGACGGCAGCCTCGACGACGGGGCCGTCTTGGTCGAACCGCACGGTCAATCCGTCCTCGCCCGGTACGATGCGCCCGCCGAACCCGTGTTGGCCGACCAGCAGCGCTGCGTCGGCTGGGCGAGTGGGCGGGTACACGTGCGTGACGATGAGCAGTTCGGGGTCGGCGAGCGTCGCGAGGCGGGCCAAACCCGATGGAGCGAGGTGGAACTCCATTTCGGGAGGGTCCCTCAGCGCGCATTCTCCGATGAGGACGCTGCATCCCGCCAAGAACTCGCCGACCACGTCCGAGGGCCCGGTATCGCCGGTGTAGCTCACGACACCGCTCGGGGTCTCGACACGGTACGCCACGGACTCGTCGGTGTGGGGCGTGGGGTGAGCGCGGATGCGGAGCCCTGATCTCTGCTGCTCGAACACATCGTCGGGTCCGAGCTCGCACACCCGAAGCGGAAAGCCGGGGTCCAGGATATGGTCCCCCAGCGCTGAGGCGAGGCGGCTCAGGAAGCCGCGGAAGCCCGGTGGACCGATCAAGGTGAGCGGTGCTTCCCTAGCTCCTGCCAGGCCGTGCCGGAGCGCGAACAGGACCCCAGAGAGGTCCCCCACGTGGTCGTTGTGATAGTGGCTTATCACGACATGGCTCAGACCCGCCCAGTCGACGGCGTGTCGGGCCAGGCCATGCAGGGTCCCCGATCCACAATCGAGCAACAAGCGAAACCCGTCTCCGTCAATCAGGTGCGCGGCGGAGCTTCGAGATGCAGCCGGAAGCAACGTTCCGGCTCCCAGTATCGTTACGGAGGTCACGGCGGGGGTCGGATCAGGCTGCTCCTGCCGCCTCGAGGGCCTCTTCGAGCTTCACCCCGACGATCGTACTGACTCCAGCTTCTTCCATCGTCACCCCGTAGATCCAGTCGGCTGCCTCGATCGTGCGAGGGTTGTGGGTGACGACCACGAACTGGCTCTCCGCCTTGAAGTCCTGGAGGAGCTTGATGAAGCGCCCGATGTTGTTCTCGTCGAGCGGCGCATCGACCTCGTCGAGCACGCAGAACGGGCTCGGCTTCACGAGATAGATGCCGAAGAGAAGCGAAAGCGCCGTGAGCGCACGCTCCCCGCCAGAGAGCAAGTCGATGCGCTGCGTCCTTTTGCCGCGGGGAGACGCGTGAATCTCGATGGGAGACTCGAGAGGATCGTCTTCGTCCTGAAACCAGATGTCCGCCTCACCACCCTCGAAGAGCCTCATGAACGTCTTCCTGAAGTTCTCCCGAATGTCCTCGAAAGTCCCCAGGAAGAGTTCCGTGGCCGTTTTGTTGATCTCCCGGATGGCGGATCGCAGGTCGTTGCGGGCCTTCACGAGATCTTGTCGCTGCTCGGTCAGGAACTCGAGACGCTGGCTCTCCTCCTCGTGCTCTTCGACCGCAAGCATGTTGACGGGGCCGATCTTATCGAGCGCTAGGACCAGCTCACGAAGCTCGTCCTGCAGCGCCTCCTGCTCCCCTTCGACCGGTGCAGCCTCCTGCAACAGCGTCTCGAGCGGACGGCCCCACTCGCCTTCCAGACGTTCGCGGATGCGCTCGATGCGTCCGCCCAGCTCCTGGCGCTCCAACTCCAGCTGGTGCCGTCGGTCGGACGCCGCCCGCTCGGCGGTCCGAGCTTCACGAACTCGCTTTTCGGCAACGGCCAAAGCATCGGCAACCTCCTGGAGCGTCTGACCCTTCTCTCGGACCCTCTCTTCGGACGTGGTTCGCTCACCGAAAAGTCGCTCCGTCGCCTCATCGCCCTCGGCTCGAATCCGCCGCGCCTCCGCGCCCTCCTCTCGCAGGCTGCTCTCCTCGACATCGAGCGCCATCACGCGTTCGTTGGCTTGCATGCGTGCCCCCACGATCGTGTCCACACGCTCACTGAGGCGCATCACGTCACCTTCGAGGCGTGCGACGACTACCGCGAGTCGTGCCTCCTCAGATCGCGCGATCTCGTACTCTTCCTGAACGACCGCGACCACTTCACGGGCCTCAGCCCTTTCGCTGTTCAGACCTTGTTCCTGCCGGAAGAGGATCTCGCGGTCGTCTCGCGCCTCACGAGCCCGCTCCAAGGCGCGCGCCTGAGCAACCTTCGTGCCCTCCGCCTGTCGGGAAAGCTCGTCACGCAGATGGTCCATCCGGCCCTGCTGATCGGACCTGGCATCGACCTCGGAATGGACCTTTCGTAGCTCGTCCTCGGCCGCATAAAGCGACGCACGGCTCTGCTCGAGCCCACGTTCGGCTCCCGCGAGCTCCTCCTGGGCGGTCTCCCGTTGCGTCCGCCGGGCTACCTCCAAAGAAGTAGCCTCCTCGAGCTCGGCGGAGCATTCCCGCAGCTGCTTCTTCCGTTCGAGCATGCCCGAGGCGCCCCCGGGGTTCGCTACACGAACGATGCCCCGCGCCTCCGTGACCGCGACACCGTCCACCGTCGACGCTTCGGCTCCATCCAGGAGCGCGCGTACCCACGGCTGTCCGTCGCCGTGTGCCCGAACTTCGCCGAAAGGTCCACCGCAATCTCCGGACGTCGAAGGGACGCTATCGAGTGGCAACAACACGAGCCCACCACCGCCGGCCCAGCTCTCGGCGAACCACGACGCTATTCGTTCGACGGCCCCGCGGTCGCGTAGCACCAGTGCGCGGGTCAGGGATCCGAGGTGCGACTCGAGGGCCGCCGTCGCCTCGGCGTCCGCTTCAATGAAGTCGGCCAGGGTGCCCAGGATGCCGGTGTCCCCGAGCGCGAGCGCGGCCTTTGCGACCGGGTCCAGCCCCTCCTGGTCCCGCTCCAGCCTCTCGATCGCGTCCTTCCGGGCCTCGCCACCCGCCACGCGGGCGACGGCTTCCCGCTCGGTGACGAGCGTGGCGTCCAGTTCTTCACGCGCCGTGATCGACGCGGAAAGGCACGCGTCTACTTCTTCCTGAGCCGCTCGCAGGCCGCCTGACAGCTCGTCCAGACGGTCAGAGAAGAGGTCCCCCTGGGATTCGATCTCGGACAGGGCGTCCGCCGCTGACTCGAGTTCGGCGTCCACTCGGACGAGCCGGTGCCCGAGCTCGTCCGCCTGAGCATCGGACGCCTCGGCATCTCCCTCGAGCTGGGCGCCCCGACGTGCGAGATCGCGTTCGCGGGTCTCAACCTCGTCCAGACTCTCGCGTGCCCCCTGCAGTCGCTCCCGCACTTCCTGGGCTGCGGTCGCCCGCGCTGCCGCCACACCCCGCAGCTCCTCCAGCTCCGCCACTACACGGTCACGGTCCGAGCCGAGAACTCGCTCGTCCCGCTCCAGCGTCTCAGCCTGTTGCAGCGCCTGGCCCCGCTCCTCGTCTATCTGCGCCAGGCGACGTTCGGCGTACGCGGCTCGCTCGTCCGCTACCGCGAGGTCGCGCTCCCACCGCACCAGCTCCTTGCGAACCTCCTCGAGCGCCTTCCCAACTTCCGCGCGTTCCTTTTCCGCTCCGACTTCCTTCAGTCGCAGCGACTCGTACTGAGCCTCGGCAGCGCCTAGCTCCGCGACCTTCCCTGCCCCGGTCTGGATGTCGCCCGCGAGCTTCTTCTCGACGCCGCTGAGCCGGAGACGGAGGGTCTCCAGCTGGTGGCGCACAACCGCGACCTCGACATCGAGGCGGC
Source organism: Longimicrobiales bacterium (assembly GCA_965197725.1). Lineage (GTDB taxonomy): Bacteria > Gemmatimonadota > Gemmatimonadetes > Longimicrobiales > Gaopeijiaceae > UBA1138. Next base: position 74,362 of record CBDANQ010000061.1, read on the forward strand.
GCTGGCGGTACTCGATACACCGCTGAGCCTTCCCCTTCTGGCGCGCAAGCGAGCGGACCTTGCTATGCACTTCGGAGATCACGGCCTCGAGACGCTGCAGATCCATCTCCGCGCGCTCGAGTCTGCGGGTCGCTGCCTTGCGGCGGTCTTTGTACTTGCCGATCCCGGCGGCTTCCTCGAAGAGCCCGCGACGCTCTTCGGCACGATCGGAGAGGATCGCGTCGATCATACGGTTCTCGATGATCGAATAGGCATTCGCACCCAATCCGGTGTCGCGACACAGGTCGAGCACATCACGTAGGCGACACGCAGATCGATTGATGGAGTACTCGCTGCCGCCATCTCGGAAGATCTGCCGGCCGACCTCTACCTCTTCGAATGGAACGGGCAGTGCTCCGTCCTCGTTGCTGACGGTGAGCGATACCGAACCGCGATTGACCGGCCTCCGGCTCACGGTGCCCTGGAAGATCGCCTCCTCCATCTTGGCACCCCGGATCGCGGTGGGCCGCTGCTCGCCGAGCACCCAGCGTATCGCGTCGCCGATGTTGGACTTGCCACATCCGTTGGGTCCGACCACGGCGGTGATGCCGTCGTGAAACTCGATTGTGGTGGGGTCCGCGAAGGACTTGAACCCGTGAACCTTGAGTGAGCGAAGCTTCATGGATTCTGGAGGGTCGTCATCGAACGCCCTTCGGTGAGATCCCCGGGATGTCGACCCAGCCGAGCGCAGCCGCCCCCACGATCGCGAGCAATATGATGATCAAGACGAGCAATAGGGGGCGCCCCGACCCGCTAGCGGCGCGAGCATCACCGCCCTCCGCGGCCTCGACGATCGATGCCTCCGCTTCGGGCAGCGCAGAGTCGGCAAGGTGGGCCGGCATACCCTCCTGCTCGGCACTCTGCTCGGAGTCACCCGCCCCCGCATCCACCAGACCCGCGAGCGGGTCTACGACCCCGGCCAGCTCGTCCGGGGGAGGCATATCGCGTGGGGTGCCCGAGGCCGGACCGGTCACCGCCCGGATCGGCGCCGCCGTGCCATCTACCGCCGACCAGGCATCTTCAGTCGACCCCGCGAGCACAACCACGTCGGTCGCCATGTCCAAGATCGCCGACTTGCCATCTGATTCAGCCCCAACGTACATGACCAGCGTGACACCGGCCTCCACGAAACCTCGGGACAAGCGTGTCCACCGCTCGCTCGCGAGGACCGCGGCGGGATCGGCGGTCGCCGTGCCCGCGGTGATAATGAAGAACTCACTCTCGTCGGTCCGCTTGGCAACGCGCCGCACGGACGAGCCGAAGAGCACGGTGTCCGTGACGCCTTCCGTGTTGTCGGTTTCGAGGCATTCATGAAGCGTCGCGAGCGCGAGCGCGGCATCAGCGAGTACGACCCTCCGACCAGACTTACTCCATGCCCTGACGATGTCGACGGTGGCGTTGATCGCCCACCCATCCTCCCGTGCGCTCCTGGTCGCGATTACCGCGACGAGCCTTCCCGGACGGTCGGCGTGCTCCGGAAGGAGCGGAGCGGCGCTTGCGTCGAAAGCGCTCCACTCGGGGAGGTCTGCCATAGGCGTTGGAGGCTCGTGGTCGCTCCGCGACGGACGCGGAGTGGGCGATTCTTGGATCCATTCAATTTGCCACGGCATCGCTGCCGCGCCGGCAACAAGTTAGGTTCTCGGTGTCCGCGTAGCAAACTCGTCCATCCCCCAAAAACCCAAGCGTGCCGGGGCTTATTGAAGGTCAAGGCTCGTGGGCAGGCTCCCAACGGGGCGCGTCCCCCCAGAGATTCTCGAGCTGGTAGAAGTCGCGTGATCGCGGGTGGAATACGTGGACGACGAAGTCGATGTAGTCCAGCAATACCCAGCGACCTCCGCTCAGCCCCTCGATGTGTGCGGGACGGACCTTCTCCTTCTTGAGTTCATCCACCACGTGTTCCGCGATTGCTTTGACCTGGACGTCCGAGGTCCCACTCGCAAGTACGAAGTAGTCGGTGGCGGTCGAAATGCCACGCAGATCCAGAATCAGGACGCCGTGTCCCTTGCTCTCGAGCGCGAGGTCGGCCGCGCGCGAGACTTCGGTCGGGAAGTTCCGTGCATCCGCCCTCACCGACCCTAGCCCTCTTCCCGCTCCACCCGCACCTCGATGCTCACCTCGACCTCAGCGTCTAGCCGGATCGTGATGGCTTCGACACCGAGCGCCTTGATCGGCTCATCGAGAAGGACCGCCCTTTTGTCGAGCTCGAAGTCCAGCTCGCCCTCGTTGGTGCGCTCGACGATGTCCATGGCAGTCACGGAACCGAACAGCTTGCCGTCGTCCCCTGCGCGCTCCACGAACGTGAGCGATACGCCCTCGAGCTGCGAAGCCCGCCGATGTGCTTCGAGGTAGTCGTGGCGTGACTTCTCTTCAGCGCGCGTCCGCTCCTCCTCCAGGCGTCGAATATTCGCATCGCTGGCCGTAAACGCGAGCCCCTGCGGAATGAGGTAGTTGCGGCCATACCCAGGCCGGACCTGCACGACCTCGCCAGCCTCTCCGAGGTTCTCGACAGCCTTCTTCAGGATCAACTTCATCGTTCCTCCAAAGCGTCTTCAGGCGGCGAGTTCCACCACGCGTCCGCGTAGGTCCAGATAGATGTCACCCAGTCCGATCACCAGCGCGCCACCAAATACCAGAGTTGGCACGAGCAAGAGCCCGACCACCGTTACGAAAAAAGCGATCAGCGACACACCGCCACGCATGAACACGACGACGGCGGCGCCCCGCAAAGCGCACAGCGTCCCCATGAAGACTACCGCGTTGGCCCCCACACGCCCGAGCGGCTCGCCCACGCGCGTGACGAGGAGCAGAAGCCCCCCGACGAAGACCCATACCAGTTGGTCGTTGAATCGAAAATCTTTCAGGGGGCTCAGGCCCTGTTCACCAGTGTCCGTCAGGCGGGCATACATCCACCACACGACGCACAGGGCTGCCATGGAGGCCACGCCGGTAACCGCCGGAAACACCTCCAGCTGAGCTTCCGCCATGTCGTACATCGACAGGACGAGAGCTGGTGCGAGCGCTTCACCCCCACGCAACATCACGACTTGGTCCAGCATCTGGGCGATCATGAATTGGACCCGATCCCTGATCGCCCAATCCAGAGCGCTCCACGCTCCTCGGCGGAGCGCGATGAAGCCCGCCGTGACGGTGCCGGCACCGAGGACGGCGATCAAAGCCCGTGTTGACGGATTCGACGCCGGCCGCGCCAGCGACAGCGCGACGAACCACCCGCCGAGGAGGAGCGCCCAGGCTCTATCGATGAACCACACTCCATCGTGGACCCCCGATACGGTCACCAACATCGCGAGCGAGGCAGCGGCGAACGTCCCGAAGCCCCGCGTGCCGTTCACGCCGATGAGCAGCAAGAAGGGGATCGCAAGCAGCACGCCGGCGTTGGTGACCGAGGCGAAGAAGACGACCGCGAGCAGTGCGGCGGCGCCACGCCAGCCGCCACCTTCCCTGGTCGAGCCCTCTAGCGGACTGGGATCCGACACGTTCGGTCAGCCTTCGGTACGCCGCGTATACGGGACCAACGCGAGATATCGTGCGCGCTTCACAGCGCGGCCAAGCTGACGCTGGAAACCCGCGGAGACCTTCGTAGTACGCTTCGGCAGAATCTTGCCCTGCTCGGTCATGAAATGTGATAGCGTGCCAACGTCCTTGTAATCGAGGACCAGGATGGGTGGACCCTCCATCCGGCGACGACGCCCGCGCGGGCCCGAGAAGTCCTGGGGCCCTGCACGGTTGTGAGCCTCCTCTTCGACCGCTTCCTCTTCCGGCTCGTCTTCCTCCTGCTCGTCCTCGTCGCTTTCGTCCCCCTCTTCGAAGGCACGAGGCCGGGCCTCGCCCAGAACCGAGGCGCCGCTGGTGAGTTCACCCTCGCTCACCACGAGCAGATACCGTATCACGTCGCCGTCGAGCTTGAGCAGGCGCTCGTACTCCGGCAGGGCCTCCGGAGCGGACGTGAAGTGCGCCACGACGTAGTAGCCAGCCGAGAGCTTGTTGATCGGGTACGCGAGCTGGCGGGTTCCCCAGTGATCGATCGCGGAGACCTCACCGCCCTTGGAAGTCACCAGCTCGTGGAGTTTCTCGAGCTTGGCCGTGACGGCGTCCTCTAGGAGCGCCGGGTCGAGAATGTACACGACCTCGTAAAGCCGCATGATTCGTTCCCTCGGTCCGTGGTTGGAACGGGCCCCGTCATGTCGACCATCTCGGCTGCGGCGCCAGTGGTAGGACGGAGCGGGATAACTGTGTGTGCCGCTTCCGGCACGGCGGAAAAGCTAGTGGATCGGGAGTGGAGGAGGAAGCGCTTATCTAGTTCAGCGCCGTCTGAACGGCCGCGATCAGCCCCGGATATCGTGCGTACGCCCAGCGGGCCTCTTCGACGTCCAAGCGCTCGCGGTTGGTGTGCGCGAAGCGCTCCTCACCCGGCGCGAAGCCTACCGTCGGAATCCCGTGTACACCGCACGACCAGCCACCGTCGGTGGCGAAAGTCCACGGGCGCACCTCGGCGGCCTCGTCGGGAGCCCCTAGTCGGCCGACGGCGCGGGCCGCCGCGCCCACGATGGGATGCGACGGGTCCATGAGGAAACCGGGTGAGAAGAGGTCTCGGTCGGCCACGAAGCCCGTATAGGTGACCTGACGCTCGGTCGCCATGCGCACCTCGTATCCGAGTGCGTCTGGGACCGACGGGATGCGCGCCTCGACAGCTTCTCGCACGCGACGAACGAGCGACTCGTGGTCGTCGCCGGGAAGGAATCTCCAATCCAGCGCCACGATCGCTTGATCGGGAATCACGTTTCGAGTCTGCGGCAGCACATTCACCATAGTCGCAATCAAGCTCGCAGTGCCCAACAGCTCGTCCGATTCTTGGCTTGCCGCCAGGTCTCGGACCGCTAGCAGTACGTCGCCCAGCAGGTCGAGCGCGTTGGCCGCCCTTTCAGGGGCGCTGGCATGGCCGGCCACCCCTGTCAGGACGACCTCGAGCTCTGCTCGACCCCGGTGGCCGATACAGATGTCTCCATGCGTGCATTCGCCGATGATCACCACACGGGGCTCTACGCCTCCGGATTCCAGCAGGTGCTTCATGCCGAGGCCGCCGCACTCCTCGTAGACCGTATGCGCGACGATGACGTCGCCTGGTGCTTCGTCCATCATGGACGCGGCCGCGTAGGTCTGAAGCGCAAGCGGGCCCTTGATGTCCATGGCGCCCCGACCGTGTAGGAAGCCGTCCCGGAGGTCGCCACTGAACGGCGGCACTTCCCACTCCGAGTGATCCCCCTCCGCCACGACGTCGAGGTGGCAGTTGAGCATCGCCGCCGGGGCGTCACCCCGCCCTCGCGCGACCCCGATCACGTTGCCCGCGTCGTCTACACGCGCGTCCTCGAGTCCGATCGCCTCCATCTCCTGGAATAAACGCCGAGCGACGTCGTCCTCCTGGCCCGAGAGACCCGGGATAGCAATGAGATCAGCGGCAAACGCCAGCGCGTTCTCGAAATTCGCTGCCTTGGCCATCATCTACCCGATCTTTTCTAAGGTCAACCCAAGAGCCCCTGGATCACGTGCACGAGCCACGATGTGGACTGCGCGTCCACCTCTATGCCGTGATGAGCCGCGAACCACGGTGCGAGCACGAGCGACACCACGCTCATGAGCTTGATGAGGATGTTCAGCGACGGGCCCGAAGTGTCCTTGAACGGATCACCCACGGTGTCACCGATGACCGCCGCCATGTGCGGATCGGAGCCCTTTCCGCCGTATGCACCACCCTCGATGTACTTCTTCGCGTTGTCCCACGCACCACCGGAGTTGGCCATGAAGAGGGCCATGAGCACGCCGGTCACCAGCGCGCCGGCGAGCATGCCTCCGAGCGCGGTCACACCCATGAAGTACCCGACGATGACCGGCGCCAGTACGGCGGTGAGTCCGGGCAGGATCATTTCGCGTAGCGCAGCCTGCGTCGAGATATCGATGCAGCGCGCCGAGTCCGGTTTCGCGGTGCCTTCCAGGATGCCCGGGATCTCCCTGAACTGTCGGCGTACCTCGTCCACCATGCCCTGAGCCGCTCGACCCACCGCCGTCATCGTGAGCGCGGCCACGAAGAACGGCAGCATACCACCGATGAACAGGCCGATCACCACGATCGGATCGATGATGTCGATGCCGGTCTCCTGCAGTCCCACACTGGCCGAGTAGGCCGAGAAGAGCGCGAGCGCCGTGAGCGCGGCAGAGCCGATAGCGAAGCCTTTGCCTATGGCGGCCGTCGTATTGCCGATCGCGTCGAGCGAGTCGGTGATCTCGCGGGTCTCCGGCCCCAGGCCGCTCATCTCGCTGATGCCACCCGCATTGTCGGCGATCGGCCCGTACGCGTCGACGGTCATCGTCACGCCCACGGTCGCGAGCATCCCGACCGCGGAGATGCCGATGCCGTACAGACCGGCAAACTGGAATGACGTCCCGATCGCCACACAGATCAGGATGACGGGGACCACCGTCGACTCCATGCCAACCGCGAGACCGGCAATGAGGTTCGTCGCCGCACCCGTCTGGCTCGCCTCCGCAATCTTCCGTACGGGACCCGCCGCCGTGTAGTACTGTGTCACCATGCCTATGAGGATGCCTGCCATCGTACCGGCAACGATCGCGATCCATGGACCGGTCGCTCCGTAGGTGACCCCCGCATCGGTCGTGTACGTGATGCGCATGGCCTGAACGACGAAGTACATCGTGCCGAGGAAAAGGCCGCCGGCGATCCAGGTCGTGCCGTGTAGGGCGCGGGAAGCATCGCGTTTCTCGAGCATCTTCATAGCCCCGATGCCCACCAGCGACGCGATGAGCCCGACCATCACCGTGACGAGCGGCAGCGCGACCGCGGCAGCACGATTCTCCGCCATCGCGGAGGCCGTGGCGCCGATCGCGATCGTGGCCACGATCGAGCCCACGTACGACTCGAAGATATCCGCCCCCATACCCGCCACGTCGCCGACGTTGTCACCGACATTGTCCGCGATCGTGGCAGGGTTTCGCGGATCGTCCTCGGGGATGCCGGCCTCGAGCTTTCCGACCAGGTCGGCACCGACGTCCGCTGCCTTTGTGTAGATACCGCCGCCGACGCGTGCGAAGAGGGCGATCGAGCTCGCGCCCATCGCGAAGCCGGAGACGATCTTGGCGAAGCCCGAGAACTCACCCGTGCCCGGCACCGCGTCCGCGGCGAAGACTAGATAGAGCACGCCAAGGCCGAGCAGGCCGAGCGACGCCACAGCGAGACCCATGACGGCTCCGCCGAAGAAGGCGATGCGTAGCGCCTTGCCCTGACCCTCCTCGTTGGCCGCGGCCGCGGTCCTCGTATTCGCCCGAGTGGCGGCCTTCATGCCCGCGAAACCGGCCGCGACCGAGCTCAAAGCGCCGAAGACGTACGCAAGCGCCGGGGTCGTGCCGATTCCCGGCGCCAGGCTCAACAGAATCGCCACGACGACGACGAAGCCCGCCAACACGCTGTACTCGCGCCGGAGGAACGTCATCGCGCCGTCGTGGATCTGCTCCCCGATGTCGATCATGACGTCGGTCCCGGCCGGCTGCTTTTTCACGTAGCCGTAGGTAGCCGCCGCGATGCCGAGGCCCACGAGGCCAAGGATCCAGGCGAAGTCGGTGAATGCCACGAAGTCGGTCATCGATTCGGTCTTCCTGTTTTCCGTTGTTCGTAAGAACTCTCGTCTATCGGTTGAAGCTGTTCATCGCCGCTTCACTCCCGTCGTTGATCCACAGCTCCACGGCTTCGGTCAACTCGGGTAACAAAGCAACCACTATGTCTTCATCTCCCTCAGGCATCTCCGAGAGAACCCAGTCTGAAAGGTCCGCCCCATCCGGCTTGAGCCCCACGCCGATCCGGAGTCGCGCGTAGTCGTTGGACTGCAGCGCACCCGAGATGGACTTGAGCCCGTTGTGTCCGCCCGCCCCGCCCTCGGGGCGGAAGCGAACGCGACCCACGTGCAACGCGGCGTCGTCGACGACGATCAGGAGGTCCTCGCTCGCGTCGAACGACTCGAGGGTCTGGAGTGGCCGTAGCGACAACCCGCTTCGATTCATGTAGGTCGTGGGCTTCATGACACGCACCGGCGTCCCGCCCACGGTCCCTTCCGTGACGAAGGCCCGACCCTCGCGCTTGAAGAAGTCGAACCCCCAGTCGTAGGCGAGTCGGTCCGCGACCCACCATCCGACGTTGTGCCGACTGGTATCGTGCTCAGGCCCGGGATTCCCGAGCCCGATCACGACTTTCATGTGCGCCACGAGAACGAGGGATCAGCCCTCGTCTTCTTGGGAGTCGTCGGCCTCGTCCGAACCCTCGGCCGCAGGTGCACCGTCCTCCAGTTCCTCGCCTTCGAGTTCCTCGCCTTCGAGCAGCTCCTCTTCCTCTTCGGGCTCCTCGATCACCTTCGGAATCGCCACGGAGCAGAGCGTGCGCTTCTGCTCGACGGTAACCTCGACGCCTTCCTCGAACTCGATGTCGTAGACGTGCAGGGACTCGTTGACGTCCAAGTGCGTCACATCGATGTCGATGGATTGCGGGATCTTCGACGGAATGCAACGCACCGGGAGGTCGTGGATGATCTGCTCCAGCACGCCGCCGCTGTTCTTCACGCCCTCCGGAATACCCAGGAGCTGTACGGGCACGTTGACGTCCACCGTGATACCCTCCTGGATCCGAAGGAAGTCGACATGGATCAGCAACTGCCTCAAGGGATGCACCTGGATCTCTCGAATGAGCGTCTGGTACGCCTTCTCCTCCCCCTCGACGGCGAGGTCCACGATCGTGTTGTCCACGCTGATCGAGTGGAAGAGCTGTTCCGCCTCTCTTGTGTCCAGAGAGAGATGAACCGGTTCGAGCTCTCGGCCATAGAGAACCGCCGGGACTCGCCCTGCGGCGCGGAGTTTACGCGCAACGCCCTTGCCGGTGCCTTCCCGTTTCTGGGCGGGTAAAGTCGCTGTGTTCGCCATTTGTCTCCCCTCTGATGATCGGCCCCCGGGCTCTCCCGGGGCCCTTTCCCTCAGTCGTCTGGCGGAGTCTCGAAGAGTTGACTCACCGACTCGTTCGAATGCACGTGGTCGATCGCCTTCGCCAAGAGGCCCGCTACCGAGAGCACCTTGAGCTTCTCGAACCTCTTCTCCTCCGGTATGTGGATCGTGTTCGTCACAATCACTTCCTCCACGGGCGCCTCCTGCAGACGCTGCGCGGCGCCATCCGAGAGCAGCGGGTGCGTCGCGGCCGCATACACGACCTCGGCTCCCCGGTCCTTCAAGGCGCGGATCGCGGTGGACAAGGAGCCACCCGTATCCACCATATCGTCGACGAGGAGGCATGCCTTGCCCTCCACCTCACCGACCACGTTCATCACTTCCGACAGGTTCGCTTTCGGGCGCCGCTTGTCGATGATCGCGAACGCGGCACCCAACCGTTTCGCGTATCCCCGGGCCATCTTAGCCGCACCTACGTCAGGCGAGACGACGACAAGGTCATTCAGGCCCAGGTCGCCGAAGTATTTCGTCAGGACCGGAGCCGCATACATGTGATCCACTGGGATGTCGAAGAACCCCTGAATCTGATGCTGGTGGAAGTCGATCGAGATCACGCGATCCGTACCGGCCGCAACCACTAGATTCGCCGCGAGCTTCGCGCCGATCGCCACACGCGGCTGATCCTTCCTGTCCTGCCGGCCGTAGCCGAAGTACGGGATCACCGCGGTGACCCGCGCCGCCGACGCCCGCTTCGCGGCGTCGATCAGCAGGCACAACTCCATGATGTTGTCGGCCGGAGCCGACGTGGGCTGGAGGATGAATACGTCCCGACCACGCACGTCGTGGTCGATTCGCACGAAGATCTCCCCGTCCGCGAACTCCTTGACCGTCGCCCCATCGGGCGACATCCCAATCCTGTCACCGATCTCCGCGGACAGCGCTCGATTGGCTCGCCCACTGAGCAGAAGAAGGGAGCCCCGCATGTACGTGTCGTCCATCTTTGCCGAGGCTTGAAGTCCGATCCTACGAGACACGATCTAGAGAGCGCGAAAAGCTAGAAAGGACACGCGAAGGGGTCAACGCGTCATCATCGGCTCTCATCTCTCTCGGACCGTGAACCGGCGGCTTGTGACAACTTCGGATCTGCCCGCGGTCCTGAGGGTGACCTGCACCTCGTACGCCCCTGGGTCGAGGCGATGCAAATTGAGGTCGAGGTACCGGAACAGTGGACTCGGCTGGTCGGGGCCCGGCTCTTCCCATGCGAGCGAGACCCGCCGAGGCCCGGCACTCACGCGCAAGAACTCCCCGATCCGACGGAAGAGGCTTCGGTCGACCCGGTTCACCGTCACCTCGAAAACGAGTGTCTCGGGCCGGAATCCCAGTCCGGAGACTTCCCAGCCGATCGCGAACGTCTGGCCACGCGGGACCTCGGTCCGGAGGAGCGCCAGCGGTATCGCGGCCTCGAGCAGCCCCGGAGGATCTGGGGTCGGTCTCAACATCAAGAGATCGGAGAGGGCGGCAATGTCTTCTGGGACACGCCGATGCTCGATCCCTTGGCGGTATCGACCTGCACGTCGCTGAGAGGGGCTCCACGCCTCCGTCGCGACCACGTACGAACCGACCGGCGCGTCCAGGGTCAGCACGCCGTCGGTGCCCGCAAGCGAGCGGTTGGATCGGAGCGGTGTCCGGTCCACGGATACGAGAAAGAGCCCGCCACGATCCCTCATGTCCTCCTGTGCGCCCGCCTCCAGCCAGGGCAGGTCATGGCGGTGGCCGGCATGGACCGTCGTGTCCTCCGGTAGGAAGTGCGTGCCCACTACGATCATGCGATCACCCCTCGGAAAGACCGCCAGCTGGCCTTCCATCGGAAGCAGTTGTGGAGCGTACGCGGGCGCGTATAGGCTCGGAGGACGCCGCTTGTCCGCGAGCAGGTCCTCGTGCGTCGCCCGCCCAGGGGAAGCGAGCGCAGCTCCGGAGGGCATGTAGTCCCTCCGCTCGGGGTGCTTGCGGCCGATGACGTTGTCCCCGGCCCGCGTGCTCCGCCGGTCGAGCGATCGTTGCCACGCGATCTCCCACCCGAAACGCACGGTCAACTGCTCGATGTCGTTGCCCCACCTGATGTGGAACGGGTTCCGAGCCCGCTCCCTGAGCGTCGACACCGTCCAGCGAGCGTAGTGCGCGGTCTTGCGATCATTCCCGTCGACGAGATACAGGGGATCCGACAGCATCCACAGACGGCTCAAGACCGCGTCGACGGAGTCATTGGGGGCTCGCTTCAACCCGTCGAGTATCCGGCGCGAATCCCCGTCCACCTCCCCGCGAGGAATCCGCCACTCCTGTGCTCGCTCCGCCTCCATCAATAGGAGTGAGCGCTCGAAGGCCGCCTCCGCTTCCGGGTACCGTTGGAGCCCGTGCAGCGCGAAGCCCCGCAGCGCCGCACACCACCATGGCTCCACCGCACCACACGCCCGGCCGACGCGTAACGCTTCTTCCCATCGGCCCGCCTCCGAGCGATACCAGACGCGCTGCCCGAGCACCCACCCGTCGCCAGGAAGGTGACGCTGCACGGAGTCCAGAACCGTGAGCAACGCCCGTCGCAGGTCCTCTACCTCCGGGGGCTCGGGCTGCGGGTACCAGTCCCCTTCATCGTACCAGGAGCAGAAACGGCCGATGCGCTCGTCGCACGCGTCGGTGAACGAGACGCTCGTGATGGGGAGGTGCTGAAGACGACGGCGTTCGTACTGGGCCTGTGCGCTGCGCGCGCGTCCGCGAAGGTGGGAGGAGTCGGGGGCGAGAGTCGATGTGTCCGGGACTCCGGACACGACTTGCGCGTCCCCAGTGGTCGGCGCCAGGAGGAGTGCGAGCAGGAGGGCGAAGGTGTATGGGATGAGTCTAGCCGAAATGCTCCACACGAGGGATCGAACGATTGGCCCGGGTGGACTCGAACCACCACCGCCGGTGCCAAAGACCGGTGTCCTGCCATTAGACGACGGGCCAATAAGTCAGTACCTACATGGATCCTGCGTAGTTTTCCACATTCGCGCGCCCCCGTTTTGGGCACATCTTGGGTACATCATCCGGTCGCAGGGGCCTTGAGCGCCCGATCTTCAGCGTCTTGGACAAGTGCCAGGAGAGCATCATCGAGAAGGTGAGTATACCCCATAGTCGTGGCAAGATCAGCGTGACCCATCGCCTTTTGCACCAAGACCGGGCTGGCGCCCCCCGCTAGCCAGGTGGTCACTCGCCGATGTCGTAGGTCGTGCTGTCGGAGATCCGCGGGGAGCTCGGCGCGCGTCACGGCGCTCGCGAATGCCCGGTGGAGGCTCTGGAGCCTGCGGCCGGCCACGGCACCACGTTGAGTCAGGACGTGATGGAATACCCACGGCGAGCGCTCCCCGTCGTAGGTGGCGAGTCGATAGGACGCAGTGTGGTCGCGTAGGGCCTCCCGAAGCCTCGGCGTCATCGGCACCCGACGCGATTTCCCGCTCTTCGTTCTCCGGCCCTTTCGGACTGACTCGACGTTGACGAATCCCCTTTCGAAGTCCACGTCCTGCCACCTCAACTACAGCCCTTCACTGTTGCACCGGACACTCGTCCCGCCGAGCACGAGCACGTAGAGGCCGAGCATTGGCCCGACCAATCTCAAGTAGATGTCCCGCCTCAGTGTGTCGAGGACGGTACCGTCGATCGGATGTGCCTCTGGCCCACCGTTGCTCGTGCCATCGGCGACCAGATCCACGCATTCCGGCGGAGGAATAGATGCTGAGCAACCCTCACAACGCGTGCGGGCGCTGCCGCCTACAGCATAGGGTTAAGATCGTTTCGTGAATCAGAGAATTCTCCGAGATCGATCCCTAAGCCTACCCGCTCGTTACTATCCCGAGTCCGTACCCGAGCGCGACTGTTAGCGGCCTTCCAATATTGCACACATGTGGCCATCGAAAATTGCACACTTGGCGCTTTGACCTAGCGGGCGGGAGAGTGGGGATGTAGGCACCACCCCGAGCGATCTTCCGGCCGATCCACTCACTTGGCGCCTCCACCGAGAACGTGGAGGTGCAATGATCGGAAGGGAGAAGCGCGTGCTGCTCCGTCATTACCTCGAGCAGGGGATGAACAAGGCGGTGATCGCCCGGGATCTGGGGGTCAGTCGCCGTACCGTGTACCACTGGATAGAGACCGGTCAACTGGACCGGGAGTTGGACGAAGAGCGTGTCGGGTACGGTCCGAGATGTCTGATGCCGTCGAAGCTGGATCCGTACAAGCCGTTGATCGACACGCGTCTCAAGGAGTACCCGAAGCTCACGGCTGTACGGCTCTTCAAGGAGGTCCGGGCCGCTGGCTACCCGGGCAGTTACAACCAAGTGAAGCGCTATGTACGCAAGGTCCGGCCTCGACCCCCAGAGGAGCCGGTCGTGCGCTTCGAGACGGCGCCTGGGCGTCAGGGCCAGGTGGACTTCGCCCACTTCCGGCTACCGTGGGGCAAGCGTTACGCACTAATCGTCGTGCTGGGCTACTCGAGGCTGCTGTGGGTTCAGTTCTACACCCGGCAGACCATGAAGGCCCTGATGCATGGCCTGGAGTCTTCGTTTTCCTACTTCGGCGGCGTGCCCTCAGAGCTTCTGTTCGACCAAATGAAGGCGGTCGTCATCGAGGACGGTCGATACGACGATGGTGCCCTCGTCGAGAACCCGGAGTTCATGCGCTACGCCTACCACTGGAACTTCAGGATCCGCGCGTGCCGACCCTATCGGGCTCAGACCAAGGGCAAGGTGGAGCGGCCGATCCGCTACCTCAGGGAGAGCTTCTTCTACGGGCGCACCTTCACGTCGGACGACGATCTCAACGCGCAGGCCCTTCATTGGCTTGAGACGGAAGCCAATGTGCGCAGCCACGGAACGCTGAAGGAGCGGCCCCTCGATCGCTTCGAGCGTGAACGACTGCTCCTCGAGCCCTTGGCGACTCGCCCGTATCACCCCCTCGTCCTGCCTCCGGATCGCTCCTCACCCGGCACGACGTCCTTGCCGGCCATCCACGTCGAGCGACGTCCCCTCACGGCCTATGCCCAGATCGCGGGAGGGGACCGATGAAGGCTGCCGCTCGCTCTCGCCGTGACCGGATCCGAGCCCAGCTCGCCGATCTCAAGATGCCCGGTGCGCTGGAGGCCATCGACGACGTCCTCACCGGGGTCGATGGCGGAGGCGTGACGGCCTCGGAGGCCATCGAGCAACTCCTCGGTGCCCAGATCACGCTGCGCAACAACCGCCGCCTTCAGGCTGCGATGCGCTCGAGCCGGCTACCGGGCATCAAGACCCTCGACGACTTCGACTTCAGCTTCCAGCCCTCGATCAAGCGCGAGCAGATCGACTCGCTCCACGAGCTCGGCTTCTTGGAGCGTAAGGAGAACGTGATCTTCCTCGGCCCTCCGGGCGTCGGCAAGACGCATCTCGCGATCAGCCTCGCCATTGCCGCGGCTCAGAGCGGGCGCAGAGTCTACTACGGCGCTCTGGCCGACCTCATCACCTCGCTCGAAGAAGCCAAGACCACCGGCCAGCTGGGACGCCGCCTCAAGATCCTCACCTATCCTTCGCTCCTGGTCATCGACGAGATCGGCTACCTGCCGGTCAGCCAGACCGGCGCAATGCTCTTCTTCCAACTCATCAACCGGCGCTATGAGCGCGCATCCACTGTGCTGACCTCCAATAAAGGCTTCGAGGAGTGGGGCCAGATCTTGGGCGACGAGGTCATGGCCGCTGCGCTCATCGATCGCCTGCTGCATCACTGCCATATCGTCAACATCCGCGGCAGCAGCTACCGGATGCGCAAGCACACCGACCTCTCCAAGATCCTCCACTCGCCTCCTGCGGAGTCGAGCCCTTCACCCCCGAAGAGAAAGAGAGCAAGAGCAAAGGAGAAAACGACGAACTAGAGGCTCGTCACCTCCCCAAGTGTGCAATTTTCGATGGCCAGACCTGTGCAGCTTTCGATGGCCGTTGACACGACTTCTCCGCGGCGGGATTCGTGATGGTTCCGGCGCCATGAGCACACCCCGCATGCCGGGCGGCTAGAACTTCAAAGAGAACGTAAGCTCCGTCAGCTGCTGCTGTCGGAAACCAACTTTTGGACTCTCACCGTTGGTGTATTTGAGAGACACGCCAGCCAACGTCCCGGTGACCTGCCCCCAAGAGCGGGTACCACATCCTATGTTAGTCCCAGCACCTGTGGAGGGCCGTGAAGGACGGGCATCCTCAAGAACCAGGGCGACGGCTTAATCGCCTCAGGGGCCGGGGGAAAGCCGCCGCAGGCGCTGTGGGGTCGGACGGTATTGTACTCGCGCCTCCATTGCTCGACCAGCACGGCCGCCTCCGCCAACGAGTAGAAGATCTCCCCGTTCAACAGCTCGTCCCTGAGCTTGCCGTTGAAGCTCTCGTTGTAGCCGTTCTCCCACGGGCTGCCCGGCTCGATAAAGAGCGTCTCGACGCCCACGCGCCCCAACCACCGCCGCACGAGCTTCGCGGTGAACTCCGCTCCGTTGTCCGACCTCAGATACTCGGGAGGCCCGTGTCGGACGAACAGATCGGCCAGCACCTCGAGCACGTCGTGCGAGCGGATCTTGCGAGCCACCACGATCGCCAGGCACTCCCTCGTGTGCTCGTCCAGCACTGTCAGCAGCTTCAGCGCACGCCCGTCGTGCGTCCTCGAGGCCACGAAGTCGTACGACCAGACGTGGCCCCGATACAGCGGCCTCAGCCGGATGCACGATCCGTCGTTGAGCCACAGCCGACCTCGCTTCGGCTGCCGCTGCGGGACCTTCAGCCCCTCCTGCCTCCAGATCCGCTCCACCCGCTTGTGGTGCACCCCCCAGCCCTCGATGCGGAGCATGTCCGTGACGCGTCGGTAGCCGTAGCGGCCGAATCGACTCGCGAGTCGCACGATATCACCTCGGAGCGCCCCCTCGTCACTCGCCACTTTCCTCGCCCGGCGCTGGGTCGTGCGTGGCTGCCCGAGCACCCGGCACGCTCTCCTCTCCGACGCCCCGAGCTGCTGACGTACACGCACCACACAACGTCGTCGGCGCTCGGGGCTCAGAAGTTTCCCTCGGCTGCTTCCTCCAGGATCAGCTTGTCCAGTGTCAAGTCCGCCACTGCTCGCTTCAGGCGCCCGTTCTCGCGCTCGAGCTCCTTCAGGCGCCGTGCCTGGCTCACCTTCATCCCGCCGTACTCCCGCCTCCACCGGTAGTACGTCTGCTCGGTGATGCCGAGCTCCCGGCTGATCAGCTTCACGGATTTGCCGCGGGCCAGACCGACCTCTGCCTCCCGCAGTGCAGTGATGATCTGCTCCGGAGTGGGTCGCTTCCTTCCCATCCTGACCTCCTCGCTGAAAAGCTTCAGACCAGCTCGATCCTAACATTGCACCTGGTCTCGTTTCAGGGGGTCAGGTCACCGGCATCCGTTCGCACGAGCCACACGCTCGCGTCCGCCGTCACCAACTGGTGACCATGGTCTAGCTGATCGGGACCGGCAGTTTCCTGCAAGTCGTAGACGTAGGAGTACTCGAGGTTCAGTTCGAGCCGTCGTGACAAATGCGAAGGCAGCGGAAGCAGCTCCGCCCGCACCCCAGTGACTGACCGGACAACGGAGCCTTCGAGGGACTCGTCCGCCGCGCGCACCACACTCTCGTGCTCGAGACCGATGGACGGGCTGTAGGTGAACTCCACAGCCGAGCCAAATTCCGTCGCGACATTCGGGAGAAGGAGATTTGAGAGACCGCCGCCCCGGCCCTCCAGCACCGGCGTGAAGAGCAGGTCCGTCTGCACCGACTTGGTGGAGCGCTCGAAATCGTTCTTGTACATGACGCGTGCAGCCAGGACTCCGCTCCATTTTTGCTTTTCCGCCTCCGCGTCCCGAGTCTGCCAGTCCGTCGACAGCCCGACCATAAAGACGTTTTGCGGCTTCTTGATGTGCGTCAGCGGTCGGTATTCGACGAACGGGCCGATAGCGATCTTCTGGCCCAAACTCTCGAAACCGAAGTCGACCCGCATGGCGGACCGGATGCTGTACGAAGCGGTGGTATCACCGGGTAGGAGGACGCTGAACGATGCTGGCTTAGATCGTCGCGCCTTGCCCGAGAACTTGCCCGAGAACGATTATTGGAAGGTGACACGCTCCCAGATCTGGCCCACGGCCTCCGTGCTGGAGCACAGTAGCAGGGCCAGGACAATGAGCGGCGTCGGTCTCACCAGGGGTCGGGTCCCCTACCGGCTCCATGGCGGCACGATCTGGTTCATGCGCGCGTAGGCGATGGATTGGCCGAGGTGCTCGTGCATGTCCATGACCGAGTGGCCGACGATGCCGGTCCCGTTCGTCGCTTGTCCGAACCACGACGCGTCAGCGTCGAGATCGGCCGCCGTCATGCTCCCGAAGGCATCGATCATGTAGCCGAATGAGCGCTCCATCTCCCTGATGACGTCTGCCTTCGACATGGCGGCCACTCGGGCGGTCTCGGCGCCGAAGCCCGAGGCGGCACCGGTCGGAGGAGTCGCCCCCCACATCGCGGGAAAGACGTGCCCCTCGGTCACGATGAGGACCATGACGTCCCGCACCGAGCGCACACCTTCCATGGGCGTCCAATCCCACATCTCTTCGGGAAACTCCTCGGCCAGTGAGATGAATTTGTCCCGCATCTGCTCGAGGTCGGCTACCGTCTGCTCCTGCCACGCCTGCATTCCCCCGCCCTGGGCGGCACCAGCTGTGGGCAGCACAAACAGGGCTCCCGCGATCATCCACGTGCAACGTTTCGTCATCGTCGTCTCTCCCGTAGAGGAGGATAAGAACGAGTGGGCCAACGGGTGCCCAATGTAGCACCAAATCGTGCGCGGAGGGAAAGGCAAACCAAAAGCCCTTTTGCCGGGTCGGGAGAAGGTGGGGGGTAGGACCCGACCGGTCCACCTGAGGCAGGACCGCTCGTCACTGCGCCCCGGCCAGGTCCCTCACCGCGCTCGCGAGGGTCGTGACCTTGGCCCGGTCGCGCGCGCCGCGCCCCTCTCCATCGAGGTCCGACGCGAGCATGGTGAGTGCGCTGCTACGCCGTTGCCCGGAGAGTCCTTCGGCGCGCGCCAGCTCGCTCCTCACCTCATGAACCCGGTCCGTCGTGAGACCGCCCGACCGCTCGAGCTGATCGAGGTACGAGCGAGCGAGTGCGAAGCTCGGCGGCCAGACGAACTTCCGCTGCTGCTGCGCGTTGAAGTACTCGAAGTGCACCGTTTTGGCCGCGTCGATCTCGTTCTGCGAGATATGGGCGCTGGGCGTGAGCTCGAAGATGTCGAGTCCGCGGCGGATCTCGGAGCTGACCAGATATCCGTTGTACCAGTAAACGGACCACGAACCAGCCATTGAACCGGTGACGTCCAGGGGTCCGCGATCGTGGAAAGCGATCTCGATGGGATTGTCAGGATCGGTCCAGTCGAAGATATCGATCCCGCCTTGATACCACGCTTGTGCCATCACGTCGCGACCGGGGATCGGGATCAGCGATCCGTTGTGTGCCACGCAGTTCTCCAACGACGTCTGCGCTGCGGGCATCTTGAAATAGCTGTGGAAGTTCAGCCGGCCGTTGTCGATGGTGAAGATCGCGTCCGCGCCCCACTCGTACTTGTCAGTATCTCGGCAACGGGGCTGGCCACCACCGCCCCACTCGTCCGTGAACAGAAGCTTCGAGCCGTCACTGCTGAAGGTCGCCGAGTGCCAGAACGAGAAGTTCGAGTCGGCCGCAGCGTACAAGCGTCTCGGATTGGCCACGTCGCTGATGTCGAGCAGGAGTCCGTACCCACCACAGGCACCGCCGGCGAACCCGATTTCGGGATATACCGTGATGTCGTGGCACTGCGTGGGTCCGGTGCGTTGACGCGGAGGGCCGGCCGGTGCTCCGGCAGCGGCTCGCCTCGCCCCCCGGCCTACCGTATCGGCCACGAGCTCGGCATGCGTCGGCGGGGCCGTCAGGTCGTTGAAGATGCGGGGGGAGCTCACGATCCGCGCGTCCTGAGGCGACGCGAGCGGGACTCGGATAACCTCGATGCGGAAGAGCGCCGTGTTTGGGTCATCGGCAAGCGGCCCGCCCGAGCAGCCGGGGAGCTCGCTTGGGGAGCGAACGCGGGAGGATCCGGAAACGTAGATATATACATTTTCCGCATCGTTCGGGTCAGTCAGGACGGTGTGTGTGTGCGAACCACGACACGTCTGAACGTTGGCCACATACTTCGGGTTCGCGACGTCCGTCGCGTCGAATATTCGGATGCCGCGGAGCCGGTCGAAGCTGACCGTGTCCGGTACTCCTTCCGTGCCACAGTCGATGCGCCCCCCCAATCCTTCACCGGATATGAAGAGCAGGTTCTTGTAGACCGAGACGTCGCTCTGCGACGCCGGACACACGTAGGTGGTTTCGAGCGAGGGGTCCCTCGGGTTCGAGATATCCCAGACTGCGTAGCCGTTGTAATTGCCCTGGAAGGCGTAGTCTCCGATGAACGCCAGGTCGGAGTTCGTGACGCCGACGAACTCGTCCGGCGGAAGCGTGCTGGAGACCAGCCGCAGGTTCCACGCCGCTTCCTCGGCGTCCGTCATGCCAGCGCCCAGCCCAACGCGCGGGTCGGGCGTGGGCGGCGTGAGGGGCATGTCGGACAGCGCGGACGCCATCGCAGAGGCGGAGGGCGACGATGTCGCGCATGCAGTGGCCATAACTGTCAGGGCGCACAAGGCGGCTGTGAGCGCGGCCCAGCGCGAGCCCGGAAGACGTGCGAAGGATTGGGAATTCATGTCAGATGCCTGTGTGAGGTCGGTTGAAGCAGAAGCGGGTAGGAGTAGGTCACGGAGCGCGGTCACTCCGAGGATCTGCGGCTAGCAGCATCTGCATACGCTCGATCTCGATCTCCTGATCGGCATAGATGTCAGACGCCAACTTGTAGACGAAATCATTCTGTGCGCCGCCATACGAGCCGAACAGCTCATCCACCATCGAGAGCGCACCCTCGTGGTGCGGGATCATGTACGTCAGGAAGAGTCGGTCGAAGTCCGCTCCACGAGCACTGTCGAGCTCGACAAGCTGCTGCTCGGTCAGCATGCCCGGCATCATCGTGACGCCCTCGGCGCCCCTCGGCATCGCGGCTCGGACGTACTCGGCGGCCGGGACGTGCTCGCCGCGGTCACCGAGCCAGGAGCGCATCGTCACGATCTCGTCGCGCTGGGCGACCACCATCCGTGCGCAGAAGACTTGCACCCTTTGGCTCGCACCGTGTGACTCCGCCCAACCGGCGAACAGCACTGCCTGAGCGTGGTGCGGAATCATGGCAGTCATGAAGCGCACATCTGCCGGGCTGTGGGGTTGGCGATTGCGAGTCGCCAGCGCCTGCAGGTCGGCCGACGAGCGAGAGGCCCCGCCGCACGCCGAACAAGCGAGGACCGCAAGAGCGGCGACAGGCAACGCTGGTAAGGATGAGCACTTCATCAATGCATTCCGGGGAGCCGTACTGGACTCCGAGCCGACACGATATAGCGCGCCGGGAAGGCGCGATCGTTTTCGACATTAGGGGGCACCCGCCCGATTGGAAAGCACGGGGCGAGCAGGGGTCGGTCTCTCGCTTTCGCCCGAATGGGCACATCGTGGGCACAAAGCTCGTGTCAGACCCCGATGCGCTGGGTGAAGCACTCCGCTTCGAAGGTGAGCGGTATGACGCATTCGACTAGGTCGAGTTACATTTCGAACTCCCAGATCGAGATGTGCTGGTCTTCCATTTGAAGAACGAGTCGGCCTCGTTCGGCTCAAGGCGCGCAGGCGAACCGCTTCGCACCAAGCTGGCGAATCTCGTACGAATGAACCCCGGCCACCTTGTGATGGTGGATTTCTCTGAGGTCCCCCTGGTGTCCAGCAGCTTTGCAGATGAGCACTCGCCACGATGATTCGGGAGCTCTGCCCATGACCTCCTTCGGCCATGTTCACCCCACCCAGGCCCGTCCCCTGTGGGGTCCGAGCCTCGCTGCTTGGCTCCTGGTGGCCGGAGGGCTCCCAGCCACAGCCCACGCTCAGGTTGCTCTCGTGGGCGGGACGGCCATCATCGGAGACGGGTCCTCACCCATCGTGGGGTCCGTCGTGCTCGTGGACGGAGACCGGATCACCTGTGTGGGTACGGCCGGGGACTGCCCCATCCCCGACGTGGTAGAGCGCATGAACGTCGCAGGGCAATTCATCACACCGGGCCTCGTGGACGCCCACGTCCACTTCAGCCAGACCGGCTGGTGGGACGGTCGCCCCGACGGCCTCTCAGCACCCGATATCTACCCGTACCTAAAGACATCCAGAGAGCTCCGCGCCGACCCGGGACGATGGCACCGGTCCTACCTCTGCTCGGGCATCACCGCCGTCTTCGATGTCGGCGGACACCCCTGGACCACCACTCTGCCGGATGCTTCCGAGAACGACACCATCGCCGTCCACGTCCGGGCCGCCGGGCCCCTCATCACCCACGCCACACGCACGGCCCTGATGGCCGATGAGGAGCACTACACCTTCCTCCCCATGGACACGCCCGCCGAGGTGGCCCGTTCGGTCGAGACCCTGGTGGAGATGGGGTCCAGCGCCGCGAAGGTCTGGTACCTGCGACCCTCAGCCGAGCGGCGGGACGAGTTGGACGCCCGCCTGATGCAGATCGGCGACCTGGCCCGGGACGCCGGCCTGGACCTCATCGTCCACGCCACAAGCCTCAGAGATGCGAAAGCGGCCCTCCGAGCCGGCGCCAAACTCCTCGTCCATAGTGTGGGGGACGAGTTCGTGGACGACGAGTTTCTGAATCTCCTGCGGGCCAACCAGGCGGTCTACGCGCCCACCCTGGTGGTGGGTGTCTTCTCGAGTCGGGCCATGGCATCCATCGCCCTGAACGAGCCCCACCCCATCGACGATCCCAACGGCTGTGTGGACCCGGGCACCGTCAACAAGGTGAACGGAACCCGGGTGCTCCAGGAGCTCATGCGGCCGGCCCAGCGAGCTCCAGAGGTCATCTACCGTCGGATGGAACAGAGCGGGCGAAGCTCCTTCGTCAAGGCCGAGAACCTCCGCCGAGTTCATGAAGCCGGGGGCATCGTCGCCACAGCAACGGATGCGGGGAACCCCCTCACGCTTCACGGCCCCTCCATCTACAACGAGATGGAGGCCATGCAGGACGCGGGCATCGACCCGGCCGACATCGTAACGATGTCGACCCACAACGGCGCCCTGACCATGGGACGTCTCGGCGACTTCGGGACCCTTGAGGCCGGCAAGATCGCCGATCTCATCGTCCTCGACGAGGACCCGACGGCGGATGTGCGAGCCTTCCGCTCCCTCACCCACGTCATGCGCGCCGGGGTCCTCCGCCCCCAGGAGGAGCTGGCCTGGAGGCGCCCGGCGAGATAGGGGTCAGGGCTCGGAGACGGTCTACACGCTGCCCGAGGCCGTCGTCCTCGTCGAGCAATGGAGGCGCCTGTACAATACCGTGCGACCCCACAGCGCCTGGGGCGGACTACCCCCGCCCCCGGAGACCATAAAACCATCGGCTTGGTTCCTTAGAATGCCCCAACTTCTGGGGCCGCCGATGGCTCAAGGTCTAACATAGGGAGTCGTACCCCACCTGGGGGCACGTCAGTACGCCGGGTAGGACGTCTATCTACCGCGTCCGGGCTCGCGTGACCCCGAGTCGCTCCAGAGCTTGGGGTCGACGCCGGCGCCCGGACAGAAATCTCCGGTGCCCCGGAAGTGCGTGTCCAGGCACTCCAACGTCGAGCCAAAGCTCTGAAGCAGCGACACCGTCTCCGGGTACGGCACCCTCGTGAAGAATCCGGCCCGGCCTCCGCGAGCCATGTCGGCCGTGGACTGGCCGAGCCGCGTGATCGCACGGACGTCCGCGCCCTGCGCCACCAGGTAGCGGATCATCTCGTTATCCCCCCGAGACGCTGCATAGTGGAGCGGCGTGTAGCCCCACGAGTCCCTGAGGTCGACGTCGGCGCCGTGCTCGTCGATCAGATACTGCAAGGCCGACATGAACTGGTCGGGCACGGCACGGAGGGCGTAAGCTCCGAGCCCGGTCCATCCCCCTCCCGCAGCGATGTGGACTGGGTACGCGCTCGGCGTGCCCTCTGGAAACGACGGCAGCCCCGAGTCCTCCGCTAGGCGTCCATCCTGCTGCCGGCCCTCTCTCATGCCAATGGCTGCCCACGACGTGGGGATATTCGGGTCCGCGCCGTGAGCTACGAGCAGCTTCATGGCCTCGAGGTCCTGTGCGAACGTGGCTCGCCAGAACGGCGTTGCGCCCTGTAGGTCGATGCCCATCTTGGTGAGACCGTACTCCCAGTACCACAGGTGGGTGTTGAGTCGCACGTTGGGATCGGCGCCGGCCTCCAGGAGGGCCCGCAACACGTCCAGGTACTCCGTCTGCTGATTGTCGTGCGCCCGCGGCTGTGGGTAAATCGACTTGGGCGCCCACTGTGTCTGGAGCATTGCGAACAACGGCGTAGCCCCCTCGGTTGAGGAGGCCAAGTCGGGATCCGCGCCGAGCTCGACGAGCAACAGCGCGAGGTCGAACTGGCCGTTCAGGGCAGCCATCAGGAGAGGGCTCGTCCGGTCGCCACCGCTCACCTGGTCGATGTCGGCACCGCCATCGAGCAACATGCGCGCCGACTCGATATGGCCCTCTCGAGCCGCATGCAGTAGCGCCGTCATACCGCCCGTCTTTCCGACGAGCGTCTCCCGGTAGGGAGGACGCACGATGTCGGGACCGCCCAGATAAGCCGGCCTGTAGTTCACGAGTTCGCTCGCGTCCACCGGGCCCACGGGATCGACGGAGAGAAGGAACTCCCGTTGAGCGCGGATGGCCGCCTGCACCTGAGCGGGACTCGGATCCCAGTCGATGGTCGCGACTAAGCGGTGACCGGAAGTGGCTAGGCGAGTGGCTGGGCGTTCTGCGGTGTTGGGCGCGCTAACCCGTAGCGACTCGACCATCTCCCGCAAGAGACGGTCGGCCTCCCGATCGATCGCCAAGCTCCGGAGTACATCGACGACCTTGGTGGTGATCGCCGGATCGGCGCCGCGGCTCAGGAGTTCGCCGACTGCCACCGAGCGGTCGTAGGCAGCCGCAAACATCAGCGGCGTCTGTCCCGACGAAGCCTCCCGTGCATTCACCTGGGCGCCGTGGTCCAGCAGCGTCGCGACAGCTTGCTCGCCGCCGAGGGCGGCCGCCGCGAGGTGAAGAGGCGTAACCCCCGTGTTGGCAGTAGTGGCGTTCACGTCGGCTCCGGCCTCGGCCAGCGCCATCACCACGCTCGTGTGTCCGCCGCGAGCGGAGAGGTGCAGCGACGTGTACCCACCTATGCGGGTCCCCGCATCCAGCTCGGCGTCGGCCGAGATCAACAGCTTCGTGATCTCGACGTGGCCGCGCTCCGCAGCCGCGTGCAGGGCGGTTAGGCCGTCTCCCCGGGCCTCGTTGACGTCGGCACCGCTCTCGAGCAGCGACCTGACCACCTCCACCTCACCTCGACGCGCTGCGTCCACGAGCGGCGTGGCGAGGGGAATCGCCGCGCCCGATAGCAGCGCCACCGCGAAGACGGCGCAGATCACCCGTGGCAGCCGTCTCATGCTCCTACTCCGCGCGGAAACGTCAAGGGTAACTCGCCCGTGCTGTCGCCAAAGCCGTGCATGTCATCGTGCCCGATGCCCCGCATCAGGCTCAGGAATGCGTTCGCCATCGGTGTGCCCTCCGTAGCCCTCACGTGGAGGTTGCCTTCCAGAGCGCCGTTGGCGTGGCCCATAAAGATGAGTGGGCATCTGCGGTGGTTGTGGAGGTTGGGATCACCCATCGACGAGCCCCAGACGATCGCTGTCTTGTCCAGCAGGGAGGAGTCGCCCTCCATCGTGTTCTTCATCCTCTCCAGGAAGTAGCCCATCTGACTCAAGCGGTACGTGTTGATCAGGTTGTAGTCCATGATAGCGGCTGGCACGTTGCCGTGGTGTGACGCCCCATGGTGCGACTTGGTGGTTCCGCTAATAGGGAATGTGCGGTTCGACTGATCGAAGCTGATCTTGAACGTGATCGCGCGGGTCAGGTCCGTCTGCAACGCGAGCACCTGGAGGTCGAACATCATCTCCATGTGCTCCTCCCACGAGTCCGGCACACCCGACGGAGCCTCCGGCATTTCCCGCACTTCGCCACCGGTGTTGCGCGCCTCGACCAGCTGGATCCTCCGCTCCATCTCACGGATATGCGTCAGATACTCGTCCATGGCCAGTCGGTCGACGGCACCCAGAGTCATGCGCAACCTCGCGACTTCGGTCGCGATCCAGTCGATCACGCTGCGGTCCGTCCGGCGCCTGGCCTCACGGTCCTCGGCGGTATCCCCCGCACCGAAGAGCCGGTCGAATACGGCCCGCGGCTCGCGAATCGCCGGCAGCGGCTGGGTAGGCGAAGCCCATGCGATATTCGATGTGTAGGCGCAGTGGTAGTTGTAGGCGCACCCGCCGCCGCGGTCGATCGACTCCGTGCACAGCTCGAGTGAAGGCAAGGCGGTGTCGAGTCCGACGCGTCGCGCGTGCAGCTGATCGAGCGACGTGCCGAGGTAGAGATCCGAGCCCTGGGTCTGCTTGGGATGGGCTTGCGTCAGGAATACCGCCGCAGAGCGGTCGTGATCACCACCGATCTCCTCTGCCCGATAGGCCTCCGCCATGCGGCAATCCGTATTGCTGACGATGGTCAGGTATTCCCGGTACTGCTCCAGCGGCGCCAGTTGGCTCGTCGGCGAGAACTCGAAGTCACGGCCCAACTTCGCCGGAGCGAAGAGGTGCTGAGCGTCTCCCCAGGCGCTGCCGCCGGCGCACCCCATCGACTCCTCGATGCAGACGAGACGAGTGTGGGCCGGTGCTGCTAGGCTGTCACTCCACGAGCGCCCGGCAGGCACCATCGCATCCAGGAACGGGAGCGCGACCGTCGCACCCATACCACGGACGAACGTCCTACGAGAAACGTGCTTTCCGGTGATGAAATGCATCCCTCTACCTCCCCTGGTCGGTGTCGGCCTCGGTGGTCAGCTGCGATCGCCTCATCTGGAACGGATCACTTCTCACGACGCCCATGATGAACGTCGACATTCGATACTCGTCCGCCTCCGCGTCTCTTACGATGGCCCGGATCGACGGCTGGTCGTAGTGCTCCACGCGCCGGCCCATGGCGTAGGCCAGCAGGTTGGAAGCGAAGTTGCGCACGAGCGGGATCGGCCGCGCGAGCAGGACCTCGGTGAGCTCGCTCAGTTTGCTCACCGGGGTGCCGTCGTAGTACGTGCCCCGTGTATCGAGCGGCATCATGTTCTCGCGCTCCCGCCACCGGCCGGTCACGTCGAAGTTGTCGAGTGCCAAGCCGATGGGGTCCATGAAGCGGTGGCAGGAGTTACACGTCGGATCGGATCGGTGCCGCTCCATGCGCTCGCGCGTAGTCAGACGACGCCCGTCCGCTGCGCTTTCGGTCTGTTCGAAGGCTGGCACGTTGGGCGGAGGTGGTGGTGGCGGCGTCCCCATGAGCACCTCCATCACCCACTTTCCCCGAAGCACGGGAGAGGTTCGGTCGGACATGGAGGTCAGCAGCAGCACGCTGCCGTGGCCCATCACACCCCGGCGGGCGTCGTCCGGGTAGCGCACACGTCTGAACTCGTCGCCGGACACCCCCGGGATGCCGTAGTGCCGAGCCAGGCGCTCATTCATGAAACTGTAGTCCGCGTCGAAGAGCTCGAGGAAGCTCAGGTCTTCACGCACTAGGTTGTCGAAGAAGAGCTCCGTCTCCCGCACCATATCGGCGCGGAGTTGGCCGGTGAAGTCCGGATAGAAAAACGGCTCCGGCTGATTTTTCGCCGCATCTTGAAGTCGCAGCCACTGATGCGCGAAGCGGGCGGCGAGCGCCTCCGCACGGGGGTCTGCCAACATGCGCTCGACCTGCCGGTCCAGGACTCCGGGGTCCGAGAGTCGTGCATCGGCCGCGAGCCCGAGCAGCTCCTCGTCCGGGCCCGTGGACCAGAGGAAGAACGATAGGCGGCTCGCCAGGTCGAGATGGCCCAGACGATAGCTCTCTCCCTCAGCGACGTCCGCCGGTTGCTGTTCCAGGCGGAACAGAAACACAGGGCTCGCCAGGATCGCCTGCAGCGCGATCCGGACCCCCACCTCGAATCCGCCTTCCGCCGCACCGCGATCGAAGAACGACATCAGGCCCGCGACATCCGCAGCGGTGACCGGTCGCCTGTACGCTTTGCTCGCGAGGCGCTCGACGATCGATTCGGCGCAGGGACGCTCTTCATCGGACGTCGCGGGGGTGCATGTGAAGACCTCACGGCGACTCGGCGTCTCGGACACGCCGGTGGTACGGACCGGCCCCGTGATCATGAGGTCTCGGAGGTGGGGCAACGCAGTGATCCCATAGTCGGCCCACTCAGAATCTGCGTGTTCTCCCCCGGCGAACGACCAATCGAAGGGGCTCAGGCGGTCCTCGTAGGGCCCGTCCATCTTGCGAACGAACGCCGCATTTACGCGGTGCTGACCCGCAGCGACGACGATCGGCTCGGTTCGGATCGGAAGGCTCCTGCCACCGTTGTGCTCGAGCGCCAGCAGCGCCACGCCTTCGCCGTCGATGGAAAGATCGATGTCCTCGAAGGACGTGCCCTTGCCGAAGAGCGTCTCTACGGAGAACACGTAAGAGCCGTCGGCCGGGAAATCGTGGGTGACGACGATGCCCCCGCGCGTTCCGTACGGGGCGCCTTCGAGCTGATCCCACGCGTGTTGCGAGACCTCGATCGGATTCGTGTACTTCGTCGAGGACGATGACGCGTCCGGTGTGCCGACGGCCAGACGGCTGACCTCCGCGGCCACCCTCAAGTATGCCTCGAGCAGCGTGGGTGAGAGCCCCTGTGCGGCGGACAAGTTGTCGAAGCTGCCCAGGTAGGTGTCTGGAGGAAGCCAGCGACCGGCGTCCACGTCGAGCGCCAGCAGGTCACTAATAACGCGCTCGTACTCGGCTCGGTTGAGTCTCTGGAACCGCCGCGCGCCGGGATTAGGATCGCTCATGGCCGCTTCGTCGATGACCGCCTCGAGCGTCTCCACGAGTATCCGGAGCGTGTCGCCGGCCGGCCGCCGGGCCCCGGGCGGCGGCATCATCCCCGCCCGGAGCTTCAGGATCATCTTCTCGGCCGTTTCGGCCCGCTCGTGAGCACCCCCGACATCGAACCTCTCCAACGTCAGGTTCCCCTCCAGCCTGCGCTCGTTGTGGCAGCGGACGCAATACTGCTCGATCACCTCCGTGGGCGTTCGCGTGGCGGCACTGGCAGGCACGGACACCGTTCCGGTTTCGGGCCAGGTCGTGGCAGTCCCGGCGGGGTGGCTCCCCACGGTAAGCCACACCCCTAACAAGGCGGTACCAGCAGCGACTGTCTTCATGCTTTATCCCCGCGGAATGCAGGCGTTATCGCGCAGCCAAGTGAATTCCCGCCGCATGACGGAAGTCAGATGAGCAATGTAGCAGGCGGGGTAGCTGGCAGCCACACAGTTCGTGGCTCGGGCCGGGCGCAGGTCACCTAGTTCGCGAGCACGAGCGACCTGCCAATGAGCTTGCTTGCATCGGCACCCGGCCTCGGAACGAACTTGTCCATCCATCCGCCGTCCCAGCTGGCGATATAGACGTTGCCATCCTGGTCCACGTCGAGCTGGTGCGGACGCGACAAGCCACCCGCAAAGCCTCCCCGTGTGCCTCCGAACGCGCCGAAGTAGTACTGGAGCTCACCCTCCAGGCTGTACTTGAGAATCCGGTTCAGTCGCGCGGA
The DNA here is from genome assembly GCA_965197725.1 of Longimicrobiales bacterium. GTDB lineage: Bacteria > Gemmatimonadota > Gemmatimonadetes > Longimicrobiales > Gaopeijiaceae > UBA1138. Next base: position 103,278 of record CBDANQ010000061.1, read on the forward strand.
GATCACCCAGACCCCGTCGTTCTCATCGATGAAGACGCCCACAGGATCAGACACGTCGGGCCATTGCTCGAGGAACTCACCGTCCTCGGTAAAGATCTGGATGCGGTTGTTCGTTCGGTCGCCCACGTAGACGCGGTGATCCCGATCCACGGCGACGCCATGCACGAGGTCGAACTGTCCAGGGCCGCTACCGAGCTCACCCCACTCCATCAGGTACTCGCCGTCCGCGTTGTACTTGACGATGCGGGAGTTCCAGTAACCGTCGCCGAGCAGGAAGCTACCGTCCGGGAGGAAGGCGAGCACCGCCGGATCGCCGTAGGTGAACGGACCCGGGTTCGGATTTGCCCGCGCCTCTGCCCGAGTCGTGGGGTGGTCAGGGTCGACGAGCCGCATCACCAACTCGCTGCCGTCATTGGTGAACTTGAGGATCTGCATGTTGACGCCCTTGCCACCACCGCGCTCGACCACCCAAACGTGGCGCTCCGGATCGTAAGGGCTGATGTAGACCTGGTGGGGTTTGTTGAAGATCGAGTCCCACTGCGTCCAGTTCTCCAACATGTTTCCGTTCCGATCGACGACCACGAGGTAGTTGGTGCTGCCCTCCCGCTCCCGCCCCTGCCGGTCCCGGTCTCCCCAGATCGCCACGATGATCCGGTTCGGGTTGTCGACTGCGACACCCGACACCTGCCCCCAGGTCCAGGGCCCCTTATGGTCCGGCGCCGGCTTCCACCAGTTTGCAACGGCGTCGTATTCTCCGGTCCTGTCGTCCCCACCCTTCACGATCGCTGCTTGCGATCTCGATTCAGGCGCAGCCTGGTTCTCACCAACGCAGGCCGCGAGTACCGCCAGACCAGCGGCGAGGACGAGGGCCACGCACGTGCGATTCGGTCTCATGATGCTTATCGGCCGGACCTCCGCTGGGTCTCGAGCATCGCCTCGAAGCGCTGCTTTTGCCGTGCTATATACAAAGGCTTGACGGCAGCGGTAGCGTCAAAACCATTCCAAAGGAGTGGGAGCAGCCACGATGCTCTAGGAGCAGCTCCTCTAGCGGAATAGAGCCTTCGATAACATCCCGTGCACGCCCTTCGTGCCATCGACCAGCTGGGTGATGCGTAAATTGAGCGCAACCGAGCACAGGATGTACGCATCTCCTCGCTCCATACCCTTGTCCTCTACGAGAAACCTGACCATTTCACGCGTGGCCATCCGAGCCGCCTCGTCGAGATCGCGATCTAGCCCCATGGACATGTAGTGCGTCGGCGTTTCCGCACGGGGCCACTGGAGGGTACGGTCCTTGTGGAGGATTACTTCGATTGTTCCGTATAGAGATGCTTCAATGGCGGTACCTGTCACCTCTCCGTCGCCCTGAGCCGCGTGCCCGTCGCCGATGGAAAGCAGCGCCCCGTCTACGTGCACAGGCATAAAGAGCGTCGTGCCCTCGACCAAATCTTTGTTGTCTAGATTGCCGACGTGATAGCCGGGAGCAGTGCTGTTGATGCGTCCAAGCAGGACAGGGGGTGCCACCCCGATAGATCCAAAAAACGGGCGTGCGGGAATTTCGATTCCTTCGACGCCCGTCATGGTTATGGTGCCAGCAACGGTATCGATTTCGAAGGCACGCAGCGCGGCCGAGGGAAAGTCCATCGGGATCGTGCCTCCTCCGGGCAAGAATCCGCTGACCCCGTAGTCCACCAAGAACCCGATGTCGACGAGGTGAACCTCCAACACATCACCCGCCTCTGCATCCTCGACATACACCGGGCCATTCAGTGGGTGTGATCCGATACGGACCGTCTCCCGTTCTTCGACATTGAGCATGGATGGCAGGAACCGATCCTCCGAGATCCCTGCCAACCGCAGACGTCCCAGCCCGCGAGCAAGCAGATTTTCGAAGTAGACCCTGTCTCCAGACCGAATCGTTACCACAGGTTCGAGCGAGGCGTCGTAGAAGCCCCAGTGGATGTTCTCTGCCGAAAGCGGTAGCTGGTGCGTGACGCCCTGCTGCGCAACGAGCGCGCGCGGGGTAATAGCTGTGACAGCTAACACCGTGTATATCAGAGCGGCGTGCGTCCCCCGATTCGAAAACGGGGCCTGTTCGTGCGTTCGCGTTATCACCGATTCCTCTTCAGTTGTCATTCATCGTTAGTTAGGCCGTGTGGTCGGACAACTGAACCGCGTGCTCCACTCTGAGCTAGCCTCCGCGTGGGAAGAGTTTCGGAACAGGACGGAATTTTGGCGGAGCGGTAGCACGATTTAGGGGGGGCCGGGGCACGGGGGTTGACCACCAGACAACAGCGCGAGGCTCCGCCGCGCCGCTCTTGCGGAGCGAACTGCTCAACTGATCGCTAACGAGGTGGTGTGTGGCGACGGGTGACTCATGGATGACTGGCGGACCAACAGGCATCCAAAGAGAAAACCCCACAACCACATAAGTGATTGCAGGGCTTTATCTTCCATACAATCGGGGCGCCCGGATTCGAACCGGGGACCCCCTGCTCCCAAAGCCTGGTCCAGGGAAGCCCACTTACGGAGAAAATCCGTATCTAGGCGGGTTCATACGGATCAGCGATCCTCGTCACGCGGCCAATACGGACCTGATCCGTATCTCAACTTGCACAGTTACTTACACAGCCCTCCCAAGGGCATCCCCAGCGCGAACATGCCGCTCACGATTGTCACGCGCACTAGTTAGGAGACCGCCACGGGGGCTTTTAAGTCCGGGCACCCCCTCTGACTCAGGTACACCCATGCACAAAGAACCGAAGAACCGCAACGGTTTCTTGGTTCACGACTCTGGTCCTATGTGACTGCGTGTATCTGGGTCACTGCGCAATCGCTTCACAATTGCGGTCGCACTTCGGGCTAGATACCGCCGACGGTCACCACGCCGTCCACGAAGACGCGCAGCCAGGGGATCGGAGCCTTCAATTGGGCACCAGACGCTTCAGTTCCTCGAAGAAGTTCTGGACGAGGATGTACTCGACCTCAGCCTGGGTATCACCTACAGCAGGACGTGCCATCAGGAACCGCTCGCCGTCTGAACTGACGTCGTAGGAGTTGGTGCCCGATACCATCCGATATCCCGCCGGTACGGTGAACAGCATCTCCTTCGCCACCACCAGACCAGAGGCCGGATCGAACTGGGCGGCCATGAACCCACGGTCCGGGCTCATGAAGAATAGCTCACGTCCACTCTTCGCCCAGACCGGCACGATGCCTCCATCAGTCGAAACGCGCACTCTGGTCGAGTCCACGTTGGGAAACGGACGAACGAATACCTCGGCGCGGCCCGTTTCGGTGGTGCTGTAAGCAAGCCAGAGACCATTCGGCGAGATTGCAGTTCCACCCTCACGGAACGCCGGTGACGCCACGAGGGGTACGGCGACGCTGTCCACGCCCGGACGGAAACCCAGGATATCGCGCTCAGCCCTCTCCGCGCTTCTGTCTGCTGAACGGAGCACCAGCGACTCGCCATCCGGACTCCAAGACCCCTGGGCGAAGCTGCGGTCGTCATCGAGTACGAGTACTGGCTCTCCCGTCCCATCTGCGCGCATGGACCACACGCTCAAGTGTTCGTCGCGGCGGGGACCCGAAAAATACGTCACGCTTTGCCCATCGAGCGTCCAGAATGGACTGTACTCGGGGTCGGGGTCGTCCGAGAACGTGATCCTCTCCTCCGGTCCGTCGGGGAGGTGCTTGATCCGCACGTCGGTGTTGCCATCGACAGTGCTGGCGAACGCGACCCGCGTCTCGTCCGGCGAGAGCCTCCAACCGGCGCTTTCGCCCGGCGTGAAGGTGTACCCCGGATCAACAGGCGTAGCCTGGCCAGAGCGTGTGACCCACACGAACTCCGACTGACCCCCACCACCGGCACCGGCCAGATACACGAGCGCCCCTGTCGGCGACAAACTGTATATCGGGTATCGGCCGCGGGTCACGAAGACGCCCTCGACGAGCGGAACTGCCGCACCCGTGAGCTCCATGTGCTCGGCATCGAACGGAGCCGCGAGGATCTGGCCGTCCAGGGAGCCGAAGATCAGGTGTCCCGTGGGCGTCACGTAAGACCTCATCCCCGGCGTCAGCACCGAGTGGAGCGACCTTCAACTGTCCGTCCGCAACAAACGCCACTTCGTCGCCCGTGGGCGAGATGACAGGCTGACCGATATTCGCTCCCTCGGTACCCGGAACAGGTGTGGGGGTCAGGTTCTCCCAACGACGCAGCCACACCTGCTGTTGGCCGCCCGCGTTTGCGCTACGGAACACGACCGCCGAGCCGTCGGGAGCGACGCCCGGTGTCCCACCGCCTTCGAGTTCCAGCGAGAACCGCTGTACCGGGGGGGGAGGCTCGGGGCGAAGGAGCGCCCAACCGCGCGCCAGCGTGGAGAACGCGGCGAATCCCGCCAAGCCGATACTCAGCCGGTTCCACGGTCCCCCGCCGCCTGCGACACCAGCCACCGCCTCTTCCCCATGCCTGAACCCCGGATCAGCCAGCGCCTTAGCGAAGTCCTGAGCCCCTGTGAACCGATCCGCAGGCAACTTCTCCAGCGCCTTCCTGATCGCAGCATCGACGTTGCGGGGAACCGACGCCCGCTCCCCAGTGGCAGACGCGAGCTCGCCCGCGATGATCTTGCCCAGAATCGCCTGTGCCGTGCTTCCGGTGTACGGCGGCTCGCCGACCAGCATCTCGTACAGCACGCAACCGAGAGCGTAAGTGTCCGTGGCTGGACCCACTGTCTGGTCGCCCGTCGCCTGCTCGGGGCTCATGTAGTGGGGCGTGCCGAGGCTGAGTCCGGTTTCGGTAAGGCGACCTCCACCAGCAACGCCGACCGCCAACGCGATGCCAAAGTCGGAGATCACAGGCTTTCCCTCTTGCAGAAGGAAGAAGGTTCGCAGGCTTGATGTCGCGATGGACGACGCCCTGGCGGTGGGCATAGTCGAGGGCCTCAGCGACGTTCGCGGCGATACGCAACGCCTCGTCCACGGGAAGCTGATGTTCGCGGTCGAGCCTCTGCCGAAGGCTCTCTCCCTCTACATGCGGCATGACGTAGAACAGGAAGCCGTCGGCCTCACCCGAGTCGTGCAGCGGCAGAATGTGGGGGTGACTCAGGTTCGCCGTGGTCTTGATCTCGGCCAGGAAACGGTCGGCTCCGACGACGGCTGCGAGTTCGGGCTTCAGGACCTTGAGCGCGACTTTGCGCTCGTGCTTGATGTCGTCGGCCAGGTAGACTGTCGCCATCCCGCCCTCACCGAGTTAGGACTCGATGCGGTAGCGGCCGGAGAGGGCTGCGTTTAGGCTGGTGATGGCTTCGCTCATGCGCTCAAGATGATGTGCAGGTCAGCAGAGCGCGAGCCGATCCCGCTACAGCAACACCAACGGGCCGCTTCTTCACCCGGACTTGGTGTTCAGAGTTGCACAAGGATGAACCGTCCTTGGTAACTGCCGCGGGGGATGATGAATCCCCTGCCCCGCCTAGAACCCGCATGAAGCTGACCCAGCCGTAGTTGAAGGTCCCTGAAGAGGGTAAAGAAGAGTGGTGGCTCCGAGGGTGCCATCAGCAGTTGAAGAAACGAGACATTCCGAGCGATTCAGAAACGCCCAGCTCTAAGCCAAAGACCGGTGTTCTGCCATTAGGCGACGGGCCAGCGTGGCACATCCTACCCACGGCGGGGGGGGGGCGGCTCAAGGTCCCCCGGATCACAGAGGTGAGACCGGAGGCAGTTCGTCCAGCGTACGGGTCGCCAGCACCCTCCACCCGAGCTCGTCGGAGAGGCGTTGCGCCGTCGACAACGCCTCCGAGGCGCCCCTCGCGAGCCCGAAGCACGCACCGCCGCTGCCCGAGAGCATGACCAACCGCAGACCAGCGTCTCGCAGAAAATCCAGGGCTCGCCGCACCTCCGGATGTCCGTCCGCGACCAGCGACTCGAAGTCGTTGGCGGCGATCTCATCGACCGTGTCCCAGTCCGACGGCATGCGCTCCAGCCGCGGGCGTGCCTGCAGGCCCGTCGATGCGCGACGCTCTGCCAGGGCGGCATAAGCGGACCCTGTCGCGACGTGTACAGGTGGGCAGACGAGCACGACTTCCCTCACCGGAAGTGATGGAGAGGAGGTGAGGTCGTCGCCCCGACCCCGAGCCAGGGCCAGGGCGCTGCCGCACAGAAAAAACGGGACGTCAGAACCCAGGTCCGCACCGATCGCGAGCAGCGCCTCAGCGGTGACCGCTCCATCTGTGAGGTGGTTCAGCGCTCGCAGAACCGCGGCAGCGTCGGAAGATCCCCCACCCAGACCCGCGCCGGTCGGAATGTTCTTGGTGAGAAGGATGCGGACCCCGGAGTGCAAGTCAGCCGCGAGGCGATAGGCCTCGGCTGCCCGGAACGCGAGGTTGTGCGTCACCGGCCCCGCGTCGGTGCCCGCGACGTCCAGCCGCACCGAGTCACCAGCCAGTTCGACAGTCAGCTCATCCGTGAAGTGAATCGCCTGAAAGAGCGTCTCGAGTTCGTGAAAGCCATCCGCTCTGAGCCCGAGTACACGGAGCAGGAGGTTGATCTTGGCCGGAGCACGCACTCTGACCGCCTGTCTCACGAGGCTTTGGCGGTGCGCACCTCGCCGAGCGACAGCCCCATCTTCCAGGCGTAGTAGAAGCCGATCAGCGTGATCGGGAGCCAGCCACCGAAATGGTACCCGAACGCGAAGGCCAAGGACTGGTCGACACTCACGCCGTAGATCGCGATCAGAGCGAAGCTGGCCGCATAGTGGAACGTGCCGAAGAACCCCGGCGCCGACGGCAGTGCGACCCCCCAACCGACCGCTGCGGTGACGAAGATGGCGGATACGAATCCGGTATCGATGCCGAACGCCAGCATGCCCAGCCAGAACGACGACGCGTGCCAGATCCAGAAGAAGAGCGTCCATGCGAGCGCCAGCGCCAGCAGCTTCGGGTCACGCATGATCGCAAGGGAGTCGAGGAACGAAGCGAGCGACTCCACGAGCTGCACAGAGAGCTTCTTTGGCAAGAAGGCTGCGAACCACTCGACGAACTGGACAAACTGTCGTGGCAGCACGGCCATGCACACGAGCGCGAAGAGTACCAAAGAGACCGTCACCAGCCCGCCGCGCAGAAGCAGCGCGCCCCGTTCCCCCGAAAACGCCTCCGCAGCCGGGGAGCCGGGCAGGACGACGGGCAAGACCAGGAAGAGCAGCAGCACCATGCCGTCGAGGAATCGCTCGACGACCAACGAGCCGAACGCGGCACTGAAGGTAACCGGCTCAAGACGGCTCAGCGCGTACGGCCGCATGAACTCTCCGGCCCTCAGAGGCAGAACGTTGTTGCCCATGAATCCGATGGAAACCGCCGCGAACCTCGAGCCAAGCCGCGTATCAGGGTTGACGCGAGCCAGCAGAACCCTCCACCGGAGTGCGCGGATGAAGAACCCAAAAGTCGCCACGCTGACCGCTGCGAGCAGTAGGACGAAGTCGCCCTGCAGGATGTTCGTCCAGACCTCGGAGGGGTCCTCGTTGCGCAGGACCCACCACAGCAGAAAGACGGTGACCGCTACCCCGAAGAGAGCCTTTTCCCAGTGCTTCACGCTCGAAGCCGTCGAGCCCGACGTAGGATCCTGGACATGTCCTTTACGGCGCGCTCCATGCCGGTGAGCACCGCCCGCGCGATCACGCTGTGACCGATGTTCAGCTCTTCGATCTCCGGTATGGCCGCGACGGGGTGCACGTTCTCGTACGTGAGCCCGTGACCGGCATGTACCGCCAGTTCGAGCTTGCTCGCGAGCGACGCCCCGCGATCCAACCGCTCGAGCTCGTGCATGCGCTGGGCGCCCCGTGCGTTCGCGTATTCGCCGGTGTGCAGCTCGATCGCGTCCGCCCCCAGTTCCAGAGCGGCCTGGATCGCCTCAGGTGTGGGATCGATGAAGAGTGAGGTTCGGATGCCCGCTCCTTCGAGGCGCGCGAGCGCATCACCAACGACCTCGAGCTGTCTCCCACTGCTCAGGTCGAGTCCCCCCTCGGTCGTGAGCTCCTCCCGCTTCTCGGGCACGAGCGTCGCCTGCAACGGGCGCCATTCACACGCGAGGTCGAGGATCTCCGAGGTGGCCGCGAGCTCCAAGTTTACGCCGGTGCGCACCGTATCCATGAGCAGCCGCACGTCGCGGTCCTGGATGTGCCTTCGGTCCTCACGGAGGTGCACCGTGATTCCATCCACACCCGCCAACTCCGCAAGCACGGCGGCCCGGACGGGATCGGGCTCGTCGGTACCGCGCGCCTGCCGCACCGTAGCCACGTGATCGATATTGAGGTAGAAACGCATTTCTGTCAGTCGGTTGGGGACTACGCTCTTCGACGAGCTCGCGAAGACGTCACGATGCTGGCGCAGGTTCCACGTGCACGCCCTCGCGGCTCCGGAGCCGGCCCAGGAGTGGCGCCGGGATCCGTGCTATAATGAGCACATCCCTGTTCTCATCCGCGCGGTCGATGATCTCGGACTCGCGGTAGATAGCCGCGATCGCCTGTCCGTCCTCGACGGGCACGCGGACCACGACCTCCTCCAGTCGAGCGCGGATGCGCGCGATGAGTGTCTCCTTCAAGGCGCCCAGCGTGGCGTCGACGTGGGCGGAGACGAAGACCGCCGGCGTCGGCTCCAGCGCGCGGATCCGAGCACGCAACGCCTCCTCCTCCGCATGCGTGATCCTGTCGACCTTGTTGAAGACCAGAATCTTGTCGTGAGTCGTGAGATCGAGGTCCGCGAGGACGTCGTTCACCACTTGCCGTTGTTCCTCCCAGGCAGCGTGTGAAGCATCGATCACGTGCAGCAGTACATCCCCCTCGCGTGCCTCCTCAAGCGTCGAACGAAACGACGCGACTAGATGGTGGGGAAGCTTTCGGATGAACCCGACGGTGTCCGTGAGCAGAGCCTCATGGCCCGCTCCCAACTCGACCTTGCGTGTCGCCGAGTCGAGCGTCGCAAAGAGACGATCCTCGATGAACAGTTCGGCCCCCGAGAGCGCGCGCAACAAGGACGACTTGCCCGCGTTGGTGTAGCCGACCAGAGCGGCCCGGAAGCTGCCCTCGCGAGACTTGCGCTGCATCTCCCGCGCCTTGGCCACTTGGCGCAGTTTGCCCTTCAGGTCGACGATCCGCTTGCCGATCAGTCGGCGGTCCGTCTCGAGCTGGGTCTCGCCCGGCCCCCGCAGGCCGATGCCACCACGGATGCGAGAGAGGTGGCGCCACATGCGGCGGAGTCGCGGAAGAAGGTACTCGAGTTGCGCGAGCTCGACCTGCATGCGCGCCTCCTTCGATCGTGCGCGCGTCGCGAAGATGTCTAGGATCAGCTCTGAGCGATCCATCACGCGCACGTCCAGAAGTGCCTCGAGGTTCTTTCCCTGGGCAGGGCTGAGCTCGTCGTCGAAGATCACGAGATCGCCCTCTCTCTCGGTCACGAGCGATTTGAGCTCGTCCGCTTTGCCCTTCCCCACGTAGAAGCGCGGATTTGGCTTGGAAATCCGCTGGGTGAGGGCGCCGACCACCTCGCCGCCCGCCGTATCCGTCAAACGCGCCAACTCTCCGAGGTGTTCCTCTACGAGACACGTTTCGAGCTCGCCCTGCGGCGCGCCAACGAGCACCGCGCGCTCGACCGGCGTGCGCATGTCGATGAGCTGAGTCGGAATCCTGCCACCTCCGCGCGCCTGCGGCCGTTCATCCGCGAATTCTTGACATCCCTAGCACGGCCTCGGTACCTGAATGAGAAGGATACTCAACCGGTGCGGCGGTAAGAAGCGCCCCAGATCGTCAGCCGGCTCCTTAGTCCTCCGCGCCGGACTCGACGCGCCGCTCCGCCCACCATTTGAGTCGCTCCGCGACAGTCTTTTCGAAGCCGAATCGGCTCGGCGTGTAGAACGCCTCCCCGGCGAGGCGGTCGGGCAAGTATGCCTGTGGGGCGACTCCGTCCTGTTCCGCGTGGTCGTACCTGTAGCCCTCGCCGTAAGCCAGCTCCCTCATCAGATCCGTCGGGGCGTTGCGGATGTGCAGCGGGACTCCCTCGCCCGGAGTTTCGCGCGCGCGCTCGAGGGCAGCCGACCACGCCTCGTACGCCCGGTTCGACTTAGGCGCGGTCGCGAGGTAGATCGTGGCTTCGGCCAGTGCCAATTCGCCCTCCGGAGACCCCAGGAAGTGGTATGCGTCCCGCGCCGCGACCGTTACCTGGAGCGCTGCCGGATCCGCCATTCCGACATCCTCCGAAGCCATGCGCACCAATCTCCGCGCGATGTAGAGCGGGTCTTCTCCACCGTCGATCATGCGGGCCAGCCAATAGAGGGCCCCATCGGGGTCACTTCCCCGGACCGCCTTGTGAAGCGCCGACACGAGGTTGAAGTGCTCCTCGCCGCCTTTGTCGTAGGTGGCGAAGCGGTGCTGGAGCGCTTCTCGGGCTGCCGCCACGGCGACGGTGCCGTCGGGGCCCACGACATGCGCCGCCGCCTCAGCGGCGCCCAACGCCCGACGTGCGTCCCCATCGGAGGCCTCCGCGATGAAGACCAGCGCGTCGTCCTCGAAACGCACGCCCCCCTCACCGAGCCCCCTCGCCTCAGACGTGACCGCATCGTGGAGTATCGCCCGCAGCTCTTCCGACGAGAGCGGGTTCAGAACGTACACCGGCGCCCGCGAGAGCAAGGGTCGGACGATCTCGAAGGAAGGGTTCTCCGTGGTCGCGCCGATCAGGATTACGGTGCCGGCTTCCACATGTGGCAAGAAGGCGTCCTGCTGTGCTTTGTTGAAGCGGTGGATCTCGTCACAAAAGAGGATCGTTCGACGCCCAGTTGCCTGAAGTCGAGTGCCCGCCTGCTCTATGATCTCGCGCACTCGGGCGATCCCCTCGCTCACAGCGCTCAACGGTACGAAGGTGACATTGGCCTCGGCGGCAATCAGGCGGGCGAGCGTCGTCTTTCCGCTACCGGGCGGTCCCCAGAGGATCATGCTCTTCGGCGAGCCCTGGTCCAGCATCGCGCGGATTGCCCGACCCTCACCCAGCAGATGCTCCTGACCCCTGAACTCCGACAGGGTTCTGGGCCGCATGCGGGCGGCGAGTGGGGCGTTCATGTGCGGTCCCGATTCGTGCTCTGCGTCGACCGCACGTCCGCTCTCGTCCGCGGGAAAGAGGTCCAGATCAGCCATCGCCGCTCTCTGCGAGGTCCCCGACGCGGCTCTCGAGCACCTCGGTTCGATTGCGAGTGGGATCCGCGAGCACGAAATCAAGCAGATCATCTAGGATCCGGCCGAAGTTGGGTCCCGGCTGCAGTCCCATGCGGATCAAGTCGCGCCCATCGAATGCCAGCTCCGCCACAGACAGCGCGGGTCCGGTGGCGAGCACTGCGCGAGCACGCCGCCAGGCTGCGACGACCGCGTCACACGTGTCGTCATGCCCCGCCTGATGTCTCGCCCGCGCCCGCGCCAGACCCAATCTCGCGACCGCCGCGAGCCGAGTCGACCCCGTGGCGCTCAGCCAGCGCCGAAACGCCTCGTCGTCGGCCTCGGCGGAAGGCATTTCAGTGCATTCGGCTCGCCGCGCGACCTCGTCAACCTGAGCATTGGAGAGCCGGAGCCGTGTCAAGACCCGCGCTACCGCTGATGGATCGAGTCCCCACAGGAGCTGGGCGAGCCGCAGGTAGGGCCGGCCCGGTGGGAGCTGGTCGACGCTGGCCAACTTCTCGGACCACGGATCGCCGGCGGCGAGGGACGCCCGCAACTCGGAGAGCTCCGGGTACAAGACCGACAGAGCGCCAGACTCGGCGTACAGCATGAGCGCACCGGAGGGCTTACGATCTGCCGAAAGGACCTTCACCAACTCCTCTCGGATTCGTTCTGCGGCGAGCGATGGCAAGTGACGCACGGACTCACACAGGGCGGACCACGTCTCCTCCTCGATCTTCAAAGCGAAGCGTCCGGCGAAGCGGAAGGCCCGGAGAACCCGCAGGTAATCCTCCGCCAACCGGTCAGCCGCGACACCGACGGTCCGCAGGACGCCGGCCTCGAGGTCTTCGATGCCCCGAAAGGGGTCTCGCAACTCTTCGCGGAGCGGATGCCACGCGATGGCGTTGATCGTGAAGTCTCGGCGGGCAAGGTCGTCCTCGACCCGGTCCGCGAAGGCGACGACGGCGTGTCGACCGTCCGTCTCGACATCCTTCCGGAAGGTGGTGACCTCCAACATGGTGCCGTCCCGCGCCAGCACCCCCACGGTGCCGTGCACGATTCCGATCGGCACGGTCCGCCGGAAGAGCTCTTGAAGCTGGTCGGGACGCGCCCGCGTCGTCAGGTCCCAGTCGCCGGACGGACGCCCCATGAGCGCGTCGCGCACCGCACCCCCGACAGCCCACGTGTCGTGCCCCGCTTCTTCCAGCGTGCGGGTGATCCAACTGACCGCCGGCGGCGCTGAGGTCCCTTTGAGGTCGATCAGGTCGTTCATCCGCCTCCAACCTTCGTGTACTCGTAAACGCCTCGCGCGAGCGCGGGCGCGTCGGATCAGTCGCTTGTCGAAACCGCCGAATCGACGATCTCACACACGATGTGTTCGATTGCGAGGTGCAGTTCCTGGGCCCGTGCGGTGGACTCGGTGGGCACGACGAGCGGGAGGTCAACGAGCTTCCGCAGTCGTCCCCCCCCCTTGGCGAGCAGGGCCGCCGTGAAGATCCGGAGCCGGCCCGCCGCCTCCGTCGCGGCGAGCAGGTTGTCGGACTCTCCACTGGTCGAGTGCAGGATCAACAGGTCCCCGGCCCTCCCGAGCGCTTCGACCTGGCGAGAGAAGATCGTGTCGTATCCGTAGTCATTCCCACCGGCAGTCAGCACCGACGTGTCCGTAGTGAGCGCAAGCGCCGCGAGCGCACGACGCTCTCGGGAGAAGCGCACGACGTACTCCGCGGCAAGGTGTTGCGCATCCGCCGCGGAGCCGCCGTTCCCGCAGAACATGACCTTGCCTCCGGCGAGGATCGTCTCCAGAACCCGGTCGGCGAGCGCCTGGATCTCGCCGGCCATCGAGTCCGACACCTCCTGGCTCAAGGCCGACAGCGCGCTCAGATGCCCGTGGATCACCGCATCGGGGATGCTCAAGGTAGCTCCGGGCTCACCATGCCCCTCACTCGTGCCCACAGCCCGGTCTCAGGGGGTAGGGGTGGGACGGGAAGCGGGATCTCATCCTTGAACACGCGGCTCGGGTTCGTGAGGCAGAGGTTCGTGAGGGACTCCCCGGCGCGCAGCGCCTCAAGCTGCTCCCAAACCTCTTTGAAGTATATCCTGCCCTGCGGCTGGGCGTGAAAGTCCGACGCCAGATAGTCGGCCCAGCCACGGCGTAGCAGGCGCGCCGCAATCCCCTTGGCAGCGGCACCATAGCGGCCGCTGAGTGAACCGTGGTTGACCTGTAGATAGGCGCCGACCTCCCGCCACCTGGCGATCACTCCCAGCTTCCGATCGATGCCGATGTACCGCTCGGGGTGGGCAATGATCGGGCGGTATCCGGCACTCATGATGCGTTCGAGCACCTTGCTCGTGCCCGGCGGCACGTGGAGACGCGGCCACTCGATCAACACGAAAGAAGTTCCGGCAAGTCGGATGCGCGGATCTGAGAAATCGACCTCGGGGATGTCGAGCATCACCTCGTGGCCGCGCTTGAAGTCGACCTCGGGGAAATCGGCTTCCACGGCTATGGCAGCTCGCTCGAACGCTTCGTCGACCTCACTCAGCCGAGCTTCGATTGCCTCTTCCTTGCGGGTAACGCTTCCGTTCAAGTGAGGTGTGGTGAGGATTTTCCGAATGCCCAGCCGCGTCATGCGCTCGACGGACGCGAGCGTGTCCTCGAGGTCACGGGCGCCGTCGTCGACCCCAGGGACGAGGTGACTGTGAATATCGGCGAATGCGCCAGGATCCATGTCCGTCACCGTTTGCTGGCCGTCCTGAGCAAGATCGTGCGTAGCGCGGCGGGAGGATTCGCCTCCTCGAGCGCCGCCTCACAGGCGTACGTCACGAGAGCATCCGCAGCGAGCAGCTGGAACGCGCTTTCCCGTACGCGGCCGGGTTGGGCGCGGGCCTCATCGAGCGCTGTGCGGGCAAGGAAAGTGATGCGCTCGGTCATCGAACCCGACTCGGCATCGGCGTGCAACCACCGTCCTAGGTCCATCGGCGCGGGCGGCCGCCGCGTCTCGATCCACGTGCGGATATCGCTCACGCCGTGCCCGCCGTGAGTAGGTTCCGAACCACATCAGCACCCGACTGCAGCGCTTCGTCGATGCCCGCGGGGTCTTCAACCCCCGCCTGGGCCATGTGGGGACGACCACCGCCACGCCCTCCGACGAACGTGGCAACCTCGCTCACGACCGCGTCGGCGCGCACACCCAACGAGATCAGGTCGTCGCTGACGAAGGCAAAGAGCGCCTGTTTGTCCCCCGGCATCTCCGCGACGAGCACCGCCACGCCCGACTCGCCCGCAGCTAGGAACTCGTCACCCCACTTCCTCGCGTCGTCGGCGCTGCGGGCTGTCAGCCGAATACCCCTGTAGCTGGACGAACCCTGGTCCAGCTCGATCGCTTCAGCCGCCACTTCCTGCTCGCCCTTGCCGCCCTGGGCCCGCAGCTCGTCGAGCAGACCCTCGAGTTCGACACGCTCTCGGAGCAGCTGCTCGGCGCGTTGGGTGAGATCCGTGGGCTGCGTCTTCAACACTGAAGCCGCCTCGGCGAGTGTCGCCTCTTGTTCCCTGAGGTACGCGAAGGCTCCCGGGCCAGTCAGTGCCTCGACACGACGTACACCAGCGGCCACACCCGCCTCGCCCACCAGACGGAAGAGGCCGATCTCACCGGTGTGACTCACGTGCGTCCCTCCGCAAAGCTCCATACTCACCCCCGCGATACTCACGACCCGGACCTCGTCCGGGTACTTCTCGCCGAAGAGAGCCATCGCCCCAGCCCGCACGGCTTGTTCGTACGTCCGGTACCTGATCTCGACCGGATGGTTGGCCCAAACGCCATCGTTGACGATCGCCTCGACGCTTTCGCGCTCTTCGCTCGTCATCGGGGCCGTGTGGGCGAAGTCGAACCGGAGCCGGTCAGGCGCCACGAGGGACCCGCGCTGGACGACGTGTTCACCGAGAACCTCCCGCAGCGCCGCGTGCAGAAGGTGCGTCGCGGTATGGTTGCGAACGGTATCACGCCGCACACGAGCGGGGACCTCCGCCGAAACGCGAACGGACTCCGGGCGGTCTGGGAATGCGCCTTCGACGGGGCCGAAGAGCGCGGTCAACGACCCGACCTTCACCACGTTGGCCACGGTCAACGTCCATCCGTCCCCTCGCACCGTACCCTGGTCAGAGACCTGCCCACCGCTCTCGACGTAGAACGGGTTCTGCTCCAGCACGAGCCCGAGGGAGTCGTCCGCCATGCGATACGCGAGCACATCGGTATCGGCAGTCAGCGACTCGTATCCGACGAACGCCTGCTCGCGCTGGGACAACGTCGTCCAATCTTCAGCGCTCTGGGCTGAGTCCGCGCCGAGGCCGGCGGTGCCACGATCGGCGCGGGACCGCTCCCGTTGCCGCTCGAGCGCCCTATCGAAGCCCTCCACGTCGACCGTGACTTCGCGCTGCTCAGCCATGAGCTGAGTGAGGTCGAGCGGAAAGCCGAACGTGTCGTAAAGCTTGAAAGCCTCCTCACCCGGAATCGTCGCTCCCTCGGCCCGCACGAGCTCCTCGAAGCGCATCATGCCGCCATCGATCGTCGACAAGAAACGCTCCTCTTCCGCTGTTGTGGTCCGTACCAGGTGTTCGCGACGGTGGACAAGGTCGGAGTACACGTCGCCCATGCTGTCTACGACGGCCTCCACGACGCCCACCAGCGTCGGTTCTCGGCGACCGAGCAGCCACGCGTGCCGGACCGCTCGGCGGAGGATGCGGCGCAATACATAGCTCCGCCCCTCGTTGGATGGAAACACGCCGTCGGCGAGCAGGAAAGCTACCGCACGCGCATGGTCCGCTAGCACTCGGTAGCTGACGCCCTCATCCGAATCACGGTCGTAGTCACGGCCGACGAGCTCGGCGACGCGCTCGAGCAGCGGCGCGAACAGATCCGTGTGGTAGTTGGAATCCACCCCTTGAAGGACCGCGGCGATGCGCTCGAGTCCGGCTCCCGTGTCGACCGATGCGGCCGGAAGCGGAGTCAGCTCGCCGGAGGCGTCACGATCGAACTGCATGAACACGAGGTTCCAGAGCTCGACGATGATGCCGGCCTCGCTGAGCTCGACGAACTGCTCGGTGCTCGTGACGGGTGCGGGGTCGTCGCGCAGGTCGTAGTGCAGCTCCGAGCACGGGCCGCACGGACCTGTGTCGGCCATCTGCCAGAAGTTGTCCTTGTCGCCCAGCCGGTATATGTGATCCGCGGCAAGACCCGCCTCGGTGGCCCAAAGCTCGGCCGCCTCGTCGTCCGTGTGGTGGACGGTCGCGTAGAAACGATCGGGATCGAGCCCGTACACGTCCGTCATCAGCTCCCAAGCGAATGCGATCGCGTCTTTCTTGAAGTAATCCCCGAACGAGAAGTTGCCGAGCATCTCGAAGAACGTGTGGTGGCGGGTCGTTACCCCCACCTCTTCGAGATCGTTGTGTTTGCCGCCGGCGCGCACGCACTTCTGGGAGGTTACGGCACGGTCGTAGGGGACCTTCTCCTGCCCCAGAAACACCCGCTTGAACTGAACCATGCCCGAGTTCGTGAAGAGCAGCGTGGGGTCATCCCCCGGCACGAGCGAAGAGCTCGGGCGCACCTTGTGACCCTTCTCCTTGAAGAAGTCGAGGAATCGCTGTCTGATGTCGGCGGTTCGCATGGGTCGATTGGTAGGGAAGCCGCTTGGCTATTGGACAGCTGTAAGGATAACGCGTGGGGAGTGCGGTATGGAGTACTTCGAGGTACGTGGTGGAGGGGGCCGGGTCTCCTGCGTGTGGCTTCAAGACTGCAGTGGCAGAAGCCGGCATCACCAAACCATTGTCGGCCCACGTGCTTCGAGCGTGCTTCGCGACCGAGATCCGCTCCGGCTGCGAGATCTCGACGCTGCAGCGACTCGGTCCGGGACCTTCTTCCGGCTTTGCTCGAGTGGTGGCGGTCAGTCGGCTGCCGCCTGGGTCTCCTCGACAGACGACGCCACTCCAGCCAGCTCGTCGGCGGATGCCGTTGCTTCTGCCTCGTCGGCCAACGCAGGCTTGGTGTCCTCGTCGCTGGAAAGGCCGAGTGTCGTGCGCAGACGGGTTTCGATTTCGTCGGCGATGTCGGCGTTCTCTATCAGGAACAGCTTCGAGTTCTCCTTGCCCTGACCTAGACGCAAATCGCCGTAGGAGAACCACGAACCGGACTTGTCGACGATGTTGTGCTCGACGCCGAGATCGACGAGTAGGCCGGTGTGGCTGATGCCCTCGTCGTACTGGATGTCGAACTCGGCTTGGCGGAACGGCGGAGCGCACTTGTTCTTCACGACCTTCACTCGCGTTCGGTTGCCGATCACGTCCTGGCCGTCCTTGATCGCGCCGATACGCCGGATGTCCAACCGGACGGACGCATAGAACTTCAGCGCACGGCCGCCTGACGTCGTCTCCGGGCTACCGAACATCACGCCGATCTTCTCACGGATCTGGTTCGTGAAGACCACCGAGGTGTTGGAACGGCTCACGGCGCCCGTGAGCTTGCGTAGCGCCTGGCTCATGAGGCGGGCCTGAAGTCCGACGTGGGTGTCGCCCATCTCGCCCTCGATCTCGGCTCGCGGCACGAGCGCGGCGACCGAGTCGATGACCACGACGTCGACGGCGTTGCTCCGGATGAGCACCTCGGCGATCTCGAGTGCCTGCTCACCCGTGTCAGGCTGCGACACGAGTAGGTTGTCGACGTCGACGCCGAGCTTTCTCGAGTAAGCGACGTCGAGCGCGTGCTCGGCATCGATGAACGCGGCGATTCCGCCCAACCCCTGCGCGTTGGCGATGATGTGCAGGCAGATCGTCGTCTTTCCCGACGACTCCGGACCGTAGATCTCGCTGATCCTGCCCCTCGGGATTCCCCCGATACCGATCGCGGCGTCGAGGTTGAGCGCGCCGGTGGGAATGGCTTCGATCCCGGTGGAGAACCCATCCTCACCCATGCGTATGATCGCTCCTTTCCCATAGGAGCGCTCGATCTGCGTGAGGGCCATATCCAACGCCTTCTGCTGCTGATCGGCCTTCCTCTGCTCGTTCTTGTCAGTCATTTGCGCCGTCGCCATCTCGCCTCCGTCCGCACGATGCCACGAATCTCGGGTGTTCGGCACCCAAAGTATAGAACCCGAAGAGAAAGCGAAAGTCCTTTCGACCGCCGTCGTCGCTTGAAGTCAAGGTATCGTCTTGCACGGGACATCGGGATGCCCTGGTGGGACGACGGTAGCAGCCCTATATGAACGGTTGGACCGTATCGGGAACCGCCCGCCCGGGGCAGCGCATTCCTTCCGCATATGCGGTAGTCTGGATCGCTCTTCGCCGACTCGCTCTCGAGGAGGACCGAGAGATGCAGCCCAAAGAATACGATCTGATCGCGATCGGTGGTGGCACGGCGGGGCTCGTGTCCACGGCAGGCGCGGCCTACCTCGGTGTAAGGGCGGCGCTCGTGGAGAAGTCGGCTCTGGGCGGCGACTGCCTCTGGACGGGGTGTGTACCCTCGAAGGCCCTCATCGCGTCGGCGCGCCTAGCGCACGCCATGAGACACGCCGACGAGCTCGGCCTCGAGTCCGCTTCGCCAGCGCACGTGTTCTCTTCGGTCATGGCCAGGATGCGGGGGGCCCGGCGGGTCGTCGAACACCACGACGACCCGCAACGGTTTCGGGACATGGGCGTCACGGTCGAGTTCGGCTCGGCCCACTTCGTGTCACCCGATACCGTCGAGGTCGAAGGCGTGGGGCGCCTCCAGTCGAAGCGGATCGTGGTTGCGACCGGAGCGCTACCCATCGCGCCGCCTATACCTGGTCTCGCCGAGGCCGGGTACCTGGACCACCACACGCTCTTCGAAACCGACGAGCTCGAGAGCCGGGTCGCGGTGCTCGGCGCCGGGCCGATCGGCCTCGAGATGGCTCAGGTCTTCGCCCGTCTGGGCTCGTCGGTCACGGTCATCGAGATGGCGCCACGGATCCTGCCCAGAGACGATGCTGAACTTGCAGGCCACCTGCAGTCGATCCTCGAGGTCGACGGCATCGAGTTCCGGCTGGGGACCCGCGCCGAGCGAATCGAGTTGCACGGTGACTCCAAGGTCGTCGTCACCGCTACCGGTGAACGAGTCGCCGCGGGCGAAATCTTCGTCGCCACGGGGAGGAAGCCTCTCATCGAAGGACTCGGGCTCGACAGGGCCGGCGTGGAGACACGGAACGGCGCGGTCGTCGTCGACGACCGTCTGCGCACGTCGAACCGCGGTATCTGGGCCGCGGGCGACGTTACCGGCGGCATGCAGTTCACTCACGTCGCCGACCACATGGCGAAGGCGGTCCTGCGCAACGCGCTGATCCCCGGCTCCGCCAGGGTGAACTACGATACGGTACCAACCGTCACCTACACGGACCCCGAGCTGGCGCACGTGGGTCTCTCTCACGAGGAAGCACAGGCTCGCGGCGGCAGCACGTTCACGTACCCGTTCGACGACCTCGACCGAGCCATCGTGGACGGGGAAACCCACGGCCTCGTGAAGATCACCGCCGACAAGAAGGGGCGGATTCTGGCGGCATCGATCCTAGGCAGTCACGCCGGCGATCTGTTGATGCCTCTGGTGCTCGCGAAGAAGAACGGGCTGACGCTGAACGACATCGCAGGCACGATCTTCCCATATCCCACTATGGTGGAAGGCGTGCTCCGGGCGTGCAACGCCTTCCGTCGCACGAAGCTGGACAGCGCAGGTGGCCGAACGCTCACCAAGGTGATCTCATGGCTGAAGTAGGGAACGGCGGCCGCGCCGTGTGGCTGAAGCTGGCAGCTCTCGTCCTGATCCTCATCGGCGGTGCGCTCGCGGCTGCGCTCACCCCGCTCGGACAATACCTGAGCCGTGACGGTGTAGGCCTAGCCATCACTTGGCTGCGGAGCTCCCCGGCCGCGGCACTCGTGTACGTCGCGGTGTACGTGGCCGCGACCGCGCTCGCGATCCCGGGTTCAATCCTGACCCTGGCCGGTGGAGCCATGTTCGGCGTTTTCTGGGGGACGCTCTATACGACCCTCGGAGCGAACATCGGGGCGAACCTGGCGTTCGGCATAGGGCGGTATCTGGGACGTGACGGCATCGAGCGGCTCGGGGGTACGCGCTTGGACGCATTGGATCGCGCGACCGAGAACCACGGCTTCCGTGGGCTGCTCACCCTCAGACTGATTCCCGCGGTCCCGTTCAACGCGCTGAATTTTGGATCGGGCCTCACGGCGATCCGCTGGCCCACGTACGCCATGGCGACGGTGATCGGGATCTTCCCGGGAACGCTCGTCTACACAATGTTTGCGGACGCGCTACTCGCCGGCTCTCAAGAAGCCTCGCGTGACGCGCTTGTGCGGGTCCTCATATCCGGAGCGATTCTAGTGTTGCTCAGTTTCCTGCCGATGATCGCCAAGCGGCTCGGTCTGTCGGCGACCGGCGCCGGCGCTGCGCTGTTCGCGCTTGTGGCATCGCCGCTCGTACAAACTCCTGATAACTCGAATCTGGCGGCGCAGGAGTTGCCCGATCACTCCGCATTCACCGCGGTGCTCGCCGAGGTGGTTGCGCAGCCGCTGGTCGACTATCAGAAACTGAGGGACGGTCGCTCCGCACTCGATGCGTACATCGCGTCGATGGCTGAAGCGAGCGCTTCCCAGCTCCAGGCGACCTCCGTCGATGCCCGCCTCGCCTTTTGGATCAATGCGTACAACGCGTGCATGCTCAAGCTCGTGGTGGATCACTACCCCATCGAGAAGGACGGACGGCTTATCTCGCGTATCCGCAACGCGGTCGCAGACCGGCCCACGAACTCGGTTTGGCAGATTCCCGACGTGTTCTCGGCGAAGCACTGCCGAATCGCCGGAGCGGAGCGGTCGCAGGACGAGATCGAGCACCAAATCATCCGCCCCATGGGCGACCCACGCATTCACTTCGCCGTGAACTGCGCGGCTCTAAGCTGCCCACCGCTCTGGCCGGAGGCGTACACGGGTGACGAGCTCGACGCTCAGCTCGACAGAGCGGTGAGCAACCTGGTCGGCGATCCCGAGCATCTGCGGGTCGAGCGGGAGACACGCACCACCGTTCGGCTGAACAGGGTCCTGGACTGGTACGGGGATGACTTCGGAGGGATCGAAGGCCTGAAGATCTTCCTCATCCCCTACGTCCCGAGCGCGACGGCTCAGGATCTCCGCGACGCCCGCACCGACATCGAGTTCTTCGACTACGACTGGACGCTGAACGACGTCGGACGGTGAGCGATCAGTCCCCCCGGCTCTCGGTCATCATCCCCACGCTGGATGAGTCCGAGCGGCTCGGGCTCCTTCTCGACGACGTCGCGAGGCTCGACCTCCCTCACGAAGTCGTAGTCGCGGACGGCGGCTCCGCCGACCGCACAGTAGAGATCGCAGCGGCAGTAGGCGCGCGGGTCATTCACTCACCCCCGGGGCGCGGCGGACAGCTGAGCGCGGGGGTAGGGGCTTCGCACGCACCGTGGTTGCTCGTGATGCACGCCGATTCTCGCCTGCCGTCACCGGCCCGTGACGCCGTGGCTGACTTTCTTCGTGACGCCGAAGGCGATGACTTCGCCCACTTCGAGTTCGCGCTGGGAGGTGACGAACCGTTCTGGCGCTTCATCGAGTGTGGACAACGACTGCGCGAGCGCATGTATGGGTTGGTGTACGGAGACCAGGGCCTTGTGGTCTCGCGTGCCCTTTACGATGCCGTCGGTGGCTATCAGCACTGGCCGGTGATGGAGGACGTCGGCCTGTTCGATCGGCTGAAGCGGGTCGGCAACGGGCGTCGCCTGGGCGCTCCGCTTCTCACGAGCCCGCGCAGATATGAGGAACGAGGACGCTGGTCACAGTGGCTGGTGAACGCGGGGCTCATCACCTTGTTCCGCCTCCGAGTGGACCCGCATCGGCTCGCGCGCTGGTACCCCGCCCAGCGCGCCCGAAGTAGACCGACCCATGTCGGGCAGACAATCCTCCTTTTCGCGAAGGCGCCACGCCTCGGGTTCGTGAAGACGCGCTTGGCGCGAGATGTCGGAGATGAGCGGGCGCTGCAGATTTACCGCGCGCTCGGGTCCCGGGCCGCGGAGGTGGTGAGACGGACGCAGCGCCGGGTGATCATCTACTTCACGCCAGACAATGCGGAAGCTGAGATGCGCAATTGGTTGGGGGGTAGGGGCCTCGAGTTCAGGCCGCAAGGTGATGGAGATCTCGGCAAGCGAATGGCAACGGCATTCGAGGCTTGCCTTCCCGACTGTGCTTCGGTTTGCATCGTGGGAACGGACATCCCCGGGATCACGCCCTCGACCCTTGGCGACGCATTCGACGCACTCGCCGCACAGGACGTCGTGCTCGGGCCGGCGGAGGACGGCGGCTACTACCTCATCGGCCTCTCCGAGCCTCGTCCCGAGCTCTGCGACGACGTGCCGTGGAGCACCGACGCCGTCTTCGACGTCACGACTCAGAGAGCGAGGGCGGAAGGCCTTTCCGTAGCGGTGATGGATCGACTCGCCGACGTGGATACGGTCGGCGACGTGCCTGCGGGTCTGTCCGCTGCCAGCGGACGCCGAGGTCGTGACTAGCCCGACCGGCGCGGATACGTCTTGCCCGGACCCTCACCTGACACCCAACTTAGGTTGTCCCCCCTAGGCTCAACTTGCATAACGATATGCAGCGATTCGAAGGCGTTCGGTCTCGGGTTCGATTCGCGTCACTCAACTGCGAGGCCACCCGGGGCGGATCTTGCAAGGTCACTGTTCATCTCGAATGGAACAGCGAGACGTACCGCGCTACCGGGGCGGGGCTCGAGACCCAACAAGGGATCATCAAGGCCGCCACGCAGGCCGCCCTCGCGGCCACCCTCTCGGCCGCTGGCAACGAAGTCCGCTTGCAGCTCGTCGGCGTCAAGGCCGTGCGCGCTTTCGACGGATGGGTCGTCATTGCCCGGCTGAGCGGCGAGGGCCCGGAGAGCCAACGCCTGCTCGGAGCAGCGCCGTGCGAGACAGAGGAGCAGCTCCCCCACGCTGCGGTCCAAGCCGTCCTGGACGCTACCAACCGGGTGTTGGGGGGCGGTTTGGTGTAGCGCCCCCGCCCCACCACGACCCCGATCCACAGGAGCAGCGGCGAAGAGGAACCCCCGACGAATCAGTCCCCTCGCGTCCTCTGCAGCCCCGTCTCGTACCCTTGCCAGATTCCCGGTCTCACCGCGACGTAGATCGTCTCGAGCGGTCGGTCCGCGGCGCGCATACCGAAGAGCGCGATGCCCATGTGCTCACCGATCGCCATGATCTGGCCACAGTCGAGACGGAGCTCGTTGCCCGACTTGTCGAACTGCCGTTCCTCGAAGGTGATCGCTTCGTCATTCCGGAACCACGCGGCATCGCCCGCGTAGGTACCGGCGAAGACAACACCGGGTCGCAGTGTCCGTATCGATATTCGGCTTGGGCCGACAAGCGTGTCGCCCTGGGCCGAAACACGGACCCGGACGTTGCTCGCGGTCGCCAGGCAGACGTCGGCCGGAGTACCCTCCGGCAGAGGCGGCGCAACCTCGCGAGTGAGGCGAACAGTGTCCGGCGGCGGCGCGGGCAGCATGATGGTGTCGGGCGCCGGCCGGAGCATGAGCGACGGCTTGTGCAGGAGCCGATCACCATTAGGGTTCAACGCCACTGACGCGAGAAGACCGAATCTCGGTCTCCGGAACTCGGAGAAGTATCCGCCACCGGGCTCCCCGTAGTTGGCGGCGAGGTACTGGGCCCCGAGCCGAACGCCCCCGGCGTCCAACTCCGCGCCGATGTTGAGGTCGAAGCCGTTGTACTCGCCCATGAGCGTGAGTAGCGAGGAGTTTCCTAGACCGAAGTGTATCGCGGATCCGAAGAACCAGCCCTCGGAGTCGGCGAAGTTGTAGAAGCTGAGCTGATCGCCTTCCTGGAACATGCCAGTCCCGTATCCGAGCGAGAACGTAAGGTCGTGCTTCGGAAGCGAGCCCTGGTCGAAGCCGCGGATGTGGGCGCTCGCGACGCTGTAAAGGCTCAGCTCCGTATTGACATCGTCGAGGTCTGGGTACGACTCGCGGAAGCGGCGGTCGGCGATCCCAAGACGCGTCGGCTGATACGACACACCGTCAGCGAAGTCCGGTGCGGTCACATATCTGCCTCCGACCGCGAGGCCGATGCCCCGCCGCTGGGGCTGCAGGAGCTGCAAGCGACCGAAGAGACCCCACTGGTCACCCCCAGCCGTCGCGGCATTGAAGGACTGCAGGGTCGCACCCAACTCAGCACGGTCAAAGATACCGACCGCCAGCGAGGCGTCGGAATAGAACTTGTCAACGGCCCCGCCATAGGCGATCGGATTCCCGCTCGCGTCGATCTCGAGCGAGCGACCCAGATCCATGAAGAAACCCGAATAGGTGCCGGTGATCGTCATGTGCGGCAGAACGCTCGCCACCGGGATATCCATGAGCCCGGATCCGTACCGAAGCGTGCTCGGCATCGTGGTGGTCTGGGCTGCGAGCGCCGGAGCCGTGAGAAACGTCGACAGAGCTAGCCCCGCGAACCATCCGGTGCGGCCCAATACCGTCTTCATGAAGATCCCTCCCCTCTGAACAAGGCTCTCGCCCTAGGGCGCTCCGAGATCCTGATGACCTCTTGCTCGCCCAAATCTAGCACGACGCTAGAAACGTGCCAGAAGATAACCAGACGTTTACCGAAGGGGCATCGCATCGAAAGAGTCGGCCATTAGGCCTTACGTGACGCGGAGGAGGCGAGTCGCGCGCCGCGATGGCAGGAGAGCAATATTCGTACAATCCCCGGCAGTCGAGCGGAGGGTCAACTCGTGACGGCTCACTCTACGAGCTGAGCCTCGATGCGGGCGAGGCGCCGCGCGATCGACACGACCCAGCCAAGCACCATCACGATCACGATCGCATACGCGATGAAAACGTGCCAGTACGGTTTCAGGCTCTGGGTGGCCAGCCGGCTCGCTGTTTCTTGACCGTCCAAGTCGGCCGCGGCGAGCAGAATGACGAAAAGGGGTAGCGCGACCGTACGGAGCTTCTTCATTGTGGTCACCAGGGTCAGGCGCTGGCTTCGCACGTCCGTGCTTGCTGCCCAGCGCGGAGGGTCTCGAGAGCGTATCGGAGGAGGAACAGGCCGAGGAAGAGCGTCGTGAAGACCACGAAGCTCGTCAGCAATAGTGTGAGCATGTCCCCCGGCAGCGAGGGTCGGTCGGGCTTCAAGACTAGGGGCTCGGGGTGCAGCGACCGGAACCAGACCACGCTGACATGAATGAACGGGATGTCCAGCGCACCGATGATGGCTACCACCGCGGCGAACCGCTTCCCCTTCTCCGGGTTCTCCGTGGACTTCCGGACCATGAAATAGCCCAGAAAGATGAACCACAGCAGCAGGGTAAACGTGAGGCGTGGCTCCCAGGTCCAATACGTGCCCCAGGCGATCTTGCCCCAAAGCGGGCCCGTCGTGAGCATGATCGTCGCGAAGATCATGCCTCCCTCGGCGGCCGCAACCGCCGCGCGGTCGAGACGTTCGTCCCGGAGCCAGAGGTACATGCCACTCGTGAACGCCGCGATCCCGAACGCCAGGAACGAGGTCCATGCGGCGGGCACGTGCACGTAAAAGATTCGCTGCGCTACGCCCTGGTTCACCTCGGTCGAAACCCAGAAGAAAGACAGCCAGTACACAGCGGCCATCCCGACGAGACCGAGTACGGCCAAAGCCGTCCCGGTCAAGCGTATTCCCTTTCCTGACATCAATCCTCCACGACGAAGCGGAAGAGCACCGCGCCGGCTGCCACCGCCATGAGCGCGAACGCCGCGAGCATTCGAATGTTGGCGGCGACCTCGGAGATGGGTCGACCTGAGAGCAGCCTCCCCGTCGCCCCGGCACCGAAGACGATCATCGGCACGAGCAGTGGGAAGATCAGGATGGGGAGGAGAATCTCGCCCATCCGAGTTCCCGACGACACCGCCGCGAACAGCGTGCCGAGCGCGACGAAGCCCAGCGCGCCCAACGCGAGGGCCAGCCCCAGCATCGTGGGGCTGGTCCCCAACTCCATCCCGAAGAAGAGCATGAAGACCGCGACGACGAGAAGCGATACGGCATAGAGCAATACGAAGTTGGAGAGCGTCTTGCCCAGGAAGACGGCGTCCTTGGGAACCGGGCTCATCAGCACGCCCTGAAGCGCGCCGTCCTCCGCCTCCAGGTGGAACGTGCGTCCTACCCCGAGCAGGCCTCCGAACACGATCGTCATCCATATGAGCCCGGCGCCAATATCCTGCGGCCGCACGACTGTCCTGTCGATCGAATAATTGAACAACACCGCCGCGAGCACGGCGAAAGCGCCCATGGCCCCCACGCGCTCGCGCGTTCTCAACTCGAGCAGCAGGTCCTTCCACACGATCGCGCAAATCTGACCGAGGTAGGCGCTCATTTGCGCCCCTCGACGACCCGGTGGTACAGCCGTTCGAAATCGGTAGTGTCCAGCTCTTCGCGGCTCCCCTGCCAGGCGAAGCGTCCCCGCACCTGGATCACCACCCGGCTGGCCAGCGCGAGACCCTCTCCGAGGTTGTGTGTGACCATGACGACCGTGCGACGACCGTCCTTGAGCTCGGTCAGCACGCCGCGGAGAACCGCGGCCGCAGAGGGATCCAGACCGGTATATGGTTCGTCCAGGAGCACGACCTCCGGATCGTGGAGCAGTGCCCTCGCGAGGGCTAATCTCTGGCGCATCCCATGGGAAAGCTGGCCCACGAGAGAGTCGAAGCGGTCCCCTAGGCTCACGTGCGCCAGCCGCTGCGGAATCCTTCGATCAAGGTCCTCGAGGCCATAGAGTCGGCCGTAAAACCGGAGGTTCTCCGCCACCGTGAGCTGAGCGTATAGGAAGCCCTGGTGGGACAATACGCCGATGTTACGCCGCCACTCGACCGCGCCGAAGTCGAGCCGGGTACCGTTGAGGAAGACCTCGCCGCGCGTGGGACGCAGCGCTCCCGCGAGCAGTCCGAGCAGCGACGACTTCCCGGCGCCGTTCGGTCCGAAGACCGTCAGGAAGTCTCCCCGCTCCAGGGAGAGGTCGATGCCGGCTACAGCGATCACCGGACCGTACTCACGTACGATACCGCGAGCCTCTACCGCCGGCGTGCTAGTCACGGACGGGGGCGACTCGGATTCAGGAGCCATCGCAACTCCCAGGGCGCTCACCGCGCCGCCTCGGCGGCAACGGCCTGCCCACATGCTGAGCAGAACCGCGAGCCGACTTCGTTGGAGAACCCGCAAGCATCGCAGACGCAGCCCTCCCGGAAGCCCGCCCGGATTTGGGCGATCTCGGCCTCCAAGGCGTCCTCGTCGGGCCCGGCTCCTCCCTGCGCCCGTTCGTCCGCTTCCAGCGCCGCCAGGGCTTCGGCCGTGAGCTCGGCCTTGAGCGAGCGATAGTCGTGCTCATCGAGCTTTTCAGCGAGGAAGTCGTACTCGACGTCACGAAGCGCGAGCAGCGCGACCCGTTTGCGAGCTTCGGTGTCGGTCAGCTCGAACTCATCCCGCTCGAGCGACGCGTGAAGGCCCTTCACAACCGGCTGCAGAATGAAGAGGACCACGGCCAACGCCACTAGCGAAGCGCCGATGAGGAGGGTCATCGGCGGCCTTAGTCGGCCGCCGCCATTGCCGGCTGAGGAGCGGTCTCGGTCCTCCCCTCGAGCGCGACCCGGCGGCGGTCGACGCTGGGCCAGAGCGCGACGAACGTGCCAATGGCCAACATGATGCCCCCGAACCAGATCCAGCCAACGAACGGTTTGATGAGGATCTGCAGGTCGATACCCTGAGCGTTCGAGTCGGCCCTCACCGCCCCCTCCATGTCGTCCAATGCCGACAAGATCAGGTACAGATCCTCCCGAACGGAGGAGCGAATCCCGACCTCGGTCATCGGTAGATCGCCGGTCACGTACATCCGCTTTTCGGTCGTCATGAGGGGCTTCTGTTTGCCGTCCTGCTGCACGGAAACCGTAGCGATCGTCTGCCAGAGCAGGTTTCGCTGACCCTTGCCGAGCGACACCGAGAGACCTTCGTACGTCAGCTTGTAGGTGTGCCCGAACGGGGACCTGACCTCTACCTCGTCACCGGGCAGCACGTGGAAACGCTCGTCGACGTTGTACGCGGAACCGGCGAACCCGAAGTAGATCATCACCATCGCCACGTGCACGATGTATCCACCCCAGCGCCGACGATTGCGAGCGACCAAGTGCACCAACGCGAGCGCGTAACCCTCGCCCTCGATGCGCGCGCGGGCGCGCGTGCCCTTCCAGAACTCGATCCCGATGATCGTGAGTACAAAGGCGCAAATGCTCCAGGTCACGAGCGCCAGTGGGTGTCGGGCACCTGTCACCCAGAGCCCGGTCGCGACCGCGAGCAAAACCCCCATCGGGATCGTGAAGTTCTTCTTGAGATTCCGTTTCGTGGCCCGCCGCCACGCGATCACGGGACCGATCCCGGCCAACGCGAGCAAAACGAGGCCTATCGGGAAGTTGACTTTCTCGAAGAAGGGCGGCCCGACGCTGATCTTCTCACCTGTGACGCCCTCGGCCACGAGCGGGAAGATCGTTCCCCAAAACACCGCGAAGGCGAAGCCCAACAGCATGAGATTGTTGAAGAGAAACGCCGACTCACGTGACAGGAAGGACTCGATCCGGTTCTCGCTTTGCAGCTTGGGCAGGCGGTACAGGATCAGGACGACACACCCGGCTAAGATCGACCCCATGAAGCCGAGGAAGATGTACGCGATCCTCAGCTCCTGAGCGAACGAGTGCACCGAGTCGATGAGCCCCGAACGCGTGAGGAACGTCGCGAAGATCGTGAGCAGGAACGTCACCAGCACGAGCGACATGTTCCACACCCTCAACATGCCTCGGCTTTCCTGGATCTGGATCGAATGGAGGAACGCCGTCGCGGTCAGCCATGGCAGTAACGAGGCGTTCTCGACCGGATCCCAGAACCAATATCCGCCCCAGCCCAACTCCTCGTACGCCCAGCGCATCCCGAAGATGATGCCGACGGAAAGGAAGAGCCACGAGGTCAAGATCCAACGCCGCGTCAGCTGGATCCAGCGTGCGTCGAGCCGGCCATTGAGCAGCGCCGCCACGGCAAACGCAAACGGGATCGTGAAGGCGGTGAAGCCCAGGTATAGCGTGGGCGGGTGGATCGTCATCCAGTAGTTTTGGAGCTGCGGGTTCAGCCCCTGACCGTTCGCGGGGGTGAACGCGAGCCGCTCGAACGGGTTCACGTCCGCGAAGAGCAGCACGACGATGAAGAACAGTAGAACGCCCTGGAGCACGCCAGCGACGTAGGGCATGAACTCCCGGTTCTTGTTGCGGTTCTGGAAAACACAGATGCTCGAGAAAAAGCCGAGTATCAGCGCCCAGAAGAGCAAGGACCCACGCTGGCCGGCCCAGAGGCCGGTGACCTTGTAGAACAGCTCGAGCTCGCGGTTCGAGTAACTCGCTACATACCAGTACTCGAACTTGTCACCCAGGAACGCGGCGCTGACCCCCAGGGAGGCCAATATCAGCAGGATGAAGACCGCGTAGATCCCGCGTTCGGCGCTCAGAACGAGGTCGCCGCGCTGGGTGCGCCCTCCCATGAAGCCGAGCGCCATCCCCCAGACCGCGACGGGCAGCGCGATCCAGAGGGCGAACTCGCCGAGGATGGTCACCTGGCTAGATCCTCCGGCGCAGCTTCGTATCGACTCCCACACTTCGTCAGCATCGTCGTTGCCTCGAAGACACCATCCGCTCGCAGGTGGCCTTCGAGCACGACTTCTACCTCATCGGTGAACGTGTCCGGGAGCGCGTCACGGTACTCGACGGGGAAGGTCACCGACTCGTCCACCAGGTCCATGACCTGGAAGGTGTGCAGTAGCTCGCCCCGCACCCGCACGTAGGTACCCTTGATGACCTGACCGCTGACCTTCACGCCGACCTCGTGGAACGTCGGATCCGCCTCGACGCGCGCCATGAGCTCGACCGGCGTGAGGTAATAGACCATCGTCTCGCTCACCCCTGTCCATATCAGATAGGTCACCACCGCGGCGACCCCGACGAGACCCACCGTGAAACGACCGTTCTTGTTCATATCGTCATCCTTGCCAGAATCCTTCCAATCCGAATGGAATCTAGCCGACTCGAGAGCCTGGCGACCAGTCCGGTAAATCCCCTACGGAGAGGTCCCGATGTATATGGAGGTCCGACGCAAGCCGGGTTCGGGTCCACCTCATCCGGCGTCTCGAAACGCGGCCGCACGTTCGAGCGCCCATCGGGCTGCCGCGCTGGGGTCCTCCAAAGCCGGGAGATCGAGACCTTCCGCGGGCGGAAGGCCCAGCGTGCCCACGTCGAGGCCCATCTTCCTAGCGAGTGCGATCTCGGACAGCGTACCCCATGAGCCCCCCACCGCGACTGCCACCTCCGCTCCGGCTACGACGAGCGCGTTGCGAGCCTCGCCGAGACCGGTCGGGAGCGGAACCTGGATCCACGGATTGGCGTCCTCCCCCCGTGAGCCGCGTAGAATCCCCACCGTCAGGCCTCCCGCCTCCGCGGCTCCGCGGGCCGCGGCTTCCATCACGCCGCCGTATCCTCCGCACACGACGACAGCTCCACCCTTCGCCAAAGCACGGCCCAGCGCCTGTGCGTCCGAAAATTCCGATTCGCTCGCTCTTGCCGCACCGATCACGGCGACTCGAAGTGGACGGTCCACTCAGGCCTCCGGTGTCACGCGTCCTGCCCCCACCGGACCGCCGCGCGAACCGCCCGATCCCATTCCCTGGTCAGCTGGGTTCGCGCTTCTTCCCCCATGCGCGGCTCATAGCGGCTCGCGCCTTCTTCCTGCACCCCCAGGAAATCGGTAGCGCTCTGCCAGACTCCAGTCGCGATGCCTGCCAGGCCCGCGGCGCCGAGAGCCGTGGTCTCGACCAGAGCCGGCCGACGGACGGGAATATCGAGCACGTCGGCTTGCAACTGCATCAGCCAGTCGTTCAGCGCCGCACCGCCGTCCACGCGCAGTTCCGTCGTCTCTACCCCTGAGTCGGCTTCCATGGCAGCCAGTACCTCCGCGGTCCCGTACGCCATCGCCTCGAGCGCCGCGCGGACCAAGTGCTCCTTCGTCGTGCCACGTGTGAGCCCGACGAGCATTCCGCGCGCTTCGGGCTCCCAGTGCGGCGCGCCGAGACCCACGAAAGCAGGAACGAAATAGACGCCGCCATTGTCCTCCAGCGCCTGCGCCATCGCTTCGGAGTCGCGCGCGGCCTCGAGCAAGCCCAACCCGTCTCGCAGCCACTGCACCGCCGCCCCCGCGATGAAGACCGACCCCTCCAACGCATAAGCGAGGCCGCCCTCAGCGTCGCACGCCGCCGTCGTGAGCAGACCCTGCGTGGACCGGACGGCTTGGGCGCCGGTGTTGAGCAGCAGGAAAGCGCCGGTTCCGTACGTGTTCTTTGCGAGGCCGGCGTGCCAACAACCCTGCCCGAAGAGCGCCGCCTGCTGGTCCCCGGCGACTCCAGCGATCGGCACCTCGATCCCGAGATGCTCCCCGACGGACGTCCCGAAGTCACCAGCGCTGGCGCGCACCCCAGGAAGCAGCGATCGCGGCACCCCGAGCAGATCGAGCAGCGAGGGATCCCACGCGGTGTCGGTCAGGTGGTATAGCAACGTGCGCGACGCATTGGTGGGGTCCGTGGCGTGGACGGCACCGTTCGTGAGACGCGCGATGAGCCAGCAATCGACGGTCCCGACGGCGAGCTCCCCGGCCTCTGCCCTTGCGCGAAGCGTGGGATCTTGGTTGAGGAGCCAAGCGATCTTGGTGCCCGAGAAGTACGGATCGAGCACGAGTCCGGTTCTGGCTCGGACCTCGGATTCGTGGCCAGCTGCTTTCAGCTCTTTGCACATGTCGGTGGTGCGGCGGTCCTGCCACACGATGGCACGGTGGAGCGGATCGAGCGTCTCCCGATCCCAAAGCACGAAGGTCTCGCGTTGGTTGCTGATGCCGATCGCGCATACGTCGGCGCCCGACGCGGCCGCCAGCGCCTCTCGGGCAACCCGGCGCGTCACATTCCAGATCTCCGCGGCGTCGTGCTCGACCCACCCCGGCTGCGGGAAATACTGGGTGAACTCGGAGTACGACCGGCCGAGCACCGCCCCATTCCGTCCGATGACGAGGCAGGTCGTACCGGTAGTGCCCTGGTCGATGGCCAGAACGGATGGAACGCTCATCGCTCTTTCGTCTCGACGCGGCACGTGTTTAGGAAGAAGGCGTGAGGCCCCCGAAATCATATCGCCATCCCGCCTGGAAGAGCACATTCGCGAAGGCGTCGATTGGGAACCCCATGACCGAAAAGTAGTCCCCGTCGATGGCCTCGACCAACCCGGCTCCCATGCCCTGAATTCCATAGGCCCCCGCCTTGTCGAGCGGCTCCCCCGTCGCCACGTACGCGCGGGCGGCATCCTCGGAAAACGCGCGGAATCTCACCGCTGTCTCAGCGACGCTACTGGCGAGGCCGTGGAGCCCGGCGAGCGCGATACCACTCAGAACCACATGGCCGCGACCGGCCAGCGAGACGAGCATCTCGACCGCTCGGCCGGCGTCCCCAGGCTTCCCGAGAACGCGCACTCCATCCACTACGACGGTATCGCCACCAATGACCAACGCGCCCGGTTCACGAGCGGAGATGACGCTCGCTTTTTCGCGCGCGAGCCTCTCGACGTGTTCGGCTGGAGTCTCGCCGTCCAGGTACGACTCATCGACGTCAGCCGGCATCACGAGATGATCCAGGCCCAACTGGGCGAGCACATCGCTGCGTCGAGGAGAAGCCGACGCCAGGATGAGACGTGGAGTCATTCGCGCTCGAGCATGAGGGTCACCGGCCCCTCATTCACCAGCTCGACGTCCATCGTCGCGCCGAACTCACCGGTCGCTATGCGCCCACCGCTGCGTGCTCGCAGGCACGCGACGAACCGCTCATAGAGTGGGACGGCGATCTCGGGCGACGCCGCACCAACAAAGCTCGGACGCCGTCCCTTGCGCACATCGCCGTACAACGTGAATTGACTGACGACCAGCAAGTCACCCGAAACGTCCATCAGCGACCGATTCATCTTGCCCTCGTCGTCCGGGAAGACGCGTAGCCCGACGATCTTGTCCGCCATCCACTCGAGCTGACTCACACCATCCCCGGGTCGAAAAGCCACCAGCAGGAGATGTCCCCTCCCGATCTCGCCGACCGTGCGCCCATCGACGCGAACCTCCGCATGAGCAACCCGCTGGAGGACTACCCTCACTCGACCGTGACGGACTTGGCGAGGTTCCTTGGTTGATCGACGTCCGCGCCCCGTAGGATCGCGGTGTGATAGGCAAGCAACTGTAGCGGGACAGCGGTGAGCACTGGCAGAAGCGCGGGGATCGTCTGCGGCACCCTGATGACGTGATCGACCTTGTCCCGCAGCTCAGGGGCGTCGTCGCTCACCACCGCGATGAGGCGGGCATGGCGCGCTTTCACTTC
Organism: Longimicrobiales bacterium; assembly: GCA_965197725.1. Classification (GTDB taxonomy): domain Bacteria; phylum Gemmatimonadota; class Gemmatimonadetes; order Longimicrobiales; family Gaopeijiaceae; genus UBA1138. Next base: position 137,027 of record CBDANQ010000061.1, read on the forward strand.
TTCGACGTTAGAGACCACCTTCTGGTACACGGGGTCCCGGGGCGCGAGCACCACTACCGGCATGTCGTCGTCAATGAGCGCGATCGGTCCGTGCTTCATCTCGGCCGCGGGATAACCCTCCGCGTGGATGTAGCTCACTTCCTTGAGCTTGAGCGCACCCTCGAGCGCTACCGGGAACTGATAGCCGCGTCCGAGATAGAGGAAGTTGCGGGCGTCGCCATACGCTTCGGCCAAGGCCTTGATCTCGTCGTCGAGCTCGAGCACCTGCTCTACCTGCTCGGGCAACATGCGCAGCGCGTTTACGAACTCCCGCCCCTGCGGTACAGATAGGTGGCGGCGGCGCCCAAGGTAGAGCGTGAACATCGCGAGAGCGACCATCTGGCTAGTAAATGCCTTGGTCGACGCCACACCGATCTCGGGACCCGCGTGAAGATAGATGCCGAAATCGGTGTATCGCGCGATCGTCGAGCCGACGGTGTTGACGATCCCCATCGTCGAAAGCCCGCGCTGCTTCGCCTCACGCAGCGCTGCCATTGTATCCGCAGTTTCCCCGGACTGGCTGATAGCGAGCGCGAGCGTTCCCTCCTCTAGAACCGGATTCCGGTATCGAAACTCAGAGGCGTACTCCACGTCGACTGGAATGCGCGCGTGTTCCTCGAGCATGTATTCGCCCACGAGGCCCGCATGCCAACTGGTGCCGCAAGCGGTGGTCACGATGCGCCGAATGCGGCCGAGGTCGAATTGGTGGTTCTCGATGCCGCCGAGTCTTACGTCACCCTCTTCCTCCAACAGACGGCCGCGCATGACGTCCCGCAGGGAGGACGGCTGCTCGAAGATTTCCTTGAGCATGAAGTGCTCGTACCCGCCCTTCTCGAGCGCTTCGACGTTCCACGTAACCTCGTACACCGACCGGCTCACCTCCGTCCCTTCGAGCTTGTAGGTGCGATACCCGTCGGGCTGGAGCACGGCGTAGTCTCCGTCATCGAGGTAGACGACCTCGCGCGTCAACGCAATCACCGCGGCCGCGTCGGAGCCCGCGAGCATTTCGCCGTTCTTGCCCACACCGATCAGCAATGGCGAGCCATTGCGAGCTACGACGATCTTGTTCGGGTCTCTGCTCGATACGACGGCGATGCCGTAGGCCCCGTCGATGGCGCGAAGCGCCGCAGCAACGGCATCCTCCATGGGAATGCCGTCGGTCCAAAGATGATCGATCAGGTGAACGACTACTTCGGTGTCGGTGTCTGATACGAAGGAGTAGCCCGCCTCCAGAAGCTGTGCCCGAATGCTCTCCGCGTTCGCGATGATCCCGTTATGAACCAGGGCGATTTCGCCATCCGAAGAGGTGTGCGGGTGGGCGTTGGGCTGGGTGGGAGCCCCGTGCGTGGCCCAGCGGGTGTGCGCGATGCCACAGGTCCCGCGGGGAGACGCCTCTTCGACGGCCTCCGCGAGCGCAGACAGCTTGCCCGGACGCTTCACGACCTGGACCCCACTTCCATTCAGGAGCGCGACCCCGGCCGAGTCGTATCCGCGGTATTCGAGCCCCTTGAGACCCTGAAGCAGGATCGGGGCGGCCTCCTTCGGGCCTACGTACCCGACGATTCCGCACATGCCGTCACTCTCCTATCGATGATCCCACGAACCACCCTCACGCGACTCCGTCCAACAGCTTCGCCGCCCTGTCGACCATGGCGCGCGCTCCCTCCTCTTCACGCGCCTCGGCGATCAGGCGCACAACCGGCTCGGTGCCCGAGGGCCTCACGTGCAACCAGGCACCCCTCGCCGGCCATGCGAGGTGTAGACCGTCCGTCCGATCGACTGTCTCCGCACCGAGATCCTCCTCCAGCACGGCGAACGCCAGCTCGAGAGCCTCTCGTGGGAAGGATACCTTCACTTTCACGATCGTATAGCTCGGCCACCGTGCCGCAGCCGCCGAGGCACTAACCCCTTCATCCACAATGTGTTGCAAGATGAGGGCTGCCGCGAGAGGCGCGTCGCGAGTGTGGTGCAGCGCAGGCAGGATCACTCCGCCATTCCCCTCGCCCCCCACCACGGCGTTCGCTTCCTGCATGCGGCGTGCCACGTTCACTTCTCCTACTGGCGCTCGTGTCAATCGAAACGTCGTACGCGCGGGGCCACATCCTCCACGACCTGACTGGTCGACAGGTTGGTTACGACAGGTCCGGGTGTTCGTCTCAGCACCGTCGCGACGGCGAGCGCCAGGGTGAGGTCCTCGCCCATCGCGCTCCCCGTCTCGTCCGCCAGCGCAAGCCGGTCCACATCCGGGTCGACGGCGAGCCCGATCTCGGCGCCTGAATCGCGTACCAGCGCTCCAAGATCGCCGAGGTTGGCCGCGGTAGGCTCCGGGTCGCGCGGAAAGAGCCCGTCCGGATTCATTCCGATGCCCTCGACCGAACAGCCCAGCGCCTCCAGCAGATCGGTCATTGCGGGGCCACCGGCGCCGTGCACACAATCGATGGCGACTCTGATCTGGCGCGCACGGAGCGCGGGCACGTCGACGTGCGGTAGCGCCAATATCGCCTCGAGATGCCGGGGCCAGGCCGCCGCGTCTTCCCTAACGGAGGGAATCGCGTCCCATGCGACCCTCTCCGGATCCTCCTCACGGAGGGAGGTGCGGAACCGCGCCGAGAGATCCACGTCGAGGAAGACACCCTCTCCTGACACCAGCTTTAGAGCGTTCCACTCGGCCGGGTTGTGACTCGCCGTAACGCCGATACCGCCGATCGCGTCGCTTCTCCCGACGGCCAACAGGAGCGTCGGCGTCGGGGCCAAGCCCAGGTCGATCACCGGTACGCCCACCGACTGCAGCCCCGCGACGACGGCGCGCACAAACATCGGTCCCGAGGTGCGCGAATCCCTGCCAACGTAAACCGGACCCTCCCCGCTCTCCCGCCGCACGAACGCCCCGAAGGCCGCGGCGAGACCGGCGATCAACTCCGGGGTGAGCGGCGTCCCGACTCGTCCGCGCACGCCGGAGACGCTCACCATGAGATCCTGCGGAAGTTGTATCGGCACGGAAGCCCCTAGCCTGGCAGTAGTGCGTCTTCGCGCCCGAGGCGCGGTCGGCGGAAGTTCACCCGGCCGGCGTCAACCCGTCAACGCAAAGGCCGGGCTGCTACATTGGGCGATTCTATTCACCCTACAGACAACCAAGGACCGACTCCATGAGCAAAGGGTCTCTCGGCGGCCTGCGTTTCGGCACGCTCGCGGTGCACGCGGGCGTGAATCCCGAGCCGACAACGGGGGCGATCATGACCCCTATTTTCCAGACGTCTACCTATGTCCAGCCCGCGGTCGGCCAACCCATGCAGGGGAGCTACGACTACGGTCGGACCGCAAACCCGACCAGGGAAGCGCTCGAGGCGAACATCGCGGCGCTAGAAAATGGCTTGCGTGGGATCGCGTTTTCGTCGGGACTCGCCGCGATCGAGGCGATTGTGAAGAGGCTCTCGGCCGGCGATCACGTCGTGAGTGAGGAAAACATGTACGGCGGCACGACCCGCATGTTCAATCATGTGCTCAGCCGCTTCGGCATCGAATTCAGTTTCGTCGATACGCGCGACCCCGGCGCGATCGCCGAGGCGCTAAAGCCGAATACGAAGCTTGTGCACGTAGAGACGCCGACGAACCCGATGATGCGGCTGTGCGACCTGAGGGAAGCAGCCGATCTCGCGCACGACGCCGGGGCCTTGCTCTCCGTCGACAACACTTTCGCTTCCCCATACAACCAGCGACCGCTCGAGTTCGGCGCCGATTTCGTGGTGCACTCTTCGACCAAATACATCAATGGCCACTCGGACGTGATCGGTGGCCTAGTCGCGGTCAGGGACGAAGAGCTAGCCGAGGAGCTGCTCTTCATCCGGAAGTCGTCGGGTGGGGTACCGGGCCCCATGGACTGCTGGCTCACTCTGCGCGGCATCAAGACGCTGCACCTGCGTATGCGCCAGCACAACGAGAACGGCCTGACGGTGGCCCGATACCTCGAGGACCACCCGGCCGTGGATCGCGTGCTCTATCCCGGGCTGAAATCCCACCCGCAGCACGAACTGGCGGCCCGCCAGATGGTCGGGTTCACCGGCATGGTGTCGGTCGACGTCGGCACGCTCGGGCGGGCCAAGGCCTTGTCCGAGCATCTACGCGTCTTCGCGCTTGCGGAAAGCCTGGGCGGGGTTGAATCTCTCATCAGTGTACCCGCGCTCATGACCCACGCTTCGGTCCCCCAAGAACGTCGCGAGGCGTTGGGGATAACAGCGGGGCTCGTTCGCTTGTCCCTCGGAATTGAGGACGAAGCCGATCTACTGGAGGATCTCGAACGGGTCCTAGAAGGCTGAAACCGGAACTCCAGGGCCCCCGTAAGGGGCTGCGAGCGTCGGCCAACTTCTCGCCGAACGCGCGAGGGGCGACTAACGCAAATGAGGATGTAGAGACATGGCGGACGATGCGGATGACACCGTAGACCAGACGGGCGACGATGGGGCCCAAGCGGGTGGCGATGGGGCGAAGGCGCGCCGCATCCTGACCGATATCGCGCCGCACTCCTGGGAGCACCCGGCCGACAAGGCCGCACTCCAGGCGCTTCGGCGGATTCCGGTATTCGACGAGGTACTCAGAAAGATCTTCGGCTTCATGACCGAACGCGCGTTCCGTCTGGCGTTCCAGGCGAGCTCGGTGAAGGTCAGCGAGAACCAGTTCCCGAAGGTCTATTCGATCTACAAGGAGTGCCTCAAGACGCTCGACGTAGAGGAGGAATATCCGCTCTTCATCTCACAGACGCCGATCGTCAACGCGGGTGCTTGGGGGATGGAGCAGCCCTTCATCATCCTGAACTCTGGCACCGTACGGCTCCTCGACGACGACCAGCTGGCCTATGTGATCGGTCACGAGATCGGTCACATCATGAGCGATCACGTTCTCTACAAGTCGATGACGGTGATCCTGCTCAACCTGGCGACGATGGGTTTCCCGATCGTCGGCTTAGCTGCGCGCGCGATCTTGGTCGCTCTGCTCGAGTGGCAGCGCAAGTCCGAGCTCTCGTCCGACCGGGCCGGACTGCTCACGGTCCAGGACCCGGAGGTCGTGCTCGGCACGATGCTCAAGATGGCGGGTGGTGGAGAAGATCATGAGTCGAGCCTTCAGGAGTACATCATTCAGGCGGAGGAGTACCGTGAGGGCGGCGATGTGGTCGACCAGGTCTTCAAGGTGCTCAACCTCCTGGCTCAGACGCACCCCTTCTATACGATCCGGGTGAGCGAGCTGCGGACCTGGATCGAGACCGGCGACTACGACCGTATCGTACGCGGTGAGTACGCCCGCCGCGGCGAGCCCGATCCCGTCTACAAGGACGACCTCAAGGCAGCCGCCTCGTCGTACGCCGACGACGCGAAGGACTTCGTCGACAACATAGCGGACGCCGCGAAGCGCATGGGCTCCGACTTCATGAGCGGCTTCAAAAAGTAGAGGCCCACGGCCAGAACCAGGGGTGACCGGGCTGCCGCCCGGTCACCCCTTTTTTTTCCCGGGTACCTGCGTAGACTCCGGCACATGCGAATCCTGATCGCAGGCAACGGTGGGCGCGAGCACGCCCTTCTGTGGAAGCTTCGCCGAGACGCTCCCGACGCGGAATTCTTCGCTACCGAACCGAACGGCGGGATGGCGCCGCTTTGCACCGCGGTCCAGATCGCGGCCGGAGACGTCGAGGCGCTCTCCGGGTGGGCGGCGTCCCATCGCATCGACCTCACCGTCGTCGGTCCCGAGGGGCCGCTGGCGGCGGGGATCGTGGACCGCTTCGAGAAGAAGGGGCTTTCGATCTTCGGGCCGAGCAAGGACGCCGCGCGCATAGAGTCGAGCAAGGTGTTCTCGAAGGATCTGATGCGCACGGCCGGGCGTACCAACCGCGGACTACCGCACCTTCACCAACCTGGCAGGCGCCGAGCAGTGGGTGCGGGAACGCGGAGCTCCGATCGTGGTGAAGGCATCGGGTCTGGCGGCGGGCAAGGGAGCCGTCGTGTGCACGACCGAGCACGAGGCATTCGAGGCGTTACGAGCGATGCTCGGTGATCTCAGCTTCGGCGAGGCAGGGCGCGAAGTCGTTGTCGAGGAGTTCATGGACGGCGAGGAGATCTCGGTCTTCGCGATCACGGACGGGACGAATGTGATGGTTCTACAGCCGTCCCAGGACCACAAACGAGTGGGTGAAGGGGACACGGGTCCGAACACCGGAGGCATGGGCGCGTATGCTCCGGTATCGATCGCGACCGACGCGGTGGTCGCGGAGGCTCGCCAAGACGTCATCGAACCGACCCTGCGGGCGCTGGTGGCGAACGGCTGTCCGTTCCGCGGAGTCCTCTACGTAGGACTCATGAAGACGAGTGCCGGCCTGAAAGTCGTCGAATTCAACTGCCGCTTCGGCGACCCGGAGACCCAGGTGGTACTGCCGATGATGCCTGGCTCGCTGCTCGACCTGCTGCGGACGGTGGCCGAGGGAGGAACGCTGACCTCCGGCACCGCGGAGGCGCTGGACGGCGCCGCGGTCTCGACCGTAGTCGCGTCCCGGGGGTACCCCGGCCCGTACGAAAAGGGGAAAACGATTTCGATTCCGAGCGACCTCGAGTCGGACGATTGTATCGTCTTCCATGCCGGCACGAGAAGTGAGGGGGGACGGCTGGTCACGGCCGGTGGACGGGTGCTCGCAGTCACGGCGTTGGCGCCGACCTTGGCGGGAGCCGTGGACGCCAGCCGGTCTGCCGCCGATCGAATCGTATTCGAGGGCGCCTTCAGTCGTAGTGACGTCGGTTGGAGGGAACGCCTACGTCAGGAGAGGTCATGAACGTCACAACCACGCACTTCTGAGTGAACCCCGATGCCTGAGCTTCCCGAAGCGGAGACGATCGTTCGCGGCTTGCGAACGGCGGTTCTCGGAGAACGCATCCGTCGCGTGGAAGTGATGCACGACGATATTCTCAGGCAACCGAAGACCGAGTTCGTTCGAGGCGTGAGGGGACGCCGCATCGACGGCATCGGCAGACGTGGCAAGAACGTTCTGATCCGACTCGAAGGGGACCGCGTCATCGCCGTGAATCTCGGCATGACCGGTCGTCTGCTCCGCTTCCCGGCTCTCCCCAGACGCGAGCGTCGACCCAGCCATCCAGCGGTGAGGTTCCGATTCGAGAGCGGAGCGCTCCTGGTTTTTCGACGACACACGTCGCTTCGGCACCGTCGAGGCGTTCACCGACGACGAGTGGCAGACCCGCTCTGCGCGTATGGGCCCCGAGCCGCTCGATGCGGACTACCGGGCCCGAGACCTCTTCCGGGCGCTGCAGCGCTCGCGCGCGCCGGCTCGTTCATGGCTGCTCGATCAGGAGAAGATTGGCCGGCGTGGGGAACATCTACGCGAACGAGGCGCTCTACCTCGCTGGTGTGCATCCTCAGCGCGAGGCCCGCCGCATACGCCGGCGAGAAGCCGTGGGGCTCCATCGCGCGATCCGGCGCGTGCTGCGGGACGCGATTCGAGCGGGGGGAACGACGATTCGTGACTACCGGAATGCGGCAGGAGGGCGAGGTGAGTACGTCCGCCGTCTCTGCGTGTATGGCCGGGACGGCGAACCATGCCTGAAGTGTCGCTCGGACATCTGCCGGATCGTGTTCGCCAACCGCTCGGCATTCTATTGCCCCACGTGCCAGCCGGTACCGGCCCCGTGAGGGAACGGCCATGTCCGCGCCTGGGTCGCTCGATCCTGCCGGGCGCAGTCGTCGCGTGCCTCCTCTCGTTGCTCGCCCCCACCTTCGCGAGCGCGCAGCTTTCTCCGGGCGAGCGACTCCCGGTACGGACGCTCACGCTCGACAACGGAATGCGGCTCGTGATTCTGCCGCGCCCGGGTGCCCCGACCGTATCCTTCGTAGTGCAGTACGGGGTGGGAGGCGTGAACGAGCGGCTCGGTACTACCGGCATAGCGCACTTGCTCGAGCACATGCTCTTCAAGGGCACCACGACCGTCGGAACCAGGAACGTCGACGCCGAGCTCGCGCTCTTCCCGCTCATGGACGCAGCTCACGACACACTCGTACGCGCCCGCACGTCAGGCGACTCCGCGACCGTCCGTCGCCTAGACGACCTGATCGGCGAACTGGAAGACAGCGCCCGCGTCTTCGTCGAGGCCAACGAGTTCGACCGTTTTCTCACCCCGCGCGGGCGCCCAGGGACTCAACGCCACCACCACCAACGGGTCCACCATCTACTTCGTGGAGCTGCCCTCGAATCGGACCGAACTGTGGTTCGCGCTCGAGGCCGACCGCCTGTTGAACCCGATCTTCCGCGAGTACTACTCGGAGCGCGACGTGGTCACGGAGGAACGACGCATGCGCATCGAGACCAGCCCAGGTGGAGTGCTTTACGAAGCACACCTCGCGGCGGCGTTCACGATGCACCCCTACGGCGTTCCGGTCGTGGGGTATATGGCGGACCTGGAGGTATTGAGTCGATCCGACATCGAGACGTACTATCGGCGCTTTTATGGCCCGAACAACGCGGTCGTAGCGATCGTGGGCGACATCGATCCGGATCGGGTCGAGCGCTGGGCTCGGGACTACCTCGGCCCCCATTCCGAGCGGGGAGACACCGCCTCCGGTCACCGCCGTCGAACCGAAGCAACTCGGTGAGCGGCGGGTGGTGGTCGAGTGGGACGCGGAACCCGCGCTGCGGATCGGCTGGCACGTGCCCGCCGGAGTCCACGACGATGCGCCCGCGCTCGCAATTCTCACTTCGCTGCTCACGGGCGGGCGCACTTCGCGGCTGCATCGCCGGTTGGTCCTCGAAGACCAGATCGCGGGCGGCATCTTCTCCTCGCTCGGACCGGGCAGCCGGTATCCTCAGCTGCTCCAGATCGACACGAGCCCGCTCGCCCCGCACACCACCGAGGAGCTGGAGCGTGCGATCTACGAGGAGATCGGGCGACTCGCGAGCGACGGACCCGAGCAAAACGAGCTCGAGCGCGTGAGAAACCAGATCGCCGCCGGGTCGATACGGCGTATCCAATCGCACCTCGGCCTCGCGTTCCAGCTGGCAGAATCGGTATCGCTTTTCGGGGACTGGACAGAGACGTTCCGATTTTCCGAACGGCTCCGAGCGGTCACGGCCGACGATGTTCGACGGATGGCGCGACTGTACCTCACGAAGCAGAACCGTACGGTGGCGACCTTGGTCAAGAAGGAGGGCGCGTGAGCGCCGGCAGACGGGGCCTTTTGCTCTCGGTGGCGTTCCTCGCGTGCCAGACGCCGAGGGTCCAGCCGCAGCTGCCCATTGGCCGACGAGCCCTCGATCGTTTGAATTACCCAGCCATCGAGTTTCGTCCCCCGATTCCCGATGAGTACGAAGTCGACGGGGTCCCGGTGCTACTGCTCGAAGACCACGCACTGCCCCTCGTCTCGGTGTACGCCCGCTTCAAGGGCGGCTATGGCCTGTTCGGGCGCGAATACTATGCGGCAGGCACCGCTTTGCCGTCGCAGCTCCGCTACGGTGGAACGCGGGGGCTGACGCCCGACTCGGTCGACAAGGCACTCGAGTACTACGCGATCCAGACGTCGTTCGGCGGAGCCGGCGAGGCCGTCTCCGCCACGATGAACACGCTAGTCGAGCACTTGACGGCGGCAATGGAGCTGTGGCGGACCATGCTGGCCGAGCCCGCGTTCGACTCCACTCAGGTCGAAATCTGGAGGGCCCGGCAGCGAGAGAGGGTACGCCGCCGTGGCGACAACCCCGGCGGACTGGCATTCTCGGAGTTCAATCGGCTCCTGTACCGTGACCACCCGATCGGGTGGGAGATGGAGGCCGCCGATCTCTCGCCCCAACGTCTCTCCTCGCAGAGGCTCAGCGAGCTGCACCGACGGGTCGTCTGCCGGGAAAACCTGGTGCTGGGGCTCACCGGAGACGTCAGCTGGCGCGACTTCCGCCCTCTGCTCGAGGCGTTGGTCAGCGCCATTCCTGCCTGCGAGGGCACACTCCCGCGCCGTCCGCAATCCCCGACATACGGGAAGAACCGGGAGTCTACCTGATCGAGAAGGACCTCGAGCAGAGCGTGATCGTCATGGCGCATACCACAGACGTGCACCTTGCGGACGACCCATCCTACTACTCGGCAATGATCGGCAACTCGATTCTCGGTGGAGGTGGCTTTTCCAGCCGCATCCTCTCGCGCGTACGCACCGAACAGGGGTTCGCGTATTCGGCCCTCCTCACTCTGGGACGATGCCGAGGCGCTACGACGGGCTGCTCGGCGCGATCACGCGCACGAGCCCCGAGAACACGATTCCCGCGATCGAGTTGATCCTCGAGACGATGGAGGGACTGCGCACGGCTCCACCGGAAGCCGAGGAGGTCCGGACCGCGATCGAGCAGATCGTGAACAGCTTCGTGTTCAACTTCGAGACCCCCGGACGCATCGTGTCCCGCACGATGTCCTACCTGGCTCAGGACCTCCCGCAGGATTGGCTAGAGCGGTATCTGAATGGCGTTCGGCGCGTGACCGCGGACGGCGTTCACGACGCCTTCGCGAGGCACCTGCGGCCCGCCGAGATGATGATACTCCTCGTGGGTGACCCAGACCGAATCGGTCGAGACGCGATCAGCGAGCTCGGTCCCGTTACGGTACTCGACGTCGGACAGCAGCGATCGGCAGAGTCTGGCGGCCCCTAGCAGTCCGTGGAAGAAATAGGTTCCCAGCGGATGATGGGTGGGAGAGAAGGCAGACACGCGGGGGCTGTGTTGTTGTGCAAGAAGCGGGTTTTGGGGTCTGACGAGGCGATATTCGGCCCAAGGAAGGCGAAATAGCGCCGAATACGGCGGAAAAAGCGCGAGACGCGGGTTGTAACCTGAGTTGCGAGCGCAGCTTGTACGGTAGCGAGGCCCTGTAACGCACGGGGGGTTCCAACCCCGAACCGCTTGCGCATGAGAAGGCCGAGGTTGAAGGCCGCCGCGTGGATCAACATCCGTTTTCGAATCTCCTCCTGGCCCCGTATGTGGACGCGACGCAGCCCTCCGGTCACAAGCAAGTGCGCAAACCCCCGCTCCACCTTCTCGCCGCGCTGGCGCAGCAGCCGCATCCCCCGGTTGCCGCGGATCCGGCGGCGGTTGTCGTAGGTCGGCGTCTGCGCGTCCCGGTTGTTCTTCCATTTCCGGCGCCCGCGGTTGGGCTCGCTCACATAGCTGCGCAGCTCCCGCTCCTTCACGCCCGTCATGGTCTTGTTCGAGTGGTAGCCTTTGTCGGCCACCACTTCCTCGGGCTCTACCTGCACTACTTCCAGCTGCCGCTCTGCCTCGTCCAGCGTGTTGGGCAGCGACGCCACATCTCCCCCGTCCATCGTCTGCACCGTCACCGCCACAAGCGCACCGGTCTCCATGTCGACCGCCTGCTCCAACTTGTGCGCCAGGCGCGTCCTGCCGTCCTTCATCTTCGTGATCCGCGCCTCCGGGTCGTGCGGATGCACCCAGTCCTTGTTCGAGCCCTTCTTCGGACGCTTCCGGTCCAGCGTCGTCAGATCCTTGCGCGTCGGCGTCTCGATCCCCGACGCCCGGGCCACCTGCTCCAGCCATTCATCGTAGCCCAACCCGTCGTCGCGCCGCACGATCGTGCGCATCGCCGCATTCGCCTCCAGCGTCGTCGAGTCGACGCCCAGCGTCTTGCCGCTCAGCAACCCCGACCCCTTCAGCAGCTCCAGCACCCGCCCGAACACCGCCGCGTGCGCTTCCACGCTCAGGCGCTTGCGCGTCTTCGACAGGGTCGAATGCTCCGGCGGGTTCTTCGCCCACCCGTATCCCAGAAACTCACGCAACGACAACGAGTCCCCACACCGCCAGGCAATGCCCCGCTCCGAGCCGATCCCTTCCAGGTAGCCCACCATCATCATTCGGAAATACACCCCGGGAGCAATCCCCGGCCGACCCCGATTGTCCGCGTAGAACTCACGGCATGCCTCTTCCGCGAACTCGTCAAACCCGCTTTTCGCCAGAAGCTCGTTCAAGGCCCGGTAGAACGGGTTGTCCAAGGCCCGAATCTCGCTCGCCACCACGAACATCTCGCCCTGCCGAGCCTCGGGCCGCTTGCCTACCGCCATCGCCGTCCTCGCTGCAAAAACCCTCGTGTCCTCCTGATTTAACACAACAGCGATGACCGGACTTTATCCACGGTCTGCTAAGAAGCTCTATTTTACCCGCACTCTTCAGGTTCGACGAAACCAGGAGCACCAATGTCGGAGAATGGTGTCAGCCGAATCCGCGTGATCCTGCGGTGGATTCAGATCAAGGACAGCAAAGAAGTCGCGTGGGACGACGAGGGCGAGTTCCGCTTCCGTTCGAAGATCACCACCAGCGGCGACAGCCACGAGGTGGCGTTCCCGGAACAGGGCCACTGGACCATCTCCGATCACCCCCGGCGCAACAAAGTCGACAAGATCGACAAGACTTTGTACGAAGGTGAGGCGGGGGAGAGCCTGACCGTAGAGCTCTTCGGCGTCGAATTGGACCAGCTGTCGGCCGACGATCAGCTGGCGGACTATCGGCGCGAGTTCTCCGGCCCCGCGTCCTCGTGGATCGGTCGTCACCAGCCGACCGACGAAGGCACGGGCGACCCTGAGAACATAGCCGACTGGCGTATCTGCTACGACATCGAGCAGGCCTGAGCCGCTACAGGCGCCTGCACGGTAAATCGAGGCCCGTCCGCATTCCGGGCGGGGCCTTTTGCGTTCCCCGGAAGCTGCCTGGGCTCGACTTTCGGTCTTTATTCGGCTACCTTGCCAACATGTCAGGCGCGCACCCCCTCCCCGTCCTCCACGGCCGCGCAACACCCTGGAATCCGCCCAACCGCTTCGAGCGGCTCCACATCGACCGCGAGGGCTGGACGGATCCTGACGATCCGCCGCCGCACACGGTTCTCCTGAACGACGCAGCTCGCTCGGTCCTCGCTTACAACGATTCGCCGGATGTGGGATTCAACGTGGGCATCAACCCCTACCGGGGCTGCGAGCACGCATGTGCCTACTGCTACGCGAGGCCCACGCACGAGTACCTGGGCTTCTCCGCCGGACTCGACTTCGAGACGAAGATCTTGGTCAAGCGGGAAGCGCCAGAGCTGCTGCGAAAGGCGTTGTCGGCCAGGAAGTGGAAACCGCAGGTGATCGGGTTGAGCGGCAATACCGATGCGTATCAGCCGGCGGAGCGGAGGCTGAGGATCACGCGCCGATGCCTGGAGGTGCTAGCCGAGTTCCGGAACCCGGTCGCAATCATCACAAAGAGTTACCTCGTCTCACGCGACGTGGACTTGCTGGCAGAGCTCGCCGAGCACAACGCCGTAGCTGTGGTGCTCTCCGTCACATCGCTGAACCGGGACATCCAGCGGGTCATGGAGCCGCGGGCCTCGATACCGGAGCGCCGATTGGGGGCGATCCGCGTGCTGGCGGAAGCAGGGATCCCCGTCGGCGTGAACGTAGCACCGGTCGTCCCGGGCCTCACCGACCACGAGTTGCCCGCCATTCTGGGAGCTTCCGCCGAGGCGGGAGCCTCGTTCGCCGGCTACATCCTGCTCCGCCTTCCCCACGGGGTGAAGGACATCTTCTCCACGTGGCTCGAGCAGCACTTCCCGGACCGCAAGGACAAGGTGCTCAACCGCGTGCGTGACATGAGAGGCGGCAAGCTGTATGACGGTCGGTACGATGTGCGAGGGAGGGGTGAAGGGCCCTGGGCACACCATCTCCGATCTCTCTTCCAGGTGACGAGCTCACGTCTGGGGCTCAACCGGCCTCCCGCGCTCTCCACCGCGTCATTCGTTCGGCCTCCAGACCCGGGAAAGCCCCAGATGGATCTGTTCGGGAGCGCGCTGGCCTAGAACTCGGCTTGCCACTGTTCCTGACGAGCGCCGGGACTACGCTGGAAGGTCCACAGGAAGTTCGTGAAGCCCACGTCGTAGTCGGACAGCCCGTTTTGACCGGTAAGCTTCATGCGTTCCTCGTACATCATCTTCATGACGTGCGAGACCGAGCTCTCGTACACGCCGGCGTCGGGTCGAAGCGCGTGCAGCTCACTTGCCAGTTCCGAGCGCAGCTGGAGACCGTCCACGAGGTCGTGGTACTCCTGATGATCCTCGCCCGCGATCGACTTGAGCTGCCGGTGAAGACGCTCTGCGAGCGCAGACTGGACCATCAGTGGATCGCCTGAAGACATGAGCGCGAGGTAGGCTAGCACCTGGGCGTGAAGCTCTTTCCAGTAGCCCTTCCGGTGCACGAATTCGTGACAGATTACATGCGCCTCGAAAACGCCGGTGTCCCTGAACAGGGCGACGTCCCCCGAGATGATGTCACAGACTCCCATCGCGAAGGGGAAGATCAGTTTGGCGAGCGTGAACTCCCGAACTTCGGAGCTGGTGTGCACGCGCTGGCCGGTGATGCTAGCCATGTACTCCGTGAGGTGCTCATTCACCGCCTTAGCGAGCTCGTCCCTCGGCACGCGTTCGTCGGTGTACATGTCGTTGAGTCGGGTCGCTAGCCTCGAAATCTCGTCCCGGCGAACGTCGTCGGGCATCTCTTGAAGGCTCTTGACGTCCGCGCCGAACTCGCGGTCGAAGTCGATCCACTTCATTTCGCGACGGCTCACCCAGTCCTTCACGGCGCTGCCAGCGTACATGCCGAGCGCGGCAGCGCTGAGAACTCTTCCGGGGAGGGTCGCGCCGAGCAGGAGCCTCGAGGCGAGGGGTGCGGTGGCGATGACGTCGGTCAGGGAGACCGGGGCGTACGTCGCGTCGTTGGGTATGCGGATCTCTTCCATGGAAGCCTATACGGCCTTCGGGGGGACAGAAGTTCCATCAGCGAAAAACGCCGCCCGATTACGGGCGGCGCCAATCTGCACCGAACCTAGAAGGATCCGCGAACCAAGGGTCCGCGAGCAGAGCCAGTCAGCTCTGTTGGTTTTGTTCGATGCATTCGGCTTCGAACTCGGTCGGATGTACGACCTGGGGCTCTACCTGCTCGGTCCGAACGCCGATTTCCGGCTCGCCCACCGGTGCATCCTCCTGTGGAGCTGCGAGCGTCAGCAGCGCGACCATGAGCGGGACGCCCACCAGGGGCGCGCCGATGGCAGCCCACCACGGGGCTCCCTTCTTCTCACTGATATGTGCGTTGATCATCGTCCCCCCCTCGCTTGCCGGAGGCCACCCCCGCCGCCTCCCTCACGTCCTCATACGTTCCAATCAGTCGGACAGTTTCGGATCGATGGTGTCCCGCTGACAGTTGAAGGTGGTGGCTCCGGAGAGTCTCCTTGTTAGCCTGCCTTTCTCATTTCGGCAACCGGTTCATGGTCGTCGAGGTGGGCCCTGAGCATCCAGAGCTGGTCGTAGCCGATGATCCTCCGGTAGCTCTTCTCGGTCTCCACGAACGAGGCCGCAGCCCAGCGCAAGGCCATCACTCCGTTCTTCCAGTTGGTCACCCTGCGGGTCTTCTGTCTTACGCCCGAGTGGGTGCTGTCGATCAGGTTGGTCGAGCCCAGGCACATCCTCAGCCGCGGCGGGAGGCCGAGCCGGTTGATCGTGAACATCTCGCTGAGGCCTTCGCGTAGGCTGGCCGAGGCCGAGGGGTGGTCGCGCTCGAGCCATCGGGCGAGCTGCTCGAGCTTCTGCTCGCCCTGCTTCGCGTCCAGCTTCATCGCCGCCCGGAACGCCGCCTTCACCTGAGGATGCTGATCCTTCGGCAGATGACCCAGCACGTTGCGGAGCTTGTGGTTGCGGCAGCGCTGGATGGGGTGACGTTGGCCGAACACCTTCTCGATCGCCTTCCTGAGCGCTTTCGAGCCATCGATCACGAACAGCCGCCGCCTGCCCGGGTCCAGGCCGCGCTCGACCAGATCCTCTAGCAGTCCGTGGAAGAAATAGGTTCCCAGCGGATGATGGGTGGGAGAGAAGGCAGACACGCGGGGGCTGTGTTGTTGTGCAAGAAGCGGGTTTTGGGGTCTGACGAGGCGATATTCGGCCCAAGGAAGGCGAAATAGCGCCGAATACGGCGGAAAAAGCGCGAGACGCGGGTTGTAACCTGAGTTGCGAGCGCAGCTTGTACGGTAGCGAGGCCCTGTAACGCACGGGGGGTTCCAACCCCGAACCGCTTGCGCATGAGAAGGCCGAGGTTGAAGGCCGCCGCGTGGATCAACATCCGTTTTCGAATCTCCTCCTGGCCCCGTATGTGGACGCGACGCAGCCCTCCGGTCACAAGCAAGTGCGCAAACCCCCGCTCCACCTTCTCGCCGCGCTGGCGCAGCAGCCGCATCCCCCGGTTGCCGCGGATCCGGCGGCGGTTGTCGTAGGTCGGCGTCTGCGCGTCCCGGTTGTTCTTCCATTTCCGGCGCCCGCGGTTGGGCTCGCTCACATAGCTGCGCAGCTCCCGCTCCTTCACGCCCGTCATGGTCTTGTTCGAGTGGTAGCCTTTGTCGGCCACCACTTCCTCGGGCTCTACCTGCACTACTTCCAGCTGCCGCTCTGCCTCGTCCAGCGTGTTGGGCAGCGACGCCACATCTCCCCCGTCCATCGTCTGCACCGTCACCGCCACAAGCGCACCGGTCTCCATGTCGACCGCCTGCTCCAACTTGTGCGCCAGGCGCGTCCTGCCGTCCTTCATCTTCGTGATCCGCGCCTCCGGGTCGTGCGGATGCACCCAGTCCTTGTTCGAGCCCTTCTTCGGACGCTTCCGGTCCAGCGTCGTCAGATCCTTGCGCGTCGGCGTCTCGATCCCCGACGCCCGGGCCACCTGCTGCAGCCATTCATCGTAGCCCAACCCGTCGTCGCGCCGCACGATCGTGCGCATCGCCGCATTCGCCTCCAGCGTCGTCGAGTCGACGCCCAGCGTCTTGCCGCTCAGCAACCCCGACCCCTTCAGCAGCTCCAGCACCCGCCCGAACACCGCCGCGTGCGCTTCCACGCTCAGGCGCTTGCGCGTCTTCGACAGGGTCGAATGCTCCGGCGGGTTCTTCGCCCACCCGTATCCCAGAAACTCACGCAACGACAACGAGTCCCCACACCGCCAGGCAATGCCCCGCTCCGAGCCGATCCCTTCCAGGTAGCCCACCATCATCATTCGGAAATACACCCCGGGAGCAATCCCCGGCCGACCCCGATTGTCCGCGTAGAACTCACGGCATGCCTCTTCCGCGAACTCGTCAAACCCGCTTTTCGCCAGAAGCTCGTTCAAGGCCCAGTAGAACGGGTTGTCCAAGGCCCGAATCTCGCTCGCCACCACGAACATCTCGCCCTGCCGAGCCTCGGGCCGCTTGCCTACCGCCATCGCCGTCCTCGCTGCAAAAACCCTCGTGTCCTCCTGATTTAACACAACAGCGATGACCGGACTTTATCCACGGTCTGCTAGGAGCGCGCTGGTCACCTCGGCGTTCTCACTCGCTCCTTCCCTCACGCCCAGCACGTGCTTCTTTCCGTCTGAGTCCACGCCTACCGCAGCAAGCACGTGGTGCGAGCCCATCTGGATCCCGTCCAGGTAGATCACCAGGAGGTCCCACGCATCCAGCCGGCGCTCCATCAGCTCCTTCAGCACGCGCTCCGAGGCCTCGACCGTCTCACGGCTCACCGCCGACTTGCTCACCCCGACCGTGTCGGCCATCTCACCGATCACACGGCCGTACTTTCGCGTGCTCACCCCCGCCATCAGGACCTCGAGCATCCGATCCGCCACGGCGCCCGGTCTCCGCATCGCTGCGTACGCCGGCACCTCGACCTCGCCACCCTCCCCGGCGCCCCGGCGCCTGAGCCGTGGCCGCTCCACACGCACCTTCCGGTCCGACAGGTAAACCACACCACCCTGCCGGCCATACCACACCGTGTCGTCTTCCGCTCGTGACCGACCTGCCTGCTTCACGCCTGCCACACCCTCGGCGCTCATCTCCAGCACCGCTTCGATCGTCGCTCGTCCCATCACCTGGATGACTTCGTCGATCGCGACCTCCGTCTGCTCCACGAGCTCAAGCATCGGAAGCAGAAACTGCCCCTCCCGCTTCAGGAACTCCCTGATCGCGCGCTTGTCCGCCCGATCCCTTACCTCGTACGTTCTCTTCATCGTGGTGGCTCCGTGTTGGGGTTTTTGCCTACCCGAGCCTATCGGCCCGGGACCCCCGGAGCCACCACTTTTCTTTCTCCCCTATCAGGGACCTTCAACTACGGTTGGGACAGCTTCAATTCCGGCCTCCCAACGCGGAGGCCCCGCAACCGCCTAAACGGTTACGGGGCTTCCCCTTGTTAGCGGCCTTCCAATATTGCACACATGTGGCCATCGAAAATTGCACACTTGGCGCTTTGACCTAGCGGGCGGGAGAGTGGGGATGTAGGCACCACCCCGAGCGATCTTCCGGCCGATCCACTCACTTGGCGCCTCCACCGAGAACGTGGAGGTGCAATGATCGGAAGGGAGAAGCGCGTGCTGCTCCGTCATTACCTCGAGCAGGGGATGAACAAGGCGGTGATCGCCCGGGATCTGGGGGTCAGTCGCCGTACCGTGTACCACTGGATAGAGACCGGTCAACTGGACCGGGAGTTGGACGAAGAGCGTGTCGGGTACGGTCCGAGATGTCTGATGCCGTCGAAGCTGGATCCGTACAAGCCGTTGATCGACACGCGTCTCAAGGAGTACCCGAAGCTCACGGCTGTACGGCTCTTCAAGGAGGTCCGGGCCGCTGGCTACCCGGGCAGTTACAACCAAGTGAAGCGCTATGTACGCAAGGTCCGGCCTCGACCCCCAGAGGAGCCGGTCGTGCGCTTCGAGACGGCGCCTGGGCGTCAGGGCCAGGTGGACTTCGCCCACTTCCGGCTACCGTGGGGCAAGCGTTACGCACTAATCGTCGTGCTGGGCTACTCGAGGCTGCTGTGGGTTCAGTTCTACACCCGGCAGACCATGAAGGCCCTGATGCATGGCCTGGAGTCTTCGTTTTCCTACTTCGGCGGCGTGCCCTCAGAGCTTCTGTTCGACCAAATGAAGGCGGTCGTCATCGAGGACGGTCGATACGACGATGGTGCCCTCGTCGAGAACCCGGAGTTCATGCGCTACGCCTACCACTGGAACTTCAGGATCCGCGCGTGCCGACCCTATCGGGCTCAGACCAAGGGCAAGGTGGAGCGGCCGATCCGCTACCTCAGGGAGAGCTTCTTCTACGGGCGCACCTTCACGTCGGACGACGATCTCAACGCGCAGGCCCTTCATTGGCTTGAGACGGAAGCCAATGTGCGCAGCCACGGAACGCTGAAGGAGCGGCCCCTCGATCGCTTCGAGCGTGAACGACTGCTCCTCGAGCCCTTGGCGACTCGCCCGTATCACCCCCTCGTCCTGCCTCCGGATCGCTCCTCACCCGGCACGACGTCCTTGCCGGCCATCCACGTCGAGCGACGTCCCCTCACGGCCTATGCCCAGATCGCGGGAGGGGACCGATGAAGGCTGCCGCTCGCTCTCGCCGTGACCGGATCCGAGCCCAGCTCGCCGATCTCAAGATGCCCGGTGCGCTGGAGGCCATCGACGACGTCCTCACCGGGGTCGATGGCGGAGGCGTGACGGCCTCGGAGGCCATCGAGCAACTCCTCGGTGCCCAGATCACGCTGCGCAACAACCGCCGCCTTCAGGCTGCGATGCGCTCGAGCCGGCTACCGGGCATCAAGACCCTCGACGACTTCGACTTCAGCTTCCAGCCCTCGATCAAGCGCGAGCAGATCGACTCGCTCCACGAGCTCGGCTTCTTGGAGCGTAAGGAGAACGTGATCTTCCTCGGCCCTCCGGGCGTCGGCAAGACGCATCTCGCGATCAGCCTCGCCATTGCCGCGGCTCAGAGCGGGCGCAGAGTCTACTACGGCGCTCTGGCCGACCTCATCACCTCGCTCGAAGAAGCCAAGACCACCGGCCAGCTGGGACGCCGCCTCAAGATCCTCACCTATCCTTCGCTCCTGGTCATCGACGAGATCGGCTACCTGCCGGTCAGCCAGACCGGCGCAATGCTCTTCTTCCAACTCATCAACCGGCGCTATGAGCGCGCATCCACTGTGCTGACCTCCAATAAAGGCTTCGAGGAGTGGGGCCAGATCTTGGGCGACGAGGTCATGGCCGCTGCGCTCATCGATCGCCTGCTGCATCACTGCCATATCGTCAACATCCGCGGCAGCAGCTACCGGATGCGCAAGCACACCGACCTCTCCAAGATCCTCCACTCGCCTCCTGCGGAGTCGAGCCCTTCACCCCCGAAGAGAAAGAGAGCAAGAGCAAAGGAGAAAACGACGAACTAGAGGCTCGTCACCTCCGCCAAGTGTGCAATTTTCGATGGCCAGACCTGTGCAGCTTTCGATGGCCGTTGACATCCCCTTCCACAAACGCGCCTGGCAGGACTCGAACCTGCGACATTCGGCTTAGAAGGCCGATGCTCTATCCAGCTGAGCTACAGGCGCAAAGCGATACATGTTGTTGCAGCCGTAGTGCTTCCGCGTGCCATCGGGAACGCTCCCCGCGTCGGCCAGACCGGGGTGTGTAAGAAACTGTGTAAGTCCAGGTCGTGATTTTCAAGACACAGCAAGCACTGGCCTGCGGTCCTCCAGTGATGGTGTCCCGCTGACAGTTGAAGGTGGTGGCGCCGGAGAGTCTCTTGGTTAGCCTGTCTTTCTCATTTCGGCAACCGGTTCATGGTCGTCGAGGTGGGCCCTGAGCATCCAGAGCTGGTCGTAGCCGATGATCCTCCGGTAGCTCTTCTCGGTTTCCACGAACGAGGCCGCAGCCCAGCGCAAGGCCATCGCTCCGTTCTTCCAGTTAGTCACCCTGCGGGTCTTCCGTCTTACGCCCGAGTGGGTGCTGTCGATCAGGTTGGTCGAGCCCAGGCACTTCCTCAGCCGCGGTGGGAGGCCGAGCCGGTTTATGGTGAACATCTCGCTGAGGCCTTCGCGCAGGCTGGCTGCGGCCGAGGGGTGGTCGCGCTCGAGCCATCGGGCGAGCTGCTCGAGCTTCTGCTCGCCCTGCTTCGCGTCCAGCTTCATCGCCGCCCGGAACGCCGCCTTCACCTGAGGATGCTGATCCTTCGGCAGATGACCCAGCACGTTGCGGAGCTTGTGGTTGCGGCAGCGCTGGATGGGGTGACGTTGGCCGAACACCTTCTCGATCGCCTTCCTGAGCGCTTTCGAGCCATCGATCACGAACAGCCGCCGCCTGCCCGGGTCCAGGCCGCGCTCGACCAGATCCTCTAGGAGCGCGCTGGTCACCTCGGCGTTCTCACTCGCTCCTTCCCTCACGCCCAGCACGTGCTTCTTTCCGTCTGAGTCCACGCCTACCGCAGCAAGCACGTGGTGCGAGCCCATCTGGATCCCGTCCAGGTAGATCACCAGGAGGTCCCACGCATCCAGCCGGCGCTCCATCAGCTCCTTCAGCACGCGCTCCGAGGCCTCGACCGTCTCACGGCTCACCGCCGACTTGCTCACCCCGACCGTGTCGGCCATCTCACCGATCACACGGCCGTACTTTCGCGTGCTCACCCCCGCCATCAGGACCTCGAGCATCCGATCCGCCACGGCGCCCGGTCTCCGCATCGCTGCGTACGCCGGCACCTCGACCTCGCCACCCTCCCCGGCGCCCCGGCGCCTGAGCCGTGGCCGCTCCACACGCACCTTCCGGTCCAACAGGTAAACCACACCACCCTGCCGGCCATACCACACCGTGTCGTCTTCCGCTCGTGACCGACCTGCCTGCTTCACGCCTGCCACACCCTCGGCGCTCATCTCCAGCACCGCTTCGATCGTCGCTCGTCCCATCACCTGGATGACTTCGTCGATCGCGACCTCCGTCTGCTCCACGAGCTCAAGCATCGGAAGCAGAAACTGCCCCTCCCGCTTCAGGAACTCCCTGATCGCGCGCTTGTCCGCCCGATCCCTTACCTCGTACGTTCTCTTCATCGTGGTGGCTCCGTGTTGGGGTTTTTGCCTACCCGAGCCTATCGGCCCGGGACCCCCGGAGCCACCACTTTTCTTTCTCCCCTATCAGGAACCTTCAACTACGGTTGGGACAGCTTCCCTCCAGTACCTGCCTACGTGTCTCAGGGTCTGACTGCTGGTAGCACCGTCTCAGCGTCTCGGTCTTCAACTTGGCGTCCTGTCTGCTCATTTGATCTAGACAAGTCAGTCGTCCGGTGAGCGTCGCACTTCTGCAGCGGGACAAGAATGGTGACAGGAAGTAAGGCGCGCGAGCCTCTAACCCACTCTAAAGGGGTCGCTTGTTAGCTGCCGCCCCGTTCTCGGACCACCGGTCCGCCCGCTAGTCCAACCCGAAGGACCTGTACCTACTCGGTGCAGCCGCAGCGAGCTCCGGCATCAGCGTCTCCCCCTCCGTGCGGGCGATGAATGCAGAGCAGCTCAAGTCGCCCGTCACGTTCACCGACGTGCGCAGCATGTCCAGAATGCGATCCACGCCGAGGATGAGCGCGATGCCTGCCTGCACGTGTTCGCCCATGCCAACGGAATTCAAGACGATGATGAGGGTGATGATGCCGGCAGACGGCACGCCGGCCGTGCCGACCGAGGCGAGCGTCGCCGTCAGCACGACGACCAGTTGATCCGCCAGTGACAGGTCGAAGCCATAAATCTGAGCGATGAACATGACGGCGACCGCTTGATAGAGGGCGGTGCCGTCCATGTTGATGGTTGCCCCGAGCGGCAGCACGAAGCTCGCGACCTCTTCCGAGACACCGAGCTCGTCCTTCGCGGTCTCGATCGTCAGCGGCAGCGTGGCGTTCGATGAAGACGTCGAGAATGCGAGCAGCGGGACCGCTGCGATTCGCTTGTAGAAGCGCAGCGGATTCAGCCCCCCGAGGAACCTCAACACGAGCGCGTAGGTGCCGAAGGCGTGCAGCAGCAGCCCAAGCACCGCCACCCCGGTGTACCTCAGGAGGCTCTGCAGCAGATCGAGCCCGAAGTTGGAGACCACGGCCGCGATCAGAACGAACACGGCATACGGGGCGAGCTCCATGATCCAGTTGATGAGGACCATCGAGGCTTCGTTGATACCGTGGAAGAAGTTGAGCACCGCGTCTCTGCGATCGGCCTGGATCACCGTCAGCGCCGCGCCAAAACAGATCGTGAAGAAGATCAGCGACAACAAATCCATGTCCGCCGCAGCCTGCACCGGGTTGCGCGGGATGATGATCATGAGCGTCTCGACCCATCCGGACGCCTGTTCGGCCAGATCCATACGCTCCAGCGCGGCGCCCCCATAGCGGGTGGCCAACTCGTCACGTGTCGTCTGGGAGACATCCCCCCCCGGCTTGATCACGTTGGCGAGTCCGAGCCCGATGGTGACCGCGACCGCCGTCGTCGCCATGTAGTAAACGAGGGTCTTGCCACCAATACGCCCGAGCTTAAGCAGGTCGCCGAGCGATGCCGTCCCCACCAACAAGCTTGCCACCACCAACGGGATCACGATCATCGTGATCAGGTTGATGAACGCGGTGCCGAGCGGCTCGAGAGAGCTGAACAGGCTGATCAGCGGATCGATTTGCTGCCAGTTCGCCAGGCCCCCCATGACGCCGCCGGCGAGGAGTCCGATCAGAATCTTCGTATAGAGCTGCATGCGCTTCCTGTGTTTAGGCTCTCAGGCCTGTCGGCGGCCAGAATAGACGACGTGCGTTACTTGCGCCAATCCACGCCAGGCGTTGCTGCGTTCTTCGACCGAGCTCACTCCTGGACGATCACTTCCGCTCGGGTGATCACATCACCTTCGAGGGGGGCAACCAGCCGGTCTGGTCACCGGACGGCACCCGTGTCGCGTTCGGTTCCGTGCGCGAGGGCACTCTGGACAGTGATCTGTTTGTGAAGAACGTCAACGATAACTCACTGCCGACCGGAAGTTCGTGAACGGCGGGCACGCTCAACGCGCCGAACGGCCGTTCTCCTCCAACATCATGAAGTGCTGTTGGCTCGTAAGGCCGTCCCCTGACAGGCGTTCCCAGACACCGTCAGGGCGCAGGACCCATGCGCGCGGATCCGCGAGCTGAGCGTCCAGCACGGACCGCAGCACCTTACGAGCCTCGGGGTCATCGACCGGAGTCATGACCTCCAACCTCCTCCGGAGATTGCGCGCCCTCCAGTCCGCCGAGCCGATGTAGTACTCGCTCTGGCCGGCGTTCTCGAAGTACACGATCCGCGAGTGTTCGAGGAAGCGCCCCAGAATGCTCCGCACCTGGATTCCCTCCGAGAGGCCTGGCACCCCCGGCATGAGCGTGCAGATCGAACGGATGATCAGGTCGATCTTCACGCCTTCTTCGGCAGCCTGGTACAGCAACTTCACGACCTTGCGGTCCGCCAGGCCGTTGCGCTTCGCCTGGATGCGCGCGGGGCGTCCCGCGCGCGTGTGCTCGATCTCCCTCTTTATCATGCGCTCGATGCCCTGAACCAATGAGCTAGGCGCGACGAGAAGTCGGCGGAAGTTCTCCTGCGGGGGTCCTGCCCCACCGGTGAGCTCGTTGAAGAAGTCGCTCAAGTCGGCGCCCAGGTCCGGATCCGAGGACATGAGCCCCAGATCGGTATAGAGGCGAGCGGTCGCCGCATTGTAGTTCCCCGTGCCGATATGCACGTACCGCTTCACACCGTCAGCTTCCTGCCGGACCACGAGGGCGGTCTTCGCGTGCGTCTTGTAGCCGACCACACCATAGACGACGTGGGCCCCTGCCTCGGTGAGTCGATGGGTCCACTCGATATTGCTCTCCTCTTCCCAGCGCGCCTTGAGCTCCACGAAGACGGAGACGTCTTTGCCCGCTTCGAGCGCGCGCAGCAACGCCTCCATCACCGGCGAGTCACGCCCTGTGCGGTACAGCGTGAGTTTGATCGACACCACGTCGGGGTCGTCAGCCGCCTCGCTCAGGAAGCGACCGACGGTGTTGTGGAACGCCTGGAACGGGTGGTGGACCAGCATGTCGCGGTCCGCGAGTACGTCGAATATCGAGACGTCGTCCGCCAGTGGATGCGTGGCCTCGTACGGCGGGAACCGCCCCCCAGGCACATCCAGGTCCGTGAACTCCGCAAAGCCCCTGAGGTCGATGGGCCCGTCCACCTCATAGACGTCGGCACGGTTGAGCCGAGCCGAGTCACTGCCCCGCTCCGCACGCAACTCGCGGAGCAGGTGGGCACGCACTTCGCGGGGCATCGAACCCTGTACTTCGATCCGGATGACCGGCTTGAAACGTCGGTCCTCGACCTCATCGGCGACCGCGGCAAGCAGCGAGCCCGACGAGTCCTCGTCGATCTCGACGTCGCTCGTGCGGCTGACCCGGAACGCATGCACACCCTGCACTTCGAAAGACGGGAAGAGCCGGGCAACGTGCGCCATGATCAGCTCACCAGTGCCCACGAGATCCTTCGTACCCGGGATCGGGACGAAGCGCGGCAGCGAGTCCGGAATCGGCACATAGCCGAATTCAGTCTGCGACTCGCCCTCCCTCCGCAGGACCGTAGCGAGCGAGAGACCTAGGCTTGGCAGTCGCGGGAAAGACCGGCCAGGACCGGCCGACATCGCGAGCGGCGTCAGCAAGGGGAAGAGATGGGCTGAGAACTTGGTCGAGAGCGCGTTGCGCTCCTCTGCCCGGAGCTCATGCCAGCGCCTGAGGCGGATCCCCCGCTCCGCAAGCTTGGGGAGAAGCATCCGTGTGAGGCACTCGTACTGACGGGCCATGAGCGCGCGGACCCGGATCGCGACGAGATCGAGCAGTTGTCGATGCGACAGTGCCTCGCCCTTTCCCGTGGGGCCAAGATCGGCCCCCTCCTTCAAGCGAGCGACCCGGACCACGAAAAATTCGTCGAGGTTGCTCGAGAAGATCGACAAAAAGAAAAAGCGCTCGAGCAGCGGGACCGTATCGTCCTCGGCGAGCTCGAGCACCCTTTGGTTGAAATCGAGGATGCTGAGCTCGAGGTCGAGGAAGTCATCGTCTCCGGAGCCGGCTTTGAAGCTCGGGTCCCTCTGGGCCAGAGGCAGTCGGATCGGTTTTTCCGCGCGTACCTGCGAGTCACGCAGAAGCCGCAACCCGATCTCGGATCGGACGAGCAGAAGCAGCGCAGCCACCAGCCCCGGATCACGGAGCTGCGGACCTCCGACCCGCTCCATCAGCTCGTCCAGCGGGACCCAGGTGAGGGCGGGCAGCTCTTCGCTCATCGGCGTGCGTGCGTGCAGCCAGACCTCGAGGTCGGCCCCACCCCTTCGCTTGGGGGCGAAGCCAATCAGGTCCAATTCGACACCTCCGCTGTCGAGCGACAACAGCTCCCGCAAGAATTCGCGAGCGATCTCCTCGCCTGCGCCGCGGGTGTCGGGGAGCATGAGACCCGTCTTGCCGTCCAGCAGCGCGACCTTGCCGTCCTGGAGGATGAGCAGCGCGACGCGCATCTCGTGAGGTATCTCGGTCCGCGTCTCGGTCGTGCCCGTGAGCGCGACGCGCATGCGTTCCAAAGCGTCCTGCCCGTCGATCTCGATGCTGTGGTCGGTACGTAGCCGCTCGCCCAGCGCCTCGAGGCTCCTGCGCCCCGGCGTGACTTCCATGAGCGTGATCTCATAAAAGGCTCGGGTCACGCCCGGTGCGTGCGCCACTAGGTGATCGAACGAGACTCGGTGCTGCGGCCGGCCCCACCACCGAGCCCTCAGATCACGCGTTTCCCGGTCGATGTCGCTCGCGAGCTGCGGCCTGAGCGCTGCTGGGTCCGAGACCTCGCGCACCCGCGTCGCCACCTCGGACGCACCGCAGATCGTGGAGTACAGCCCGCCGCCGATTACCGGGGTCTCGAGCACGGTCTCTTCGACCACGCCCTGAAGGTTGAGCACGTCCTGGATGGCGAGCTCGACGACCTGCCGGCCCTGGGCTTCCATGCGGAGACGCAGCGTCATGCCCCGTTCGCGAAGCAATCCGTCAGGCGTGTCGAAGTACGTCTTGCGCAGGAGCTGGAACGTCGACTTCCCGGCCAACAGCCCCCCCAGCCGCCTCGATGCCGCGAGCTGTTCGAGCACAGCGATGTCCTGCACGGGCAGGTTGAGTCGTCGACTCATTGTGAAGCGAGCCCTTCCATCCGTTGGTACCCTGTCAGGCGGGCGTCCGCGGGGTGGTATTCGAAGAGCCGCTCGCCCGCGATCACGATGCGTAGCGTCACGTAAACTTCTTGAGACCCCTAAGCGAGCGCAGCTCCGCCGCGGTGATGACACCGTGGGGCGCGCTGTTGAGCCGGTCGATCACAGCGCCTTCGACCCCCGACCCGTCGACTTTGGCCAGATACTCGAGCAGCACGCCGCGTCCCTCCACCGGGTTCACCTCGATGAGCTTGAAGCGGTCCGCGAGCTCTTCGAGCAGTTGATCGACGTAGCGCTGCGCCTGCTCGGCGCCGGGGCCGTACGCCATGATCAGGACGTTGCAGCGCTTCTCTTTCTTCTTGGCACGCTCCGCATTGAGATGGCGCTCGATCCGCACCGCTTGGTCGGCGATCTCGGCTAGGTCCGCGGGCGCCGCAGCGTCCAGGATCGCGGGATCACCGACCTTGAGCGCGCTCGCGGCCGAAGCGGGACCCGCGAGCACATCCCCCAACTCCAACGGACCCGAGCGTGCGTTCTGATCCGCATAGATGTTGCCGAACTGCGTCTTCCAGAGCACGACGATGACCACATTGAAGAGGACGGAGAGCACCAGGGCGATGCCGAGCGCCTGCACGCCGGACGATACACCCACGCCGATCGCGAGGAAGACGTAGACCGCATCCTTCGTGTCCTCGAGCGTGGTTCGGAAGCGGACCGCCGCGACGATGCCCGCGAGCGAGAAGGCAAGCGCGAGGTTCGCCTGAACGATCATGACGATGCCGGTCACGGCCACGGGCAGGATGAGCAGCGTGTGCACCACCGACTCGTGATACCCGCGCTGGCGCCGGGTGATCATGTAGACCCACGTTACGGGAATCATGATGGCCAATGCGCCTACCATCGAGATCGCTGCGGTGATCGCGCGCGCCCATGTCGAGGTCGCTACGGGGTCCCCGACTGCAGACACATCAGGATTGAATAGATCGATGTTGGCGAGTTCAGCGAGCCTCGCGCCGGAAATCGCGTCGCGGAAGTCCGGGAAGCGGAGCAATAGGGCGCTCACCGCGCCCATGGCGATGTAGTACAGAAGTACTCGCCCGAGACCGCGATTGGAGGTGGACGGTGTGCTTGACTTGCTCATCGACAACTCCGGGTGGTGTGTGAGGGGGCGTGAAGCGCCCTCTGGCGATGCATGATGCGGGACACTTGGGGTCCGCAGCAAGAATCTCCTGGCAATGTAATCCGGCGGATCGTACTCTTCGAGCAACCCCGATATGCGAGGAATGTCATGTCCGTGCGCGGCGCCGTTTTCCCGTGCCTAGCTTTAGTGATCGGCCTGTCCCCCGCGCTCCGGGCGCAGGAGTTCGAATTGCCTACGCCCGAGGAGTACGCTGAGCGCGCGGAAGTGGCCGAGAACGCGCCTCTATTCCAGGCAGAGGAGGCCCTGCGAATCACGCTCCTGACCGACATCAAGTGGCTTCGCGACAAGCGCATCGACACGATGGAAGTCGACGGGACACTCACGTTCGCAGGAGCGCACGGTGCGCAAATCGAACAGACCATAGAGGTGCGTACGCGCGGCAACTTCAGGCGGGACAAGCGCAACTGCAACTTCCCGCCGCTCAGGCTCGACTTCCCCAAAAAGCAGATGGAAGGCACCGTTTTCGAAGGTCAGGACAAGCTCAAGTTGGTTACGCCTTGCTACGACGGTCGCGACAGCTTTCAACGCTACGTCTACCTGGAGTACCTGGTGTACAAGGCGTACCAACTGTTCACGCCCGCATCGTTCCGGGTCCGGCTCGTCGAGATCACGTACGAGGACATCAACGACGACTACGATGCGCGCACCAAGATCGGTTTTCTCATCGAGAGCGACGAGAACATGGCCGAGCGCAACCGGGCGGTCTACACCGACTACGAAGACTTCGGCGGAGGGCAGTTCCACCCAGCCCGCGTCGACGGCGACGGAGCCGTGCTGGTGGGGATGTTCAACTACATGATCGGCAACACGGACTGGTCGGCCGTTCAGGGGCACAACATCAAGCTGATGCGGACCGAGCCCGGGAAGTACTTGACGGTGCCGTACGACTTCGACTTCTCTGGGGCGGTCGATGCGCGCTACGCGTCGCCCGCCGCGTCGTTGACCGAGCAGTACCGGCTGCGACGCGTGACCGCCCGGCTCTACCGCGGCTTGTGTCGGCCCCAGCTCGTGCAGGCGACGCAGGCGCCCATGTTCAATGAGCGGCGGGATGCCCTCTGGGACTTGTACATGAGCTTCGAGCTGTTGGAAGAGGACCGGCGTGAGGACGCGGTGGAGTTCTACGAGGACTTCTACGAGACCCTCAACAGCGAGCGTGACTTCGAGCGCAAAATGACGGACATGTGCCGGCCCTTGCCCGGCTAGTGACGGGACCCGCTGGTCGCGCCCGCGAGCTTCGAGCGCGAAGGGACATCGAGCAGGGTCTTGCCGAGATGGTGGGCCTGGTGCGAGGCGTCATCGCCGATGGTGTCGTGTCCAGCGACGAAGCCGAACGCCTCGCCGCATGGACGAGAGCGCATTCGGAAGTCGTGACCCGGTGGCCGGCCAACATCCTCTCTCGCAGGCTCGAGCGCATCTTCCTCGATGGTCGGGTGGACCGAAGAGAGCAGAAGCACCTGGGCGCCCTGATCTCACAGCTCGCCGAGAACCCCGCCGGATACGGGGGCGGTTTTCCGCTCGCGACCGACGGGCCGCTCACCACACCGGAGCCGGACGTCGTCTTCGAAGGACAGACCTTCCTGTTTGCCGGCGAGATGGCATACGGCCCCGTCCTCGCATGTGAGCGCGAAATCACCGAATTGGGCGGCACCTGCGAGCGCATCGTCAAGCGCCGTACGGACTACGTCGTGATCGGTTCGATCGGTGCTTCCGATTGGTGTCAGAGCTCGTTCGGTGACGTGCTCGACGAGGTGGTCCAGTACCGCGCGAGAGGAGTGCCGATCGCGGTCATCTCCGAAGAGCGCTGGACGGCGGCGCTGCCGTAACGCTCGGCGACCTGGACAGGCCCAGTTTCGTTGTGTAGGGAAGCGGTCGGATCTACACTTGCGCGCGATTGGCAAGCAAAACGCGCACTCCCACCAGCGCACCGATGAGATTGACGAAACAAAGCTTGACTGGAGCCTCGGTCATGCTCCTGGTAATCATCGTAGTCGTCGGGTCCACCCTGGGTCGGGAAATCATGGCCGGCCGCCGGCCTGGACTGGTTTCGTTCGGGCTGATCCACTTCGCGGGCTACCTGTTCTTCCTGCTCATGCCTGTCGAAGCCCTCGTTCCGTACTACCTCGCGGCTGGAGATTCGGCCCTCGTGTTGATCGGCCTGAGTGTCGTGACCGGCTTGCTCGCCCAAATGATCGACTATGGAATCGGGTACGTCGTCAGCGAACGAGTCGTCGATACGCTGATTAGCCGAGCAAAGTTCGAGAAGTTCAAGGCCACCTTCCACCGATGGGGAGGATGGGCAATTTTCACGTTCAACCTCTTCCCCCTTTCGTCGCCGAACATGCTGTTGGTTTCGGGGATCATGCGGTACAACCGGCTGAAGGCGATATCGATCAGCGCGGGTGGGCTATTGTTGAAATATGTGGTGATCGTCCTGTTGACGGATGCGGTCGGATGAGCGAACGGAGGGCCATTTGATTGGGCGAAGTCAGCCACCCGGATCCGCCGGAGGTGCGAAGTCGTGATGCGGGAAGCAGGCGTGTTGTAAACGGGCTAGCGGCGAGCGCCCCGCCCGTCAGTCGCGGACCGCGTCCGCCTGCACGAGCACATTGGACGACGCCGCGAAGAAAGGCACCTTCGGCCGCTCGGGGAGGCGGAGCTCCAGGAGGCGACTACCGTCGCTGATCCGTCCGAGCACACGCACGACCTCTGCCTCTCCCTCAATGCAGTGTACGCACTCGCCCACGCTGGGGATGCGTTCGGATCCGGCGTGCCAGCCGGGCCGTTCAACGGACTCGATCCGGATTAGCTCGAGGGGTACGCGAGCCATGTTGTTGGGAAGCATGGGTCAACGTCTCCTTCGCGGGCCTGGACGCGGAGGCGGCGGGCCCGCGCTCGGCGACTTGTGGCGGTATGTGATACGTCCGCGCGACAGGTCGTACGGGGACAACTCCAGCGTGACCCTGTCGCCCACCAGCACGCGGATGCGGAACTTCGACATCTTGCCCGCGGCATATGCGAGGACGACGTGGTCGTTCTGCAGTTGCACACGGAACTTCTGATCGGGCAACACCTCGGTCACCACGCCCTCTACTTCGATTGCTTCCTGCTTTGCCATTCGTTACCTCGACCCGAGAGCCAGAAGACGCCGAGCGGTGGAACGTGAGAAGGCTAACGGAATCGATGTCGACACCCTATAGCATGCTCCAGCTTCCCCAACGGCTCGCGCGGAAACTCGCGCTGCTCGGCCTCAGCGCGTTCTTCGTAGTGGCGGGCGCCAACCACTTCGTGAATCCGGACTTCTACGTAGCGATCATGCCACCGTACTTGCCTGCGCACCTCGAGCTCGTGTATGTGAGCGGCGTCTTCGAGATGCTCGGTGGCATCGGCGTCCTGGTCCCCGCCGTCCGCGCCCTGGCGGGCTGGGGACTGGTCCTTCTTCTTGTGGCCGTGTTCCCGGCCAACCTCCACATGGCTCTTCATCCCGAGCTGTTCTCCGATCTTCCCACTTTCGCGCTCTACGCGCGACTCCCGTTTCAGGTCCTTTTCGTCGCCTGGGCGTATTGGTCAACGCGGCTCCCGCGAGGCCTCAGCGGCGAACCGCACGGCGTGCCCGCTGGAAAAGAGGTGCCCGCTTGCCCCACGTTGCCGCTCTGGTATTCTACCCGAACCACATTAACGAGACCTCATGAAGCGGATTGCCGTCGCACTGCTGTTCTCGGCCACGCTGACCCCCTTTCACCTGCGGGGCCAGTCGCTGTCGGACGTCGAACAGCGGATCGTGGACCAAGTCGATGCGCGCGCAGCAGAAGCCATCGACCTGCTCGAGCGGGCCGTGAACATCAATAGCGGCTCAATGAATTTCGACGGTGTGCGTGAGGTAGGCGCGCTCTTCCGCCAGGAGTTCGATGCTCTGGGCTTCGAGACCGAGTGGATCGACGGAGCGTCGTGGGATCACGCGGGCCAACTCATCGCCCGCCGCGACGGGAGTGGGCCTCGACTGCTGCTCATCGGTCACCTCGACACCGTGTTCGAGCCGAGAAGTCCCTTCCGGAGCTTCGCGCGGGATGGAGACCGGGCGCAGGGGCCCGGGGTCGTGGACATGAAGGGTGGTGACGTCGTCATCATCCATGCCCTGAAGGCGCTGGCCGCCACGGGCGAGCTCGACGATATGAGCATCACCATCGTCATGACCGGCGACGAGGAACAGAGCGGACGGCCTCTCGACCTGGCCCGCGCGGCGCTCATCGAGGCGGCCGAGGAAGCCGACATCGTGCTCGCGTTCGAGAACGGGGACAGCAACCCCATGACGGCCGTGGTGGCGCGCCGCGGATCAACCACGTGGCGGCTCGACGTGACCGGCACGCCCGCGCACTCCTCGCAGCTGTTCCAGAGGGAGGTCGGCGCCGGCGCGGTGTACGAGGCGTCACGCATCCTGAGCGACTTCTACGAGCGCCTGGCGGGTGAGCCCCTACTGACCTTCAACCCCGGCGTCATGCTCGCAGGAACCGACGTGGACTACGACTCGTTCACGCCGGGCGGGTCCGCGTTCGGAAAGAGCAACGTCGTGGCACAGAGTGCGGTCGTGACCGGGGATCTCCGTACCATCACGTTGGAGCAGCTCGACAGGGCGCGTGCCATCATGCGCTCCGTGGTCCTGGAAAGCCTGCCGCGCACGTCGGCGACGATCACCTTCGATGACGGATATCCGCCGCTCGCCCCTACCGACGGCAACCGCCGTCTGCTGACCATGTTCAGTCAGGTGAGCCAGGACCTGGGATACGGCGAGGTCACCGCGGTGGATCCACGCAACGCCGGCGCGGCGGACGTTTCCTTCACCGCGGGATTCGTCGAGATCGCGCTCGACGGCCTCGGGCCCGGGGGCGGCGACGATCACACTGTGGACGAGTGGATCGACCTCCCGACGCTCGCGATCCAGACGAAGCGCGCCGCGGTCTTGATGCACAGGCTCACGAGACGGCCGGGAGCGTAACCCCTTGCGCGTCTAGGTCTTAGGTCTAGGCCTCGAGATCGAGGAGGTCGTCGTGGACCGCGGGGAGGCTGAGCCGGAACGTGCTCCCTTCGCCGGGCACCGACTCGACCGTGACGTCACCACCCATGCGGTCGGCGAACCTCTGGACGGTCGCGAGACTGACGCCGGTACCCGGGAAGCTACGCGGCTGTACCTGCTCGAACGCGCGGAAGATTCGCGATAGATCCCCCTCGTCGATGCCAATCCCGTTGTCGCTGACCTCGAGGACTCTCCGCGCTCCTTCGTCCACGGCCCGCACGACCACCTCCGGCCGACGCTCCGCGGGAACGAACTTCACCGCGTTCGAGATGAGGTTCTGAACGGCGCGTATGAGCAGCTCGTGATCGGCGCGGACATCGCCCAGCGGCCCCGATACCGACACCTCCGCCTGGCGATGCTCGACCTGCGCCGCGAGCGAGTCCAGGGCGGCGTGCACCGCTTCGTCGAGGGACACTTGGTCGGGATTGAGTGACGCACCTCTGGCCCCGCTGAAGTCGAGCAGATCGTGGACGAACGTGTCCATCCTCGCACATGCGTCGAGGATCCTCCGCAGGTACTCCGCTCCCTCGTCGTCGAGCTGCTCGCGATGATCGCTCCACAGGAGCGAAATGACCCCCCCCATCGTCACCAGGTGCGTGCGCAGGTCGTGTGAGACCGAGTATGAGAACGCTTCGAGCTCGGCCACGGCCGCCTGCAGCTCCCTCGTTCGCCGCTCCGCGAGCTCTCGCAGGCCACTGCTGTCGGACATGTCGCGGATGGTCCCCTGGTGCTCGTGCACCTCTGTGCCGTCGAACCGCGCCACCGCTGACAGGAGACACTCGCGGATCTCGCCGTCCTTCCTGACGACCCGGACCGGAAAGTCCTGAACGAAGCCGTCCTTCTTGATCATCGCGGTGTAGCGGTCCCGGTCCGCGGGATCCTCGTAGAGGTGCTCGATGTCCATGTGGAGCAACTCCGACTTACCGTATCCGAGCGCGTTCACGAACGCCTCGTTGACGTCGACCACGCTACCGTCCGGTCCAGTCAGGTAGATGGGCTCACGCGATCGCTCGAACAGGATACGGTACCGTTCCTCCGAGCCCCGCAGCGCCCGTTCGGCCCGACGCCAATCCGTGAAGAGTCGGTCGAGGCGCACGGCGAGGTCTCGTAAGAGCCCGATGATGCAGCCCTCGACGAGCAAGAGCGCCGACGCCTCGCCGCCCCCCTCCTGCACCACGATCGCCCAGCCCTCCTCGCCGACCATCGTCAGTAGGAGCGCGTTGACGGGTACGGTGACGAGACCCGTCAGCAGTCCGCCCCACGCCCCGAAGAGCCACGCGAGGATCACGACGGGGAACATCGATAGCGCCGTGACGCCCACACCGCCTTCCTGATACAGAGGCGCGAACGCGAGCGCGTACACCCCGAGCGAGATCGCCGCGAGCGTCACGCGCTTCGACATCGGCTCGATGGCCAGGCTGGCTCGGAACGAGCTCCGGCGCTGGCGAAGCTTAGGCTGCTTGTCGCCGTCCGTGTGGCTCATTCGATCCACCGCTCGACCATCTCTCTCACGATCTCACCCAACTCCTCGAGGTCGGCCGGCTTGGTGTGGAAGGCCTTGGCGCCCAACTCGAGCGCCCGGGCCGCGTCGCTCGGATTCACGGACGACGTCAGGACGGCCACGGGCGGGGGCGGGAAGCCCTCCTGGGCGCGGATCCATTCCAACAAGGTGAATCCGTCCTTCCCCGGCATGATCAGATCGAGAATGACCAAGTCAGGGTGCGGATGTATCTCGAAGGGGGGTGTCCCGGCGAGGTAGGCGATACCCTCGCGACCGTCGCCGGCGACCCGAACGTCGATCTCCGGAAAGGTGCGCCGGACGGCGAGTCGGATCAGCAGGGCGTGATCCGGGTTGTCCTCCACCACGAGGATCGTGCGATCTCGGGAAATCATCCAGCGGTCACCTTTTCTGGAACTGAACCGGTGCCGTGGGGGGGACTTTTCAAAGATGTGGACTCAGGGAGCTGTAGCCAAGGATCGCGTTCCAGGGACCGGCGGGGTGTCTGCCCATCTGGGGAGGCTCACCCGCAGCGACGTCAGCCATTGCGAGGCTCCACCTTCCATCCATCGCGACGAGGTCGGGGCTTCACCGCCGATCGAGAACACCCTGAGAGCTCGCCCTAGGAACACGCGAGCCGCTCCGGCTGTAGTCGAACCCATGTCCACGATCACCCCTCCTTTGGCCAGCTTCCGCTCCACGGCGCGTGGGAGCTCGCTTTTGATCTTTACCCTTTGTTTCGCGGCGTGCGAGGGTCAGTCCCCGATGGGTCCCGAAGGGGGAGTCGTCATGGGCCGCGTATATGCGGGCCATGGCTTCACGTGCGGGATCGTGGAAGGCGGGAAGGCGCTTTGCTGGGGCATCAATGATGAGGGGCAGCTGGGGGAAGGCGGGTTCTACGCGTCCTACAAGACCGCACCACGAGTTATCTCGGACGACCTGAGCTTCCGACAGCTGGGCACGAAGGCGTCGGGTCGCCACGTGTGTGGCGTCACGACCTCGGGGGACGCCTATTGCTGGGGAGAGAACGATTTCGGACAGCTCGGCCACGGGTCGGCGAGCCCTCGAGATGTCCTCCGACTGGTGGCAGGAGGTTTGACGTTCACGTCGATCACTGCAGGCTGGCGGTCCAGCTGTGGAGTTACGACCGATGAGGAGGCCTATTGCTGGGGCCGTGGCGAGTGGGGGCAGCTGGGTGACGGGCTCGCGACGCTCAGCTCGGTGCCGGTGGCGGTCGCCGGCGGGCACAAGTTCCAGAAGCTCGAGGTGGGATCGAGCAACCTGGTGTGCGGCCTGACGACCGCCGGCAAGATTCTTTGTTGGGGTCTCGACCTTAGGGGGGCTCTCGGTGCGCCGGGCACGGCCATCTGTGTCCGTACAGACGGACTTGAGCTCGCCTGCGCGACGACCCCCCAGCCGATCGCGTCGGATGAGCTCTTCATGGAGGTGAGTGCTGGATCGTCATTCGCCTGTGGCATCACTCTGTCCTGCCAGGCGCTCTGTTGGGGCCGGAATGATTGGGGACAGCTGGGCAGACCCACAACGGAGACGTGTGCTCAGGGAATTTTCTCCGGGAGGGCCTGCGGTCGCACGCCGATGCCGGTCTTAGGGCCCCAGCGATTCGTAATGGTAACCGCGGGACTCAGACACGCTTGCGGCGTCACGGTGGACGGTGATGCGTACTGCTGGGGCCGCGACTCCCTCGGCGAGCTCGGTAGGGGATCAGACACGCTTGCGGCGTCACGGTGGACGGTGATGCGTACTGCTGGGGCCGCGACTCCCTCGGCGAGCTCGGTAGGGGATTGGCGGGTAGCAACAGCAGCGTCCCGGCGCTCGTGGGCGGCGGGGTGAGGTTCAGGGCGGTCAGTGCAGGAGACCAACATACCTGCGGCGAGGGGACTGACGGGGAGTTGTACTGCTGGGGGTCGAACGTGTGGGGGCAGCTCGGCACGGGTGACATCAACCTCTGGCTGGAGCCGACCCGGGTGGTTACCGGCCTCTAGGCAACCCCTTCGCTACGGCCCTCCTCAGACTTGGAAGACCTCCCCATCAGGCTGGAAGTGTCTCCATGCGAACCACATGAGTACGTAGGCGTTCCTTAGAGGCTCGAGCTACTCACCCTCGAGAGGACCCTCTAGGGCAACGCCGGAAAAGCTCCAGATCGAGCCCGTCCGGCTGTCCTGGATTTTGTTGTCGATGACATGGAAGGTAAGGGTCTGCCCGGCGACGACGGGGTTGTAGGGGATCGCTGCCTCGCCATCACGTCGTTCGTAGAACACCGCCACCGGTGACCCGTCGACCTGGTCGTTCAACGCCACTTGCGGGCCGATGTTCTCCAAGTCACCGAAGGGGTATCCGCGGCCGCCGGTCGCGCTGGTCCGAATCGCGAGGACCCGCTCCTTGGTGAAGCGCCACGTCGCGCTCCAGGTCAGCCTCGACGACGTTCGGCGATCATCTCGGCCGTCCACGGCCGCTCGCTTTCGCTGCTTCCTAATGTCTCTTTCTCAGGGTGCGGCCGGATCGTCACGCGGCCTCGGTAGGAGCTAGGTGCCAAGATGTACGAAGCCACGAAGTGTCCCGCCTCGTGGTAAGCTGTCTCTCTCAGTCTTTCATCCATCGCCCCCTCCCTTTCCTTCACAGTAGCACCCGCAGATGCTGAGGGGGACACACGCAGGGCAACGGAGTCGCGAGTTCGCCGATATCCGATCAGAGTCTTCTTGATCTATTCCCACTGCGGTAGACCGCGGGAGAAGCACGGTGTTCGGCTCGGTGGGGCTTGTGAACGCCACCATCGTGAGCAGGCTGTTCACGCTGGGGGTGTTCCGGTAGCGGGATCCCCTCGCGCTCTGCCGATCCGCGCCGCATTTTGAGCGCATGAGCGAAGCCATCACCCGCCTGAACGCAGCCCTGGAGGGCCGTTACCGAATCGAGCGTGAGCTAGGCGAAGGTGGCATGGCGACCGTCTACCTGGCCGACGACCTCAAGCACGAGCGCAAAGTCGCGCTCAAGGTCCTGAAGCCGGAACTAGCAGCCGTCGTGGGTGCCGAGAGATTCCTGGCCGAGATCAAGACCACGGCGAACCTGAGTCACCCCCACATTCTGCCGCTGCACGACTCGGGTGAGGCCGACGGCTTCCTGTTCTACGTCATGCCGTATGTAGAGGGAGAGAGCCTGCGGCAGAAGCTCGACCGCGAACATCAGCTTCCCGTGGACGAAGCGGTGCAAGAGATTCAAGAAATGGTCGCGGTGGCATTCCCTACGTCGAGGACGCTGAGCAGAGCGCGCCGAGCTGTTGGGTGGCCGTACCCAGAGTAGCCTCGAGATGGGCCGCGGCTTCATTCGTCGAGACCGGGAAGAGCTAACGACGCATCACCGTGTACGACCAACTCTGGATGCTCAAAGCTCATCTCGATGACTGCTAGCCGGTAGCCGAAAAGAAGATGGCAGGTTGATCACGATAGCTCCGGATCTGCCACTTTCAATCGTGAACGGGTCATCTTCCAGCCTCGCCCGGAGGGCCATCGGCCGATCAGAACCTTACACTCCTCCGGTAGCAGAAGCGCAGGATAAAGCGCCAGCATCGCCAGCGGAAACACTCCGATGTTCATGAATACGAAGATGAGGGAGTGAAGAGCCACGCCCATCGCCAGCGCCGGGCGACGCGTGCGGCTCCACCAGATAAGCAGGGGAAAAAGGAACTCCCATAGTGCCACCACAAGAGTTGCTACAGCGAACAGCCCTTGGGGAGCCAATGGCGGTGGTCCGAAGCGAGAAAACAAAGGGCTGTCCAGCGCAATCCACAGGGCGGTACCGTTTCGCCACGCGGGGTCCACGAGCTTCCAAAAACCTGACACGACATAGATCAGGGCTAGCTGAACCTGAATCATCCTCAAAGGCCATACCGGTATGAGAGAGGGGCCTATGGAGTCACCCTGGGCCTCCCGGCGTCGAAGCGCCTTAACACGATCCAGAGCAAGGGCTCGATCGATCGGAGCCACGGCGACGAAGGCTGCAGCCACGTACAGGGATGTCAGCCGGAGCACCGCATCACCGGCGGTTAGGAACGTTGGGTTGCGGTGATGGAACCAGTATGTGAGCAGCAGGGTCGCCACCGCCGCCGGGCGTGTCCTCCATCCCACCAACAAGGCAAGCAACGCCACCCCAAAGAGGACGGCGAGAACCGTGGTCGCCAGCTCCCCCCCAAGCAGGTCGGGCATGAACAGGCGGCCGAACCATTCGCTCCCCCAATTGCGGGCGAACACGATCGGAAAGTCGCCATCATTCGTATAATAGAATCGCAGACCAGGGAGCATCCCCATCCAAAAGTAAAGGGAGGCTGCTGCGAAGCCTATCCTCACCATTCCAAGGCGCAGCCCGTCCGTCTCCTCGAACCAGAACTGATGCCAGGCCCCTCTCACCCGCGAGACGAGGGTTCGAGATTCGGTCGGCTGCGGTGAGCCGCCTCCGAATTCAATCATCCGCCCCTCCGGCCGCGACATCGCAATCGAAGCTTCCGAGAGAAGTTCTGCGGGGGTTGCGCGGGACCTTCAGCCACGGAGGATTGACGGGCTGCCAGCTCGCGGCGAGAGAGACTTTCACCGGCCGACGGCCGTCCCGGTCCAGCCTTTGGCAAAGTTGGAGCGCCAATCTCCGGCGAAAGAAGTCCCCGGATACCTCGTACGCGAGATTGAAAAAGGTGTCATAGGAGCGAGGACGCGTCCAATGAGGAAAAGGGTCCTCCGCTGGACCACCAATCGTCAGCGAGTCCGTCTGCCAAACCGCCGGCTCCCCGAGATGATCATCACTACCATACCAGGCGACGGCCTCGAGCGTGGCCACCCAATCGGAGGGCTCAGGAGCGAATAGCATCCAGTGCTGGTGGGTCGACGTCGCGTCAAGCCAGAGCCGAGCCCCCGGCCAGATGATCTGCATGACGGGAAGCGGGCCCTGGTTAAGCGCTCGCCGCAGTGGGGGGGGTGTCTGCCTCGCGGTTCCGATCTCGAGCAGCACAAGAGTAGCCACTGCTGCCCAGTGCACGATGAACAGGGTTGAGAGAACAGCCCGTTGGCTGACTCTCAAATTACGCGCTCCGACGGGAGTCTGCCGGCTTCCTCACTTCCCGACTCCGTATGCGATGCCACTGTCCCCCAGAGCTCGGTCTTCCGCCTAGCCGACCCAGTTGTGGATTGATCCGAACACAGGACGCCCATGCATGACTGCTGGACGCGTAAAGATGGGCCCTGCCGTCCCGACGGTCGGTCGGAGGGGCAGGGCCCAAGTAATACTGATGCTGTGGACCCGTCATGGGTCACTAGAAATTCAAATTAGTCTCGATCTCCGTGTCCGGAATCGGAAAGCAATTGCTGGCCGGAAAATCCGAGAACAGAGTTGACACGGTGTTCTCCCAATCAGGGAAATCGAGGACGCCCGGAGTACCGTCCTCGCTCCAGCGACGAATGTCGCCCAAGCGTCGGGCCTCCATCCAGAATTCGATTCCCCGTTCCCGCTTGAGGAACGTCCAAGCATCGTCGATCGAGTTGGCAACCCACGGTTCGAGCGGCTGTTCCGTCACGTCGCTAATAAACGCCGTGCGGTTGTCGTTGATGAGCGTCATCGCGCCTGGGAAGTCCCCCGCTACAAGTAGAGCTTCCGCTCGGATCAAGATAGCCTCACGACCGCTCGAGACCCTGTAGTCACTATTCCGACTCTCGTATTTCGTCTGGAATAGGAAGGGCACCGCCCCAAAGCCCGAGAGACTCCCGCTGGCCAAGGGATGGACCGGGTCAGTGTCCCATGGGACCCGGGGGTCTCCGGTATCTCGATAGTAGTCATCGTAAAAAGTCATCCAGACGGAGATACTCTTCCACGGGAAGATGCCCATAGCGTGGAAGAAGGTGTTATGCGTCTGGAGGCTGGGACCCTCTGCGTCCACGAAATACTCGAAGTCCCTAGGAACCTGTAGCGCGTCGGTAACTGCGCCCGCAAAATCGTTCAGCCAGACGCGCACGGACGCTCGACCTGCGTAGGCTGCGGTCTTCACATCGCCGCTTCCCTTTGCGATCGCCTCTGTGAAGTTTGTTTCCGCCCGTTCGAAGTACCGAATGTTGGGCTCCTTCGGTCCTCCATCGAAGACTGCTTCGCAGAAGTTCTCACCCAGCAGGCGGTTCGAATACCCGGCCCAGAGGTATGCCAGTGCAAACGTGGTGGGTGCGACGTCACCTGCGGTGCCGTCTGAGAACCGTCGGATCGCTTCCTCGGCGATCCAGCGGGCCTGTTGCGCTTCGGACCAATGCTGTTCAAGCCTGCTGCTGTTTGGAAGCCACTGCCCCGCCTGCTCGATGGGATCATGCCCAGTACCCGCAATGCCGGTAGCGCCACCGGGCATGAGCGTCCGGGCCGCGTGGGATCCTGCCACGCCCACATTGTTAATCGATTCTATCAACTTCTGTTGGGATCCATCCACGAACGCCTGATGTGCCGACGGCAAATTCAGGAACTCGTCGTTGACCGGCCCCGGATTGACCACGTCACACCCACTGACCACAGCCACGAGGATCGCCAACACGACATGTAACCCGCTGGCATGATGCCCTCTGCGCCGCTGTGCGCTCCCGAATTCTACTGGTCGGCCGGGCTCTTTGACTCTATCGCTCATCTTCTCACCCTCCTCAGAATTGCACCCGAAGGGATGCGTTGAACGACCAAACCGGCGGCGGTGCGCTTATAGCCCCATTCCTGAAGCTTTCGGGATTGCTTCTCGTCTCGGGATCTCCGACCCGCCACTCGCTGTTAACCCAGGTAAACGCGTTGTTCAGCGATAGTGTCAGAACGGAGCTGTTGACCCGGTCCTGGAACGCAAAGTCAAGCGGCACCTGGAGGCTCAAGGTGCGCAGACGGAAGAAGTCCCCCTTTCTGGCCGTGTAGCTCTCTTGGATTAGGGACGGAGTGCAGAGTGATCGATAGAGAGCAGGCGTATCGGGCTTGAGATCGAGGGTGTTGTTGTTGGCCGCGGGGCCCGTGAAGCCCACCGCGGGCCCGTTGTACGGATTCACGTAGAAATCCCAACACAGGGGCATCCACGCGGAGCGGCCGACTCCACCCCGGGTGAAATTGCTCTCCAAGGTCGTGTGGCCACCCTTGAATTCTCCGCGAGCGGTCAGGAAGATCCCTCCCGGGAAGCGGAACGAGGTGGACGGCGACCAGTTAAGGGTGGGTTGAGTCGGACCGTAGATGTGGTTTTGCTCGACCACGGGAGTCGCAGCCTCTTCCGCATTGCTTATGAAACGTCCGCGCACTACGGGAGCGGGCTGACCCTCGATCACCCAGACGTCTCGCTCGACGGTGAACGCTGGCGCTCCGCCGAGGTCGATTACCTCGGAGTTGTTGGTGCTCAACAGGAAACCTAGGTCCCACCCCCAA
This sequence comes from Longimicrobiales bacterium, assembly GCA_965197725.1. Lineage (GTDB taxonomy): Bacteria > Gemmatimonadota > Gemmatimonadetes > Longimicrobiales > Gaopeijiaceae > UBA1138. Next base: position 179,315 of record CBDANQ010000061.1, read on the forward strand.
TCGGCCCCGCGAATCACGGCGTACGCAAGATCCACCTCGACGCCTGAGTTTTTGAGCTCACCCACGTTGGTGCGCTGCGCGGTTATGAAGCCGCCAGAGGGCACTTGGCCGACGCTGAAGAGGGCGTCGGAGGTCGTCTGGCTGTAGTAGGTGAATCCGGTCTCAAGCCGGCCATCAATAAAGTCACCATCGAACCCGAATTCGAACTCCGCCGTCACCTCCGGGCCAAGGTCGGGGTTGCCCAAGTTACCAGGGATGAGCGCTGGGGTTGGACCGAACCCCTGAGAGTTCCAGGTGCGTGTAGCGTCGAACGCTCCCGGAGCCCGGCCCGACTTGCCATACGCGGCGCGGAGCTTCACAGCTCCCCACGAATCCTGCCAGAAGTCCTCATCGGACATCACCCACGAGGCGCTCGCCTTCGGATACACTTGAAGTCCGAAGCCAGACCCGAAAGCGCTATTCCCATCCACTCTTGCTCCAAGTGTCACGAAGTACTTGTCACGAATATCGAAGATATTCTGGAGGAAGAAGCCCGCGTTCCAGATCTTCGACCGATCTTCGTAAGAGAACCGCGTGGCGGACGAACTGACGGTGGGACTAGCGGCCCCGGGGAAGCTCTCCCCATAACCGTTCAGGCGGAGTTCTTCCTCCCCGATCGCCTGACCGCCCCATGAGAAGTTCGACCGGATCTCGTCCGTCACCTCGAAGCCGAACGTCCCCACGTAGTCGATCGTCAGGAGCGAATTCGACCAGTTGTCATTGGAAATGCTGCCCGGACCGAACAGGACGAAACCGAACGGCCGAATATTTCGCGTCTCCTGCTGTGAAAAGTCGTAGCCGACCGACAGGCGGTTGGTCAGGTTGGACAACGCCGAGTGCGTGACGGTCAACCCTGTAGTGAGCCGATCGATCGAGATCCTGAAGTCCGCGTCGAATAGCTGGGCGAGGACGTCCGGGTTTTCGGAGTTCAGATAGTTGGAGACCCCCCGGTATGCGTTGTGGGTAATTCCAGCCTCATTGCCGCCCGTGGGGGTGTTCCGCGTGGTCTGCCGGGCGAAGGCGGTGTTGAACTGCACCTGAAGATCTGATGTCGGCGAAAAGGTGAAGTTTCCTCGCGCGCTCAACTTCGTGATCGAGTCCGACGGCAGAATGCCAATCCCATCCTCGAAATTCCCAGAGACGAAGTACTGGAGTGCTTGTCCCCCACCCCGGACCGATGCGCTGTACCCACCCACATAACCGTTTCTGAGGAAAGGGCCAAGCCGATGATACTTGAACGGTGAGCCCCTTCCCATTATCTGCGCCCGCGAAATGGCCTGCCGGGACTCGAGGCTCCAAACCGGCGCGCCCGTGGAGCCCCTCTTGGTGAAGATCTGGATTACTCCCGCCGATGCCTCCGTACCGTAGAGTGTCGTAGCCGCTGAGCCCTTGATGACCTCAATGCGCTCGACATCGTTGGGGTTGATGTTATTCAACGGGTTGGCCGTAACATATCCGCCCGACCCTGAACTCCCCTGCACTCGGGAACGCGATTGCGGAAAGGCCTTGCTCTGCATCCGCACGCCGTCGACATAGATGAGCGGCTGATTGCTCATGGAGACAGTCGTGTTGCCCCTAAGGCGGATCTGGGCACCGTTTCCCAGTGAACCGCTCAGGCCGGCCACCTCCATCCCCGGCGTGGCACCAGTCAGCAAGTCGGTCAGAGTAGTGGGGCGCGTAGGCATGTCGGCGATCCGCAACTCCGAGATGGCGTTGCCGACCTCACGGCGGCGCGCAGCCCCCGCAGTCCCTGTCACCACGATCTCGTCCAACCCCAGCGCCTGGGCGCTGAGTTGGAAGTTCACCTCCAGCACCTGCCCAGCGGCCACCGTCACCTGCTGGGAGGCGGTTGCAAGTCCAATCCTCTCAGCTCGAATTTCGTACGTGCCAGGAGGCACCTGGAGGATAAGGTAACCGCCGTTTTGGCGACTCAGCCCACCGAGACCTTCCTCCACCAGATAGATCTGAGCCTCGCTGATAGGTGCTCCAGACTCGGTGGCAGTGACCCGACCGACGATCCGCGCGGTCTCTTGACCCTGAAGGGATGCCGGAACGCTCAATAAGGCAAGGCCGAAGAGCAGCCCCAATAGACGTCGAAAGCGCATGGAACTTGTGCTCGACCGAGGAACTACGATGTCTGATTTCAAGGGGTCCTCCTTAGCAGGGAGGTCAGTGAGAATAACTGACCCAGAATTGTGTTCCCGGCGGCCGGCCGGCTCAGGCCTCGGGATCAACATGAGACGCAATTGTGACTGTTGGTCGCGCCCAGACTCACGAGAAGGCTGATGGTCTCAGGGAAAGGTTCGATTCGCTGCGTCGGGCCATTGGCCATATCCGCAGTGGTCTGACCCTTGCGGTTCAGTGCAAATACATCAGCGCCCTTCTCGACCAGATAAAGAATCAGCTCATTGTCTCCACGGGACGCCGCATTGTGAAGCGGCGTGTCACCGCGGGAATCCCGCGCGTTGACGTCGGCGCCCAGCTCCCCGACGAGGTAGCGCACGGCCTGCAACCACCCGCCGGGGTGGTGTCGGTGAACATTTCCCACCAATCCGTAGCCATGTCCGCTGCCCGAGGCGGCGTGTATCGGATATATGCCTGGACCACCCACTGGAACTGGCGGGATCCCCGACGCATCCGGCGGGTCATCCGGACTGGGAGCGGGGACGGGGGACCTCTCCCACCACGCCGCCCTCGGCGCCTTCCCTCGGTCTTGACGGTAGGGATATTGGGATCGGCGCCGTAGCGAACGAGCAGCTTCATCGCCTCAACGTCAGTGCCATGAGCAGCTCGCAGGAACAGCGTCGCTCCGACCCAATCAACGCCCAACTGACCGCTCCCGAGCTCCATGTACCAGACGTTGTAGTTCAGGCGGGCGTTCACGCTGGAAGGTGCGACTACCCGGATTCGGGTCGGCGGCCGCCGCCTCGTCGATCGTCCGCTCCAGCGTCTCCACCAGGGTCTGCAGCGTGTCCCCACCAGGTCACCGCCTGCCCGGCGGGGAGGCATCATGCCTGCGCGGAGCTTCGTGATGATTTTCTCGGCCAACTCCGCTCGGTCCGCGGCCCCCTGACACCTCAAAACTCTCGAGGGACATGTTCCCCCTCAACCGCCGGTCGTTGTGGCAGGACTGGCAGTACCTCTCGACCACGTCGCCCAGATCTTCGGACAGGGTACGGTGCGAAGCCGAGGGTTCCAGGGAGGCGCGATGGACCGAGCGGTCGGCCATCACAGGAGGGAGGCGTGGAGAGTTCGGTGGGTCGCCCCTCAGCGCGAGGAACAGGCCACCCAAGAGCACGCCGGTGACAACCCTCATAAACCTACCTCTGTCAGACGTGCCCGCCCCGGCGGTCGGAGTGACCAAGCATGCTCTGGCGAACGAGCGCACTCTAATCTGCGACGAAGCTCGGATGACGCCCCGAACCATTGTACGACCGCACGCAGCATTTACACAAGGGACTACAGACATTTACACAAGGGACTACAGAGAGGCGGATTATGGCTTCGGGTCACTTCCGTCGGTACGCCAACGAGGACGCCGAACAGAAGCGCGGCGACATCAACGCACTACATCAGCGCTTCCGCGAGCAAGAGGTCGCGATCTTCGAGAAGCACGGCGCCGAGGTCATCGCGGTGTGGCAGCGTCTCGACGACCCCAACACGCTGGTCTGGATGCTGGCGTATCGCGACCGTGCCCATCGTGACGAGGTCTGGGCCGGGTTCGCGGCCGACCCGGACTGGACCGCGCTACGGCAGAAGTACGACGTGTCGCTCTCGATCGAGGCGTACTGGATGAGCTCCACCAACTACTCGAACCTGAGGTAGCCGTCCGGGCTTCGCGTCTTGTTTGAAGGCGTGGTGATCGTCGGCGGTAGGTGCCGGGCGGGATTGAGGCGTGGTTGGACGGGTTGATGCCTCGCACTACCTAACAGGGCTGCCACTTAGTTCGTATAAGCTGCGCATATATCTCTGCTGAAATCTGCTCACTGGCTGGGCGGAAGCGTGTACGGGGGTGAGCGGTAGGCGGCCCTCACCAAGGGGGGGTGCCCCCCACTGGGGTCGCGACTTCGGTGATTTTCGACCCGAACAGCGTTCCAGTCCGATGCGTGGCAGCTACGCGACGGCGGACCTCCGAACTAGGACCGAAAGTCGCTCTCATCCGGTCCTGCTGTAGACCATTTGTAGACTAGAGCCCATCTACAGAAACGGCACAAGGCCGTAAAGCCTTGTGCCACCTAGTCGGGGCGCCCGGATTCGAACCGGGGACCCCCTGCTCCCAAAGCAGGTGCGCTACCGGACTGCGCCACGCCCCGTAAGTTGTTTTACTGCAAATGGTTATAGCGTATCCCTGAAGTCGCCAATTCTGAAAACTGTGCCAGGTCCGGCTGCCCCGCCACCCCCACCCCCGCCAAGAGTCCCACGAGAGCCGCGAGGTAGACCGTGGCGAAGGCAAATCCATGCGCGTCACGACGCGGGCGGGCAAGAATCGGCTCCATGATTGACAAACGGGTGTCGCATGTGACATCTATTAGTGTCCTGATGAAGTCAGTCCCCCTCCCCTTAGAGCTTTGGCACTATGCGGGAAAACAACGGCTTTACCCTCATTGAGCTTCTGATCGTAGTCGTGATCATCGGAATTCTGGCGGCCCTCGCCATTCCGAAGTTTTCCTCGGTTCGTGAGAAGGCGTACTACTCCACGATGAAGGCTGATCTCAAGAATCTGGCTAGCCAGCAGGAGATCTACCAACATACCGCGTACTCGTACACAACCGTCAGTGCGGACCTCAAGTACGACCTTTCCGACGGTATCATCATGGGCTCGGCAGCCACGACTTCCGGCTGGTCGGCGAGCGTCAGCCACGCCGCGTTGGGCACCAGCGAAGGTTGCGTCGTCTTCTACGGCACTGCGGCTACCCCGACCGTTGGCTCGACCAGCGCGACGAATCCGGGTGAGGTAGCCTGCACGCGGTGATTCGCTGACGCAGGCCAGCTTGCAAGGCCTGCCTCAGCCCCCTCCCTCCCCTTCCCGTTCAGCGTCCGACATCTCGCGCAGGTACTCGAACGCATAGATCCCCGTCGAGTGCCCGTCACTCCACACGAACTGCAACGCGTACTGTCCTACGTAGTGGATCGCCGTCGGGTACACGGAGTCGTCCACCTGCTCGGTCGACAGCGTCCGCACCCCGGTCATCTCGTCGACGCAGCCGGCGCACGGACAGAGCAACCGTAGGTGCCGAGGGACGTACTCGGAGGCCGCTCCGTCCTTCCAGACGATACGCAGTCGAGCTTCGTCTGCGGTCGGGCCGATCTCGAGCGGTACGATCTTGTCCGCTGGGCTCACTGAATCCCTCTCGCGATCAACTCGTCCGCCAACGCCCGGAAGGCTTTCCCACGGTGACTACACTCGTTCTTGTGCGCGATATCGAGCTCTGCGAACGTCTTTCCGATCTGGGGATCGAAGAAGTACGGATCGTAACCGAACCCTCCTCGGCCCCGTGGCTGGCCAAGGATCAGCCCCTCGGCCTCGCCGCGAACGACGAGGGGGGCTGCGGTGGCCCCGACGAGCACGGCCGCGCACACGTAACGGCCAGTTCGGGCGGCGAGGTCGAGATCGCCTAGCTGCGCCATGAGGTGGTCGTTGTTGGCCTGGTCGAGCTCCTTGCCGTTCAGGCCGCGGTCGGGCGCGAAGCGCTTGGAGCGCACCCCCGGCGCGCCGCCCAACGCGTCGACCGCGAGGCCCGAGTCGTCCGCGACCGTCGGCATGCCCGACTTGGCGTGGAAGTACTCCGCCTTCGAGCGCGCATTTTCTTCGAAGGTCTCGTACGGCTCGAGCTCTTCTTCGGCTGGATCCTTGGTGACGCCCGCGCTGTCCAGATCGATCAGGCGCAGTCCGGGGACGGCCCCAAGGATGCGCCGGATCTCTACCATTTTGTCGACGCTTCGTGTTGCGACCAGAAGCTCCACTCAGCCGCCTTGCAGCGCCCGGGCCTGGGCGGCGAAGAGCGTCTCGAGGCCCGACATCGCGATGTCCATCAGCGCATCGAGGTCACTGCGCGGGAAGGGGTCACCCTCGGCGGTACCCTGGAGCTCCACCAGTCCTCCGCTCTGAGTGCCCACCACATTCATGTCGACCTGCGCGCCCGAATCCTCCGGATAGTCGAGGTCGAGATACACTTCTCCGCCGACGATGCCGACGCTCACCGCGGCCACACGCTCTCGCAGCGGATTCCGGTCGACGAGCCCTTCGCTCAACATCCATCCGCCGGCCAACGAGAGCGCTACGCAGGCGCCGGTGATCGAGGCGGTTCGCGTCCCGCCGTCCGCTTGCAACACGTCGCAGTCGACGGTGACGGTATGGTGGCCGATCGCCTTCATGTCCGTCACGGATCGCAGCGAGCGCCCGATCAGGCGCTGGATCTCCTGCGTGCGACCCTTCGGTCCGGTCCGTTCACGACGCGTCCGTGTGTGCGTTGCGCGGGGCAACATCGCGTACTCGGCGGTCAGCCATCCGGCACCGCTGCCCTCGCGCCACCGGGGCACGCCCTCGACGACGGAGGCTGTACAGAGGACGCGCGTGGCCCCGGTAGCGATGATGCACGACCCCTCCGCGTACCGTGAGACACCAGTCTCGATGGTGATCGGGCGGTTCTGGTCCAGCCGCCGATCACCGGTCCTCATCCTCACGACGAGCCTCCTCGGATTCGGTTCACCAACTCGGTGGTCGAGTACCCTTCCACGAACGGGATCAGCTCGACCCGCCCCCCGCGGCTTCCACCTCGTCGCGACCGACCACCGCTTCGAGCGCGTAGTCGCCGCCCTTCACGAGCACGTCGGGGAGCAGCTCGGCGATGAGCTCGCGCGGTGTGTCCTCGTCAAACAGGCACACGGCGTCGACCGAGTCGAGCGCGGCGACCACGACGGCCCGGTCTCGCTCGCCCACGAGCGGCCGATCGTCACTCTTGGCCAAGCCGCGCTCCGACTTGCCTAGTCGGCGCGCCGAGTCGTCGGTGTTCACGGCGACGACGAGATGCCCCCCCAACCTCCGCGCGGCGGCCAGATAGGTCACGTGACCCGGATGCAACAGCTCGAAGCACCCGTTCGTGAACACGAGCGGCTCGTCGCGAGGTCGCCCGTAGCGGGCGATCAACTCCGCGCGTGAGAGCACGTTTACCCAGCTCGGAGGCATGGTCAGAGATAGAAGAGCAAGTACGCCACGAGCAGTATGGCCACCCACAGCACTATGCTGCCAGTCGGCCAGCTACGCGCGAGCGGTCCGACGGGACCGTGAGCTTTAGCTGCCACGTGCAGGACTGTTGGCGGACCCTTATCCGGCAAAAACGACGGCCGAATCTACCAATTAGACTGAGCGCCGTCCACGATCTTTTGGACCAGCAGCTCGATGGCCTCCAGGCGCCCCACGTCCTCGGTCTCCGAAGCCTCCAGAAACTCGCCTTGGGCGACCAGAGCGCGGGACTCCCAGAGGATCACGTTCTCCACCAGATCAACGATTTCGACCGATACGCCGATCGCCACCTGGCGCTGGAGAACCTGCGCGGCCTGCCCCTGCTGAGCGGCCCGATAGTTGGGCGCGATGACGTCGTAGCGCACGATCGAGCCACGCACGAGGGCATCCGCCACTTCCTCGCCCGCGGTTCTGATACCCAGCGCCCGCGGCAAGTTACGCAGCAGGTGGTCGTACAGCTCGCCCGCGATCTCGAACCGATTCGTTTCATTGTCGAACGGCTGCACAGCGATGGTGCTGATATGGTCCGGCGGAAACGTGCCTGCGCGAAACGAGTAGTGGCACCCGGATATGATCAAAGCCAGCAAGGCGCCCTGCCACCAAGTAAACCGCCGCGTGGTCATGAGCCTTACCGCCCCCGCTCGTTAGTGGGGTCCCAGATGTCCGGTGGGTACGATTCCACGCGGTCGAGTCGATCGCGCGTGATCTTGAGCTCGCGGAACGACGTCAAGTTACGGTACGTCGCATGGGCAGGGTATCTGCTGTCGGCGTTCAGTTCGACCTCCACCCACTGCACTACGTGACCGCTGTCGAGCAACTCGAGCCTCCTGAGCGACCCGCCTTCGATGCGGTAGTGCAGCTCTTGGCCGTCCTCATAGCGGTAGCGCAGCCGGAGCACATCCTCCTCGAGCTCGTCTCCGCCGAGCAACTCCGCCCCGTAGTCGGGTCGGAAGACACCCAGCGTCCCCCAGAAGAGGTCGGGCGGCGGAAGGATGTGGCGCGGTGACCCCGGCGGCAATATCATGGTGCCGCCCAACAGCGCGGCCTTGAGGACCGGCTCCCCGTTGCCGAGGAAGAGGTCGACGCGTGCCCTGTAGGGCGGCTCGATGCGAGCCACCCCCCGCCCCTTCACCCTGATACCGGCCTCGTTCAGCTCCCAGTCGAAGACGATGCGGATGGGGCCTGCCACTCTCGTGTGATCTTCGAGCCTCAGCGCGGTCTGCTCCGCGTTGACAGCGGGTGCGACGATCACGACTTGCCGGGCCGCGCACGACGATACCACGAGCGGTACCGGCGTGACGGTCAGGAGCACGCGCAGGGTTCTGTAGGACATCGCGGAGAGCGGCATGAGCAAAGCTAGTTGGGCTCAGATGCGTGTCCTACCCCTTCCAGTCGCGCCCTGTTCGGGAGTAGTTTCGCAGGTGGCTGAAAACGACCCCGCCGAGACCGTCCTCATCACCTCCGACGTGCATCTCGGCACCATCTCTGACAAGCAGGAAGACGCCTTCGCCAGTTGGCTCGACCAGGCGGCCGAGGTCGCGGGGTGGATCGTGCTGAACGGCGACATCTTCGACTTCTGGTTCGAGTACCTCTGGGGGACCAGCCGCGGCTACGATTCCACTTTGACGCAACTCCGGCGAATCGTCGATTCTGGGGTGCGTGTGACACTGATGGGCGGGAACCACGATTGGTGGGGCGGCGCGTACCTGCGTGACGAGGTGGGCGTGGAGTTCCTGCAAGGCCCCATCACCACGGACATGGCGGGGTTCCGTACGTTTCTCGCGCATGGAGACGGGCTCGGAGAGGGTGATCTCTCGTACCGCGCCCTCAGGCTGATCCTCCGGGGTCGACTGACTCGTTTCGCCTTCGCCATGCTGCCCCGCCGCCTGGGCGACCGGATCGGCGCGGGGATCTCCAAGACCGAAGACCGATGGACCCCGTCGGGACCCCCGGAACTCGAGAAGGCCGAAGCACTAAGGGAGTGGGCGTTCAAGGAGATGAGCAGACGCCCGGAGTTGGATCTCGTGTTGCTCGGGCATACGCACGTGCCGGCGTGCGAACACTTCGGCGAGAACCGATGGTACGTGAACTCCGGAGACTGGGTGTACCACCGCAGCTACGTGATGCTGCGCAACGGCGAGGATCCGAGACTCGTACAGTGGGAGAACGCGATCCTGTGACGGCGTGCGCATCGACTCTAGTCCCGCGTGTCCCGGCCGTCCTCCTGTGCGCGCTCTCGTTCATGGTCGCATCGGGGCCGCTGTCCGGCCAGGAAGCCCCCGAAGAGAGCGAGCCTGACTCCACGGCCCTCTTCATACCAGTGGCGCCCAGTAGGGCCTTCCTCAGGGCCGTATTAGTGCCGGGCTGGGGGCACGCCTCCATCGGTAGCCATACGCGCGCCGGCTTCTACTTCGCACTCGAGGCGACCACCGTGTACGGCCTTCTTCGCACCCGGAAACGCCTCAACGAGGTCGCCGCGAGAGCCGAGTTCAGGGAGAACATCCTCCGGGAGGATCTCGCGGCCCAGGACATCATCGACTTCGATGAGATCGAGTCCGCGCTGGACGCCGACGCAACGCTGGAGGACCTGCGCGAGCTGGAGGACTCCCGCCGCGAACAGCAGGAAGACTGGGCCGCGCTGGGCATTTTCTTGCTCCTGCTGAGCGGCGCCGACGCGTACGTCTCCGCCCACCTCCAGGACTTCCCCGCACCCATCCAGATTCAGGCGGCCCCGGCGGGGGGCGGCCGCGTCGAAGTCGGATTTCGCATCAAGGTGGGTCGAGATTAACCGTTGCACGCGAGCCTCCGCGACGTCTCCGCGGAAACGCACCCCTGGCGGGAACGTGTGGGAATCGAACCCACCTACCCGGGTTCTAGCCGGGCCGCACGGTTTTGAAGACCGTATACTCGTCAGGACCGCTGAAGACGCATGTCCACCATCGCATACTCCTGCAACAGCTTACGGCGATCCTCTCCTGATCCAGCATTGCACTCATAGGGGTCGGTTTTCCCTGGTCGCGGCACAGTCGTGGCACAATCGGTCTTGAGAGCCGTTGGATCGATCTCCATTCCCACGCTGGTCACCCTCTACTTATCACCTCTCCGCGCCTCCTCAAACCGACCCGTCACCCCCCAAGGCCCCCTAAGAGACTCCTTTATGGATGTTATGCCGAGTTCCTCGATCAGACCCCCGCCTTCGATCCCTCCGAGCCCGACCCCCACCAAAGGTGGGGTACCCGTCCCGACCAACGCTTCGCGACCACGCTCCGCGCGGTGCCCTGCCCTCGACTTCGAGCAGTCCGTGCCCGACGACTTCAACCCCTGAGTCCAGGCAGCTTCAACACCGACATCGCGGACGGCTGGGAGCGCAAGGGCGACGTATCTCACTTCTTCTACAACCTCTCCCCACAAGCCTACGGCCTCGGCATCAACATCCTCATCCGGGCGATGACCCACTGAATCCGGCCTGCATGTAGCTTCCAGTGAGGAGGCATCGATGTCGGGCAAGGACATTCGTGAAGGGTTTGCGTTCTTGGCGGTGGTCGTGGTGGCGGTCGCGGTTTGGTCGTGGTTTCGTACGCCACCGCCCGCCTCCGTGACCCGTGTTCCCGTGCGGATCCCCGAGGATCAGGCGTTTCATCCCACCGGAGGATTGTTCGACATTTCACGCGACGGTCTGTTGATGGTATACAGGCGTCAAAGCGATGACGGTGGCAGTGAGTTGTGGGCACGACGCTGGGATGAATTGGATGCCACGCCGATCCGCGACACGCACGGCGCCGGCCTCCCGGCAATCTCACCAGACGGTCGCGAAGTGGCCTTCACGGCCGCCGGGGATCCCGCTCGGATTCGCGTCGCCGCGGTGCAGGGGGCCGCCGCGCGGACCATCGCGGACTCGGCGGCCATCGGGGGCGTGCACTGGAGTCCCGACGGCGCGTGGGTCTACTACACCAACGCTTCTTTAGGGCTGAGCCGGGTGCCTACGGGCGGTGGTGCGCCCGAGATCGTGACACGGGTCGACACGTCCGTGGCCGGCCAGATTCATCGGGGAGTAGACGTGCTATCCGGTGGACGCGCCGTCATCTACACGGAAAGCGTGTCTCCGCTCATCGATCCCAGAATCAAGGTCCTGAACCTGGAAACGGGTGAGGTCCGGGACGTCACGGCAGGCAGATTCCCGCGGTACAGCGACACGGGGCATTTGCTCTTCATGGAAGCCGACGAGCCTACACTGCTAGCTGCCGCGTTCGATGTCGAGAGTCTGGAGCTGACCGGCTCGGCGCTGCCCGTGGTGGGCGGACTTCTTCGAGCTGACGACTGGCCGCTGTTCGCCCTGTCCCAGACCGGTACGCTCCTGTATGCAAGGCCAGTCGGGGGCCCTTACCTCACGCCCGTCTGGGTGGAGCGCGACGGCACTGCCCGTGAGATCGATCCCGGATGGATCCATCGAGGAGATGCGACCTATTCGAGTGTGGCGCTCTCCCCCAGCGGCGACCATCTCGCGATCTCGATCCCGCGCTCCGGCGGGACCTGGCACCTATGGGTGAAACCGTTGCACGTGGACGCCGGGGCGTTGTCGCGGGTCACGTTCGAGGGCCCCCTCAACTACAGGCCCACCTGGTCGTTGGACGGACGATCGCTGACGTTCATCTCGGATCGCGCGGGCCAGGTCGACCTCTGGACCAAGCGGACCGACGGCACCGGTACCGCAGAGCGAATCCTGGACAGACCGGGGGTGATCAGAAACGGGTTCTACTCTCCCGATGGTGACTGGCTGATCTTTCGGGAGGGAGAGGCCCCGGTGGCCGACATCTTCGCCATTCGAAATGCGAAGGGCGCGGAGGCGGTTCCGCTCGCGGTAACGGAATTCGGCGAACGCTCCCCGGCTGTCTCGCCCGACGGTCGCTGGCTCGCCTACTCCTCGGAGGAGTCGGGCGAGTGGCAGGTGTGGGTGACCGCCTTCTTCGAGATGAATTCTGACCGGTGGCAGGTATCCGTGGACGGGGGCCAAGGCCCGGTATGGGCACACAGCGGTCGTGAACTGTTCTACCGCAACGCGGCTAATGAGCTGGTGGTTGTGCCGGTGCGTGCAGGCTCTTCGTTCGACTGGGACCCCGGTCAGGTACTGTTCTCCATGGCCGATTTCCTGCTCAGCAACGGACGAGCGCAATATGACGTGAGCCCCGACGACGAGCGGTTCGTCATGCTTAGATTCGCCGAGGGCGAGGACATGGAGCTCGTACTCGTCCAGAACTTCTTCGAGGAGTTGCAGCGGAGGATGGGGAATTGAGCGGCCTCAACGCCGCCGAGTGCCGCAGATGAGCGCCACCCCGGGGGAGCGCCTGAACGCGGCACTAAGCGGTCGATACCGCATCGACCGAAAGCTTGGCGAGGGCGGCATGGCCAAGGTCTACCTGGCCGACGACCTCAGGCACGAACGCAAGGTCGCGCTCAAGGTGCTGAAGCCAGAGCTCGCGGCCGTAGTCGGAAGGGCCAGCCCATCAAGTACCTTCGCGACGCTTGGAACAGCGCATGTGTGAAGGCTGGCAACCCCGGCGCGTGGTTCCATGACCTCCGCCGGTCCGCCGTCCGCAACATGGAGCGGGCTGGTGTGTGGAGGTCTGTCGCGATGAAGGTGACCGGCCACAAGACGGAGAGCATCTACAAACGCTACGCGATCGCTGACGTGGTGTCGCTAGGGCTCCGAGCACTCTCGATTCGGGAGAGACTCAGAGCCCTAATTCCTTGTAGCAACAATACCTTACACCCCTGGCGGGAACGTGTGGGAATCGAACCCACCTACCCGGGTTCTAGCCGGGCCGCACGGTTTTGAAGACCGCCGGAGACACCAGTCTCCCTCCGCCCCCCCTCGAGGTGGTCGCCAGCCGTGTGACTGTCCAGCGACGGGGTCGGACGTTAGGGGCTAGCGCCGTCGCGGCCAAGGGGGCGGGCCGGTGACTTCTGCCTCCTCCTTAGTCCCCGTCCTCACGCGCCTTCGCGGTCGACCTGCCACGCTGCGGTCACCTCATCGAAGGTTTCGACCAGCGCGGCTCGCTGCTCGAGTAGCCGGTCGCGCCCGGGGCGGTGCCTCATCGCGCGCAAGAACACTCGAACGTCCTGGCGAACTTGGGCCTGTCGCTCCCGCCACGCGATCGCAGCAAGGCCCGCCACGGGAAGCGCGGCTGTGACCACGGCTGCCGTGGGGAGCCCCCACTGGAACCACGTCGCCAAGGCCAGGAGTCCCCACCACAAGGGAAACGCGAGGATGGCCGTCCCGAGCTTGTAGGTGGCTACCTGATCGAGCTTGGCCCGAAACTTCGGCGCAACGTGGCGCGTCAGCATGAACGGGAAACCCCAGATGGCCACCCCCAGTAGCGCCACCGGCAGCACCAACGTGAGCATGAAGAGCTGGCGCGCCACGTACCTCAGCACGATGCCGACCCGGTAGGTGGGCGGCACGTCTCCGTCGCTGGCACCGAGCAGCGTGAGCAACCGCAGGTAGCGCCGCACCGAATATCGCAGCTCGGTCAGTCGCGCGGGATCGGTTGTCCGCAACCACCGGATCCCACTGGCGAAGGCCCGCAACCGCGGAAGCCGGTCGGCCATGCGGTCCTTCTCGCGCCAGCGTACGAGCTTCTTCTGGCGCGAGTATAGGCGCTCGGCGACCTCCACCAGTTCGCGATCGTCCGGATGGTCGAAGTTCAGCGTGACCGACTCGAGATTGTGCCGGATCCTGTCGGTGAGTTGGCGTACAGCGGCCCGGTCATCCTCTTCGTACCGAGCCCGGAGATCCGAGATCGAGAACGGCTCCCCGAAGGCGGCGACGACCCGGCCCCGGAAGAGATGCTTACGCGTGTACGTGAGCCCCACTGCCTGCACACGCACCTCGAGCGTCCAGTCGCTCTGCGCCGCGGCCTGCAGGGCTATGCGAGCCGCCCCGGTCCGGATCGGCGTGAGCGAAGGCTCCGAATGACTCTGTCCCTCTGGATAGATCTGCACCGCCTCACCGGCCTGGAGAGCGCCGATCGCGGCATCAAAGGTGCGGTCATTCAGGTGCACCGAGGCGGGGTCGTCCTGACGCCGATACACGGGCAAGCCACCGAGCCCACGAAGGAGGGTTCCCGTGAGGGCCTGATCGAAGAGAGGGGCCTTTGCGAGAGGCCTCGAGGGGCGCCCACCGGTGCGGAAGATCACCAGCGGATCGACGAGCGCGTTGGGGTGGTTCGCCGTAACGAGCACAGGGCCGGCCACGAGTGAGGGACCCGTCCGCTCCACGTCGTAGAAGACCGAGACGGCCCAACCGACGAGCTTCGTGATGATGCGTGGCAGCAGCAAGCGTACTCCCGTTTTGGAAGTCCCTCCGCACCCGCGAGCGAAGATGGGTCCCGGAAAGGGCCGTGGGAAAGGCCCTCGGCTGTCATCCCTATCCGCTCGTTGGTAGTTTCCCCACCGCATTCACCGCGCATCACCGACATGAAGACCCAAGACTCCATCGCGAGGGACCGCGCCGCGAGATATCCAGCGACACCGGGTTCGGTGAGCCCCATAGACCTAATCGAAGGAGCCCGGAACCCCGGAATGCCGTTGGAGCTGGACTGGATCCGGGAGATTCGCGTGAATCGGAGCGCGGTCGAGCGTCGCACGGCCACGCTAGGCGCGCGCCGGAGCGTGAAGAAGGAGTGGCAGGCGGCATGGTTGCTCAAAGCGATCACGTTGATCGACCTGACGACGCTCGCGGGTGACGACACGCCCGGTCGTGTTCGAAGACTCTGCGCGAAAGCGCGGCAGCCGGTGCGCCGCGACCTCCTCCAGGCGCTCGGCATGGGAGACGACTCCGTGCGCACGGGCTCGGTGTGTGTCTACCACGCGATGGTCCCGACCGCCGTCGAGGCGCTCGCTGGAAGTGACATCCCGGTGGCCGCCGTATCGACCGGCTTCCCCCACGGGCTGAACCCACTCCCGCAGCGTATCGCGGAGATCGAGGCCTCCGTGGCGGCTGGCGCGAAGGAGATCGACATCGTCGTGACCCGAGCGCACGTGCTCACCGGGAACTGGCAGGCGCTGTACGCCGAAGTGCGTGCGTTCCGGGACACGTGCGGCGACGCCCACATCAAGACGATCCTCGCGACCGGCGAGCTCGCGATGCTCCGCAACGTGCAAAAGGCGAGCCTCGTCTGCATGATGGCGGGGGCGGACTTCGTGAAGACGTCCACCGGAAAGGAGAGCGTGAACGCCACGCTTCCCGTGGGCCTGACGATGGCGCGCGCGATACGCGCCTACGCTGAGCGTACGGGGTACGCGATCGGTTTCAAGCCCGCGGGTGGAATCAGAACCGCCAAGGATGCCCTCTCCTGGCTGATCCTGATGAAGGAAGAGCTCGGAACCGGGTGGCTGCGGCCCAACCTGTTCCGGTTTGGCGTTTCGTCGCTGCTGGCGGACATCGAGCGGCAGCTCGAACATCACGTAACCGGGCGCTACTCCGCCCTTCACCGGCATCCGCTGGCATGAGCAAGGTCGCCGAAGTCTTCGAGACGCTCGAATACGGCCCGGCTCCGGAGAGCACCCAGTTCGTCAACGAGTGGCTCGGGAAGCACGATCGTGCCTTCGGGCACTTCATCGGCGGCAGCTGGACTGACCCTTCGATAGGCGTGTCGTTCGAGACGGCGAATCCGGCGACCGCCGAACCGATCGCCAGGGTCAGCCAGGGTACCGTCGAGCACGTCCAATTGGCTGTGGCCGCCGCGCGTGCCGCCCAGCCGGGTTGGTGGGACCTCGGCTCGCACGGGCGTGCGCGCTATCTGTACGCGATCGCCCGCAGGGTCCAGAAGTACGCGCGGCTGCTGGCCGTGCTCGAGAGCATGGACAGTGGCAAGCCGATCCGGGAGTCCCGCGACCTCGATATTCCGCTGGTCGCACGGCACTTCTACCACCACGCCGGGTGGGCGCAGTTGATGGAGGATGAACTCCCCGACTACGAACCCCTGGGCGTTGTCGGTCAGATCATCCCGTGGAACTTCCCGCTGCTGATGCTCGCCTGGAAGATCGCGCCCGCGCTCGCGACGGGTAACACTCTGGTGCTCAAGCCGGCGGAGTTTACGCCGCTCACCGCACTGCTCTTCGCCGAGCTGTGCCAGGAAGTGGGGCTACCTACCGGCGTCGTGAACATCGTCACCGGCGACGGGGAGACCGGCGCCGCCCTGGTCGATCACCCCGACGTAGACAAGATCGCCTTCACCGGTTCGACCGACGTGGGGCGCGTCATCCGGGAGGCAACCGCTGGAAGCGGGAAGCGACTATCGCTGGAGCTGGGTGGCAAGTCCCCGTTCGTGGTCTTCGAAGACGCCGATCTCGACTCGGTCGTGGAAGGCGTCGTCGACGCGATCTGGTTCAATCAGGGCCAGGTGTGCTGCGCTGGTTCACGCATCCTCGTCCAGGAGGGTGTGGCCGAGGCTCTGGAGCGGAAGCTGCGCGCACGCATGGAGACCCTACGCATGGGCGACCCACTCGACAAAGCCGTCGACATGGGCGCAATCGTGGCCCCCGTCCAGCTCGAGAGGATCAAGAGCCTCGTCGAGCAGGGTCGCTCGGAGGGTGCGGAAGTGTGGCAGCCCTCGTGGAGCGCTCCCCGTGACGGCTGGTTCTATCCCCCAACGCTGTGCACGAACGTGGCGCCGTCCGGCACCCTGGCGCAGATCGAGGTGTTCGGCCCCGTCGTCGTGATGATGACGTTCCGGACCCCCTCGGAAGCCGTCGCGCTCGCGAACGACACCCGCTACGGTCTCGCTGCGTCGATCTGGTCCGAGAACATCAACCTCGCGCTCGACGTCGCGCCGAAGATCAAGGCCGGAACGGTGTGGGTGAACTGCACGAACCTCTTCGATGCGGCCTCCGGCTTCGGTGGCTACCGCGAGAGCGGCTACGGCCGAGAGGGCGGTGAGGAAGGGCTCCTGGATTACGTGCGGCCCGCGTGGCAGCGCAGAGCCCCACTCGAACAGGAGCCCGTCCCGCACGAAGGGGTCGCGCAGGAGCCGACTGACGGCACGCCGGCCATCGACCGCACCGCAAAGTTGTACATCGGTGGCAAGCAGAGCCGGCCAGACGGGAACTACAGCTGGCCCGTGTACGCCGCGGACGGCTCCGCCCTTGGCGAGGTCGGCCGAGGCAACCGCAAAGACGTTCGCAACGCGGTGGAGGCGGCACGTAAAGCGCAAGCGGGATGGGCCGCTCGGTCCGCCCACAATCGAGCGCAGGTTCTGTACTACTTTGCCGAGAACCTCGAGGCGCGCCGGGATGAACTGAGCGGACGGCTGGCGGCGCTCTCCGGAGACGCCGAGAGCGCGCGCGGGGAATTCGAAGCCACCATCGACGGGATCTTCAGCTACGCTGCGTGGGCGGATAAGTGGGAGGGCCGCGTCCACCACACCCCCTTCCGCAACGTCACGCTCGCGATGAAAGAACCGATCGGGGTCATGGGCGCGGTATGTCCGCAGGCGCATCCCCTGCTCGGTTTCGTTTCGTGTGTCACGCCGCTCATCGCCGTCGGAAACGCTGTCGTAGTGGTTCCGTCAGAGGTCGGGCCGGTGCTCGCAACCGACCTGTATCAGGTCCTGGACACTTCGGACGTGCCCGGTGGGGTGGTGAACATCGTGACGGGTTTGAGGTCCGAGGTCGTGCCGACGCTCGAGAGCCACGACGACGTGGACGGAATCTGGCACTTCGGGAGCGCCGAAGATGCGCGCGCGGTCGAGAGCGCTTCCACCGGAAACATGAAGCGCACGTGGGTCAGTTACGGACGCGCGCGGGACTGGTTCGATCGCCGGCAAGGTCAGGGGGACGAGTTCCTCCGCGAGGCGACCCAAGTCAAGAACATGTGGGTGCCGTACGGTGAGTAGCGGCCGGTGCCGTCGGCGGCGGGGCCAAGGAATAACTCGTGCTGCGTCCGCCGCCGGGATGCTTCTTCAAGGCGCCGCGCTCAACCGACCGAGCGACGTCGCGCTTGGTTTTCCACCCGCGCGATGCACTCGATCTCGACGTCACAGAACTTGGGGAGCGCCGCCGCCTGCACCGTGGCGCGCGCCGGCCGATGGTCCCCGAAGTGCCGCGCATAGACCTCGTTCATCTCCGCGAACGTGTTCATGTCGGAGAGGAACACCGTGGTCTTCACCACGCTCTGGAGCGACGAGCCTGCGGCCTTGAGCACGTGCGCGAGGTTCTTGAGGCACAGGTCGGTCTGGTTGGCGACGTCACCACGGTTGACTTCACCGGACGCCGCATCGAGCGCAATCTGACCCGAACAGAAAACCCATCCGTCGCTGATGACCGCCTGTGAGTACGGACCGATCGCGGCCGGGGCCCGGTCGGTGTGGACGCGCTTGAGCTCGCTCATCTTGGGTGCTCCGTATTGTGTAGGCGCACGGCTCTATTCGGGGCCGTGACGCGCGACGTGTGCGCGCAACTCATCAGGTGAAACGGTCGCCACGCCGGCCTTGCCGACTTCGATAGCGGCGGCGTGGTTGGCGAGGATCGCGGCTTCCGTGGGGGTGCCACCGGCCGCGAGTACGACCGCCACGACGCCCGTGACGGTGTCCCCCGCACCCGACACATCGTACACGCCGCGCGCTGCTGTCGGAATCCTCACCGACGTGCCCTCCGCGGTCTGCAACGCCATGCCGTGTTCACCGAGGGTGAGCAGCAGGTTCTGGCAGCCGAGTCTCTCGCGCGTGGCCTCCATCCAATCCGTGTCGTCCGCGTGAATGAAGTCCCCGAGCGTGTCGCCGAGCTCCTTGGCGTTGGGCTTGAAGACGGTCACGCCCCCGTAGTACGAGAAATTGCGTCGCTTGGGATCGACCACCGTGGGCAATCCCAGTCGCACGCCGGCCTCGACCACCGACGAGATGACCGACGGCGTGAGGACTCCCTTGTTGTAGTCTTGCATGACCAGCACATCGCTGTCCGCGGCGAGCTGCTCGACCTTGTCGCAAAGTGATCGCGCGAGGCTGACGCTCACGTCGCCGTCGTCCTCCACGTCGAAGCGCACGATCTGCTGGCGGAGCGCCAGGACCCGCGTCTTCTCGGTGGTTGGTCGCTCATCGGTCCTGACGAGGCCGTCGGTCCGCAGCCCGAGTTGGGAGAGCTTGGCCTCGATTAGCTCGCCAGCCGAATCAACTCCGACACAAGCCACAACGCAGCAGGTGGCGCCCAGGGCAGCGACGTTGGCCGCTACGTTGCCGGCTCCCCCGACCGCGGCGGTGGTCTCGGCTACACGCACGACAGGCACCGGGGCTTCTGGTGATACGCGGTTTACGGGACCGGAGATGTACCGATCGAGCATCAGGTCGCCGACCACGAGCACGCGCCGGCCGGCGGCGGTAGCGAGGACCTCCTCGAGACGCTCTGGGCTCAGCCGATCCACGGACCGCGCCCCCCTCAACCTAGAGCGTCCTCCAGAGCCTCTCGGAACTCCGAGTCCGCCTCGCTCAGCGGCCCGTACTGCATCCAGCGCAGGACACCCTCGCGGTCGATCAGAAACGTCGCGGGAAGCCCCAACACCTGATAGCTATCCATGCCGCGCATCTGCGGATCGAGCAGGACCGTGTAGGTAACGCCATACTCCTCCATGAACATCTCGACCTGGTCGGCGGCGTTGCCGGTGTCCATGGAGGCGCCGACGATCCGGAACCCTTCCCCCTCGTGCCGCTCGAAGAGCTCCTGGAGGAAGGGCGTCTCTTGGCGGCAGGGGGCACACCAGGTGGCCCACATGTTCAAGAGCACGACGTTACCCCTGAGCGACTCGAGCGAGACTGTCTCGCCTTGCATATCCACCGCCTCGTAGCTGGGCGCCGGCGAGCCCGGCCTGGGCGGCTCGGGAGCGTCCGCCTGTGCGCACGCCACGGTCAAGGCCGCCGGCACCATGGCGGTCATAAGTCTGATATTCATCGGTCTTCCATGTGCAATCGTGTCACGCGTACCAGCGAGCTCAGTTACACGGCGTCCTCAGACGCGGACAGAAACGGCTCGCCGCTGTCACCTCCAGCTGGCGACACCATGGCCTCGAACGACAGTGCCAACGCCGGTGGGCCGGCTTCCTGGCACGCTGCCAGGACCGTCAGAAAGGCCAGAACAGAAAGCGGGGTCACCATCGCCGCCTAGGTTGTTATGAGTTCGACGCACTACCGCAGGACACGGGAGGCAGGGATCTTGCTTGCATCCCCATCCTGAAGTCGAGAGAATTTCACTAGGGTTCCCCCCGGCGGTCAATACAGGGGAACCTAGTCGTCGGACCGAGGGGTTACCAATCGTTGGCAGCGGCCGGTAACGAAACCCCCGAGGCGGGACTCGGTATGTGTGGTTTCGCCGACGGCGACCGTCGTAATGGATGGGTCGGGCGGTGGCAATTCAATTTAGGCGGTGATGAAGATGCAATGCTCGAAGCTCGCGTCGATCTGGCGCCGGACAATGCTGGGCGCGGCGCTCGCCGCGGCGGCGCTCGCATCGATTCCCGAGCCCGGATCAGCGCAGTACTTCGGTCGCAACAAAGTCCAATTCGACGACTTCGATTTCCACATCCTTCGAACCGATCATTTCGACTTCCACTTCTATCCGGAAGAGACTGAGGCGGTCCACGACGCGGCCCGCATGGGCGAGCGCTGGTATGAGCGCTTCGCGCGTACGTTCCAGCACGAGTTCGAGCAAACCAAGCCGGTCATTCTGTACGCGGACCATCCGGACTTCGAGCAGACGAACACGTTGTCCGGGTTCATCGGCGAAGGCGTCGGTGGTGTGACCGAATCGCTGAAGAATCGGGTGATCATGCCTCTTGCGGGCTCGTATTCGGATACGGACCACGTGCTCGGACACGAGCTCGTGCACGCGTTCCAGTACAACATCGCCCAATCGAGACGTGGCGGCGGCCTTCAGGGTCTCGCAGGTCTGCCGCTCTGGCTCATCGAGGGCATGGCCGAATACCTCTCGGTCGGCCGTGACGACCCACTCACCGCGATGTGGATTCGCGACGCCATCCGCCGGGATGAGCTGCCGACGATCCAGCAGATGACTCGCGAGCGAAAATTCTTCCCGTACCGGTTCGGCCAGGCTCTGTGGGCCTACATCGGTGGAACCTACGGAGACGACGCGGTCATCCAGGTCTATCGGCGTTCGCTGCGCGTCGGGTTCGAGGGTGCGATCCGCCAGGTGTTGGGACTCTCAACGGACACGCTGTCGGTGCGCTGGAGGGACAAGACCGCCGAAGAGTACCTTCCGATCATGGAGGGGCGAAGCGCGCCGCAGGACCAAGGCACACTGATTCTCGCACCGAGCACCGGCTCCGGGCGCACCAACATCTCCCCGGCGATCAGCCCGGACGGCCGCTTCGTGGCCTTCCTGTCCGAAAAGGACCTCTTCTCCGTGGATCTGTTCATGGCGGAGGTGGCGACCGGACGGATCATCCGAAAGCTCTCCAGCGCCAACTCCGATCCCCACATCGAGGCGCTCCGTTACATCGACTCTTCCGGTACGTGGTCGCCGGACTCCGAGCGCTTCGCGTACGTAGTAACCGCGGGCGGAGACCAGGAGATCGTCATCGTCGGTACGGACAACGGGCAGGTAGCGCGGAGGATCCCCTTCGACGGGATCGGTGCCGTGAGCAATCCCGCCTGGTCGCCGGACGGCAGGTATCTGGCCTTCTCCGGTTCGGTGGGAGGCATCACCGACCTCTACATGTACGACCTGGACTCCGACGAGACCACCAGGCTGACGAACGACAAGTATGCCGACCTCCAGCCCTCGTGGGCGCCGGATGGTCGGACGATCGCGTTCACGAGTGACCGCGGAGCGGAGACCAACTTCGAGCGCCTCACGTACAGCAAGTTCCAGCTCGCGACAATCGACGTCGCGACCAACCAGGTTCGCGTCATCCCGGTCTTCGGCAACGTCAAGCACATCAACCCTCAGTACGGCGCGGACAACGACAAGCTGTACTTCCTGTCCGACCAGGACGGGGTCACCGACGTGTATGAGCTCAACTTTCAGAACGGAGACGTCCGCAGGATCACCGACCTCGCCACCGGAGTGAGCGGGCACACCTATCTGTCGCCCGCAATGACGGTGGCCCGGGACGGAACGGTGGCATACACGGTCTTCGACGAGCTCGAATTCCACATCTACACGAAGCTGATCGACGACGAGGCCCCGTCGGTCGAGATCGTCACCAACGCCGAGGATCAGCAGGGCCGCAAGCTCCCGCCGGCCAATCCGGACCGCTTCAGCCGGATCGCGACCTACCTCGTGGACTCGGAGACCGGGTTGCTGCCCTCCAACACGTGGTCGGACGCGGATACCGAGGAGTACGAGTCCGAGCTGTCATTGGACTTCGTGGGACAGCCCTCCATCGGCGTCGGCACCGACAACTTCGGCAACTACATCGGAGGCGGCGCTTCGGCGTTTTTCAGCGACATGCTGGGCGACCACGTGCTCGGTGTCTCGGCGCAGGCCCAGGGCACTTTCAAAGACATCGGCGCACAAGCGTTCTACGCCGATCTGTCGGACCGGTGGAACTGGGGCGTGGGTGCGGGCCATATTCCGTTGTTGTTCGGCTTTTACGACTTCGGACAGGACCAACGAGGCGCCTACACGGGGCTGGTCCGCTACCGGATCATCCAGTCTTCGCTGTCCGGCCAGGTTTCCTACCCGTTTTCGTCGACGCAGCGCTTCGAAATGGCGGCGGGAGTAAGGCGGATCGGCTACGACATCGAAGTGGACAAGTTCTACATGGACGGGTTTGGGCGAGTTTTCGACTTCAGCCGTGAGGGTCAGGACGAGCTATGCCGGTCCCCCGGTGATCAGTTGTGCTCACCGGAGGCGATCACCATGGCGACAGCATCCGCGGCGCTCGTGGGTGACAACGCATTTTTCGGGTTCGTATCCCCGATCCGCGGCGGCCGATATCGCTTCTCAGTGGAGCAGACGGCAGGCACCGTGGGGTTCACGACTGTCACCGGGGACTGGCGCCGGTACTTCTCCCCAACGAGGAATCTCACGGTCGCGGTTCGCGCGCTACACTTCGGTCGGTACGGTCTCACGCGTGAAGAGAACGCCACGTCGGTAGGGACGCTTGGGCAGTTTAGCCGACAGAATGTCCGGATCCAGCCTCTGTTCCTCGGTTACGAGACGTTCATCCGTGGCTACGCGTTCGAGAGCTTCGAGGCGACCGAGTGCGGTACGCGGACGGAGGGTTCACCGGCCGGTAGCTCCTGCCCGACGTTCGATCGTTTGTTCGGGCAGCGGCTCGCCGTCGGTAGTTTCGAGCTCCGAATTCCGTTCATCGGGGTCGAGCAGTTCGGAATCATCAACTTCCCGTTGCTGCCGACCGAGCTCGTGCTCTTCGCCGACGCTGGCTTGGCCTGGGACCCGGACAATCCACCAACGCTCGAGTTCAGTCGCTCTTCGAGCGAGCGTGTGCCGGTCTTCTCGACCGGTATCTCCGCCCGGTTCAACGTGCTCGGTTTCTTGATTCTCGAGCCGTACTACGTGTATCCTTGGCAGAGGCCGGACAAGGGATGGCACTGGGGCTTCAACATCGCCCCGGGCTGGTAGCGCTACAGGAGGCGTTCTCGGACGGATTCACGCCGGCTCGACGACGAATTCGTGGATCACCTGTCCCGCCTGATTCACGAACTCGACCGTCGCCTGCTCGGGGCGTACGGTGAGGCGGCCGTGTCCTGAATCCGGCCAATACTTCCGGTACCCCGTGACCTCACGGCCGACCTTCCATGGAGCTCCGCAGCTACCCGGGAGCGCATAGTGGATGCCGTCCACGACCTCGTCCAGGAAGACGTGATCGTGCCCGAAGAAGAGGATCTGGACCCCGAACTCGCGCATCATCTCGTGAACCAGGCGCTGTTCACCGACCGTAGCCGCTCTCGGCCCGCCTCGACCGTACAGCGTCTCGATGGAAGCACTCTGATCCGCTCCGGCCGAGCTCCACTGTGTTGCCACCCGCGACCTGATCTCGAGCCGTGCCGCGGCGTCCACGGGGCCGCTTCGAACGCTCACCAGAATCGACTCGGTAGTCGGCCTGGCGAGAAGAGGAAGGCGTGAGAGCTGCGGGACGACTTGGCCGCCGGGTGCGTATCGGGGGAGCCCTAAGGCCGCCGCGCCGGTGAGCCCGCCAAGAACGACCTCCGCGAAAGATCTCCTCCCACGTCTCAGCCCCTACCTCGGATGTAGCCTTCCTTCTCCAGGTGCAGAACGATACCGTGCGCAGCCTCCTCTGGGCTGACCTCCGTCGTGTCGATCACGACTTCGGCATCCTCGGGCGCCTCGTAGGGATCGGATATGCCGGTGAACTCCTTGATGATGCCCGCCCGTGCCTTTGCGTAGAGGCCTTTGCGGTCCCGTTGCTCGCACACGTCGAGCGGCGTGGCCACGTGGACCAGAATGAAGCCGCCGCCCGACTGGACCGTCGCGCGCACTTCCTGCCGCACCGCCTCGTAGGGCGCGATCGGCGCACATACGGCGATGCCGCCGTTCTTGGTGATCTCGCTCGCCACGAAGCCGATGCGGCGGATGTTGATGTCTCGGTGCTCCTTGGAGAAGCCCAACTCGCTGGAGAGGTTCTTGCGCACCAGGTCACCATCCAGGAGCGTGACCGGCCGGCCGCCCATTTCCAGCAGCTTGACCATCAACGCGCTGGCGATCGTGCTCTTGCCTGAACCTGACAGCCCGGTGAAGAAGACGGTGAAGCCCTGTTGGTGCCGCGACGGGGACGACCTACGCAGCTCCGCTTCTACGTCCGGGAACGTGAACCAGGAGGGCAACTCGATGCCGAGTTGGAGCCGGCGCCGTTGCTCCGTGCCGGAGATGTTGATTGTCTCCACGCCCTCGGGCACCTCATCCACCGGGTAGTACGTGTCATGCTCCGGCGCGTACACCATGAGCTTGAACGGCACCATCGCGATGCCGAGCTCCTCCTCGTGCTTCTGGAGCAACTCCTGGGCGTCGTAGGGACCGTAAAACGGCGTGTCCTTCGAGTCGCTTCCTGGGCCCGCGTGGTCGCGGCCGACGATCAGGTGCGTGCACCCGTGGTTCCTCCTGATGATCGCGTGCCACACGGCCTCCCTCGGCCCTCCCATACGCATCGCCAGAGGAAGGAGCGAGAGCATGGCCGTGTTCTTCGGGTACGTCGGCAGGAGCGCCTGATAGCAGCGCACACGCGTGTAGTGGTCCACGTCGCCGGGCTTCGTCATCCCCACCACAGGGTGGATGAGCAGGCTCGCCTCGACCTCTTTGGCGGCGATGAGCGTCAGCTCCTGGTGCGCCCGGTGCATGGGGTTGCGCGTCTGGAACGCCACGACCTTCCGCCATCCGAGCTTGGTGAAGCGCGCCCGCATCTCGGCGGGCGTCAGGCGCAGCATCGCGAAGTCGTAATGGACCGGGGGCTGGAGGCCCTCCACGCGCCCGCCCACATAGACCGGGTGGGAATGTTCGAGCACATACGAGGCGCCCGGATGCTCCTCGATGGCTGCCCCAGTCGCGCTTCCGAAAATCGCCTCTGCCTCCCGGTGAAGGTCCGGGCTCCAGATGTCCTCAACGTGGATGGCCGCGAGCATTATTCCTTCGGGATCCCGCAGCGCGAGCGTGTCCCCCTCTTGGAGCGTCTCCGCCAACTCCTCCGTCACGTCGAGCGTAATCGGAATGGGCCAAAGCGTGCCGTCCGCGAGACGCATTCGCTCGAGGACCCGGTCGTAGCTCGCGCGGTCCATGAAGCCCACAAGAGGCGAGAAGGCCCCGTTCAGCAGGAGCTCGAGGTCGCAGATCTGGCGCTCGGTGAGGTCCCAGGACGGCCAATCCCGCGAAGCCTCCTTCAGCTTTTGGGCGCGGGCGTCGGACGCGATGAGGTTGCGCAGCACACCACCGTGAGGCGTGATGAGATGATCTGGCATCGCATGTCGAGGGGTGGGGTGAACGCGGAGGGAAATGGAGCGGGGAAACTAGCGAAAACGCGGAGCTGGAGGCCAGAGGGTACGCGAAGTCCTTGATGCGAGGGCCGACCCGAGGACTCGCGCTGGAAGGGAACCTCCTCCCTCCGGCCGGAGGGGCCGGTCACCCCCTCCGGCCGGCGAGCCGAAAGACGCTAGCGGGAATCCACGGGGATCATCAGATGCGCGTACGGAGTCTCGGGCCACATCACCCACGGGCCGCCATTGAGATGATCGGTTGAGACGCCCTCCAGATCGGACCGGTCGGGAACCAGCATCATCAGGTGCGCGGCGAGGTCGGTCTGGGCTTGGTCTGATCTATGTACGCGTCGAGGAAATTGAGCCAGGGTCCGTTCACGCACCACGGATCATTGCCCTCCGTGTCCGGACGATCGGGCGAGGACAGCCCACCCTAGAAGAGCGAAATATTGATGTACTTCTTCGGGTTGTCCCGGAAGTCCTGAAGCAGGCTCAAGAACTGTTCGCTCGCGTTGGTGAGGCTCGCGTACAGGGCGTCGTCGTTCACCAACATGCCCAGCGTTCCCTGACCACCGTCGATCTTGTCGAGCACGGACCGGAGCGTCGTGATCGTGCCGTCGAGCGTGGCGCTGGTCTCGTTGAGGGTCAACATGACGGAGTCGGCGCGGGCGATCGCCCTGGTTACGTCGGGACCGGCGGCAACGGCCCCCTCGATGCCCTCGGCGGACGCCTGCAACGTCTCGATGAGCGTACTCAAGGCCCCGCGCTGTTCGCGCACGATGCCCGACAGATCGGTCAGCAGGCCCTCGAACTCGCTCGCGCTCCCCTGCACCGACCCGATGGCCTCGTCGCTGAGAAACGACTCCATCTGAGTCAGAACCGTAGCGGCCTGACCGCTCAAGTCGTCCATCGACCCGAGCATGCCCCCTGCTCTTCCACCCACTCCGGGAATGGTATCGCCCTCCACGTGGAACGTCGTCTGCAAGGTGGGAACCACTTCGACCGTCCGGCCACCGAACATGCCCGCCGCGCCGAGGCGCGTACTCGAGCCATGAGGGACCGCCCATCCCCTCTCGATCTCGAGCGCGATCGTCACGAGACCATCGGCGCCCATCCCGAAGGCATCGATTTGACCAATGTTGACGCCACGCATCTGGATCGGGTCGCCGGGCCGCACCCCACCGGCATCATCAACCACGGTGTACAGTATGTGGCGCCCCCGAAGCATCGCGGGAGACGTCAGCATGAACAGTACCACGACGAACGAGAGCAGGCCGAAGATCACGAAGATGCCCAGCCGGGCCTCGCGACCGCGCGTGACATGAGGTACGTGGTCGGCGAGCTCTTTGTCGGACGGCGGCCGCCGTCTCGAACCTTGAGGCGCGTCAGTCATAAGACTCCGAAACCATGTCGAGCGCGGCCTCGGCGGCCGCGCGGTCCACGAACGCCTGGACCACCGGGTCTTGGCAAGCCCGGAATTCGTCTGGCGTTCCACAGAAACGAATGGTGCCGCTGTCGAGCATGGCAACCCGGTCACAAATCATTAGTCCGCCTTCGACGTCGTGAGTCACGAGTAGGGACGTCACTTCGAGTTCCCTAGACAGCCGCTGGATGAGCCGCTCGACCGCCGCTGTGTTGATCGGGTCGAGCCCTGTCGTGGGTTCGTCCCACAGCAGAACCTCCGGGCGCCCGATGATCGCCCGGGCAATGCCGACACGCTTCTTCATGCCGCCGGAGAGCTCCGAGGGAATCTTCGAGAGGATCTCCCGCGGTTCCAAATTCACCAGATCGAGCGCCTCCCAGACCTTTGCCGCCGTCTCTTTGCGCGGCGAGCGCGCAAGTACGTCCTCCGGAAGTCCCATTCCTACGTTGTCGAAGACGTTGAGCGAGTCGAAAAGGGCCGACTGCTGAAAGACGTAGCCGACTTTCTTGCGAACGAGGTCTACGGCCCGGCGCCCCCCCCGGAACACCGATACTCCGCAGACCTCGACGTCCCCGATGTCGGGGATGATGAGGCCGATGGTCGCCTTGAGCAGCACGCTCTTGCCGGTACCCGAGGGTCCGAAGAGCGCAAACATCTCTCCGGTCTCTACACGCATGTCGACCCCCGTGAGCACCGGCAGGTCGAACCCCTTGTGGATATTTCGATACTCGATCACGTCGCGCGCCTCTTCAGGTTCTGCACTCAGTTCAACATGAGCGGCGGGAAGAGCGCGTCGAGAATCAGAATCGTGAGCGTCATGAACATCACGGCCTGCGTGGTCGTGATACCGACGCCCTCCGCCCCACCCTTGGTCTTCAGACCCATGTGAACCGAGATGAGGGGGATAGAGAGCCCGAAAACCACCGCCTTCGTCAACGAGTAGAGGAGGTCCCAGCTGTGCCAGAAGAGGCGCGCCCCGTAGAAGAACGACTCCGCACCGAGCCCGACGGTCAGATCGGCCGACACGAGGCCCGCGAGGATCCCGATCAAGTCCGCGATGCCGACGAGCATGGGCAATACGAGCACTCCGGCTATGACCCGGGGCGCGGCGAGAATCGCGACCGGGTCCCGGCCCAACGATTTGAACGCGTCAATCTGCTCGGAGACGACCATCGTGCCGAGCTCGGCCGTGATGCGAGCGCCGATTCGGCCCACGAGCACGAGAGCGGTCAGCACAGGACCCATCTCTAGCACGACCGTTTCCACGACCAAGCTGCCCAAGACGTAGCTGGGCATGGCGCTCGTCATCTGATACCCGCCCTGCTGACTCGTCACGATACCGGCGAGCGATCCCGTGACGATCACGATGGGTAGAGACTGGATCCCCATGATGTACATCTGATTGAGGATCGAGCGGATGGAGACCTTGAGCCGCACCGTGACGTGTACGATCTGCCACGAGAGAATGCCCAACCCGCCTGCGTGCTCGAGCGTGAGACGCGTCGTACGCCATACGCCCACGAACCACTGGACGATCGGGTTGGGGAGTGGGAGAGCCCCGAGAGATTGGTGGTTCACCGTCGATGGTGCTCCGGCGTGAACGAGCCCGTCGAGACGACGGTCGGTCGCAGGGAAAGTGGGCCGAACCTTCGATGAAAGCAGTACGCAAATCAAGCAGGTTCAGTTCCGTTCTGGCCCGATTCCTGCGGTTTTCCGTGACGAGGCCGGGGTGGAGCAACGCTCGACCGGCTTTCGGTAGCTATCTTCCCCACGGCCGGTTTTATGGCCACACTGGCTGCGGACACGACAGCTCATGGAGCGTGGGCCCGATGACGGCATTCGGACAAAAGACCTTTCTCATACTCGCTGGAGCCCTTCTCGGCGTTCCAACCGCGGGCGACGCCCAAGAGGCGGACTACCAGGACGAGCTGGCCGCGCTGGCTGCGAGTCCCGCGGTGGTCCGTGCCCTGCGCCTGGTGGAGGAGCGGGACGCGCGCACGATGGCAGACCTGCTCGAACTCACCGAGATTCCGGCGCCGTCCTTCAAGGAACAGGCCCGTGGAGCTCGCTTCTTGCAGATGTTGATCGATCTGGGCGTCGACTCTGCTTGGATCGACACGGAGGGCAACGTGCTCGGTTTACGGCGCGGAACAGGATCGGACGAGGTCATCGCGGTTGCGGGGCACCTCGACACCGTCTTCCCAGAGGGGACCGACGTCACCGTGCGTCAGCGAGGCGATACGCTGTTCGCTCCGGGTATCGCGGACGATACTCGTGGCCTCGTCACCGTGCTCGCGCTGCTGCGGGTGCTCAACGAGTCCGACATTCAGACGAACGCCAACCTGCTCTTCATCGCAACGGTGGGGGAGGAAGGCCTCGGCGATCTGCGTGGCGTGAAGCATCTGTTCCGGGACGGCGGCCCGCGGATCGATTCGTTCATGTCGATCGACGGCGCGGGGCACGAGCGCATCACGCACAAGGGGCTCGGCTCCCACCGATACCGCGTCACCGTTCGTGGACCGGGCGGCCACTCCTGGGGCGATTTCGGAGCCCCGAATCCTGCCCACGCACTCGGACGTGCGATCGACTACCTCGACCTGGCTGCCGACGCGATCACGAGGTCTGGTCCCGCTACGAGCTACAACGTCGGGCGTCTTGGCGGCGGCACCTCCGTAAACTCCATTCCGTTCGAGGCGTGGATGGAAGTCGACATGCGGTCCGAAAGCCCCGAGAGCCTCACGAGAATCGATGAGGTCTTCCAGCGGGCGATGAACAGGGCGGTCGACGAAGCGAACGCACAGCGCCGGGATGGCGACGAGCTCACGCTCGACCTCGAGTTGATCGGGGACCGGCCCTCGGGTGAGATCGCCGAGTCCGATCCGCTCGTCCAGCGAGCGATCGCGGCGAGCCTCATGCTGGGTATCGAACCCAGCCTCAACCGGAGCTCGACCGACGCCAACATCCCGATTTCGCTCGGCATCCCGTCGATCACGATCGGCGGTGGTGGTGAGGCCAGCGCGGTGCACGCGCCGGGAGAGTGGTTCCTCAACCGGAACGGTACCCTGGGCATCAAGCGCGCGCTGCTGATTATGCTCGCCCAGGCCCGTACCTTGATCGCGAGCTGATAGTTGCTGCCTAGGGACGGCTGTCCGCCGCCCCGTAGTAAATCCCGTTGAAGAGGAAGCCAAACGTCCCGTGCGGCTGTGCCCGGAAGGTGATGCTCGGGCCGAAGATGAAGAGCTTACCCTGACCGTAGTCGGCCTCGATCGCGCCGACACCGTCTTGCAGGTACCGCTCACCCCACGCCCACCCGCTTTTGAGCGGGCTCTCCGTGTCGTACCACCCGATGCGGCGCACACCCTGCGCTTCCGCACCTGCCATCAGCGCGAATGTTGGGCTATGGCTGAAGAGTACATTCACGCGTTCGCCGAAGCCGTGCGTGAGCGGGCTCCCATGGTCGACTTTCATATCCAGGACCGAGCCGGGCGTGAAGTACTGCTCGCGCGTGAGTGGGCTTCCGTTCTCGATGAGGTGGTTGCTCACCGGGCAAGCCGGCGTGCCGCGCGAGGCTGGCCGAGGAGCCGATCGTGATCGCCGCACCCCCGTTTCGCACGTAGTCCAGAATCCGCGGCACCGTGCCGTCGACCGAGACGTTCCCCATGCGGCCGCGGTACTCTTCGGGAATCGTACTCGGATCAGGGCCGGGACCGCGCCCGTCGCGACCGTCCTCTTCGGCTGGGATGGCTCCGTCCTCGAACACGAGCACGTCGTACTGGGAGAGGTCGGCATTGTCCAGGTCCGGCGGATACAACACGTCGAAGTCGAACTCGAAGTCCTCGAGGATCATGCGTGTCCACCCCGACGGCATCGACCCTCCGTATTGATCCCACAGTCCGATCTTCACCGGCTCGAGCTCCATCGTGTTCCCGGCGGGGCGGTCGGCCACACCGACGAAGCTGAGCCCCTTCTCTACCGCTAGCGACTCTACGGTGGCGTGATCGGTCTCGAGGTAGAACGCGCCGGCGCTGAAGCTCCGCCCGCCCACATCAAGCTCGTCCGTATACCAATGCGCGCTGCCGCCCGCCGCGAGCACTCGATTCACCGCGGTGAAGGCGTCGTTGATGTGGTCCACCACGTAGCCGCGAGCGTTGGCGGCTCCGGCCACCATGCCGGCCGCGGGAGCCGAGATGATGTCGTCGATGAGGTCGAAGGGGCCGTCGAAGCCCTCCATGATGCGATCGAACTCGACGCCCATCTGCCAGGCCAGCGTCCAACCGGTGTTGTCGTACGGCGCGGTCGGCGGCGCGCCCGGGTAGGCGAAGTCGTTCGGATGCTGCTGCTTCTCGAACATGTCGAGCACGTGCGGCCGGAACGCCTGAGCGCCCTTCACCACGTAGGATCCCTGCGCGTACCGAGTGCCGGTGACCGTGAAATCCGCGCTCGCTCGGTGCACGTCCACGCCGTTGTAGAGCAGCGCGTTGACGAATTTCGTCGCGGTCAGGAAGTCACGCTGATCCGACGGAATGATGAAGCCACGCGGGTCGCGATCCGCCGGATCGTGCAGGACCCGCTCCCAATCCGCCCGAGTGCCCTCCTCAATCACTTCAGCGGCGTCGTCGATCTCGAAGGGAAACGTAGTCCACGAGTCGGTGTTTCCGCGCTCGATGGCGTTGGTGCCCATCTGCCAGATGTTGAACAGCAGGTGGTCCGAGTTCCGCGACGCGAAGTCCAGAACCGCCCAGTTTGCGGTCTGCGAGTACTCGATCGACTGGCGAAAATGCCACGGACCGGGCTCTACGGGCAGAGGGAGATCCGCCCTCGGCATCTGTTGCCTGGGGAGGAACTGAATCTCGATCGGGGTCGGGTGGCCCTTCGTTTCGGTGAGCAGACCGATCATGTTCTTGAAGTACGGCGTGGTGCGCAGGCCACCGTTCCACCACGTGGAGTAGCTTGCGCCGGAACGCATCGTGGTGCCGCCCTTGCCCTCGCGTACGAAGCGCTGGTGCATCGCCGAGCCGACCTGGTCGAGCCCCGTGATGATGAGCGGGTCGAGGTAGTGGTTCGGAGGATCTCGGAAGGGCGGCGCGAACATTATCGTGCCGTCCGGGCCCGTCTGGTGGTGGTTGTACACGATCTGCGGGTACCAGACGCGATAAATCGACGTGTTGATGTTCTGTGACTCGGCCAGCGCGGCCATATAGAAATCGCGGTTGTTGTCGTGCCCGGCGTACTTGTTGTAGAGCACCGGCACCGCCCGTGTGCTGCGTGCCATCGGGTCGTCTTGCCGCATATACCAATTCGCGACGAGCGCGTGGCCGTCGGGGTTCGCGTGCGTCGCAAGAAGGATGACCTTGTCGAGGATGCGCATCGTCTCGGCATCGGTGTAGTCGCTCAGCCGATACACGAGCTCCATGAGCTGCTGGGCCCCGAGCACCTCGGTGGCATGCAGACCGCCGTCGATCCAGACCGTCGCCTTCCCCTCCAAGGCCATGGCGCGCGCCTGAGCCTCGCTGACTCCTTCAGCTTTTGCCATCGCGCGCGCGATCTCGCGATAGCGGTCGATGCGCGCATGGTTCTCGGGAGAGGTGATGATCGCCTGTAGATGCGGCCGACCCTCCTCGGTATAGCCGATGGTGTCCAGGATCATCCGGTCGGACTCGCCGGCCAGCTTGATCCAGTACGCGTGTAGGGCTTCGTAGTTGGGCAGCATGTAGTCTGCGCCGATCTCGTGCCCAAACTGCTCTTCCGGCGTCGTAACCCGGTACTGGGCCCAGGCGGGCATCGCGAAGAGAAGACCTGCGACCGTCAGGAGCGCAGACCGGAATAAGCGCTTCGTCATGCTTCGTTCCTCTCCCATCTTGTTGGGCGACTCAAGGGGTTTGAGCAGTCAATTAGTAGTCGACCGGCCTGAGATAGAACTCGCCGATCGCGCTGGAGGACAGTACCGCGACAGTCGGGAGCTCCCGCTTCCAGTGCGTGCTCTGCAGACGCCGCCGAACGACCTCGACCGCCTCGGGGTCGAACGCGACGCGGACGAGCTCCTTCGCGCTGTAGCCGCGCACCATGGCGTTCAGGATTGGATCCGCGTCGTGATAGGACACTCCGATCTCATCCTCGTCGCTGACGCCCTTCACGAGATCAGCCGTAGCCGGCTTCTCGACGATCACATCGGGCACACCGAGGTGGCGCGCCAGCGCCCACACCTGCGTCTTGAACAGGTCCCCCAGCGGGTTGATCGGAGGCGAGTCGTCGGCATGCCACGTGAAGTACCCGAGCAGCCGTTCGCTCTTGTTGCCGGTACCGAGCGGAAGCGCACTCAGGCGGGCCGATTGATCGAAGAGGATCACGGCGCGGAGGCGTGCCATCAGATTGCCCTTGCGCAGCGGCGAGATATCGGGCTCGTACTTCTCGACGTACCGGTCGATCGGATCCGAGATCTCGATCGTGCGGGCGTGCGCGCCGGTCGCCTCGAGCGCCATCGCCGCGTGCTCGAGACTCTCGTCGCTGGATGTTCGGTACGGCAGCCGGAAGCCGTACACGTTGTCAGCGCCCAGTGCCCTACAGGCTAGGAAGAGTGAGACCGCCGAGTCGACCCCTCCGCTAACGCCCACGACGACGCGCTCGAAGCGACGTCGCCGCCGCACCTCCTCGCGGATGAACTCCACCAGCGTGCGTTCGACGAGCTCGAGGTCGAGTTCCAGCTCGGAAGGGTTCTTGAGCGCCGCGTCGTCCGTGGGGATCGGTCCGCGCCCCACCAGCGCCGATGTCGGGTCTTCTGGGTCCCGTTCGGCCTCCGGGTCGTCCTCGACCTCAGAAGCACCCGCCCTCGGGCGTGTCGCTTCCAGTGACCGCTGGAGGTGGGGCAACATTTGTTCGAGGTCGGACAGGAGCGGTGAAACGACGCGGGCCCGGTCGATCGACGAAGCGTCGAGGGAGGCGATCGTCACGGCCTCGTCGAGGAGGGGTCCGCGTGCGAGCACCCCCCCGTCCGGTGCGACCGCAATCGACCCGCCGGGGAAAAGCTTGCCGCCCTCGGACCCGACAAGCTGAGCGACGACCACGAATACCCCGTGCTCGATCGCAGCGCCGGGGGCGACCTGCTCCCACCGCTCGAGGTTGGCGGGACGTCCGCCCGAACCCGCGGTGAAGTCTCGAGCAGGCGAAGCGCTGACGACCACCAGAAGCTCAGCGCCACCCAGTGCCAGGATCGTCGCAGGCAGCGAGTGCCACATCTCCTCGCATATCATGATGCCGACGCGCCCGAACCGCGTATCGAAGGCCCGAATCTCCGCGCCCGTCTCCACGAACCGAGCCTCGTCGAAGACACCGTACGTGGGCAGAAACATCTTCCGATGCACGTGTCGCACGGCCCACGCGCCGTCGCCCGCCTCGAGGTAGACGGCGCTGTTGTGCAAGCGCCGGCGCCAGCGCTCGTAAAAGCCGATCACGACGTCGGGCCCGCCTGCTGGCGGTGGGCCGAGCCTCTCGATCAACCGCTCGACCGTCAGCGCGGCCTCTGCGACACCACCCTCGAGGAAGTATCCGCTGAGCGCCGCCTCGGGAAAAACCATCAGGTCGGTCTGGTTCGCATGGGCCCCGATAATATCGCATGCGGCCTGAATATTCCGGGCGATATCAGCCTTCGTGGGCTTGAACTGTACCAGCGCCACCCGGAGCGGAGGGCGGGCCTCGGTTGGGCTCATGGACGGTGGATCTCGTTTGAGTCTCGGCCTCATGCCTCCGACCCTTTTCTGGACCGATGGGTGAAAAGTATCCCTTCGGTCCATATGTTGCAGGGGTGGGTCCCGCAGGCCCTGGTAATGCACGGAACGCGGTCCCGTACGCGGGGGTTAGAGGACACATATGACGACTACGCCGACGCCGAGGGCGCCCGCATGAGATACCGTTTCGCAACGTTGACGCTGATCCTGGCGCTCACCGCCCCGAGTCTGGGCGGGAGTCTGGGCGCGCAAGACACCGCGACCCGTCCGAACTCGAGGGTTGAGACACCGCCCGAGCTCGAGATCCTCGCGCAGGCCGTGGAAGCGATCACGACGATGCACATGGACGGCTTCAGCGACTCCACTCTGTGGGGGGCGGCGCTCGAGGGCCTCACGCTGCTGATTCGGCGCAACTCGGACGAGGCGCTCGAAGAGCCGCTCGTGTTGGCCGACCTCCTCACCCCAGTTGAGCAGGTCGGGCAGTCGACTGAGCCCGAGATCCTGGCACAAACCGTGGCTAGGATCTCCCGGCTGCGCATGGACGGTGTCAGCGACTCCACGCTGTGGGAGGCGGCGATCGACGGCCTCATCAGGGCGCTCGATGACCCCTATGCGGAGCTCTTCACCGAGGGCGAGTCGGATGCGTGGGAAGAGGAGACGACCGGCAACTACTCCGGCATCGGCCTCCAGATTACTCAACTCAACGAAGAGGTCACCGTCACGGCCGTCTTCCGTAGCACGCCCGCCAATCAAGTGGGGATCATCGTCGGCGACGTCATCGTAGGCGTGAACACGAACGATGCGTCGGACTGGACGACGGGCATGGCCGCGGACTCGATCCGGGGTCCGGTGGGTACCGTTGTGCTCGTGAAGATCAAGCGCGCTGGGTTCGAGGAGCCCATCGGGTTCGACATTACGCGCGCGCAGGTGCACGTACCGGCCGTTCACTACGGCGTTCTCGAGAGTGGCATCGGCTACATCTTGCTCGACCGGGTGGCGCGGAACGCCGCCCGGGAGATGAACTCCGCGCTCGCTGAGCTCGCCAATACGCGGGGGCTCGTCATCGACCTGCGTAGGAACCCCGGCGGCTTCCTCGACGAGTCGCTCATGTTGGCCGACCTCTTCCTGAAGCCCGGCTCGACGCTCGCCAGCACCGTGCAGCGTATACCGGACGCCGAGGCGTATGAAACGGGGATCGACTCCTACAACGACCGTTGGCCTCAGTTGGTTCCGGATCTCCCGATCGTGGTGCTGGTCGACCGCTTCACCGCGTCCGGAGCCGAGATTCTCGCCGGCGCCCTCCAGGACTACGATCGCGCGCTCGTTCTGGGTGAACGCTCGTTCGGCAAGGGCGTCGTACAGACCGTAATGCGACTACCGTACAACCGACGCCTGCGTTTCACGACCGGCCGATGGCACACGCCGCTCGGCCGCTCGCTTCAGCGGGCAAGAGACTCACACTTCCGTCCGATCGCGGAGGACTTGGACACGTTCCCACGTGTCACGACCGCTCAGGGGCACTCGCTCATCAACGGCGGTGGGATCTTTCCCGATCTCGCGGTGGGGGACGACACGACCACGGTTGTCGAGCGGGAGCTGATCAAGGCCGTGAACGACCACGAGGTTCCGCTGGGGCTCCGCCTCGCCGAACTCGGCTTCAAGGCCGCCAGCGCCCGCCGGGAAGACGCTGAGGGCCTGCGTCTCACCGATGCGGAGTTCGATCGTTTTATGACTCTTCTCGCGGAAGAGGGCCTCGCCGAGGACCAGCTCTCCGATTCCGGCGTCCGAAAATACTTGCGCTGGCGGGGTCGTATCAACGTGGCTCAGCGCATGGATGATCTGGGTGCGGAAGCCGACATCCGAATGGAGCGGGACCCTGTCCTGGCCGAAGCTGTGCGTCTGCTACGGACCTCGACCTCTCAGGCGCAGCTCTTCCAGGCTGCCGACGCCGAGGGGGTGCGCCGGGGTCAGGGGGCGGGAGGGCTTTAGCTCTAGCCGAGCGAGACGTACAATCGCCCCTCAGTTTCGGGGGTGAAATCGTCGGTGCACGTCTCGGAGATATTCGCGGTCGACGTGGGTGTAGATCTGTGTGGTCGAGATGTCGGCGTGACCCAACAGCTCCTGAATCGCAGCCAGGTCCGCCCCGCCTTCCACCAGGTGGGTCGCGAAGGTGTGCCTGAGGGTGTGTGGAGAGACGTTCTTCACGATTCCCGCTCGCCTCGCCGACTTCTTGACGAGCTTCCACACGGACTCCCGCCTCATCCGAGTCCCCCGGGCGTTGAGGTACACACGGCCCTCGCCGCGGCCCTTGTCGAGTCGCGGGCGCACCTCTCGGAGGTAGCGCTCCAGTGTCGTCACCGCCGGACCACCCATGGGCACGATTCGTTCCTTGGAGCCCTTGCCGAACACGGTCACGAACGCTTCATCCAGATCGAGGCCGGACAGCGGCAGGTCGACCAGTTCGGAGACTCGGAGCCCGGAGGCGTAGAGCAGCTCGAGGATCGCCCGGTCCCGCCAGAAAAGTGGTCTCTCGGAATCTGGGGCATCGAGTAGGCGCAACACCTCGGTGAGCGTCAGGAAGTCCGGCAGCTTCCGGGCAACGCGCGGACTCTCCAAACGCTCGGTCGGATCGACCTCGAGTAGGCCTTCCGACAACAGGAAGCGGAAGTACGTGCGAACCGCGGACTGCGCCCTGCGGATCGACGTCGCGGCGAGTCCGGCGTCGTTCAATCCGAAAATCCACTCGCGGAGCAGGTCCGGGGTCACTTCCCCGGGGTCGCCCACTCCCCTCTCTGACACGGACCTCCACCAGCGGGTGAGATCCCGTTCGTAGGCGGACACCGTGCGCGCGGAAAGTCCTCGCTCGAAGGTGATGTAGTCGTTGAACTGCTCGAACCGAAACGGGCTCGGAATCGACGACTCATTCACCGAGGTCGCGCTCCGATGCTGTCCCGGAGTGCGGGGACGCCTCCCGCGGATGCCGCGTGCGCCACCACCAGAGGGCCAACGGCACCGCGACCGCCACCGCGACGACGAGCAGGACGCCGTTGATGCGCCCGAGCAGCGCGCGCAGCACGTCCAGGTTGTGCCCCGCCAGCGCCCCGAGCCAGATGAGCGCACCGTACCAGATGGCGGAAGCCAAGGCGATCGGAATCGCTACGAGGATCAACGGCTGGTGGCTAACCCCTGCGAAGACCGGAACGATGGAGCGGAGCCCCGGCAAGAACCGAGTGAGGAAGATCGCCGCGGTCCCAAAGCGATCGTAGAACCTGGCCATGCGCTCCATCTGATGAGGTCTCAAGACTCGCCTCCCCCAGCCGGCCTCGAAGAACGGCTGGCCATGAATATAGCCGAGCCGATACATGGCGAGCGCGGACCCCACGTTCAACGACCACGTGGACACGAAGATCCACCGCGGGTCCAGCTCTCCGACCGCCGAGAGGAATCCACCCAGCGCCACGAACGTATCCGCCGGGATCGCCGGCAACACGTTCTCCAACGCGGCGCCGACGCCCAACAAGACATAGACCACCGCAGCCGGAACACCCTCTACCCAGCTCAGGAAGTTGGCCACGCGTCACACGCCTTGCGCCGAGCCACCACCGACCTGGGACTCGATCAGCGCGACCGCGTGCACCGCGATGCCCTCCCCCGCGCCGATCCAGCCCATGCCTTCATTGCTCTTACCCTTGATCGAGATCAACGTCGACGAGATCCGCAACACCTCACCGAGACGCAAGCGCATGGCCTCCGCGTGGGGTCCGATCTCGGGGCTCTCGCAGATCACGGTGACGTCCACGTTCACCACCCTGTAGTCTCGCGCTTCCAGGACCTGCCCGGCTCGAGCGAGCAGATCCATGGAGTCGGCATCCTTCCACTCGTCGTCGTCGGAAGGGAAATGACTGCCGACGTTTCCGGCGGCGGCCGCGCCCAGCATCGCGTCGATGATCGCGTGCGCGACCGCGTCACCATCCGAGTGCCCGGAGAGGCCGGCGTGATCAGGAATATGCACACCGCCCAGGACGAGCTCCCTACCCTCTTCAAAGCGATGTGAGTCGTACCCGGTCCCGATTCTCATGCCGCCCGCGTCAGTCGTCCCAGCGCCGGATCGCCAGGCAGACGTTGTGCCCACCGAAGCCGAAGGAGTTGCTGAGCGCCAGCTCGACGGGGCGCTTGATCATGCCTCCGTGCGCGTACTCCAGATCGCAGTCAGGGTCCGGGCCCTGATAGTTGATGGTCGGCGGGATCCGGCCGGTCCGGCACGCCTGGATGCAAGCGATCGCCTCGAGCGCCCCCGCGGCTCCGAGCAGGTGTCCGGTCATGGACTTCGTGGAGCCCACGACGGTGTTGTACGCGTGATCACCGAGCACCGCCTTGATCGCCGCGGTCTCAATCGCATCGGCCATGGTCGAGGTTCCGTGGGCGTTCACGTAGTCCACTTCGTCCGGCGCCGCACCCGCGTCC
The DNA here is from genome assembly GCA_965197725.1 of Longimicrobiales bacterium. Lineage (GTDB taxonomy): Bacteria > Gemmatimonadota > Gemmatimonadetes > Longimicrobiales > Gaopeijiaceae > UBA1138. The sequence goes on from CBDANQ010000061.1 coordinate 219,158, forward strand.
TCGAGCGCCATGCGCATGGCGTTCTGAGCCCCGAACCCGTCGGGCGGCGGCGCCGTGAGGTGGTACGCATCCGCCGAAAGACCGTACCCGACGATCTCCGCGAGAATCTCGACGCCGCGCGCCTCGGCATGGTCCAGACCCTCCAATACCAGAGCGGCAGCGCCCTCACCCATCACGAACCCGTCCCGGTCGGCGGAGAACGGTCGGCTCGCACCGGCCGGGTCGTCGTTGCGAGTCGACAGCGCCCTCATGGAGGAAAAGCCAGCGAACGTCATTGGGGTAAAAGTCGCCTCACCACCCCCCGCAATCATGATGTCGGCATCGCCGTGGCTGATGTGGCGCACGGCGTCTCCGATCGCGTGCGCCGAGGAAGCGCACGCCGACACGGTGGCGTAGTTCGGACCCTGCAGATTCCACCGTATGGAGATGAGCCCGGCCGAAATGTCCGGGATGAACATCGGGATGAAAAACGGGCTCACACGCTTGGGGCCGCCCTCGAGCAGGCGCCTGTGCTGCTCCTCGAAGGTCCCGACCCCACCGATGCCGCTGCCGAAGATGACCCCGAAGCGGCTCGGATCCATTCCGTCTGGCACGCCGTCCGCGAGTCCGGCCGAGGGGAGCGCCTGCGCAGAGGCCGCGATCGAGAAGAGCAACACGCGGTCGAACCGCTTCGCTTCGCGCCTTTCCACGTAGTCCATCGGATCGAAACCCTTCACTTCACACCCGATCCGACAGGGGAACTCATCGGTCGTCTCCCAGAGCGTGACGGGGCCACCACCGCTGGTGCCTGCGAGCAGCGCGTCCCACGTGCTCGGTAGGTCGTTTCCTACGGGCGATACCACGCCCATCCCGGTGACGACCACGCGTCGAGCTCGATGCCCCGGCTCCTGCCCCGTAGTCATGCTGCCTTTACGGCGCACAGCGACTCAGTCTTCGCGGTTTTCCTTCAGATATGTGATCGCATCGCCAACGGTCCGCATCTTCTCCGCATCCTCATCCGGAATGTCCAGTCCGAATTCCTCCTCGAACGCCATCACGAGCTCGACCGTGTCCAGGGAGTCGGCACCCAGATCCTCAACGAACGAAGCGTCGTCCGTGACCTTCTCAGGCTCGAGACCCAACTCGTTTATGATGATCTCGCGCACACGGGCCTCGATGGGCTCGCTCATGTCCCCTCCTGTTCGTTACGAAAAGGGCGGTGTGGCCAACTACATGACCATGCCGCCATCGACCGCCAAGACCTGGCCGGTAATGTAGCGCGCAGCAGGGCTCACGAGAAACCGCACGACGCCCGAAATATCGTCCGTCTCACCGAGCCGCCCGAGGGGGATCTGGCCCTGTAGGCCCTCGATCTGATCCTCGGTCAGCTGCGCGGTCATGTCGGTGCGAATGAAGCCGGGCGCGAGCGCGTTACAACGGACCCCCCTGGAAGCCAATTCCCTGGCCACGCTCTTGGTCATCCCGATCATACCAGCCTTGGATGCGGCGTAGTTGGTCTGCCCCGCGTTGCCGACGAGCCCCACGACGGACGCGATGTTCAGGATCACGCCGTCGCGCTTCTTCATCATGCCACGCGTTACAGAACGAGTGAAGTTGAACGCACCCTTTAGGTTAGCGGCTATCACCTCATCGAACTCCTCATCTTTCATGCGCAGTAGGATGTTGTCCCGCGTGAGGCCTGCGTTGTTGATGAGGATGTCGATCGGGCCCAGGTCTTCCTGGACAGCCGCTACGGTGTCCGAGACCTGCGTCGAGTCCGCCACGTCACACGCGAAGCCTCGGTGTCCCTCGCCCGACAGGGCGGCCGCGGCCTCCTTGGCGCGCTCACCGTTGCGGCCGATCACGGCGATCTTGGCTCCCGCGTCCGCGAGCGACTCCGCGATCGCGAGTCCGATCCCCCGCGATCCACCTGTGACGATGGCGACCTTGTCTTCGAGCTCTCGCGCGCTCATCTCGTCAAAGCTCCCGTTGTGAAGCGCCTTCAGGCGCCCTCTTGTAGTGGCGCAAGGTCCTCAGGCTCCCCGATGGAACCGCACGGGACTCCCTTCGCGTTGAGCCGATTCAAGCCACGCAAGACGGAGCCGGGTCCGACCTCGAGGAAGCGGTCCGCACCCGCTTCGACCATCGCAGCCACCGAGGCGCTCCACCGCACCGGCAACGTGAGTTGCTCGACCAGCAGCTTCCGTGCCTCGGCGCCGCTCGTGACCGGCCTCGCCGTGACGTTGGAGAACACTGGGTATGCCGGATCCTGAAAGTCGATCGATTCGAGCTTGTCTCTCAGGCCGTCCGCGGCGGGCTCCATGAGCGAAGAATGGAACGCCCCGGACACGTTCAAGAGCACAACCCTCCTCGCACCAGCCGCCAGCGCGCGCTCCATCCCCTGCTTCACGCCGGCGACGTCGCCGCTGATGACGACCTGACCGCTCGCGTTGAAGTTGGCGGGCACGCAGACACCGACATCGACCGCCGCACACAGCGCCTCGATCTCGTCGTCACTCAGACCGAGCACCGCGGCCATGGTTCCCGGCCGTTCCTGGCCCGCTCGGAACATCAGCTCACCTCTGAGACGAACCGCATCAAGCGCGTCTGTGTACCTGAGCGTACCTGCAGCCACGTGCGCGCTGAACTCGCCCAACGAGTGCCCGGCGGCGAAAGCTACGGGACCGAGCTCGTCTGCGACGACCCGCAGCACGGCCACCGAGTGGGCGAGGATCGCCGGCTGAGCGTTCTTGGTTGCGGTGAGCTCATCCTCGGGGCCCTCCGCCATGAGACCGGAGAGTGAGAAGCCCAGGACCTCGTCTGCCGTGGCAAACACGGCGTCGGCCCTGGCATCTGAAAGGGCGAGCGCACGGCCCATACCCACCGCCTGTGAGCCCTGCCCGGGGAAGATCAGTGCGAGAGACACGTTCGGCCCCTTTCCGCTACCAGCGGAGCGCCATCGCGCCCCATGTGAAGCCCGCGCCAAATGCGACGAGGAGCACGTTGGAGCCCGGTGCGACGAGCCCCTTCTCCACTGCTTCATCGACCGCGATGGGGACCGTCGCGGAGCTCATGTTCCCGTATCGGTCGACGTTGACGTAGACCCGGTCCATCGGGACGCCGGCGTGTTTGGCGGTTGACTCGATGATCCTCATGTTCGCCTGGTGCGGGATGAGAATATCGACGTCGTCCGAAGTCAGGCCCGCGGTTTGCAGCGCGTGATCGCACGCCTCAGCCATGTTTCGAACAGCATGCTTGAAGACCTCCCGGCCCTTCATGCGAACCAGGTGGCTCTTGTCGTCGAGCACGGCTTGACTCATTGGGTGCAAAGCTCCACCGGCCGGTCGATACAACAGCTCGCCGAGATTCCCGTCCGACCGGAGGTGGCTCGACAGGATTCCACGCCCCGAGGCGTTGGCGGGGCGAACGACAGCCGCTCCACCGCCGTCGCCGAAGAGCACGCAGGTGGAGCGGTCCTCCCAATCGACGATCGAGCTCATCTTCTCGGCAGAGACGACGAGAGCCACTTCCCCTCGACCAGCGGTCAGGTACCCCTCTGCCAGGGTCAGGCCGTATATGAAACCCGTACAGGCCGCCACCAGGTCGAAGGCCACCGCGTTGCTGCACCCGAGCTGGGCCTGAATGTCACACGCGGTCGACGGCAGAAACCGGTCCGGCGTCGATGTGGCAACGATGAGCACGTCGACCTCGCCCGGCTCGACGCCGGCGCTTCGCATCGCGTGCCTAGCGGCGCCGGTTCCCATATCGGCGGCACCCATGTCGTCCGGCGCGATGCGACGCTCCCGGATCCCGGTGCGAGTGCGGATCCACTCGTCCGAGGTATCGAGCGTTTTGGCGAGGTCCTCGTTGGTCACGACCTTGTCCGGAAGGAACCGGCCGGTGCCCGCGATCTCGACCAGCGGTTTCGGCTTTCTCATGACGCCTCCATCGAGGAGGGTCCAAGCGCCAGGGCGACCTCCTGAGCACTGTGCCTGACCATGTCCGAGCGGACCGCCTTCGCGGCTAGCGCGAGCGCGTTACGGATAGCCTTCGGAGTCGACTTTCCGTGGCAGATCACCGAGACGCCTCCGACACCCAGGAGGGGTGCTCCCCCTGTCTCCGCGTAGTCGAGAACCCGGAACGTGCGATCGAGGTCGAGGCCGTCCTCGGCCTTCCCTTTTCGCTCCGCCTCGACCAGACCGATGATGAACTGCGCGACCGACTCATAGAACTTCAAGAGTACGTTCCCCACGAAACCGTCGCACACCACCACGTCACAGACACCGTTGATGATGTCCCGCCCCTCGACGTTGCCCACGAAGTTGAGCCCCGCCTCTCGGCTCAAGAGTCGATGGGTTTCAGACGTGAGCTCGTCACCCTTGCCCGGCTCCTCTCCGATGTTCAGCAGCGCGATTCTCGGGTCCGACCGTCCCATCATGTCCTGGGCGTAGATGTTGCCGAGATGAGCGAACTGGACGAGGTGGTGGGGCTTGCAGTCGACGTTCGCACCCGCGTCGAGCAGGAGAACTGGGGCGCCGGATGACGGCAACGTCGTCGCGACCGAAGGACGATCCACGCCGGGCAGTGGACGCAGCGTGAAGAGCGACGTCGCCATGATCGCTCCGGTGGAGCCGGCGCTGACGAAGGCATGCCCCGCGCCGTCCCCGTGGAGCTTGAGCCCCACCACCAGCGAAGAATCGGGATTGCGGCGGATCACTTTCGAAGGCGACTCCTCCGGCGTGACCCGGTTCGGCGCGTGGTGGATCGATAGCCGATCGGGAATCTCGTCGTGCTGTCGGAACTCCGCCTCGATCGTCTCCCGATCGCCCACGAGAACGATCTCGACGTCGGAGTCGAGTTCCTTCAATGCCTCGAGTGCCCCCGCCACTTCAGACCGCGGGGCGTGATCGGTGCCCATGGCATCGAGGATGATCCGCATGGGCTCTAGGACCGGAACCGCGACATCGCTCGGGAGACCCCCGACCTAGTCGCTCTCGACTTCGAGAACCAGCTCCCCCCGATAATGTCCACAGTTGGGGCACACCCGATGCGGGACCTTGGGGTCACCACAGTTCGGGCAATCGTGGACGGTCACACCGTCGGCTTTGTAATGGGTGCGACGCTTCCGCTTGCGCTGTTTCGAGATCCGCTTTTTTGGAACGGCCATTACCGATTCACTTGTTCTTGAGCGCCCTGAGCGCCTCCCACCTGGGGTCGGCCTCCTCCACCGTGCACGTGCACGAATCGGTATTCCGATTCACGCCGCACGTCGGACACAGACCTCGGCAATCAGGATCACAAACGACGTATTGATCGACCGCGAGGATCAGCTCCTCGCGCACCGCGTTGCTCATATCAAACTCAGCACCCAGATCGAACACGTGAGTGCCGTCGTCTTCTTCGAACCCCGGAGCGTCCGAGGATACGAAAACCAATGTTACAGCGTGTTCGAGACTGCTCTGCACGGGCTCGAGGCAGCGCCTGCACGCCCGCGCCAACGCTCCCTCGATGACACCTCGCACCACCACCTGTCCGGTGCCTGCATGCGAAGCCTTGAGCCGTATATCGACCGGGCCAGCCCACCCGATGCCGCTCTCATCCCAGAGTGGTGCAGTGGCAGGAAGTCGAGCCTCGACCAGGACGTAGTCCTCGCGTCCCAGGCGACCGAGATCGAGACTTAGCATAACCCTGAAAGCTAGCCAGGGGCTGGGAGTTGTCCAGGCTACCCGAGGCCGAGTCGCTCGTGCCCGGAGAAGAAGAAAGCGATCTCGTTGGCGGCGTTCTCCTCGGAGTCGGAGGCGTGGATGGCGTTCCTGCCCCTCGACTCGGCGAAGAGCTTGCGCACCGTGCCCTCCGCGGCTTCGGCCGGGTCGGTGGCGCCAATCTCGTCGCGTAGCTTTGCCACCGCGTCGTCCGCCTCAAGCACCATCGGAATCACTGGGCCCGAGGTCATGAACTCGACCAGTTCATCATAGAATGGTTGCCCCGCGTGAACGGCATAGAACGCACCCGCCTGGCCCCGGCCGAGCACGGTGAGCTTCAAGGAGGTCACCGCAAAGCCCGCGTTCTCCAGGTGCGCAAGAATCTTCCCAGCCTTCCCGGCATCGATGGCATCTGGTTTGATGATCGCCAGAGTTTGGCTCATGAGTCGGTTTCTTATTCGCTGTTCATTCGAATGATACCCTCGTGGAGGGTGCGCAGAATCGTGTCGCGCGTGACAAAGCCGATGAACTCTCCGTCGCGCACCACCGGGAGTTGCTCGACGTCCCGGTTCACGATCGTATTGGCTGCCTCGACCAGCGGCTGGTCCTCCGACACGCAAAGCACAGCACGCGTCATCACATCCCTGGCGAGCAACTCCTCCCGGTCGGGCGCGACCGGGCGCTCGTTCAGCACGCGGTCCAGCGCGTCGCCCGAGGTGATGATCCCCAACACCTCGTACTGTTCACCGACGACGGGCACCGCGCGCACTTCACGCCGGACCATCAAGTCCACCACTTCAGCGAGCGGAGTATCCGGACAGACCCGGTACTGCGCCCGCTTCAGGGCATCTTCGACTAGCAGTGGTTGGTCTTCCATGGCATCCCTGAGGCTGCGTGGGCCTAGTGTCCTGTCCCAGGACACTAGTTCAGCGCGTCCTGGATCAACCCCACGAGGTCCGCAGGACGCTTTGCCACCGCGATCCCGTTTTCCTCGAAGGCCTTCATCTTCTCCTCCGCCGTGCCGGCCGAGCCGCTGATGATCGCACCGGCATGTCCCATTCGGCGTCCCGGGGGGGCCGTCTGGCCGGCGATGAATCCTACCACCGGCTTGCACATGTTGGCGCTGACATACGATGCAGCTTCCTGTTCGTCGGTGCCACCGATCTCCCCGAGCATGACTACTCCCGTGGTTTCGGGGTCGGCCTCGAACGCCTCGAGGCAGTCGATGAAGTTCGTCCCGATGAGCGGATCTCCGCCGATACCCACACAGGTTGTCTGCCCCAGGCCCACGCTGGTGAGCTGGAAGACCGCCTCGTAGGTGAGCGTGCCGGATCGCGAGACGAGCCCGATCGGTCCCTCGGTGACGATCTGGCCGGGCAGGATGCCGACTTTCGACTGCCCGGGGGAGATCAGCCCAGGACAGTTCGGGCCGAGCACACGCACCCCCTTGTCGCGCGCGAATGCATGCGCTCTCGCCATATCGAGCACGGGCACGCCCTCGGTGATCGCGACGACGAGCGCGACGCCCGAATCGGCCGCTTCCAGGATCGCGCCCGCCGCGAACGCCGGGGGCACGTAGATCACCGAGGTGTTGGCGCCGGTCTGGGCGACCGCTTCGTCCATGGCGTTGAAGATCGGCACCGTCTCGCCGTCTGGGCCCTCGAAGGTCTGGCCACCTTTACCCGGGGTTACGCCGGCGACGACCTCGGTGCCGTACTCCATCATTTGCAGCGTGTGGAAGGAGCCGTCCCGCCCGGTGATCCCTTGTACCACGAGCTTGGTGTCGTTGTCGATGAAGATCGACATGGCTTACGCGCCGCCCGCTGCCAGCTCGACCGCTTTCTCTACGACCGCGTCCATCGACGTATAGGCGGAGAAACCCGCTTCCTCGAGGATCTCGAGCGCCAACTCTTCGTTGGTGCCGGTGAGACGGATCACGATCGGGGGCTTGACGTCGATGCACCCGGTCGCCTCTACAATGCCCCTCGCAACGTCATCGCACCGGGTAATGCCGCCGAAAATGTTGAAGAGGATCGCCTTCACGTTCGCATCCGATGTGATGATCTCCAGCGCGGCGACGACTTTGTCGGGGTTGGACGAGCCTCCGATGTCCAGGAAGTTCGCAGGCTCGCCGCCGTAGTACTTCACCAGGTCCATCGTCGCCATCGCCAGTCCTGCCCCGTTGACGCAGCACCCGACATCCCCGTCGAGCTTCACGTACGAGAGGTCCGCCTCACGTGCCTTGATCTCCGACGCCGGTTCGGACGACATGTCCCGCATCGCTTCGACGTCGGGACGACGAAACAGCTCCGAGTCGTCGATGCTCATCTTGGCGTCGATCGCCTTGACCTCACCGGCAGACGTCGTGATGAGTGGGTTAATCTCGGCCATCGAGGCTCCCGAACTCACGAACGCGTCGTAGAGCTGCGCGATGATCTTACTCGCCTGCTTGATCAAGCTGGGATCGTCGTACAGGAAATTGGCAAGCCAAAACGCTTGGTGAGGGAGGATCCCATAGCGGGGATCAACCGTCAGCTTCCGAATCAGCTCAGGCGTCTCGGCGGCAACATGCTCGATGTCCACGCCGCCTTCGGCGGAGACCATGAACGTCGCCGCTTGTTTCTTGCGGTCTACGAGCACGCCGACGTACGCCTCGGTGTCGATATTCTCGGCGGGCGACACCAGCACCTTTTCTACGGTGAGGCCCTTGATCTCCATTCCAAGGATAGCCGTGGCGTGTTCCTTCGCCTCGGCCGCGTCCTTGGCGAGCTTCACGCCGCCGGCCTTGCCCCGGCCGCCCGAGTGTACCTGCGCCTTCACCACGACCGTGCCGCCGTACTTGGCCGCGATCACTTTGGCCTCCTCGGGGGTCGTGGCGATCTCGCCCGGCGGAACCGCGATGCCAGCCGCGCGGAAGCGCTCCTTGGCCTGATATTCGTGGATGTCCATAATGATTTGAAAAGGAGGAAACCTAGAAGCTATTAGAAGGTCCCGCCCGACCCCAGGCGCTGAAGCAACGCGCGTAGCTCGTTCAATGCCTCGCCGTAAGCCTGCCAGTCCCCTGCCCGGGCGCTGCCCTCCGCCCGCTCGAGAAGAGCTAGTGCGGTCGAGGACCAAACCACCTCGCCGCCAGCCCGCGCGTCGAGCGTCGGCACCGCCGTATCCGTGCCGGGCGCCGGCACGGTGAGGCCGGCGAGCTCGCTGATCGCGCCGGCCAAGTCCTCGGTCATCGCTACGCGGACACCGTCACTGACCACGAATCGTCTGAGCTCCGGAATCGCGTCCGCCTCGGCGGCGAGGAAGACGGGCTCCATGTACAGGATCCGGTTCCCCGCCGAAACGAGGTGAAGGTGTCCCGTCCAGACCTCGCTTCCCCCCGTTCGCCAAAGTGAGAACTGCTGCGAAATCTGCGGATCCTGTTCGACCAGGGCCTCGATCTGACGGGGCCCGGGCACCTGGTCCGTTACCGGCACATCGTAGAGGATCAACTCGGGCACCCCACGCTCATCCGTGCGAGCGGCGAGGATCGCGGTGAGGTTCTGTCGGTCCCTCGGTACGAACACCGTCGTCAAGTGGAAGCGTGCCTCACTTTCGCCCGGCAGCGCGTAGAGGCCGAACTCGGGCTGGTATGCGACCGGGGACGGGCCCTCTGCGAGCTCCTGCGGGGAATCCCAGACATCCTGCTGGCCGTGGAACGCCGGCGCCGTCTCCTGGTGGTACTGGAGGAGAACACGACTCTGCAGGTCCAGCATGGCTCTGGAATAGCGGACGTGGGCCCGGACCTCGTCCGGCATCTCTTCCAGAGGCTGAAGTAACCCGGGAAACGCACGCTCGTACGCGTCGAGTAGTGGGTCGTCGATCGGTACGCGGTAGAAGTCCACCTCGCCGGTTACCGCGTCCACGGTGACCTTCACCGAGTTGCGTGCGTACCTCACCCGCGATCGGATCGTGCCGAATTGCTGCACCGTCGAGAGCGGGAAGGCACCGGTCGCGGTGAAGCCCTCGAGAATCCACACGACCCGCCCGTCCACAACGACCGGGTAGGGTGTCTCCGGGAACCGGAAGAACGGTGCGATCGCGCGCACTCGCTCGGTGACTTGGCGTCGGTAGATGAAGCGACTGTCATCCGTGAGCTCGGACGAGAAGATGAGGTTCAGTTCGCCGAACCGCCAAGCGATCAGCGCGGTTCGCAGCCACCCGGCGAGCTCGATCCCAGCCGGAAAGTCCGTACCCGGTACGCCTGGCTCCCCGTTCGGGGCGAGGAACTGGCCGCTGCCGCCATCGACGACTGCATATTCCTGAGCCCGCGTCCCGAAGAACACCTCCGAGCGAGCGAGGCTGAGAGCGGGAACCGCCAGCGGGTCGGACGCCGACTCCGGCGGGATGCCCGAGACGAGCATCGGCGGGCGCCCCTCCGGAGTTTTCTGGCTCGCGAGGCTCGCGACCACGCCCATCCCTTCCACATAGAGCTCGCGCAGATGCATGTTCTGCCAATTACGATCCTGAATCCCGCGCGGCTCAACCTCCCGAACCGACATCGCAACCGCTACCGGTCCGTCCGCGGTCTCGTAGCGGTCGATCGTGACGTCCCGAAAGTCGTAGTAGGGGTAGCGAGCCTCGAGCTCGCGGTAGGTCGCGAGCAACGGGCCCCTGTTCCAAACCGGCAACCCCGCGAACTGCCGTGCCGCGGTCGACCAATCGATCTCTTCGTCCTGCGCATACTCGAAGGGACGCCGCTCCATCTGGTCCAGAGCGAAGCCCATTCGTGTGAATTCGAGATTGTTTTCGATGAACGGCGTCTCCCGCTCCAGTTCATTGGGCTCGACCCGCAGCGACTGGATCAGGCCGGGGTAGAGCTGCCCGATCATGAGCATCGCGAGCACCACCGCAATGAGCGCGCTCACGATCGCCGCGCCTCGGTTCTTCCAGGCTCCCCAGAACGCTGCCACACCCGAAACGACGCAGATAATCGTGAGCGTCTGCAGTGCCGGCAGCCTCGCCTCGGCGTCCGCGAACCCGAAAATCCCACGCACATCGGAGGTGCCGTCGAGGATGAGCTGGTACCGGCTCAGCCAGAGCCGGGCGCCCAGCAGAATCAGGAACACCCCGAGAAGCGCTCCGAGGTGCAGGCGCGCAAGGTCCTGGGCTTCCACGCGGCCGCCGCCCCAGCGCAACGCTCCGGTGGCCGCGTATCCCGCCGTCGCGAGCGTGAATACGAGGAAGGCAACGACCAACGCATAGACGACGAGCTGCAGGAGCGCCGGGACCCAGAAGACGTAGAAGCCAACATCGTGGTTCAGCATCGGTTCGGCGATGCCCCACGCTTCCGCGTGGCGGATCAAAAGCATCTGCAAGCCCAAATTCTGAGGTATGGATCCGCCGAACCAAAGCGCGAGCAGCGCCGAAGTACCTGCCATGCCCCAGAGCACGTAGCTCTTCGGCAACTGCTCCGAGATCTCGAGATTCCCGAAACGACGTTTGATCTGAATGCCGCTCAGCGTCTCGGACACGATGCGCAAGTTCAGGAATACGAGGGCCCCAACCGCGATACCGGCCACGACTCGCACACTCGATTGCCACAGCACGCGTAGCCAGAACACGTCGCTGTACCCGCTCTGCGCATGCCAGAGGATCTCGACGTACATCGTGGACGCGAGCCGTCCAAGGCCCACTACGACGGCCACCACCACGGCAATCGTGACCAGGGCGCGTCCCCCTCGAAGGGTGGGCATCGGTGTGCCGTTGCTCGACATCGGCGCTTACACGCTACGCGAACGGAACACCGTTCTCGGTGAGCCAGTCCGCGATGTGCGCCCGAATCTCCGCAAGACGCGGCTCGGTGCGCGCCTCGAAGCGCGCGACGATGACCGGCTGCGTGTTGGAGGCCCGCAGGAGCGCCCATCCGTCTCCGAAGAGCACGCGCACGCCGTCGACCTCGATGATGTCATGTGTCGTCCTGAAGTGCGATACGGCGTCTGCTACCACGGCCCACTTCTGTTCCTCCGTCACGTCGATCCGAATTTCGGCCGTCGATACGTACACCGGAAAATCGGAAACCATCTCCGACAGGGACCTGCCGGATCGGCTCACGAGCTCGATGAGACGGCACGCGTCGTACGGCGCGTCGTCGAAGCCGAGGTAGTTGTCAGCGATCATGATATGCCCCGACAACTCACCCGCAACAAGTGCACCGGTCTCCTTCATCCGCTCCTTGATGAGCGAATGGCCTGTCTGCCACATGATCGGCTCTCCGCCGGCGGCCTCGAAAACCTCCGGGAGCGCCTGACTGCACTTCACGTCGAAAACGAGCTTCTGGCCGGGGCCGTGCTTGTCGAGCACATCGAGTCCGTACAGCAGCAGCAGCGTGTCCCCGCGAATGACGTCACCATTCTCGTCGACGGCCCCGATGCGGTCGGCGTCGCCATCGAAGGCCACCCCCATGTCGTGCGGCATGTCACGCACCGCTCGGATGAGGTCCTCCAGGTTTGCGTCGACCGCCGGATCGGGATGGTGGTTGGGGAACGTCGGGTCGGAGTCGCAGAAGAGTGCAGTCACCTCGACACCGATCGCCTCGAGCAACTGAACCGCGACCAGCGAGCCGGTCCCGTTGCCGCAGTCCACCGCGACCTTCATGGGACGTGCGAGCTGGAAGCGTCGTGCGACATCCACCACGTACTGGTCAATGACGTCGAGTTGTTCCTCCGCGCCCTGTCCGGACTCGAAGTCGCCTTCCTTGATGCGCCGGAAGAGGTCCTGGATCGTATCCCCGTACAGGGCCCCCCCGCCGAGCGTCATCTTGATGCCGTTCCACTCAGGCGGGTTGTGCGACCCCGTGACCTGTACCGCACCGTCGGTCTCGAGGGTCACCTCGGACCAGTAGAGAACGGGCGTCGGCACCGTACCCACATCGAGCACATGGCAGCCCGTGGAGAGCAGGCCGCGGATGAGACCTCCGACGAGCTCGGGAGACGTGAGCCGATTGTCGTGGCCTACCGCGACTCTCGGCGCCTCGAGCCCGGTCGCCACCCTCATGTGGGAGCCGAACGCTCGGCCCACCAGCTCCGTTACATCGGCATCGAAATCCTCTCCCACGATGCCGCGGATGTCATACTGCCGAAAGATCTGGTCCGAGAGAGCCATATCGTGGTCTGCTAGTGGTCTGCTAGTGGTCTGCCGCACAGGCTATCCCTACTACGGCGCGATCCCGAGCATCCCATCCCCGATCGCTCCCAGCCCCTGCACGCTCTCGCGCGCGAACTCGAGCGCCGCACCAGGGAAGATGCCCGTGTACAGGATGAGCCCAACGCTGACGAGCAGCGCAATACGCATAGGGAACGGCGTGATGACGAGATCGTGCTGGCCCTCACCGGTCGCGTTCTTCATCCACATGACCCACGCGACGCGCAGGTAGTACCAGTACGACGCCACGGTCGTGAGGACGAGGATGACCGAGAGCACCCACAGCTCGGAGTCGGCAGCGCCCTGAAGCAGATAGATCTTGCCCACGAAGCCTCCCGTGCCCGGGAAGCCCGCGAGCGAGAGCAGGAAGATCGTCAGGAAGACGCCCAGCGTCGGGTTCGCCCAGCCGAAGCCGGCGTAGTCGTCAACGTACAGGCGCTCTTCAGACTGGTGCGCCACACTGATCACGATCGCGAACGCGCCGATGTTCATGAGCGTGTACACGAGCAGGTAGAAGAGCATGCCGGCCGCGGCGCTCTCGTTCGCCGCGGTCACGGCGACGAGAAGATACCCCCCATGCGCGATACTCGAGTACGCGAGCATCCGCTTCACGTTCGTTTGCACGAGAGCGATGAGGTTCGCCGAGACCATGGTGATCGCGGCGAGCCACCACAGGATCGGGAACCAGGTGGCGTACGCATCGTCGAAGGCGACCAGGAAGACGCGCAGGAATGCTACGAAGGCGGCCGCCTTTACCACCGCGGACATGAACGCGGTCACCGGCGCCGGCGCACCCTCATACACGTCGGGCGTCCACATGTGGAAGGGAACGGCCGAGACCTTGAACGAGAAGCCGATCGCCACGAGCGCAATGGCGATAGCCAAGAGGCCGGGCGCGGCAGCGCCGCTCGCGACGCTCGCCCCCATGACCGCGACGTTCGTACTGCCCGTGGCGCCGTAGGTGAGCGCGATGCCATAGAGGAAGAAGCCCGTGGCGAACGCACCGAGCAGGAAGTACTTGAGGCCGGCCTCGGCGGACTTGCGATCGCGGCGGTTGAAGGCGGTGAGCGCGTACACGGCGATCGACATGACCTCGAGCCCGAGGAACATGACGATCAGGTCGCGCGTGCCCGCCATGAACATCGCGCCGGCCGTTGCGAACAGAATCAGCGCGTAGAACTCACCCGCCTGGAGCCGCTGGCGATACACGTAGGTGAACGAAATCAGAATGGTGAGCGCGGCGGCGAGCAGGAAGATCCAGTTGGCGAAGAGCCGGAAACGATCCAGTGCGATCATGGAGTCCTGCCCGACCTCCGTGATGCCATAGAGCCACCCGTTCGCGCCGGCCGCCGCAAGCACACCGACCAGGGAGAGCCATCCAAGGTCGGCCATGGTTCCGAAGCTCGGGTCACCCGAGGGCGCCTTGTCGGCATCCTTGTACTTGCCCGAAACGCCGGCGACGAGAACCACCATGCCGAACGTGCACAGCACGATCTCGGGCAGGAGCGCCCAGAAGAAGTGGAGCTGCCGGCTGAAGTCGAGTTCCATGAGCCTTTTCGTAAGCCTAGAAGGCTGTTGAAGAAGTACAGCGGGCCGCCACCCGTGCTAACGCACGGGTCCCCGGGATGCCACGGCCCCAGAGGGCACCCGTGCATAGCACGGGTCGCGGAGCTTCGAAGGCATAGCCGTCGCTGCCGATGACCGCGAGCACCAGCATGACGGACACCACCGTCGGGTGCAGCGCCGCGACCGGAAACAGCGGCAGCAGGAACCGGAGAAAGCCGTACGTGCCCATCTTCAGGAGCACCGCGGCCAAGACCACCGAGCCCGGCGTCGGGGCCTCGACGTGGGCGTCCGGAAGCCAAGTGTGCAGCGGGAAGACAGGCACCTTCACGCTGAACGCCAGCGCGAAGGCCGTGAAGAGCCAGAGCTGCTCGGTCCCCGTGAGCGGCAGCTGGAGCATGTCCGAATAGGCGAAAGTCGAGATGCCTAGCAGCGTCTTCGCCTTGTAGAACAAGTAGAGAATCCCGACCAGCATCAGTAGAGACCCGAACGCCATGTACAGGAAGAACTTGATCGCGGCGTAGATACGGCGCTCCCCGCCCCACACACCCACGATGAAATACATGGGGACGAGCGTGAGCTCGAAGAACACGTAGAAGAGGAGGAGGTCCGTCGCGACGAAGACGCCGACCACACCGGCTTCCAGGAGCAGCATCAGCGCATAGAACGCACGCTGCTTCTCCGTGATGTAGTTGAACGACCCGAGGATCGCGAGCGCGCTGGTGGACGTGGTCAGGATCACCATGAACAGGCTGATGCCGTCGATCCCGAGCGAGTAGCTCACCCCCCAAGTCTCGATCCATGGCCTGGTGCTCTCCATCTGCATGCCGCCCTGCGTGGGATCGAAGGCCCACCAGAGCCCGAAGCTCAGCACCATCACGCCCATCGACCACCAGAATGCCACCCTCTTGGCCGTTTCCCCCTCGGCCCAGAGCACGAGCCCCACGCCCAGGATGGGCAGCCAGATGAGCGCGTGCAGCGCCCACCCCGTGTAGCCGATCGATTCGAGCATCGAATTCATCATCGCCCGCCCACTAGAAGATCGACACGCCGAGGATGACCAGGACGCCGACGGTGAGAACGAATGCGTAGGTGTTCACCGTCCCGGTCTGGAACACGCTGACGACGAAGCCCAAGGCTCGCGCCATGCAGCCGACACCGTTCACGACGCCGTCGATGATCCCCGCGTCGATCACCTTCCAGCAGAACCGGGATAGGGCCAAAACCGGCTGAACGATGACGCGGTCGTAGAGCTCGTCGACGTAGCACTTGTCGTGGAGCACCTTGGCGATGCCGGTCGGCTCGACGTCCTCCGCGGCCGGCACGACCTTCTGGCCGCCGACGAATCGGAACGAAGCGACGACGACCGCGAGCCCAGCCAGACCCGAGAGAACGGCCCAGACGACTTCGCCCCCACCCGTGGGCGCGGTCTCGGCAAGCACACCCAGGTTGACCTCCTGGATGTGCTGGGCCTGCTCCGTAATCGGGTGCAGCCATTCGTGGAGCCAGCCGCTGGTCAGCGGCCCGAGACCAAGTAGCGTATCTCGGATGTGCCCAGAAACGTTGACCCATCCGCTGACCGCGGCGAGGACGGCCAGCACCGCGAGCGGCGCCCACATGACCGCAGGCGCCTCGTGCAGCGACTTCTCCTCTTCGCCCCCGGTGCGGTTCTCACCGTGGAAGGTCATGACCATCATGCGGGTCATGTAAAACGCCGTGAGCATCGCCGCGGCTGATGCGGTTACCCAGTACACCGTGTAGAGCACTGGATAGGGGGCGTTCGCCGCCCCACCGAATGCGGCGGCCTGCCAGATGATCTCGTCCTTGGAGAAGAAGCCTGCGAATGGCCAGATGCCGGCGATAGCGAGGGTGGCGATCCACATGGTCGCCCACGTGATCGGCATGTGCTTCTTCAGCCCACCCATGTTCCGCATGTCCTGCGCATCTTCATCGCTGTGCGTGCTGTGATACGCCACGTGCATCGAGTGGATCACGGCACCCGCACCGAGAAATAGCAGCGCCTTGAAGAACGCGTGCGTCATGAGATGGAAGACGCCGGCGCTGTACGCACCAACCCCGACGCCGACGAACATGTAGCCGAGCTGAGAGACCGTGGAGTACGCGAGCAGCTTCTTGATGTCGTTCTGCTTGAGCGCGATCGTCGCGGCGAACAGCGCGGTCAGAACACCGACGCCCGCCACCGTCGCGCTCGCGATCGGCGAGAGCGCGAAGAGCACCGACGAGCGCGCGACGAGGTACACGCCGGCCGTGACCATGGTGGCCGCGTGGATGAGGGCAGAGACCGGCGTGGGGCCCGCCATCGCGTCGGGCAACC
The DNA here is from genome assembly GCA_965197725.1 of Longimicrobiales bacterium. Classification (GTDB taxonomy): domain Bacteria; phylum Gemmatimonadota; class Gemmatimonadetes; order Longimicrobiales; family Gaopeijiaceae; genus UBA1138. The sequence goes on from CBDANQ010000061.1 coordinate 235,916, forward strand.
AAACGTAGAGCGGCATCTGAGCGCTCTTGCCCGCCGCGCCCAAGAAGAAGAAGAGCGTGATGGCCGTCACGAGCCCACCGCCGTAGACGAGGGCTCCTTCGGCTCCCGCGAAGATCGGCACGAAATCCAACGTGCCGAACGTCGTGAACAGGAAGAACATCGCGACCAGGAAGCCGAGGTCGCCAACGCGATTGACGATGAACGCCTTCTTGCCCGCGTCCGACTTCTCACGGTCACTGAACCAGAATCCGATCAGCAGGTACGAGCAAAGCCCAACACCTTCCCAGCCCACGAACATGAGCGGGTAGCTCGCGCCCATCACGAGCACGAGCATGAAGAAGATGAAGAGGTTCAGGTAGGCGAAGTAGCGGGGATAACCCGCATCGTCCTTCATGTAGCCGACGCTGAACACGTGGATCAGGAACCCCACGCCCGTGACGATCATCATCATGATCATCGACAGTTGATCGAGCTGCAGCGCCGCCTCGACGCTGAAGGTAGCCGTCGCCATCCACGTCCAATACTCGACGACGAAGGGCTCTTCGAGATGCGCGCCGGACATGCGCCCGAAGTTCACCAGCGTGATCACAAAGGCCAGCAGCAACACACCCGGGCCAATCAGACTCGGGAGCGTGTGCGTCAACGGCCGACCGCCCTCGTCGAGATCGAGCTCGCCGCCGGAGCGGACGGCGGCAGCCGACGTCGACGCATGCCGGAGCGCGAGCACACCGTTGAGCACGAAGCCGAGCAGTGGCAACAGGACGATGACTCCGGGAAGGAACGCCTCGAAGTGCGCGCCGCCCTCGGCGGCCGTCTGGCCGCCCTGGAACAGGAGCGCTGCTAAGGAAGCGTGCATGCCGCTACCACCTCAGCAGTTTGAAGTTGTCCACATTCACCGTCTCGTAGTGCCGGAAGATCGAGATGATGATGGCGAGACCGACGGCCGCCTCCGCGGCCGCGACCGTCATCACGAAGAAGACGAATATCTGCCCGTCGATGCCGTGCAGCCGGGAGAACGCGACAAACGTGAGGTTCACCGCGTTGAGCTGAAGCTCGATGCATAGGAACATGATGATCGCGTTCCGACGCACGAGCACACCAAAAGTGCCGAGCACGAACAGAAAGGCACTGAGAACGAGCGCTTCGGTGATCATGCGACGTTCTGCTTGGCAAGGAGGAGCGCGCCCACGATTGCGACGAGCAGCAGGATACCCGTGATCTCGAAGGGCACGACGTAAGTCGTGTAGAGCGGTTCCGCGATCGCACCGACAACGCCGTGGTCGGCCATCGCCGCGTCGATCGCAGCCCCGCCGGGAGCGCCCTCGGCGAGAGCGGCGCCGCGCAGCTGGATCGACAGGAAGGCCGCCATCGCGCCGACGGTCACGGCGGAGACCAGCGCAAACATGCCGGCCTTGAGATCCTTCTGATAATCGTGCCCCAGACTCAGCAGCATGATCACGAAGAGAAAGAGCACCATAATCGCGCCGGCGTACACAATGATCTGGATCGCCGCCAAAAAGTGCGCCTCCAGCATCACGAAGATCGCCGCCATACTGCCCAGCGTCACCACCATCGAGAGAAGGCTACCCACCGGATTCTTCGACATCACGACGCCGAGCGCACCAGCCAGCGTAACCGCCGCAAAGACGTAGAAAAGGACGGTGATCACTCGGACCTCGGGTCCGATGGATCCCACAAAAGCGTCGTCGGGTGGTCTTGTTCCATCAGTCGGTCCAAATCGTAAACAAACCGGTCGCGTGTATACTCAGCATTCTCGAAGTGCCGCCCCACATGGATCGCCTCGACCGGGCAGACCTCCTGGCACATGCCGCAGAAAATGCACCGGAACTCGTCGATCTCGTACACGATCGGGTATCGATTTCCCTGGTCGTCCTCGCCACCTACCAGGCGGATGCAGTTGGCGGGACACACGGTGGGGCAGAGGCCGCACGCAACGCATTTTGGACGTCCGTCTGCGTGAACTTCCATGCGATGCGTGCCACGCCAGCGCGGGCTCAGGTCGGTCTGCTCCTCGGGATATTGCTGCGTCACCTTGGCCGGGTTGACCATGTGCTTGAAGGTGAGCGCCATGCCGCGGAGCGCGGCGCGGAGGTAGGAGGTCGACTCCGACTCCGGTCGGTGCATGACTTTGACTGAAATGGCCATGGACTGGACGCCTCAATCCCCCGCGGGAGCGGCTTGAGAGATGGTCTTGACCTCGACTCTCTGCGCGTATTGGGCAGCGGCGCCGGTGATCGTACGACCGCGGTCCAAGAAGAACACGAAGCCAACGGTGGCGGCCGTGCTAACCGCGGTGAGCGCGGCGCCGTAGCTGAAACCCCACGCCACTCCGACCTCGTCGAGCACGAGGATCGTAGCACCGATCAGCATCACATAGGCGAGGGCGGTAGGCAGCATGACCTTCCATCCCAGCGCCATCACCTGGTCGTAGCGGAAGCGTGGGAGCGTCCACCGGATCCAGATGAAGAGCAACAGAAAGAAACCGGTCTTGGCCGCAAAGCCGGCGAAGGTGGCTAGCGTCTTCCACAGTGCCGGGCTCGCTAGGACCACGGTGCCGTCGGCCGCGAAGCCTCGGATGAGCCGTCCGTCGTACCAGAAGGCGTTGTCCCAGGTGCCGGGCAGATCCCAGCCACCGAGGAAGAGCGTAGCCATGAGGGCCGATGCAGTCGCCATGTGTCCGAACTCGGCGATCATGAAAGCCGAGAACTTCATCGCCGAGTACTCGGTGTGGTACCCGGTGATGAGCTCCGACTCGGCCTCCGCCATGTCGAAGGGTAGCCGGTTCGTCTCCGCGAACGCCGAGATCACGAAAAGAATGAACGCCAACGACAGCGGGAACGCGAACCACATGCCAAGCTGCTGCTGTTGCCAGATGATCTCGGTGAGCGTCACGTTGCCGGCCATCATCAGCACTGCGATGAGCGAGAGGCCGAGCGCGACTTCGTAGCTCACCATCTGGGCCGACGCGCGCAACGCGCCCAGGAAGGCGTACTTGTTGTTCGACGCCCATCCGCCGAGCACGACGCCATACACCGCGAGCGAGCTGAGGGCGAGCACGTAGAGAATCCCGATCGGCACGTCCGCGATAATCATGTCGACGACGCCAGCGGCCGTGGGCAGCGGAGCGGCAAACGGGATGACGGCGAACGTCACCAACGCCGGCGCGAGTACCAGCATCGGGGCCATGACGAAGAACGCCTTCGAAGCGGTCGCCGGAACCGTCTCTTCCTTCAGGAGGCTCTTGATGCCATCCGCGATCGGCTGAAGCAGCCCGAACGGACCCACTCGGTTGGGACCGTGGCGGTCCTGGATCCAGGCCGACACACGACGCTCCGCGAGCGTTGTGTACGCCACGACGAGCATCAGCACGGTGAACGTCACCGTGACCTTGAGGCTCATCGCCACGAGCGCCCAAATCCCCGAGATGGGTTGGAATTCCATCCGGTCAGTCTCCCGCGAGCGACACGGGGTTGTTCACGACCGCACCGCGGGTGCCGATGTCGTCATAGGTCAGGCCACTGAAAGCGGGGACCCCGGTCACGAGTGTCGTGAACGCGTCCGCCGCACTGCGCGGGGCGTCGGTGTCCATCAGCTCGGCGACCAGCGCTCCCAGAATGAGCCATGCCGGACGCGCCATGCCGGGCGCTTGCAGGCCCGGCCAGAAGCGCTGCACACGCCCAGCCACGTTCGTGAACGTGCCCTCCTGCTCCGCGAAGGTCGTCACGGGAAGCACGAAGCGGGCGGTGGCGGCAGCCTCCGACTCGTGGCTGCCGAGGAACACGTAGAGCGCTGCGTTCTTGCCGAAGTCCGCGGCCTGGTCCTCGAGCGCATCCCCGAGCACCATGAGCACCCCATCGTGGCTGGCCGCATCCTCCAGGCCGCCGGTCGCGTCATCGGCGCCCGCCCGCTCCAGGCCGATGAGCTCGGCGCCCGTCGTGTTCGCCGCGAGGTCCCGTCGACGCGCTAGCGACGGGAAGCCTTTGAGTACGATCTCATGCTCAGCCCGGGCGGAGCGGTACACGGTATCACCACCACCGAGCGCCTCGATGAGCGCCCTGAGCGCGCCGAGATCCTCGTTCGAGGCGAGCGGCGAAGCGACGGCTTTCACCGAACCGGCACCGTTCGCCTCTTCGAGCAACGCGCTGAGCGCGTCCTTCCAACCGACAGCCTTGCAGCCACCATCGCCGTCCCTCACCAGGGGTGCCTCGATGCGAACGCCCTGGTTGATCCACTCGTAGTTTTCGCGACCCTGGTCGCACATCCACCAACCGTTGACGTCGAGGTCTTCGCGTGGCTTGAGGCGCTGAACCAGGTTGTCTCGCGTGTGCAGATCGATGTTGCAGCCTTGCGAGCAGCTCGTGCAGATCGAGGGCGTGTGTTCGAGGTCCCACGCACGCGCCTTGTGCAGAAAGTCCTTCGAGACCAGGGCGCCTACCGGGCAGATATCGACGATGTTGCCGTGCCAATGTGTGCCGTCGAGGCCTTCCTCGAAGAACGTGTCGATGACGGAGCGGTTGCCTCGGTCCACGACGGTCAGCCGAGGGTCCCGTTCCACTTCGCTCATGAAGCGGACACAGCGCGTGCACATGACACAGCGGTCGCCGTAGAAGAGCACATCACCACCGAAGTCGTCTCGCCCGAAAACCCTCTTTGGCTCACGCGAGCGCCCGCTTTCCCGGCCTTCCTCGTGCACGTAGTCCTGAAGGTCGCACTCACCGGACATGTCGCAGATCGGGCAGTCGAGCGGATGGTTCACCAGGTAGAACTCGAGCACGCCCTGGCGACTCGCCTTGGCCTGCTCGGACTGCGTGTGCACCACCTGGCCGTCCATCACCGTCGTCACGCATCCAGGCATCGGCTTGGGGGCACCCTCGATCTCGACGAGGCAGAGGCGACACATCGCGGGAGACGACATGCCCGGGTGATAGCAATAGTGTGGGACCTCCTGGCCGATCGTCTTCGCGGCTTCGAGGATCGTGGTTCCCGTGGAGACCGTGACCTCGTGGCCATCAATGGTGAGCGTGACCGCCATCAGGCAGCCCCCACGGGCTCACCGCGCCGGATCAAGGCGAGATACTCATCTCCGAACTTCTCGATCGACGATTGCACCGGAGCTGCCACGGAGTCTGACAGCAAGCAGATCGTCGTGCCGACCATGTTCTGGGTCATCTCCATCAGCGTATCGAGATCGCCCTCGGTCCCCTTCCCATTCTCGATCCGCCGGAGGATCTGAGCGGTCCACGCCGTCCCCTCACGACACGGCGTGCACTGTCCGCACGACTCGTGCGCATAGAAGTCGACCATGCGGCGGACCTGCTTCACGATGTCCGCGGTCTCGTCCATCACGATGACTGAGGCGCAGCCGAGCATCGTTCCGACCTCGACGCAGCCCTCGTAGTCGAGCTTGCACGCATTTGCCTCCTCGGCATTGATGAGAGGGACCGAAGACCCGCCCGGGATCACTGCCTTCAATGCGTTGCCGCCCCTCATGCCCCCGCAAACGTCTTCAATGAGCTCGATGAGCGGGAAGCCGAGCGGGAGCTCGTAGCTGCCGGGCTTGTTCACGTGACCACTCACGCAGAACAGTTTCGTGCCCGGACTCTTTTCGGTCCCATACTGCCGGTACCACTCGCCTCCGTTTTTTACGATGTGAGGAATGGCGGACAGAGTCTCCACGTTGTTGATCGTGGACGGCTGGCCGAACGCACCGACGGCAGCCGGGAACGGCGGCTTGATCCGAGGCTCGCCGCGGCGGCCCTCCAGCGAGTTCATCAGGCCGGTCTCTTCGCCACATATGTACGCGCCAGCCCCCTGGTGAACCGTGACGTCGATCGTGGAGCCGGAGCCGAGGATGTTCTCGCCGACGTAGCCCTTCGCGTAGGCGTCTTCGACCGCGCGCGCAAGAACCTGGTTCGCCTCGAAGAACTCACCTCGGCAATAATAGATGTAGACGTGCTGGGCGCGGATCGCGTGGGCGCCGATCAGGCAGCCCTCGATGAGCTGATGGGGGTCCCAGCGAATGAGCTCACGGTCCTTGAAGGTGCCCGGCTCTGATGCGTCAGCGTTGCACACGAGGTAGTGGGGCTTCCTCGGCTCCTTCGGCATGAAGGACCACTTCACACCCGTGGGAAATCCAGCGCCGCCACGTCCCCGAAGCCCCGAGGACTTCACGACCTCGACGACGTCGTCCGGGCCCATTCCAAGCGCATTCTCGAGCGCCTTGTAGCCGCCGCGCTTCACATAGGCGCCGATGCGCCGCTGTTTCGGGTCGCCGAAATAGGTGCTGAGAATGCGAACCTCTCTATCCGACACGTAGGGGTAAGCCATTTAGTGTCCCTCGGACTGTGCCTTAAGGTGCTCGACGATCTTTGGCACTTCGGTTGGAGCCACGTTCTCGTAGTAGCGCGAGTTGATCTGGACGCAGGTCGGAAAGCCGCACGCCGCGAGGCACTCGGAGGTCTCACCCAACTCGGTGTCGGTGTAGCACAGAAACGCCTCGACCACGTCGTCGGCGCCGCACAGGCTGCACGAGATGTTCGTGCATACCTGGACCAGATGCCGGCCGACCGGTCGCTTGTTGTACATCGTGTAGAACGTCGTGACCCCACGAACGTAGGCCCGGGGCAGCTCGAGCAACTCGGCGACTCGATCCATCGATTCGGGGCTCACGTATCCTCGCAGCTCTTGCGCAAGTGCGAGTGCGGGCAGTAAAGCCGCCTGCCTATCCGGATAGCGGGTCAGGATCTTGTCGAACCTGTCCAGATACTCTCCCTCGAAGAGCTGCGCCTCGGGATTCGTTTCGGACAGCATGAAAGGCATCGTCCCCGCTCCCGAGGCATGTCCACCGTGCTTCGGACGCACACCGACGAAGTCGTCGCCCCGGACCTGCTCTTCCGTGAGATCGAACTCGCCGCTATTGCCGGCCCATCCGGGGTTCCTGAACGGAACGTCGCTCACCGATCGATCTCCCCGAGCACGATGTCGAGGCTCGCGTTGATCATGATCAGATCGGAAAGCAGATGACCCTCGGCAAGCTTCGCGATTACCGACAGGTTGACGAACGAGGGCGGGCGCACGCGCCAGCGTACTGGCTTGGTGCCCCCTTCTTCCGCCACCAAATACATGCCGAGCTCGCCCTTGGAGCCTTCGATCGCGAAGTAGCAGTCGCCCTCGGGCGCCCGAATCCCGTCGGTGATCACCTTGAAGTGATGGATCATGCTCTCCATGTCGGACATCGTGTCCGTCTTGGAGGGCAGCGAGATGTTCGGGTCCTCGACGTTGATGGGTCCGTCCGGCAAACGCTCGAGCGCCTGGCGGAGGATGCCCACGCTCTGCTCCATCTCTTCCATGCGGCACAGATAACGGTCGTAGCAGTCCCCGTGCTCTCCGATCGGTATCTCGAAGTCGTAGGTCTCGTAGTCGTAGTACGGCCGGTCCCTACGCACGTCGTAGTCGACGCCGGCGGCGCGCAGGTTCGGTCCCGTGAAGCCGCAGTTGATGGCGTCTGGGCCGTTGATCCCGCCTATTTCCTTGCGTACGCCCAATGTGGATCTGATTCCCGGTAAGGAGGTGGTGTACCTCCGCGAGCGTGTTTGGGAACGTGTCCAGGAACTCGCGCAGCGCGTCGGTCCACCCCTCCGGAAGATCCGCCATCATCCCCGCCGACGCGCGTGGCCGACGTCGTGATGCGGGCCCCCGTAAGCGACTCGTGCAGCTTGTAGATGCGTTCCCGTTCCTGGAAGGAGTACAGAAACGGTGTAAACGCACCTACGTCGATGGCGGTCGTACCGAGCCAGAGCAGATGCCCGAAAATCCGGTCCATCTCCATGAGAATCACGCGGACGACCTTGCACCGTTCGGTGACCTCGATGCCCATGAGTTTCTCGACGGACATCACGTAGGCGCAGTTATAGATCAGCGGCGCCAGATAATCCATGCGATCCGTGAGCGTGACGATCTGATTCCACGTGCGGTACTCGCCGAGCTTCTCGAAGGAAGAGTGCAGATACCCGATGTGCGGGACGACCTTCTTCACAGTCTCGCCGTCGAGCTCGCAGACCAACCGGAGCACGCCGTGCGTGGCCGGATGCTGCGGCCCGATGTTGATGAGCATGTGCTCGGTGCTCAGGTCCGGCTCGGCGATGTCGAACGGAGCGATCGGGCTGAGTGCGGGGTTTCCATCCACCCCCATCTCACGCCCGCGCCCGACTTCGAGCTCTATCGTCTTCCGCGCCATCAGGCGTCTCCCTCGGTCTCATCCGAAGCGAGCGTGCCGACTTCGGCGGGTGCGACCTCCTGCGGGTCGTGTCCAGCACTCAGGTCCTCGGCGAGGTAGAAGCGCTCGACATCCTGGTTGAGCGCCCGGCGAGTCTGTTCCGCCCGAGAGAAGCGGCCGCGCAGCGGGAAGTCCTTCCTGAGCGGGTGACCCTCGGCGTAGTCGTCCGGCATGAGGATGCGGCGAAGATCCGGGTGGCCCTTGAAGGTCACGCCGAAGAGATCGAAGACCTCACGCTCCAACCAGTCCGCGACTTTCCAGAGGTCGACGATCGAATCGATCTCGAGCGTATCGAGCGGAAGCTCACACCGGACACGCAGCTCGCGCTTGTGCACCGTCGAGAACATCTGGTAGACCACGTTCACCGGCCGGCCGCCCCCATAGTCCACCGCGGTCACGTCCGACATCATGTCAAATTGATGATCCGGATCCGCCTGCAGCCAGCTCAGGATCTCGTGGCTCTTGTCAGGCGCGATCCAGACGACGTGTTGACCGCCCGCATATACGCGGTGCCGTACCACCGCATCGCCGAAGCGCTCCATGAGCGCGGCGACCGAAGTGTGCTCGCTCGGATCGCCCTCTGGGCCGCTGTGGTGTGCACCGGATACGTCAGAGGAGACCGGACCGTCGTCGACCGCATCCAGTCCGTTCTCGTCTTTCTCGTCTGTCATAGGCTAAGGGGGGGGTGTCCTCGGAGGTCGACCCCGCACGCACCTCCTCCCCGCTCGACAGCTGATCCTGCTGCGTCGAATTCCCAAACGGACCCGAGAGCTCGGCCACTTCCAGGTCGCTCGCCCGCGGCTTCGCCACGAGTGTCGGGTCCTCGGCGCGGTGCTCGAAGTGACGCGTGAGCGACTCCTGGCGGATCTTCTCCTGGATCATCATCAGCCCATAGATCAAGCCTTCCGGACGCGGCGGGCACCCCGGGATGTAGACGTCGACTGGAACGATCGTATCGATTCCCTGCACCATCGAATACACGTCGAACACACCGCCCGAGCTCGCACACGCGCCCATCGAGATGCACCACTTGGGTTGCGGCATCTGATCCCAAACTCGGCGCAGGACCGGAGCGAGCTTGTACGGCACTCGCCCCGCGCAGATGAGCACGTCGGCCTGACGCGGGCTGAACGACATGCGCTCCATACCGAAGCGAGCGAGGTCGAAATTGGACGCCGCTGACGCCATCATCTCGATCGCGCAGCAGGCGGTGCCGAAGGGCATCGGCCAGAGCGAATTCCTCCGGCCCCAGTTGACGATCCAGTCGACCTTGCTGGTCAGGAAGGTCGGGCTACCCGCTCCCAAGATTCCACCCGTCGTCGCGCTCGTGCCTCCGCCTGGCAGAATATCTTTCAGTCCCATTCGAGACCTCCCTTCTTCCATTCATAGAGGAGACCGACGGCGAGAACGACGACGAACATGCTCATCGCCAGGAAGGCGCTCCAACCCAACTCGCGCATCTGCACCGCCCAGGGAATCAGGAAGATCGTCTCCAAATCGAACACGATGAAGCTGATCGCAACCACGTAGAACTTCACGGAGAAACGTGCCCGCGTACTCCCGAGCGGGATCATGCCCGACTCGTAGGGCATCAGCTTCTGGGGCGTGTCGCGGCGCGGGTTCAGGATGTGCGATGCAACCACCATCCCGATTGCGTTCACGATGGAAACGCCGACCAGCAGAAGGAGGGGGAGGTAGGCTCCCGACATGGTGCCGGTGGGGTTGTGAAATAGTTCACTAAGACGCGAAAAGTTACCCGGCGCGCCTCTGGAGTGTCAACCTGACGATCGGCGGTTTTGCGTTATTTTTCGCCGGTTTGCGAGACCTTCCGTGACCCGTGTATGTTGGGCGCTCCGGAGCGCCCACGCAGCGAGCCTAGATGCCCATCAAGAGCGACAAGTGGATCCGCCGCATGTGCGAAGAGCACCGCATGATCGAGCCCTTCGAGACCGGTCAGGTCCGGGAGGGAAAGATCTCCTACGGCATGTCCTCGTACGGCTACGACATCCGAGTATCGTCCGAGTTCAAGGTGTTCACGAACGTGCACAACTCGATCGTGGACCCGAAGAACTTCGACGACCGCTCCTTCGTCGACATCGTCGGAGGGGAGTGCGTCATCCCGCCCAACTCGTTCGCGCTCGCTCGAACCGAGGAGTACTTCCGGATTCCACGTGATGTGCTCGTCTTGTGCGTGGGAAAATCGACTTATGCGCGCTGTGGTTTGATCGTGAACGTGACGCCGCTCGAGCCGACGTGGGAGGGGTACCTCACGCTCGAGATCTCGAACACGACCCCCCTACCGGCGAAAGTCTACGGGGGCGAGGGGATCGCGCAGCTACTCTTCTTCGAGGGGGACGAGGAGCCCGAGGTGGCTTATGCGGACCGACAGGGCAAGTACATGAAGCAGGTCGGGGTCACGCTCCCGAAGATGTAGGTGGGAGGTGGGCAGCTCCAGCCGAAGAAGTCCCCCCGCCGACCGCCGATATTGTCGGCCCACGTCGCCGGGGGGAGGACGGCGGACCGATCAGGCCGCCGGAAATCGGTTCCACATCGATCGGTACCGACTGATTGGCCGACTTTTCCCCTTCCTGAGGTGGCGGCATAGGTCCCGACCGCGTATGATGACTGAGTCTCCCAACGAAACCTTTCCTGGGGTCGGTCCACGGGAGAAGGGGGAGTCATGTTGGTAGGCAGACTGGTGGCCCTGATCGAGGACCACGCGGACGAACTGACCGCGAGGGTCGTCCAAAAGCTGCGGGAGGACCCACGGACGCAGGAGTATCGCCGTTTCGATGCCAGCGAACTCGACGCACGCGCCCGTAGCGTCTACGCGAACCTAGGCGGCTGGCTCGAGGTGACGTCCGAGGACACGGTCGAGGGGGAGTACTTCCGCCTGGGCCAGATCAGGCGCGAGGAGGGCGTGCCGCTCTCTCAAGTTGTGATGGCGCTTCTCCTGACGCGTCGCAACCTCTGGCAGTTCGTGGAGTCCCAGGGTGCCGATTCCATGCTGGAGCTCCGCCAGCAGCTGGATCTCGAACTGCTCGTGGTACGCTTCTTCGACCGGGCCATCCACCATACCGTCCGCGGCTACGAGTCGGGGGCCTAGCTGCGGGTAAGGTGTCGGTCGCAAACAGTCTGCTCTTCGGAAACGTCGCCCAGCTAGCGGTGCAGATCACCTCGGTCGCCACGGTCTTCGTCTACAGTGCGGTGCTCACGTTCCTCATCCTTGTACTTCCTATGCGTGGAGTCAGGAATTAGCTTGGTCAGGTCCGAGTGAATGAGGAACCTTCCTGTAGCGAGGGCGGGCAGTGACAACGTCGTCAACGTTGTACGGAATCGGGGTGGCCGCGCTGGCCATCGTTTCCACCGGGTGCGTTTCCTACATCCCCACCGAGCTAGAGACCGTGGCGGCGGGTGCGGACGTGCGGGTCTACCTGACGCCTGAAAGAATGGCGGAGCTTAGGGCAGTTGACGAGCTAGGCCTGCCGCAGGAGGCGGCTTCTACTTTGCTCAACGGCACCCTCGTGCGACGGGGCGGCGCTGGACTCGGCCTCAGGATCCCGATTGCAAGCCGTGAGATCGGGTTTCTAAGGAGCCCGATCCTCCGAGAGCTCAACATTTCTCCAAGCGACATTCTCCGAATCCAGCTGCGGGAGCTTGATCGGGGCAGGAGTGCGCTGGCCATAGCCGGCTCCGCAGGACTTCTGGCAGCCTTGCTGGTCGCCATGCTCAGCGGAGCAGAGAATAGGGTGCCGCCGTCATCCGGGCCGGATCCAGAGGCCAGCCGCATTCCCCTTTTGCTCTCCTCGCTGTTTCAGCTGTTTCACATAGGCGATCCGAGTCGGAGCTTTCCGGCAATCAGGTAGGCTACTCGACGCTACCGAACGGCCCCCCTGGATGATCCAGGGGGGCCGTTGGCATACGGCCTTCCACTTCTGTTGGGGTACCGGCCCCTATCTATGGGCACCCTTCGCCATCGACGGTGATGCCATCTGACATCCGGCAGTCAGCACGTTATGCACATGTGGTTGTTCCTGACACCTATGCCCTCGAGCAGCGCGATGGTCTCCGGATAGGGCTGCGTGCGCTGCATGGGGCCGTTGGCCACGTCCACCGTGGTCCGTCCCCGGCGGTCCACAGCGAACGGATCGGCGCCTTGTTCCAACAGGTACAGGACCATCTCATTGTCGCCCCTGGACGCTGCATTGTGGAGCGGCGTCATGCCGTAGTAGTCCGGCTGAAGTACGTCGGCGCCCAACTCCTCTACCAGGTACTTCACGGCCGCGATCCAGCCATTCTCCACATGCCGGTGGGCGTTACCCACCCAGGCATCGGCGTACGAATATCCTGTGACCACGTTGATGGGGAAGACCGCGGGCGCCCCGACGGGCACCTCCGCCACGTCCACTGTCGGTGGCGGGTAGCTGAGGAACGCCGCATCGCGGGCCCTGCGGCGGCCCGCGGGTCTCTTGATCGGGATATGCGGGTCGGCTCCGGACCGGACCAGCAGCTTCATGGCGTCCACGTCCAGGGCATGAGCCGCCCGTATGAACGCTGTCGCACCCACCCAGTCGAGCCGTAGGAGGTTGGCGCCCAGTTCCATGTGCCAGATGTTGTACTCGAGACGCGCGTTCACATCCGCCCCAGCCTCCAGCAGCGCTTCCATGAGCTCCAGATAAGTCGTCTGCTGCTGCAGGTGTGCCGCTGAATGAGGAAACTTGCCCTCCGGCAGCCACTGGCGGCTGATCGTGGCAAAAAGCGGGTTGTCACCCGACGCACTGACCAGGTTGGGATCCGCACCCCGCTCCAGCAGCATCATCGCGATATTAAACTGGCCGTTGATCGCCGCCATCAGAAGGGGAGAGCTATGGTCTCCGGCAGTCACGTGGTTGACATCGGCACCCCCAGCCAGGAGGGCCTTGACCGCCTCGATGTTTCCGTCCCGGGCGGCGACGGTGAGCGCTGTCAGACCGCCGTAATCGCCGATCCAGTCCGTCATCCTCATGACCGGAAGAGCACCGGCACCAGGCAGATCGGGCAGTGAGTCCCTCCCCCTGAGCGAACCCCGACCGCCACGACCCTGCGAGGAAGAACCGGGGAATTCCGCCAGGCCCAACCTCTCGTTGCGCGCCTTCTGCTCCGCTCTGTCGCCCTCGTTGCGCGCGGCGATGTCGATCACGCGCCCGGTGACCACCGGGTCGGCACCGCTATGGAGCAGCGCCGTGACCGCCTCGGCCCGGTTCTTCGCGGCCGCAAAGATCAGCGGCGTGTGCCCCCACACGCTCTCCGTCTTGTCCAGCTCAGCACCGTGTTCCACCAGCGCTTTGATGGCCTCCACGTCGCCGGCAGCAGCGGAAAAATGCAGGGCCGAGACCCCACCCGTCGAGGTCAGGGCGTTAACGTCGACGCCCGCAGCCAGCAGCGACTTCAACACCTCTGCATGCCCTTCCCTACTGGCCAGATGCAGCGGCGTATAACTGCCGAGGCGTGTCTGAGCGTCCACGCCAGCACCGGCGTAGATCAGGATCTCCGCTGTCTCGACATCGCCGTTCACCGCCGCCCAGTGGAGCGCGGTCATGCCATCGCCCTGGGCCGCGTTCACGTCTGCGCCATGCTTGAGCAGCGAGCGCACTGACTCCACATCGCCTCTCATGGCCGCGTCTGCCACCGGGGAATCCGGAGCCATGGCCCACAACACCCCCGTCAGAGCCAGAGCCGCGGTCACGTTCACGCGCAAGGTGTTGCTCATCCTACGCCTCCTCTTGGGCCAGGGACATCACTCGACTCCGTGGCGACGCGCTGCCCGTGAGACTCCTGGATGCCGGGCGCAACGCCAGCATGCACGTCGCATTTACTTTAGATCCACGGTCCTGTCGCCGCAATGCTAAAGGTTCGGATCCCTGGCGTCGGCCTGAAGCCGCGCAACGAGAGTCAGCGACCACTGTTGCCGCAGCACGCTCGGCATTGCCCGGTTCTGGAGGCCGGCAGCGGGACAGGCCCTCATTACACCCGCCAGAGCCGGGCTCATCGTGACGAGAAGCGGCGTACGCTACCGAACGGCCCCCCTGGATGATCCAGGGGGGCCGTTGGCCTTCCACTCTGTCGGTACCGGCCCCTATTCTATGGCACGATCTATGGCACGCCCATCGCCATCGACGGTGATCCCGTCTCACATCCAGCGGTCAGCACGTAAGGCACATGTGGTTGTTCCTGACACCCATGCCCTCGAGCAGCGCCATGGTCTCCGGGTAGGGCTGCATGCGCTGATGGGGGCCGTTGGCCACGTCCACCGTGGTCCGTCCCCGACGGTCAAAAGCGTGCGGATCGGCGCCTTGTTTCAATAGGTACAGGACCATCTCATTGTCGCCCCTGGACGCTGCATTGTGGAGCGGCGTCATGCCGTAGTAGTCCGGCTGAAGCACGTCGGCGCCCAACTCCTCTACCAGGTACTTCACGGCCGGCATCCAGCCATTCTCCACATGCCGGTGGGCGTTACCCACAAAGGAATCGGCGTACGAATATCCTGTGACCACGTGGATGGGGAAGACTCCCGGCGCCCCGATGGGCACCTCCTCCAGCTGCTCCACTCCATCTTGCTGGTAGTTGAAGGACGTCGCATCGCGGGCCCCGCGGCGGCGCGCAGGTCTCTTGATCGCGATATGCGGGTCGGCTCCGGACCGGACCAGCAGCTTCATGGCGTCCACGTCCAGGGCATGAGCCGCCCGTATGAACGCTGTCGCACCCACCCAGTCGAGCCGTAGGAGGTTGGCGCCCAGTTCCATGTGCCAGATGTTATACTCGAGACGCGCGTTCACATCCGCCCCAGCCTCCAGCAGCGCTTCCATGAGCTCCAGATGAGTCGTCTGCTGCTGCAGGTGCGCCGCTGAATGAGGGAACTTGCCCTCCGGCAGCCACTGGCGGCTGATCGTGGCAAAAAGCGGGTTGTCACCCGACGCACTGACCAGGTTGGGATCCGCACCCCGCTCCAGCAGCATCATCGCGATACCGAACTGGCCGTTGATCGCCGCCATCAGAAGGGGGGAGCTATGGTCTCCGGCAGTCACCTGGTTGATGTCGGCGCCCCCATCCAGGAGGGCCTCGACCGTCTCAACGCTTCCGTCCCGGGCGGCGACGGTGAGCGCTGTCAGACCGCCGTAATCGCCGATCCAGTCCGGCATCCTCATGACCGGAAGAACACCGGCACCAGGCAGATCGGGCGTTGAGTCCCTCCGCGAACCCCGACCGCCACGACCCTGCGCGGAAGAACCAGGAAACGCATCCAGGCCCAACCTCTCGTTGCGCGCCTTCTGCTCCGCTCTGTCGCCCTCGTTGCGCGCGGCGATGTCGATCACGCGCCCGGTGACCACCGGGTCGGCACCGCTATGGAGCAGCGCCGTGACCGCCTCGGCCCGGTTCTTCGCGGCCGCAAAGATCAGCGGTGTGTGCCCCCAAACGCTCTCCGTCTTGTCCAGCTCGGCACCGTGTTCCACCAGCGCTTTGATGGCCTCCACGTCGCCGGCAGCAGCGGAAAAATGCAGGGCCGCTACCCCACCCGTCGAGGTCAGGGCGTTAACGTCGACGCCCGCAGCCAGCAGCGACTTCAACACCTCTGCATGCCCTTCCCTGCTGGCCAGATGCAGCGGCGTATAACTGCCGAGGCGTGTCTGAGCGTCCACGCCAGCACCGGCGTAGATCAGGATCTCCGCCGTCTCGACATCGCCGTTCACCGCCGCCCAGTGGAGCGCGGTCATGCCATCGCCCTGGGCCGCGTTCACGTCTGCGCCATGCTTGAGCAGCGAGCGCACTGACTCCACATCGCCTCTCATGGCCGCGTCCGCCACCGGGGAATCCGGAGCCATGGCCCACAACACCCCCGTCAGAGCCAGAGCCGCGGTCACGTTCACGCGCAAGGTGTTGCTCATCCTACGCCTCCTCTTCGGCCAGGAACATCACTCGACTCCGTGGCGACGCGCTCCCCGTGAAACTCGTGGATGCCGGGGGCAACGCCAGAATCCACATTGCATCTATGTTAGATTCACGGTCCTGTCGCCGCAATGCTACGCGCGATCACCACCCGCCAGAGCCGGGCTCATCGTGACGAGAAGCGGCGTACGCTACCGAACGGCCCCCCTGGATGATCCAGGGGGGCCGTTGGCCTTCCACTCTGTCGGTACCGGCCCCTATTCTATGGCACGTCTATGGCACGATCTATGGCACGCCCATCGCCATCGACGGTGATCCCGTCTCACATCCAGCGGTCAGCACGTGACGCAAGTGTGGTTGTTCTTGACACCCATGCCCTCGAGCAGCGCCATGGTCTCCGGGTAGGGCCGCGTGCGCTGCACGGGGCCGTTGGCCACGTCCACCGTGGTCCGTCCCCGGCGGTCTACAGCGAACGGATCGGCGCCATGCTTCAACAGGTACAGGACCATCTCATTGTCGCCCCTGGACGCCGCATTGTGGAGCGGCGTCATGCCGTAGTAGTCCGGCTGAAGCACGTCGGCGCCCAACTCCTCTACTAGGTACTTCACGGCCGGCATCCAGCCATTCTCCACATGCCGGTGGGCGTTACCCACCCAGCCATCGGCGTACGCATGTCCTGTGGCCACGTGGATGGGGAATATTCCCGGCGCCCCGACGGGCACCGGCTCCACGTCCACTTTGATCTGGTTCAACCAGTGGGGCTCGCCGGCCGTCACCGGGTTGGGGTCGCCCGCGGGTCTCTTGATCGCGATATGCGGGTCGGCTCCGGACCGGACCAGCAGCTTCATGGCGTCCACGTCCAGGGCATGAGCCGCCCGTAGGAACGCTGTCGCACCCACCCAGTCGAGCCGTAGGAGGTCGGCGCCCAGTTCCATGTGCCAGATGTTGTACTCGAGACGCGCGTTCACATCCGCCCCAGCCTCCAGCATCGCTTCCATGAGCTCCAGATGAGTCGTCTGCTGCTGCAGGTGCGCCGCTGAATGAGGGAACTTGCCCTCCGGCAGCCACTGGCGGCTGATCGTGGCAAAAAGCGGGTTGTCACCCGACTCACTGACCAGGTTGGGATCCGCACCCCGCTCCAGCAGCATCATCGCGATACCGAACTGGCCGTTGATCGCCGCCATCAGAAGGGGGGAGCTATGGTCTCCGGCAGTCACGTGGTTGACATCGGCACCCCCAGCCAGGAGGGCCTTGACCGTCTCAACGCTTCCGTCCCGGGCGGCGACGGTGAGCGCTGTCAGACCACCGTAATCGCCGATCCAGTCCGTCATCCTCATGACCGGAAGAGCACCTGCACCAGGAGGATCGGGCACGGCGTCCCTGTACGACCGGTACACCGGCGTCAGGCCCAACCTCTCGTTGCGCGCCTTCTGCTCCGCTCTGTCGCCCTCGTTGCGCGCGGCGATGTCGATCACGCGCCCGGTGACCACCGGGTCGGCACCGCTATGGAGCAGCGCCGTGACCGCCTCGGCCCGGTTCTTCGCGGCCGCAAAGATCAGCGGTGTGTGCCCCCAAACGCTCTCCGTCTTGTCCAGCTCGGCACCGTGTTCCACCAGCGCTTTGATGGCCTCCACGTCGCCGGCAGCAGCGGAAAAATGCAGGGCCGCTACCCCACCCGTCGAGGTCAGGGCGTTAACGTCGACGCCCGCAGCCAGCAGCGACTTCAACACCTCTGCATGCCCTTCCCTGCTGGCCAGATGCAGCGGCGTATAACTGCCGAGGCGCGTCTGAGCGTCCACGCCAGCACCGGCGTAGATCAGGATCTCCGCCGTCTCGACATCGCCGTTCACCGCCGCCCAGTGGAGCGCGGTCATGCCATCGCCCTGGGCCGCGTTCACGTCTGCGCCATGCTTGAGCAGCGAGCGCACTGACTCCACATCGCCTCTCATGGCCGCGTCTGCCACCGGGGAATCCGGAGCCATGGCCCACAACACCCCCGTCAGAGCCAGAGCCGCGGTCACGTTCACGCGCAAGGTGTTGCTCATCCTACGCCTCCCTTTCCACCACCACTCGATTCCGTAGCAAGGTTGCCCGTGCTGCCGAGATACAACTCGCCCGAGCTGTCGCCGAAGCCCTCCATGTCGTCCAGTCCGATCTTGTGCAGGAGGGTGAGCATCGCATTCGCCATCGGTGTCCCGTCGGAAGCCTTCACGTGCAGGTTGCCCTCCAACTGCCCGTTAGCTCCACCAAGCATGAGCAGCGGGGCCCGCCTGTGGTTGTGGATGTTCGGATCAGCCATCGGGGAGCCATACAAGATCACCGTCTTGTCCAGCAGGTGTGTGTCGCCCTCCATGTGGTCCTTCAGCTTGTCCATCAGATAGGTCAGAGTGCCCACATGGTAGCGATTGATCGTGTTCAGGTTGAGAAGGGCGTCCTCATTGTTACCATGATGCGATGCCGGATGGAACGGGGTCTCCGTTCCGCTCTCCGGGTACACACGCCCCGTGGCGTCCCGCGACATCTTGAGCGAGAAGACCCGCGTCACATCCGACTGGAACGCCAGCACTTGCAGGTCGTACATCAGCTTGATGTGCTGGTCGAACGAGTCGGGGACGCCCGAAGGCGCCTCGGGCAACTCCCTCATCTCGCCGCTGGTGTTACGCGCTTCGACCGCTTGGATCCGGCGCTCAAGCTCCCGTATATTCTCCAGGTACCGATCCATGCGAAGCCGGTCCTCCGCCTCAAGCTCACGCGTCAAGCGCGCCGTGTCATTCATGATCCAGTCCAGGATACTGCTACGCGACCTGCGGATCTTGGCCCGCTCCTCCGCGGTCCCACCCGCCCCGAACAGCTGATCGAACGCCAAGCGCGGATCGCGGGTCGGCGGCAGCGGCTGCGTCGGCGACGCCCAACTGGTCGCATCCGTGTACGCGCAGGCGTACTTGTATGGGCATCCGCCCGCCACATCCACGTTCTCGATGGCCAGCTGCATCGACGGGATCGGCGAATCCTGTCCGAACCGCTGAGCGTAGTACTGGTCCAGCGACTTCCCCACGAACACGTCCGAGCTCTGCGTTTGCCTCGGATGAGACTGAGTGAGAAAGGTAGCACTCGAGCGGGGGTGGTCGCCCCCGATTTCGGACGGAGTGTACGCCTCCGCCATGCGCACGTCCGTGTTGCTGACGATGGTGAGATACTCTCGGTAGTCCTCTAACGGGCTCAGCGCGCTCAGGCTGTTGAACTCGAAGCCACGCCCTATCTGCTCAGGCGCCCACAGATACTGTTGCGCGCCCCACTCGTTGCACCCCGCCGCTCCGTGCACGTTTTCGATGCAGATGAGGCGCGTGCGGTCAATCGCCTGTGACGCCTCCGTCCACGCGCCGCGGCGGCGGCCGGCAGGCACCATGGCGTCCAGGAAGGGCAGGGCCACCGTAGCGCCCATCCCCCGCAAGAAGGTCCTCCGCGGCAGGTGCTTTGTCGTGATGAAACGCATGTTCCCTCCTTTCTGCTCTGGCTAAGGCTTACTGTTGATTGACGTCTTGGGAACCGTCGCTCACAACTATGGGCTTCCGCTTCTGGAACGCGTCACTGCTCGCCACCCCCATGACGAAGGAGGACATGCGGTAATCATTCGCCTCGGCCGAATCAACGATCGCCCGGACGGTTGGCATGTCGTAGTACTCGACTCGACGGCCGAGGGCATAGGCCATCAGGTTCACCGTGAAGTTCCGGAGGATCGGGATCGAGAGGCCCAGCAGCGCGCTCTGCAACTCGGCCGCACTCGTCACTCGAGTGCCGTCGTACAGCTCGCCCCGAGTGTCCAGGGGCATCCCGTTCTCACGAATTCGCCACTGGCCGACCACGTCGAAGTTGTCCAGCGCGAGACCGAAGGGGTCCATGAACTTGTGGCAGGAGTTGCACACCGGGATCTCGCGGTGCTTCTCCATCCGCTGGCGAGTCGTCAGCGCCAGCCCCTCTTCCGAGGTTGTCTCCGTCTCCTCGAGATCGGGAACTCCCGGAGGAGGAGGAGGCGGTGGCGTTCCCAGGATCACCTCCATCAGCCACTTCCCGCGCAGCACCGGAGAGGTACGCGCTGGCATGGAGGTCAGCGTGAGAATGCTGGCATGACCTAACAGTCCCCGCCGCGTGTCATCCGCATAGGGCATCCGCCGGAACTCTCTGCCCGCCACGCCCGGAATTCCGTAATGCTTCGCCAGCCGCTCGTTCACGTACGTGTAGTCCGCGGTGAACAGCTCCAGAACGCTCCGGTCTTCCTTGACCAAGCTATTATAGAAGAAGAGCTCCGTCTCCCGACGCATGGCGCTCTTGAGCTGCTCGTCGAAGTCCGGGTAGATCCGTACCGTCGGATGGACCTCATCGATATCCGAGAGCCGCAGCCACTGGCTCGCGAATCGGGTCGCCAGTGCTTCCGAGCGGGGATCCGCCAACATCCTCTCGGCCTGTGCTTCGAGCACCTGCGGATCCGAAAGCCGCCCCTCGCGGGCGAGAGACACCAACTCCTCGTCAGGGGGTGTCGCCCACAGAAAGTAGGACAGGCGAGACGCGAGCGCGAAGTCGCCAAGCCGGTAGCTGCGATCGTCCCCCGCGTCGGCCGCTCGCTCTTCAACCCGGAACACGAATTGTGGGCTGGACAGAATGGCCTCGAGAGCCGATCGGATGCCCTCCTCGAAGCCTCCCTGCTCCACGCCATCCTCATAGAACGACAGCAGCGCTTCCAGATCTTCGGTCTCGACAGGCCGGCGGAAGGCCTTGCCCGCCAGATCCGAGATGATCTCTTCGGCGCACGGCGGTCCCTCGTCGGGTGACGTCGGGCGGCACGTGAAGATCCCCCGGCGTACCGGTGTCTCCGATACCCCCGACGCGTTGTAAGGACCGCCCACGACGAAGTCCCTCATGTGCGGCAGCGCCTGAATTCCGTAATTGCCGGCGAGGGACGTGGTGGGAATGCTCCAGTCATGGGGGCTCAGCACGTCCGCCACCATGCCCTCGTACTTTCTGACGAATGCAGCGGTCACGCGATGCTCGCCCGAGCGGATGAAGATGGGCTCCGTTCGCATGTTCGCGCCGCTCGGATCCTCCTCATTCAGCCACCGGTCGACCTCCAAGAGGGCCACCGGATCTCCGTCGATGGAGATCTCTACCTGTTCCGGGCTATCGGCAGTATGCAGGCCGGAGTTGCCGTCCCCGTAGATGGTGCCCGTGTCCACGACGTGGATGGAGACCCTGAAGGTATACTCGCCGTCCGCCGGGAAGTGGTGCACCACCGATGTGCCGCCCCGGCTCCCGAACGGTGCGCCCTCGACCCGGTCGGACTGGGAGTTCCACTGCGCAACCATGTACTGCGTCTCACTGGGCGTGGTGTTCTGGTAGCCGATGGCCAGGCGGCTGATCTCGGCGGCGGCGCGCATGTAGGCATCCATCAACGCCGGCGACAGCAACTGCGCGTCGGCAATGTTGTCGAAGTTGGCGCTCTTGGCATCCAGCGGAAGCCACCTCGCGGCGTCCACCTGGAGACCCATAACAGCGCGGATCGACGACTCGTACTCAGGGCGGTTCAGCCGCTGGAAGCTACGGGTCCCCGGGTTCGGGTTGGCGGCCGCCGCCTCGTCGACAACCGACTCGAGGGTGCGGACAAGCGACAGGAGCGTGTCGCCGGCGGGCCGGCGAGCACCTGGGGGGTGGCATCATGCGCGCCCGAAGCCTTCAGGATCATCCTTCTCGGCCGTCTCGGCCGTCGCCGCGCCTGGGGTCCTGGCAAATTCGTTAGCCGCTTCCACCTGGAACTGCTCGAGTGACAGGTTACCCGTCAGCCTGCGCTCGTTGTGGCAACGCACACAGTACCGCTGCACGACCGACGTCAGATCTTCCGCCGACAGGTCCGCGGCAACGTCCGGGTGGAGCGCGGGACTGCTGACGACCAGCTCCGTTCTCTGCGGAGGAGCGGCGAGCGACAGGGGCGACAGGAGCCCAGTCTCGGTGGATTGGCCCGCGAGAACCAACAGGACCCCAAGTACTCCAGCTGCTATCGTCTTCACACTAGCCCTCCTCTACCACGGGAACTTCACATTCATCATCTACTAAGAGGTCAGATCTGACAAGAGGTCAGATCTGACCGGTGGCCCAGGCGAATCTCGGTACCCCGCCCGGTGATTGGGTCAGCTCCCTGGAGGCCCCCTCCCCCTCCGGAATATCCGGGGGGAGGGGGCGCACCAGAGCGGCCATCTTGGTTCAGGTTCGTGTTAAGCTCAGCGTGAGGTCAGGTTGAGATTCGTGTCAAGCTCAGCGTCCGGGATGGGGAAGCACTTGCTGGGCTTATTGTCCTGGAAGAAGAAGCCCAGGCGGGACTCAAAGTCGGGCCAGTCGAGCGAACCCGGAACTATCTGGGTGGGGGGACTTTCGAAGGTCAGAACATTCCCCGACCAGCGCCGGATGTCGGCCATACGCTTGCCCTCGAGCCAGAACTCGATCGCTCGCTCCCGCTTGAGCGCCGTCCAGGCTTCCTCCATGTTGGTGGCCGGCCACGGCTCCAGCGGCAGGTTGGTAGTCTCGCTGACGACGGCGGTGCGAATGCCGTTGATGAGGTCCATCGCCGGCTGCATCTGACCTTCGCGCAGGAGTGCCTCGGCCCGGATGAGGACCATCTCCTTGCCCCCCGCCATCCGGATGTCCTCGCCCCCTGTTATGTGCTTGTTGGATGGAAACGACCAGTCCACCGCGCCGAAACCCGTCAGGTTGGCCGAGCCGAGAAGATGCGTGGGATCCCCATCCTCAAGCCGCGCCCAGGCGCTCCGAGGATCTCCCGTGTCCGTGAAATAGTCAAAGAACCAGGTATAGTGGACGGTCTGTGCCCTGATCCCATAGGCCTGAAACTTGCCTGCCCAGATCACGTTTTCCGTTACCTCGGCTGACGTCGCGTCCACCTCGATGAATTTGTTGTAGTCGAGCGGCACCTGGTTCGCGTCACTCACCGCGCCGGCCCAGTCCCCCAGGAACACGCGAGTCGCAGCGCGGCCCGCCAACGCCGCGAGCCTTTGATCCGAATTCGGTCCGCTGGCCAGCGCATTCGTGAAGTGTTGTTCCGCCCGCGTCGAGTGGAGTGAGGCATCCCCCGCGGGCCCGCCGTCGATGACGGAAAAACACATGTTCTCGCCCAGGACCTTGTTCGCGTACCCAGCCCAGAGATACGCGTCGACGAGGGTACTCGCCGCGACGTTTCTCGGTGAGATTGCTATCCGTGAAGCGCCGGATGGCGTCCTCCGCAATCCACCGCCCCTGGTGGGTCGCTTCCCAGACCTCGTTGATGCCGCCGTCTTGAGGAAGAAGCTGCCCGTTCTGCGCCGTGGTTAAGACCCCGCCCGGGCCGGTCTGGCCGCTAGCCACTAACTCCCGGGCCGAGTGGGCCGTGTGCATGACGATCCAGTTGAAGCCCCACGTCAGCTGGCGCTGAGCGCCATGCACCATCGCGGCGTGGGCCGCGTTCAGGTTCAGGAAGTCATCGTTGACGGGTCCCGGATTGGTTACGTCGCAGCCGGCGATCGCGGTGACCAGCAGCGCGGCTACGGAAACCGTCCTGACTCGGTGTGCACGGCTGCCCGCCTGGCCGCTGCGTGTTGTCGTTCTTATTCATGCCTGTCACCTGCTCCACGTGTAGTCTTTTCGAGTCCTTCGCTCCCGCCCTCATTAGAACACCACCCTCAGGCTTGCGTGCATGCCCCAGGTATTCGGGGGCTGCGAACGCGGCTGCGCGGCGAGTTGATTGGGATCTCCCATCTGATCGGGATCCATGTCCTGCCACTCGCTGTTGATCCAGGTGTAGGCGTTGGTCACCGCCAGCGTCAGCACGGAGTTGTTCACCTGATCGGGGAACGCGAAGTCCACGGGGATCGTGGCGCTGACGCTCCGGAGCCGGAAGAACGTCGCACTGACGAAGTTGCCCTCCTGGAAGGTCAGGTTACCCGTGCAGGTCATCCGCCAATACGCGGGGGTATCGTCTTTGAGCGCGGTGGTGTGTGTCGCCGGGTTCGGCTGCGCAAAGTTGAACAGCCGGCTGTCGTACGGGGTCTTGTAATAGGGCCAGCAGATGGGCTGCCAACCGCCGCGCTGGACGCCCCCGTTGGTCATGCGCTCGCCCTTGAGGTGGCCGCCGCGGAACTCGCCCCGGCCCGAGACGTTGATTCCGCCCGGCAGGCGGAACGACATGAAGGGGTTCACGAACGTGGTCGGCTCACTCGGTCCGAAGATGTGTCCTTGCTCGATGATGGGAGCGGCGATCTCGTCCGGATTACTCACCCAAGGTCCGCGTAACACCGGCGCCGGCTGGCCCTCGATCACCCAGACGCCACGGCTGATCCTGAACCCTGCCAAGCCACCGAGATCGAGCACTTTTGGACCTGCTCTTGGTGAGGTTCACCCCCACGTCCCAACCCCAGTCCCTGCTTCGAACGAGGGTGCCTTCTAGGTTGACCTCCACGCCCCTGGCGTTGATCTCGCCGACGTTGCTTAGCCGGGAGCTCAGGAAGCCCTCGGACGCCGGCAGGTTGACGCTGAAGAGGGCGTCCGCCGTCGTCGCACTATAGAGGGAGACTGAGCTCCTGAGCCGGTTGTCCACGAAGTCGGCGTCGAAGCCTACCTCAAGCTCGGTGGTCACCTCGGGACCGATCCCGGGGTTACCCCACGTTTTCCGGGACCAGGGCCGGTTGGCCGGCCAAGCCTGGTGAAATCCAGGTACGAGTCGCATCGAAGGCGCCGGGCGCGCGACCCGCCTGGCCCCACGCTGCCCTCAGCTTGAAGCCCCCGTCACTCGGCCAGAAGTCCTCGTCAGACAGGACCCAGGACACGCTCGCCTTCGGATACGCCTGCAGACCGAAGTCCGAACCGAAGCTGCTGTGGCCGTCTATGCGCACGCCCGCGGTAACGAAGTACTTGTCGCTGATGTCGAAGACGTTCTGGAAAAAGAACCCTGCGTTCCAAACCTTCTCCCGGTCCTCCAAGGCGATGAGCTTGGAGGCCGAAGTCACGGTGGGCTCTGCGGCGCCGGGGAAGCCCTCTCCGTAGCCGTTGAGGCGGCGCGTGTGGTCAGAGATGGCTTGGCCGCCCCAAGAGAATTTTAGCGCCGATGCTCTCCGTCACGTCGAAGCCGTACGTGCCCACGTAGTCCAAGGTGAGGAGCCGGTTGGTCCACGTGTCGTTCGACACGCTGCCCGCGTCGAACAAGATATAGCCGAAGGGCCGGATATTGCGGACCTCCTGCATGGTGAAATCGTAGCCGACGGTCAACCGGGTTCGTAAGGCTCGCGAACGGCGAGTGACTGACCGTCACCCCCGTGGTGAACCGCTCGACCTCCTGTTGGATATCCTGATCGAACAGCCGGGCAAGCTCGAGGGGGTCCTCGGAGTTTATGTAATTCGCGATCCCCCGATAGGCGTTGTGGGTGATCCCGGCCTCGTTGCCGCCGATGGTCGTGTTCCGCTGCCCTTGGAATGCGTACGCGGAGTTCCACTGGATTATGAAATCTTGCCCCGGCGTGAACGTAAAGTTACCCCGGACCGAGTACTTCGAGAGGCTGTCCGAAGGTAGAATGCCCGACCCGTTCTCAAACATGCCGGACGCGAAATACTGCAAGTCCTGTCTTCCGCCCCGCACCGACGCCGCGTAGTTCGAGAGGTGGCCGTTGCTCAAGAAGGGCCCAATGCGGTGGAAGGGGAACCGCGCTCTACCGCACGATCCGTCGTTGTTACACACGTCCCCGTTCCGGGGACCATGCTCGATGGCGCGGTTTAGGGACTGCTTGGCCTCGAAGGTCCACACGGGAGCGCCCGAAGAGCCCCTCTTCGTGAAGACCTGGATCACGCCAGCCGATGCCTCGGTGCCGTACAGCGTCGTGGCCGCCGCACCCTTGATGATCTCGATCCGTTCGATGTCATTCGGGTTGATGTTGTTCAGCGGCAGGATGTTGACGTTGCCTCCGTCCCCCGAGCTGCGCTGAGCCGGGGACCTTCCCTGGGGGATGGGGGCGCTCCGCATCCGGATGCCGTCGAATATAGATGAGCGGGGAGTTGCTCATGCTGAGGCTGGTGTTGCCCCTGAGCCGAACGTCGCTACCCGACCCCAGCACACCGCCGAGGCCCTGAATCTGGACCCCTGGCGCCGTGGCCCGGAGCATGTCCGAGATCGTCTCGGGGGCGCCCGGGATGTCGGCCACGTTGATCTGTGCGATGGAGTTCCCGATCTCACGGCGTCTGGACGCACCCGCTGTGCCGGTGACGACGATCTCGTCCAGGCCCAGAGCCACAGTGCTGAGCTGGATATTCACCTCTACGGACCCTCCAGCGGGAACGGTGACTTCCCGGGTGACCGTCTCCATACCGATCCGCTGCGTCTCAATCGTTTGCGTCCCGGCCGGAACGTTCAGGATCAGGAAACGGCCATTCGCACGGCTCAGGCTCCCTAGGCCGGATCCCGGCACAAAGATCTGGACCCCAGAGATGGGCGCCCCGGTCACCGCATCGATGATGGTGCCTACGACCTGGCCGGTCGCCTGGGCCTGCGCCGTCGCAGAGGCGACGAACAGGCTGCAAACAGCCAATACCAGGGATATCCCTATCGGACTTAACCTCTTAAACATCGCATCCCCCTTACAGCTTTATTGGGCTCTGAGAACGCAAGAGCCCACGTAGATTGGAAGTATCACTTGACTAAATAGCTCTCGCCGGACCCAGACGCAAGGATGTCTTTTCCCCTCCAGCGCAGTCGGGATGCCTGGCCGGACGTCAGTTCGGAGACAAGTTCGGTGGCCGTGAACACGAAGCGGAGCTTTTCGCCCACGCCGAGGGCGCGCTGCACGTCGTAACGCTGGGAGTCGTCCAGGAAAACCTGCATCGAAATGCTGTTGCCCTCCTCGAAGTTGGTGATCACAGCGAAGAAGCGGACGGGGCGTCGAGAGCGCGAAGGTCTGCTCGAACGACGAGACGACCACGAAGGTGTCCGCTTCGACGACGGCCTGGATGGAGCCGTCTAGGGCGATCGAAAAATTCTGGGACGTGACGAGCTCGACGGCCTCGGTGCCCGCGGCGGTCACGACCACGCGTGCGGAGGTAGGGTCGTCGGAGCCCAGGCCCAGTATTTCGCACGCCGCAAGGGCCGCACAGAGACCGAGTAGGGCCGCGGCACGACGCCAGGCGGGCGTGCTCGCAAAGGTCGTCGTGAATCGTTCGAACGTCATCAGCCTCCAAATCGTCGTCTTCTAGGTTCTCTCGAGAACCGGTGGAGTTTGGCGCCGGACGGTGTGGCCCGGTGCGCTGCTCGGCCGTTAATGTCGCACCGGCACTGACGAGGCAAAAGGTGTCGCTCGCTTGCTCAGCGGGGTGGCGTTGCTGGCGAGCGATGCGAACAGTAGGACGGTGAGGCCCGCGCTGCCCCTTCCATGCCAACCCTCGTCCCTGGCGTGCCTGTAATCCATCGATTCGCCCATCCCACGTGGTGTGATCGGTCTTCACTGTCGCATGCCTCTGCCGCCCCCTGGGTTGCGATAAATTGATTTCGAGTCAAACGTCGGGTCCGTCACGCTTCCAGCCGGCGGGCCCGTCAGGGATCTAGGACCTCACAGTACCTAGCACGGCCTACAAGTTAGTTCGTATAAGCTGCTCGTCGTCACATGCGCAGATTTCTGAGCCGCTGTTGACCATTCTCAAATCTGCTCACGGGCTGCGCGAAAGCGTGTACGTGGGGGCACTCATACCCATGCCGCACCGGGGGGGTGCCGGGGACTGGGTCCGCAGATCCCAAATATGGGACCCCGGTCGAATCAAATGGAGCGGCCATGCCTACGACGGCCCTACACCAGCCGATACTCCACGACCTCACCTCTCGGTCGATAGTGGCTGGGATGGCCATAGGTGTCCTCGACGCGAGCCACCGTCTTGTGACCTAACTCTTTCGCTACGGTCCACAAGGAGATTGGCTTCTCGTTGTCCGTTGTTTGCAGTCGGGCGGTCGCGTACGTGTGGCGGAAGATTGTCACTCCCACCGGCAGATCGACGCCCGAGTCCTTCGCTAGTGCGGACATGATGCTTCTCACGTCGTGGATCATCGATTCCTGCCCCCAGGCTCCTGTGCGGGGGCTGGGGAACACGAGCGAGTTCGGCTCCCTACCCTGCTCGTCCCAGACTTCAAGATAAGGCTCGATGATCCCTCGAAGCTGACTCCCGAGTGGAATCTCTCGCTCCGACCAGCTCCTCTTCAGCCCCCGCCATTGATTCGGTCGGAAGTGGACTTTTCCGGCTTCAAGGTCGATGTCACGGCGTTCGAGTCCAAGGACCTCCGCCCTCCGACCGCCGGTCAGAAGGAAAGTCCCAATCAGCGGGCAGACGAATTCCGATCAGGCCGTTGCGTCGGACCCGCTTCAGACTTCGCGCCACGTCAAGCACCTTAGCCGCCTCTGGAATCTCCAGGTACTTGGCACGTCTGCTCTTCTGGCGGTCGGCCCCGGCTTTAGGTTTGCGCGGTACAGCCCCGAGAGCGGATTGAACCCCAGGGGGACGTTCCCTCGCTCTTGCGCGTACCGGTATACACTCGACAAGGCGTGCAGATGATGCCTGACAGTCCCGCCCGATAGCCCCCGCCTTCTGGAGTTGTTTGATCCAAGCCCTGATGTCTTTGGGCGTGATGAACGTTAGGCTCCGCTGCGCTCCGAACCGATCAACCGCCCGGCCAAGGCATCGACCAACATCCGCCAGCCACTTCTCAGTTACCTCGCCAGGGTTGTCATCGAGGAGCCTCTTCGCCGCCAGGCCTAAGAGCGCAGCATCGCCAGTGGACGCCCGCCGACGCGTGGGGACCCGCTCGCCGGCACGGATCTGCCAAAGAACGTCGCCCAGGAGAATTAGGGCCTCGTCTCCGTCCGGACGTGGCCCTCGACGCTCCTGACGCCTTCAGAGCGATCTGACCATGCCCTAGCAGACCGTGGATAAAGTCCGGTCATCGCTGTTGTGTTAAATCAGGAGGACACGAGGGTTTTTGCAGCGAGGACGGCGATGGCGGTAGGCAAGCGGCCCGAGGCTCGGCAGGGCGAGATGTTCGTGGTGGCGAGCGAGATTCGGGCCTTGGACAACCCGTTCTACTGGGCCTTGAACGAGCTTCTGGCGAAAAGCGGGTTTGACGAGTTCGCGGAAGAGGCATGCCGTGAGTTCTACGCGGACAATCGGGGTCGGCCGGGGATTGCTCCCCGGGGTGTATTTCCGAATGATGATGGTGGGCTACCTGGAAGGGATCGGCTCGGAGCGGGGCATTGCCTGGCGGTGTGGGGACTCGTTGTCGTTGCGTGAGTTTCTGGGATACGGGTGGGCGAAGAACCCGCCGGAGCATTCGACCCTGTCGAAGACGCGCAAGCGCCTGAGCGTGGAAGCGCACGCGGCGGTGTTCGGGCGGGTGCTGGAGCTGCTGAAGGGGTCGGGGTTGCTGAGCGGCAAGACGCTGGGCGTCGACTCGACGACGCTGGAGGCGAATGCGGCGATGCGCACGATCGTGCGGCGCGACGACGGGTTGGGCTACGATGAATGGCTGGAGCAGGTGGCCCGGGCGTCGGGGATCGAGACGCCGACGCGCAAGGATCTGACGACGCTGGACCGGAAGCGTCCGAAGAAGGGCTCGAACAAGGACTGGGTGCATCCGCACGACCCGGAGGCGCGGATCACGAAGATGAAGGACGGCAGGACGCGCCTGGCGCACAAGTTGGAGCAGGCGGTCGACATGGAGACCGGTGCGCTTGTGGCGGTGACGGTGCAGACGATGGACGGGGGAGATGTGGCGTCGCTGCCCAACACGCTGGACGAGGCAGAGCGGCAGCTGGAAGTAGTGCAGGTAGAGCCCGAGGAAGTGGTGGCCGACAAAGGCTACCACTCGAACAAGACCATGACGGGCGTGAAGGAGCGGGAGCTGCGCAGCTATGTGAGCGAGCCCAACCGCGGGCGCCGGAAATGGAAGAACAACCGGGACGCGCAGACGCCGACCTACGACAACCGCCGCCGGATCCGCGGCAACCGGGGGATGCGGCTGCTGCGCCAGCGCGGCGAGAAGGTGGAGCGGGGGTTTGCGCACTTGCTTGTGACCGGAGGGCTGCGTCGCGTCCACATACGGGGCCAGGAGGAGATTCGAAAACGGATGTTGATCCACGCGGCGGCCTTCAACCTCGGCCTTCTCATGCGCAAGCGGTTCGGGGTTGGAACCCCCCGTGCGTTACAGGGCCTCGCTACCGTACAAGCTGCGCTCGCAACTCAGGTTACAACCCGCGTCTCGCGCTTTTTCCGCCGTATTCGGCGCTATTTCGCCTTCCTTGGGCCGAATATCGCCTCGTCAGACCCC